>NZ_DASVCJ010000032.1:0-46977 GCF_036381655.1 Ferrovibrio sp.
TCCTCACCGAGATGGACGGCTTCTCGGGACATGAAGGCGTCGTCGTCCTCGCCGCCACGAACCGGCCGGACGTGCTCGATCCGGCGCTGCTGCGGCCGGGACGTTTCGACCGGCAGGTCGTGGTGCCGCGTCCCGACATCATCGGCCGCGAGAAGATCCTCAAGGTGCATGTGCGCAAGGTGCCGCTTGGCCCTGACGTTGATTTGCGCGTCATCGCCCGCGGCACTCCAGGCTTCTCCGGCGCCGATCTCGCCAATCTCGTCAACGAAGCGGCTCTGCTTGCGGCCCGCCGCGGCAAGCGCGTGGTGACGACGCGCGAGTTCGAAGACGCCAAGGACAAAGTCATGATGGGCGCCGAGCGGCGCTCCATGGTGATGAGTGAAAAGGAAAAGCAGCTCACCGCCTGGCACGAAGCCGGTCATGCCATCGTCGCGCTCAACGTGCCCGATGCGGATCCCGTGCATAAAGCCACGATCATTCCGCGCGGCCGCGCGCTCGGCATGGTGATGCAGTTGCCGGAAGGCGATCGCTATTCGATGAACTTCACACAGATGACGTCGCGCCTCGCCATCATGATGGGCGGGCGGGTCGCCGAGGAGATGATCTTCGGCCCCAACAAGGTGACGACCGGCGCCTCGGACGACATCCGGCGTGCCACCAATCTGGCGCGCAAGATGGTGACCGAGTGGGGCTTCTCGACCAAGCTCGGCCCGCTGCGCTACAGCGACAACGAGGAGGAGGTCTTCCTCGGCCATTCGGTGACGCAGCGCAAGAATGTCTCGGACGCCACCGCCAAGCTGATCGACGACGAGGTGCGCCGCATCGTCGACGAGGCCGAGATGAAGGCCCGCAAGCTGCTCAGCGAGCATATGGACGATCTGCACAAGCTCGCCCAGGCCCTGCTCGAATACGAAACGCTCTCCGGCGACGAGGTGAAGGCCCTGCTGCGCGGCGAGCCGATCGTGCGGCCCGAAGACAAGACGCCGTCCTCCTCGGGCGATAGCGGCCCGCGTTCGGCCGTGCCCAGCAGCTCGCGCGGCAACAAGAAGCCCGGCGGCGCCGGCGGCTTCGAACCGGAACCGATGCCGGGCGCCTGAGCTAACCCCATCGTCACCGGGCGAGCCTTTTTCAGGCGAGAGCCGAGGTCCCATTTTTCGAAATGCAAAACGCCCGGGCCATACCCGGGCGTTCTTTCTTTGCCGCCTCTTGTCACTCCAGGTCCGCCATCCCCGGGCTCGGCCCGAGGATCTCAGGCGGACTGGCACAGGCGCCGACGGAGAGCCTGCACTGCCATATCGCTGCATTGGCGGCGGATGGACCCTCGGGCAAGCCCGAGAGTGACGGGCCCAGAGTGACGGGCCCAGAGTGACGGGCCCAGTGTGACGGCCTATGCGGGATTGCACTGCATTTTATGTTTTACAATTTCGGGCGCATCCATAAGAGCCTGCGCGTCACACCTGCCATGCAGGCAGGCGTCGCAGATCACGTTTGGACACTTGAAGAGATTGCGGCGCTGGCCGAATAAAAATTATTCAGCCGCCATTTGATATTTCGGAGGCGTGACTAGCGCCCGAATAGTCTTCTTCTGTTGGGCATGGCGCTCCAGCATCAGCTTCTTCATTTCTGCTGATGTTGAGATCGCGTCTTGCCTCAGCGAGACGATTTCGGATTGTGTCAGTGGACGGGGCTGCATAGAAGTGGCCCGCTTCGCCTTCCGTGAGACATTCAATTCCATAGTTGAACTCCTGCCTGCAGAGATTGTCCAACTCTGGATGCCGGTATCTAAGCCGCGCTAATGTATGCTGCGCAAGCGAAATATCGTACTCAAGATGTCGGAATTGCTAATGTCGATAGTCCGACCACAATTCCACCTCTAGACTCGATGTAACCCCGCAAGTTTGCCCACGTTCCACCTGCGGTACACGTGTCATCTACAATGAAATACTCGGCACCAGACTCTACATAGCCATCAAAAGTCGGTGGCGAGACCATCCTGTGGTAAAATGACGCGGCATTGGTATGGTCTGCGACAACAGATTGCACTATTCCTGGGTCGGTGTAAGTCTTTAAAATCGCTGCCAAAACCTCCGCATAAGCCATTGGTATCTTGTTCTTGCCCTGCGATTCTTGTGCATGAACCGCAACTATGCGTGGCTGTCCGTTCTTGATGATTTTTCTAATTTTATCAATAGCTTGGTCGGTTACCAGATCGTACACAAGCCGGAGGGCTGATTCTGAGCTCGAACCGCGCTTAGCGGCCTCGTAAGCATCGTGGTGGACAAGCCTCTGATAAGGTGCATGGGCCACTACCGGCGGATAGTCATCCGGCCACGGTGTTCTTGGCGCATATGGAAATCGAATTTCCCCCACCCCGCGGCCATATGCCAGCAGTGGTATCGTAGAAAAGAGCTTTCCACCCCTGACTTGTAGAACATCTTAACATAATGTCAATGTAAATTGGTTTTCCGCCTTATTTCGGACGCCAGATTTCCCGGTCCCGGATAGGATGGCTTAAACGCGTTTAAGGCCGGATAAGCTGGAATAGGCCGGTATAAGGCGAACCGGTCACGAACGGTTCAAAATGGTCAATAACGGGTCAAAACGGGACGCAGCGGTTCAAAATGGTCGATAACGGTCAGCAGCGGTCCGCAGCCGGTTCCGGCGGTCCGCAACGGTCATTTCAGGCCTTTCTGCCGGGCCTCGATCGGTGCCGTCCGCTCGTCATGGGCATCGTCAATGTCACCGACGACAGTTTCTCCGGGGACGGATTAAGCGGCGATGCCGCCGCCGCCATCGCCTTGGCCAAGGCGCAGATCGCCGCCGGCGCCGCGATCGTCGATCTCGGCGCGGAATCGACCCGTCCCGGCGCCGCGCCGGTCCGCCCGGAGCAGGAAATCGCCCGCCTGTTGCCGGTGATCGAGGGCCTGCGGGATATGAACGTGCCGATCTCGGTCGATACCCGCAACGCCGCCACCATGCGCGCCGCGGCGGCGGCCGGGGCGGCGCTGATCAACGACATTTCGGCCCTGGAAGGCGAGGGCAGCCTGCAGGCCGCAGCAGCGAGCGGGCTGCCGGTGGTGCTGATGCATATGCAGGGCGAACCCGGCAGCATGCAGGCGGCGCCGCATTACGACGACGTGGTCGCCGAAGTGCGCGATTATCTCGCCGCGCGCATCGAGGCCTGCGAGGCCGCGGGCATTGCGCGCGAACGCATCATCATCGATCCCGGCTTCGGCTTCGGCAAGACGCTGGAGCATAACCTCGCCCTGCTGCGCAACCTGCGGCATCTGCAGGCGCTCGGCTGCCCGCTGCTGGTCGGCGTTTCGCGCAAGAGCATGATCGGCGCGCTGACCGGCGAGGCGGATCCCGCGCGCCGCCTCGCCGGCTCGATCGCCGCCGCGCTCTACGCCGTGGAGCAGGGGGCGCAGATCCTGCGCGTGCACGATGTCGCGGAGACCGTGCAGGCCCTCCGCGTCTGGCGGCGAATCGGCGGTAATCCGTGCGATTTGTAACGCCTCGTAACGCTTGTTGATCGCGGCGCGGTGCAGCCGATGGGTGCCGTTTCGCCGTGTTCTGTGGCATAGTCCGCGGCAAAATTTCTCCAGGCATTCGATTCGCGAAAACCATTCCGTGATCTGCAAAGCATGACCCGCAAATTCTTCGGCACCGACGGCATCCGAGGGCTGGCCAATACCGAGCCGATGACGCCGGCCACGGCGCTTCGCGTCGGCATGGCGGCCGGCGCCTATTTCCGCAACGGCCAGCATCGCCATCGCGTCCTCATCGGCAAGGATACGCGGCTGTCCGGCTATATGCTGGAACCCGCGCTGGTCGCCGGCTTCACCGGCGTGGGCATGGATGTCTTCCTGGTCGGCCCGATGCCGACCCCCGCCGTGGCGATGCTCACCCGCGCCCTGCGCTGCGATCTCGGCGTGATGATCTCGGCCTCGCACAATCCCTTCCATGACAACGGCATCAAGCTGTTCGGCCCGGACGGCTACAAGCTTTCCGATGCGGCCGAGCGGCAGATCGAGGCGATGATCACCGGCGAGGTCGAGCCGGCTCTGGCCGCGCCCGAGAAGCTCGGCCGCGCCAAAAGGCTGGACGATGCCGATGGCCGCTATGTCGAATTCGCTAAGGCGACCCTGCCGAAAGGGCAGAAGCTGGCCGGCCTGAAGGTCGTGGTCGATTGCGCCAATGGCGCCGCCTACAAGGTCGCGCCCGCCGTGCTGTGGGAACTGGAGGCCGATGTCATTTCCATCGGCGTGAAGCCGGACGGCTTCAACATCAACAAGGAATGCGGCTCGACGCAGCCGAGCGCCCTGCAGGAGGCCGTCGTCGCGCATGGCGCCGATCTCGGCATCGCGCTGGACGGCGATGCCGACCGCGTGGTGATGGTGGACGAGCGCGGCGCGGTGATCGACGGCGACCAGCTCATGGCGGTGATCGCCGAAAGCTGGCTCAAGCAGGGCCGGCTCGCCAGGAACGGCCTGGTCGCCACGGTGATGTCGAATCTGGGGCTTGAGCGTTTCGTCAACGGGCTCGGCATCGAACTTAGGCGTACCAAGGTGGGCGACCGCTACGTACTCGAGGCGATGCGCGAGCAGGGCTACAATCTCGGCGGCGAGCAATCGGGCCATATCATCCTGTCCGACTTCGCCACCACCGGCGATGGCCTGGTCGCCGCCTTGCAGGTGATGTCGGCGCTCAGCGAATCGGGCCAAAAGGCCAGCGAATTCTGCCGCCGTTTCACGCCCTATCCGCAATTGCTGCGCAATGTGCGCCATGGCGGCGGCGCGCCGCTGGAACGCTCGAACGTGCAGAAGGCGATCGATGCCGCCGAACGCAAGCTGGGCAAGGCCGGCCGCATCGTCATCCGCCCGTCCGGCACCGAGCCGCTGATCCGCGTCATGGCCGAAGGCGAGGACGAGCTGCTGGTGCAGGCCGTGGTCGAGGATATCGTTTCGGCGCTGGAGCAGGCCGCGGCATGAGCCCCGCGCCATCCGCAGGGCGGGAGCGCGGACTGGGGCATGGGCAGGTGCGCGGCCGGGTTCTGATCATCGCCGGCTCGGATTCGGGCGGCGGCGCCGGCATCCAGGCCGACATAAAGGCGGTGACGGCTTTGGGCGGCTATGCCGCCACCGCGATCACCGCCCTGACCGTGCAGGACACCGTCACCGTGCATGCCGTGCATGACGTGCCGGCGGATTTCGTGGCGCTGCAGATGCGTGTGGTGCTGCAGGATATCGGCGCCGATGCGGTCAAGACCGGCATGCTGCATCGCGCCGACATCATCCATGCCGTGGCCGATACCCTGGCCGACCTGGCGCCCGAACTGCCGCTCGTCGTCGATCCGGTGATGGTGGCGAAGGGCGGCGCCAGCCTGCTGCAGCGGGAGGCCGAAACCGCGCTGCGCGAGGTATTGATTCCGCGCGCCACGTTGATCACGCCGAACCTGCCGGAAGCCGAAGCGCTCGGCGGCCTGAAAATCCCCGATGCCGCGGCCATGCCGGCGGCGGCGCAGGCCCTGCTCCGGCTCGGCCCCAAGGCGGTGCTGCTCAAGGGCGGCCATCTGCCGGGCGACGAGCTGACCGATCTGCTGGTCACGGCGCATGGTAGCGACCGTTTCGAAGGCAGGCGCATCCCGAGCCGCTCGACGCACGGCACCGGCTGCACTCTGGCCTCGGCGATCGCGGCGGGGCTTGCCTTCGGCCAGCCGCTCAATTTCGCGGTCGAGCAGGCGCGGCTCTATTTGCGCAGGGCGATCGAAACGGCGCCGGGCCTTGGCAAAGGCCATGGCCCGCTCAATCACGGCCATACCGTCGCTTCGCGCTAGACGACGGCGCGCCGCGCGCCGCCGGGGCCGCGCTCGATCAGGTTGCGCAGGCGGCGCAGGCCTTCGGCCAGTTGCGCGCGGTCGGGCGAGGGGGTGAGCGAAATGCGCACCCAGGGCGGCGGGTTCGGACGGTTGTCGGGCACGAAGGACGTGCAGCTGGCGATGCGCACGCCCTGGCCCAGCGCCTGGTTGGTGAAGTCGTTCGGCTGCCACGGCGCCGGCAATTCGAGATAGCAGTGCAGGCTGGCCGGATTGCCGCGCATGGTCAGCCCTTCGAAAGCCTCCGCCGCCATCTCGTTGCGGATGGCGGCTTCCTCGCGCAGCCGCTCGGCCAGGCTGGCCGCCGTGCCGTCCTCGATCCACAGCCGCACGATCTCCTGGTTGAGGCGGGAATTGTTGATCGCGAAGGCATGCAGCGCATCGGCGAAGCGTTCGATCAACGCCGGCGGCGCCGCCATCCAGCCGACGCGCAGGCCCGGCGCCATGCATTTCGAGGCGCTGGCGATGAAGATGGTGCGCTCGGGCGCCAGCGCCGCCAGCGGCAGCGGCCGGTCCGGCGTCAGGAAGCCATAGACATCGTCCTCGACGATGGTGAGGTCGTATTTGCGCGCCACCGCGACGATCTCGGCGCGCCGCTGCGCCGACAGCATCGCCGTGGTCGGGTTGTGGATGGTCGGCTGCAGCAGCACGAGGCGGCTGCCGGTGCGCTTGGCCGCGGCGGCCAGCGCGTCGGGCAGGATGCCTTCCTCGTCCATGGCGACGGCTTCCAGACGAACCGGGCGCAGCCGCGCATTCTCGTGCACGCCGCCATAGGTGAGCGATTCGACCAGCATCGTCTCGTTCGGCATGGTCATCGCCGTCATGGTGACGGCCAGCGCCTGCTGTGCGCCGGCGGTGACGATGAGCTGCTCCGGCGCGACCTCGAGGCCGACGCGGCGCAGCCATTCGGCCGCCGCCGCGCGATGCGCCGGATCGCCGAGCGTGCGGCTGTAGCCGAGCAAATGCTGCAGATTGCGCTTGGCCGCGATGGTCTGCATCGAGCGGCGCAGCAGGTCGTCGTAATCGGGCAGGCTGGGCTCGTTATGCGACAGCTCGATCACGCCGGGCGTCGCCAGATTGGCGATCTCGCCGCCATCGAGCAGGATCGGCTCGCCGTCGGTTGTCGCGGCCGCAGATCCGTTGGGCGATTTCACGAAGGTGCCGCGCCCGACCTCGCCGGACAGCAGACCCTTCTGCTCCGCCAGCATGTAGCCGCGGCTGACCGTGCCGACGGTCACGCCGAGCTTCCAGGCGAGGTTGCGCTGCGGCGGCAGCTTGGCGCCGACCGGCAGCGCGCCGCTCTGGATCGCCGCTTCGATGGCGGCGGCCAGCGCCTGATAGCGCGGGCCGGGAAAGTGTTCGAGTTTGGGTAGCCACATTGTCATGGTGGCAATTTTTGCATTGACCCCATCAATGAGTCAATCAAATATCGTTTTTGCCCCCATTGGCGGGGTTCAATAGGTCTCCCAGCAAGACATTGGAGGGGTGTTGTGACAAATTGGACTAGTACAATCGGCCGGCCCTATGAAAGCGGCCCGGTCGAACGCGTGGGCAGCACGATCGGCCGGGTAATCGACCGCATGGTCGCTGTCAGCGCTGCCAGCGCGATGGCTGCCGTGCTGACGCTGCTCGACTGGCAACGCCGGGCCCGCGAGCGGGCGGATTTGGCCGCGTTGCCGGATGACATTCTCAAGGATGTCGGCCTCAGCCGCGCCGATATCGAGGCCGAATTGCGCAAGCCGGCCTGGCTTCGCTAGCGCCCGGTCCTAATTGACACCTGTTCCGGCGCCGCCCGGCGCTGCCCGGTGGCCCCAGCGGCGCCCGGTCCGATCAGCGATGTCGCGGATTTCACAGGGGGGACAGATGCGCCTGCCGATTCACCAGATCGATGCCTTCGCCGACAAAGTCTTCAAGGGCAATCCGGCCGCCGTGGTGCCGCTGAAGGAATGGCTGCCCGATGCGGTCATGCAGTCGATCGCGGCCGAGAACAATCTCGCCGAGACCGCCTTCTTCGTGCCGGAGCAGCGCGACGGCGTTAAGGGTTACGGGTTGCGCTGGTTCACGCCGGCCGTCGAGGTCGATCTCTGCGGCCATGCGACGCTGGCCAGCGCCTGGGTGATCTTCAACAAGCTGGACGGCGCGCGCCGCCAGATCGACTTCTTCACCAAAGGCGGCCGGCTGACCGTCACGCAGGATGGCGAAAGCGGCCGGCTGGCAATGGATTTTCCCGCGCGCGCGCCGGAGCCGGTGACGGCCTGCGCCGGCCTGATCCAGGCGATCGGCGCGCCGCCGAAGGATGTCCTGGCCGCGCGCGATTACTTCCTGGTCTATGACGAGGCCGAAATCGTGCGCAGCCTGACGCCGGACATGGTCGGGCTTGCCCATGCCGACAAGTTCGCCGTCATCGTCACGGCGCCCGGCGACCGGCCGGGCCTCGATTGCGTATCGCGCTTCTTCGCGCCGAAGATGGGCATCCCGGAGGATCCGGTCACCGGCTCGGCGCATTGCACCGCCGTTCCATATTGGGCCAAGCGGCTCGGCAAGCGCGACATCGTTGCCTACCAGGCATCGCCGCGCGGCGGCACGCTGTATTGCCGCGACGAGGGCGCGCGGGTGCGCATTGCCGGTGTCTG
Organism: Ferrovibrio sp.; assembly: GCF_036381655.1. Classification (GTDB taxonomy): domain Bacteria; phylum Pseudomonadota; class Alphaproteobacteria; order Ferrovibrionales; family Ferrovibrionaceae; genus Ferrovibrio. Next base: position 8,509 of record NZ_DASVCJ010000032.1, read on the forward strand.
CCAGCCCTATCTGGAGGGCAGCATCACGGTTTGAAGCGAGAAGAGTTCGGCGGCTGCCCCGATGCCGCCGATAGCCGGCCCGTGACAGCCGGTCGGGCGAGGCACTTTCCCCTGTTGAGTGCCTCGCCCTTTTTCTTTCTGCGCTATGCTGGTGGGATCATGGCCGAAGCGTCGAATGCAGTCCCGGCAGACAGCGGCGAAGCCGCAACCGGCCGAAAGCCGCAGGCATTTGCCGGCGCCCTGCTGGCCGTGATCATCTTCGGCGGCAGTTTCGTCGCCGGCCGGCAGGGCGCGCTCGCCGGTTTGGGCCCGATCGATCTGGTCGCGCTGCGCTATGTCGTCTCCGGGCTGATTTTCCTGCCGATCCTGTGGCGCGGCGGCCTGAAGGATCTTGGCGGCCTTGGCTGGCCGCGCGGCATCGTGCTGACGGCGCTGGCCGGCGCACCCTATTTCTTTGCCGTCATGCTGGGCCTGCATTACGCGCCGGCGGCGCATGGCGCGGTGCTCAATCCCGGCGCGACTCCGATCGCCGGTCTGATCTTCGGTCTGCTTCTGCTGGGAGAGCGCCCCGCCGCCGGCGTGGTCATCGGCCTTCCGCTCATGCTCGGCGGCCTGGTGCTGGTGGCCGGCCCGGCTTTCCAGGCGACGGGAAAGGATGTCTGGCTGGGCGATGTGATCCTGATCGCCGCCGGCATCGCCTATGGCCTGTTCACGGCGCTGCTGCGGCGCTGGCGGGTGCCGGCATTGCGGGCGACGGCGGCAATCGCCGTGCTCTCGGCGGTGCTGTGGCTGCCGGCCTATTCGATGTTTGCCGATACCGCAGTGCTCGTGCGCGTGCCGGCCGTCGAAGTCATCGGCCAGGCCGTGTTCCAGGGAGCTCTGGTCAGCGGTCTGGCGGTTTTCCTGTATGCTCATTCCGTCACCGTGCTGGGGCCGGCGCGGGCCGGGCAGTTCCCGGCTTTGGTGCCGGTGGTCGGCACGGTGCTGGCTGCCTTGCTGCTCGGCGAGCCGCTGTCCCTCTGGCAGGGCGCGGGAGTCGCCGCGGTTTGCGGCGGGCTGTTCCTGGCGGTATGGCAACCTGCCCGGCGCAACAAAGGAAAGGCACATCTGCCGTGAGTGAGACGACGATCAGCATCGAACCGGCCGCGACAGCGGACGATCTCGCCGCCGCAAGGCGGCTGTTCCTCGACTATGCCAGCTCGCTCGGCTTCAGCCTGTGCTTTCAGGATTTCGATGCGGAGCTAGAGGGCCTGCCCGGCAAATACGCGCCCGACAGGCAGGGGGCGCTGCTGCTGGCCAAGCTGGATGGCAGGGCCGTGGGGGTCGTCGGCCTGCGCGATCTGGGATGTGCCGAGGACGGCCGGCGCATCTGCGAGATGAAGCGGCTTTATGTCGATCCGGCCGGCCGCGGGCTGCAGCTCGGCCGCCGGCTGGCGGAAGCGATTTTGGCCGAGGGCCGCCGGCTCGGCTATCGGGCCATGCGGCTCGATACGCTCAAGCGGATGGTCGCCGCCAACAGGCTCTACGACGCCCTGGGATTTTACGACATCCCGGCCTATTGCGAGAACCCGATGCCGGATGTGCGCTATCGCGAAGTCATTTTATGAACATTGTTCATTTTTATGATCATTGATATAGTTTGCTCCGGAAGCGGGAGGAAACCATGTCAGAGCAGCCCATCGTCCTCTATGAACGCGACGGCCGCATCGCGCGGATCACGCTGAACCGGCCCGAGCATCTGAACGCCATTGTCGACGAGACGCCCGGCGCCCTCAAAGCCGCGGTCGAGCGCGCCAACTGGGACGACGAGGTGCATGTCATCGCCCTGACCGGCGCCGGGCGCGCCTTCTGCGCCGGCTATGACCTCAAGGCCTATGCCGAGGCGCCCCGCCCGGTGAAGGGCAGCCAGGACATGCCCTGGGACCCGCTGATCGATTATCAGTGGATGCGGCATGCCACCGATTGCTTCATGAGCCTATGGCGGTCGCTGAAGCCGGTGGTTACCAAGATCCGCGGCTTCGCGGTGGCAGGCGGCAGCGATATCGCGCTGTGCTCCGATCTCGTGGTGATGGCCGAGGATGCCAGGATCGGCTATCCGCCGGCGCGCATCTGGGGCTGCCCCACCACGGGCATGTGGGTCTATCGGCTGGGCGCCGAGAAGGCCAAGCGCCTGCTGCTGACCGGCGATCTGATCGATGGCAGGACGGCGAAGGAATACGGCCTGGTCATCGATGCCGTGCCGGAGGCCGAGCTCGACGATTACGTCGAGGCGCTGCTGGCGCGCATCGCCTCGGTGCCGAAGAACCAGCTGATGATGCAGAAGCTGATGATCAATCAGGCCTACGACAATATGGGCCTGAATTCGACGCAGACATTGGCCACCTTCTTCGACGGCGTCACCCGCCATTCGCCGGAAGGCGTCGCCTTCAAGGCGCGCTGCGAGCAGATCGGCTTCAAGGCCGCCGTCAAGGAACGCGACAGCGGCGATCCGCTCGGCTGGAAGAATGCCCGCTGATGCGAAGATCGCCGAGGCCGCCGGCAGGCGGCAGGGCCGCCGCGCGGCAATCAAGGCATTCAAGCGCGAGGCGATCCTGAAGGCGGCGCGCAGCGTCTTTGCCCGCGACGGCCTGGACGGCGCCACCCTGCGCGCCATCGCGGCGGAAGCCGGCGTGGCGGTCGGCACGGTCTACCTGCATTACCCCGGCAAGGAAGCGCTTTACGCCGACATGCTGGCCGGTTCGCTGGCCGATCTGCTGAAGCATCTGCGCGAGGCGGTGGCAGGGCTCGCGCCTGAGGACCGACGCGGCCGGCGGCTGATGGCCGCGGCGCTGGCCTTCTACGACTTCTACCGCAGCCGGGCGGACGACCTTTATCTGGGGCTTTACCTTGCGCAGGGCCTGAAGCCGGTCGGCCTGACGCCGGAGCTGGACCGCTTGCTGAATGGCCGGCTGATCCAATGCTATTCGGTGCTGGGCGACGGCCTGCGGCAGGTGGCGCCGCTGGCTGCCGATGAGCTGCGCATGGAGATCGTCTCGCTGGCAGCCGGCATCACCGGAGCCCTGGTGCTGGAGGCGACCGGACGCCTGAAAATGCTGGGCGATACCGGCGAGGCGGTGGTGCGGCGGCAGGTCGAAACCCTCATCGCGCGACGGGCCGGAGGCGGATGAGCCGGGCGGTTGCGCCAGCCGGCATAACGGGCCAACATGACGTCCCCTCCAAGATCGTCTCCAGATTGATAAAGAGCATATCGTGAGCAATTTCCGCGAAACCTACCGCGGCTCGGTCGCCGCCTGGGAGTGCGACCAGTATGGCCATATGAATGTGCAGTTCTACACGGCGCGGATCAGCGACGCGGCGGCCTCCATCATGCTGGAAGGCGGTTTCGGCCGCGAAGCCTTCGTCGAGCGCAAGCTTGGCGTGGTCGCCGTGCATCAGGATCTCGATTACGTGCAGGAACTGCGCGCCGGCGATCTGATCCGCATGGAAAGCGGGGTGAAGCTGGCGGAGGGCAGGAAGCTGCGCTTCCATCACCGCCTGTTCAATGCCGAAACAGGCGCGCTGTGCATGAAAGCGGATGTACTGGCGCTCTGCTTCGATCTCGATCAGCGCAAATCCGTCGCCCTGCCGGATGATCTGCGCGACGGCTTCGGCTCCGTCATGGTGAGCGGCGAGGAGCCTGCGGCGCCGTCCGCCATGCCGGTGCTGGAAAACGGGTTCCTGCCGAGCGGCCGCTGCCCCGTGCAGCCATGGGAATGCGACCGCATGGGGCATCTGAATGTGCAGTTCTATCTTGCCCGCTTCGCCGAGGCCGAGAAGCAGGTGCTGCTGGCGCTTGGCTACGGGCCGAGCCGGCTGCGCAAGGATGGCGTCTGCCTCCGCCCGCTGCATCATCGCATCCAGTTCAGGCGCGAAAACCACGAAAGCGCCGTGCTGCGCCTGCAAAGCGGCATCCGCAAGGTCGCCCAGGATCGCCTCTGGTTGTATCACGAACTCTACGAGGCCGAGACCGGCACGCTTTCGGCCACGGCCGAAGCCGAGATCGCCCTGGATGCGCTGAATGGCAGCGGATTGCAGCGCTTGCCGGACGACGTGATCGTTGCGGCCGAGCGTATGGCGGCGCAACTCCAGGCGCCGCAGCCGCCCAGGGCGGCCGGTCAGCCGCCGGCGCCGAAGACGCCGGTGGAGGGTATGTACGAGACCTGCCGCGGTTCGGTCGACCGCTGGGAATGCGAGGAGAGCGGCCGCATGGCGACGCGCTTCTACATGGCGCGGTTCTCCGAAGCGGCCGGCAACATGCTGGCGGGCGGCGATCTTACGGCGGATCAGATGCGCCAGCAGGGCATCGGCTCGGCGGCACTAGATTACAACATCGACTACTTCAAGCCGCTTTCGATGGGCGACGCCTATTACTGCCGCACGGGAATCCTCGAACTGCGCGAGAAGACCTGGCGCTTCTGCCATTTCCTGCTCGACAGCAACGATCATCAGCCGGTGGCGCGCGCCGAGATCGTCGCCGTGCTGTTCGATCTCGGGCTGCGCAAGTCCATCGTCATGCCCGAGCGCGTACGGCAGTCCTTCGCCAAGCGGATGGTTACCGTCCCGGCCGGCTGACTCCTTCCATGGAAACCCTGCTTAATGTCTCGCTGCCCTTCTTCGGACTGATCTTCGTCGGTTTCGCCGCCGGCCGTACCCGGCTGATCACGGCCGAGGCCTATCTCGGCCTGAATGCCTTCGTGGTCTGGTTCGCCCTGCCGGCCATGCTGTTCACCAAGATGTCCGAAGCGCCGGTCGTCGAATCCTTCGATCCGCGCTTTGTCGCCGCCTATACCGGCGGCGGCCTGATCTCTTACGGCATCGTGGTGGCCCTGAGCCGCCTGCTGTTTCCGATCAGCTGGGCCGCGCGCGCCATGCAGGGCATGGGTGCGGCCTTCGGCAATGTCGGCTTCATGGGCCTGCCGATCCTGGTCACCCTGTTCGGCGATGCGGCGGTCCTGCCGGCGGTGCTGGTCATCGTCTTCGATCATATCGTGCTGATCCCGCTGACCACCGCGATCATCGAAGGCTCGAGCGGCGGCCATGCCTCCTGGTATGGCATCTTCCGCAGGGTGGTGATCGGCATGGCGCGCAATCCGCTGATCATCTCCACCTTTGCAGGCCTGCTTTGGGGGCTGACCGGCCTGCATCTGCCGATTCCGCTGGGTGCCCTGCTGAAACTGCTCTCCGATTCCGCCGCGCCCTGCGCGCTGTTCGCCCTGGGGCTGACGCTGGTCGGCCGGCCGGTCTCGGAAGGGCTGGAGCAGATCACGCTGACCGCCATCGGCAAGCTCGCCGTGCATCCGCTCATGGTCTGGATGCTGTCGGCCTATGTGCTCGAACTCGATCCGTTCCTGACGGCGATAGCGGTGATCCAGGCGTCGATGCCGACGGCGGCGAATGTCTATATCCTCGCCACCGCGCAGAAGACCTATGTCGAGCGCACGTCGAGCACGATCCTGGTGACGACCATCCTCGCGACCGTCACCGTCTCCGCCTTCATGGTGCTGTTCACCGCCTATTGACGCCCCTGAAACGACAGCGCCCGGCTTGTGGCCGGGCGCTGCTTCACTCCAGAACGAGATGCCCGTCAATGGGCGTAGAGTATCCTCGGCAGCCAGAGGATGATGTCCGGGAAGATGATGCAGAGCGTCAACCCGACCAGCTGCAGCCCGATGAACGGCATGGCGGCCCTGAAGATCATCGCCATGCTGATCTGCGGCGGCGCCACGCTCTTGAGATAAAAGAGCGAGTAGCCGAAGGGCGGACTGAGGAACGCCACCTGCATGTTGACGATGAAAATCACGCCATACCACAGCGGGACATCGGCCGGACTGACGCCGGGGATGCCGAACACGCCGTCGAAGTTGAGGTCCTTCAGGATCGGCAGGAAGATCGGCACGGTGAGCAGCAGGATGCCGACCCAGTCGAGAAACATGCCGAGCACCAGCAGGATCACCATCATCAGCAGCAGGACGCCATAGGGCGCAAGACCGGTGCCGAGGATCGAATCGGCGACGAATGTCTGGCCGCCCTTCACGATGAAGAAGCCGACGAACATGGTGGCGCCGAAGAAGATCCACATCACCATGGCCGTCGCCTTCAGCGTGGCGATCGCAGCCTCCTGGATGCCGATCCAGGTCAGCCGGCGATGCAGCGCCGAGACGAACAATGCCCCGAAGGTGCCGATGCCGGCCGCCTCCACCGGCGTGGCGATGCCGAAGAAGATCACGCCGAGCACCAGGATGATCAGCAGGATCGGGCTGATCGTGTTGCGCAGCAGCCGCAGCTTCTCGGTAAAGTCGACCCGTTCCTCCTTCGGCAGGGCGGGGCCGAGCGACGGATTGATGTAGCAGCGGAGCGTGATATAGCCGACATACAGGCCCGACAGCAGGAAGCCCGGGAAGATCGAGCCGATCAGCAGCTCGCCGAGCGACTGCTGCGCCACCACCGCATAGACGATCGCCATGACCGAGGGCGGGATCAGGATGCCGAGCGTGCCGCCCGAGAGCAGCGAGCCGCAGGCAAGCTTGGGCTCGTAGCCGCGCTTGAGCATGGCCGGCAGCGCGATCATGCCCATGGTGACTTCGGTGGCGCCGACCACACCGACCATCGCCGCCAGGGCGGTGCAGGCAATGACGGTGGCCGAGGCCAGGCCCCCCTTCACCGAGCCGAGCCATTTATAGATGACGTCGAACAGTTCCTCGATGATGCCGGCTTTCTCCAGCATCGCCGCCATGAAGATGAACAAGGGCACGGCGGAAAGCTGGTAATCCGTCATGAACGGGAAGATGCGCGACGGCAACATGTTGAGGATTGCCGGGTTGCCGAAGACGAAGAGGAAAATGATCGCCAGGCTGCCGGTACAGAAGGCCATCGGCAGGCCAAGCATGAGAAGCAGGCCCAGGCCGCCGAACAGCAGCAGGCTGAGCCACTCGATGCCGATCTCAAGTCCCATGATCAGGCCTCCACCGTCCGGGTGACGAAGAGGATGTCCTTGATCAGCTTGGACAGGCCCTGCAGGGCGATCAGCGCGGCGCCGATCGGGATCATCAGCTTCACCGGCCAGTATTGGATGCCCCATTCCGTGAAGGAATGCTCGCCCATGCCGATGGCATCATTGGCGAAGCGCCAGCCGGTCCACAGCATGGTGATCGTGAAGATGAAGAAGAAGACCGAGCTGATGATGTCGGCGATGGCTTTGCCGCGCGGCGAGAGCTTGGCGTAGACGACATCGACGCGGACATGCTGGTCCTCGCGGTAGGCGTAGGCGCCGCAAATCATGTATTGCATACCGAACATGAGGAACATGCTTTCGTGAACCCAGTTTGTCGGGGAATTGAAGACGTAGCGGGCGATCACTTCGTAGTAGTAGACGAAGACCGCGATCAACGACCAGTAGGCGACGTATTCGCCGGCCTTGATGTTGATCCATTCGATGCCGTCGGTGAGGCGGGTGCGCAAATGCAGCGTCGGGTCCTGGCCGACGCCGGCCTCGACGAAGTCGACCGGCGGCTCGATCTCATGAGCGGCCGCCTGGCCGCGCTCGACTTCGCGGCGGCGGCGTACCGCGCCAGGCAACAGCACGGCGTCGCCCAGCAGCATGACGCCCATCAGGATCGCCAGGCCGCGCGACCAGGTGTGGCGGTTGGCCAGCTCCGCTTCGGCGGCGGCGAATTCCTGCTTCTTGGCGGCGGCCTCGGCGGGCTGTGCATGTTCCACCGCAGCGCGGGTGCGCGAGACATCCTCGCGCGCATCGGACAGAAGGCTGTTGGTATAGAGGATGCCGATGAAGACCGGGATGAAGACGACGCCGATCATGCTGCGCAGATAGAAGCGGTGCAGGCCGACGAAGCCCGAGAAGAGCCAGAACATGTACGCGATGGCCAGCGATGGCCCCGTGGGGACGCCGCGCTGCTTCTGGCGCGACACAAGGTACATGGCGATGAAGGGGAAGAAGATGAGGGCTGCCCAGTAAAGCCAATGCGGCAGCACGAAAGTCAAACTTGGCATGCGACGCCTCAAAGCTGATAGGTAGAGATCATGTGAAAGAGGAGGAGGCCAAATGGTGGCCTCCCCCTCGACAGATCAACGGGATTGCACTGCCGGCCGCTCAGAGATCGATCTTCAGGCCTTTGTACATGTCGGGCGTGACATAGCCGACGGTGGGCGATTCCATCACCTCAAGCTGCAGCTTGAACAGCCGGGCGGCGTCCTTGTCCTTGTTCGCCCATTTGAACCAGAGCGGCACGGCGGCCTTCTGAAACTTCGGCAGGTCTTCCGGCGGCAGGCGGTTGACCTCGACGCCGGCCTTGAGGAATTTGTCCCAGGCCTCCATGTCGGCCTTCTGGATCGCGCCGAAATGGATGTTGGAATAGACTTGGATCTCGTCCTCGAGCCACTGCTTCAGCTTCGGCGACAGCTTGTTCCAGTGGTTCATGCCGACGCAGAAATCCATCAGGTCGACCGGCTGATAGATCGATTCCAGTCCGGGCGGGCCCATCCAGATATACTTCGTGACCTGCTGGAAGCCGAGATCCCAGTTCACGGCGGGACCGGTATAGTCGGCGGCGTCCACGGTGCCCTTCTCCAGCGCCGAGAAGACTTCGCTGCCGGGAAGCAGCGTGGTCTTGGCGCCGACGGCGGCGAAGCCCTCGGCGATCATGCCGCCGGGAACGCGCAGCTTGAGATCCTTGAAGTCCTCGATCGAGCGGATCGGCTTCTTCGAGTGGACGATGTTCGGCCCATGATGGATGCGGCCGACATAGTAGAGGCCCTGCTTGGCGAAGATTTCGCGCGCCGCCTGCAGGCCGCCCTTCGAGTAGAAGAAGATGTCCCACTCATGCGGCTGACGCAGGCCCATCAGGTACGAGCTGAGGAAGGCCGTCGCCGGCAGCTTGCCCGCCCAGTACAGCGTGAAGGAGTTCATCGCTTCCAGCACGCCGTTCTTCACGCCGTCGAGCAATTCGAAATCGCCGACGATCTCCTTCGCGGCGAAAGGCTTGAACTCGAGTTCGCCGCCGGTCTTCTCCTTGATGGAATTCGCCCATTTCTTGAAGACTTCGAGGCCGACGCCGGCCGGCCATGAGGTCTGCACCTTCCAGGTGGTGGTCGCCGCCTTCGCCGGATCGCTGATGAAAGGCGCGCCGATTGCGCTGGCGCCGGCACCGATCGCGGCGGAGGCACCGATCGTCTTGAGCAGACGGCGGCGATCGACGCTTTCCGGTGCGGCTGTCGAGGATTTTTGGATACGTTTCTTTGCCATAAGTTTCCTCCCGAGTGGCTTGTTGATCTTATTCGCGAGGATCCAGGCGTAACGCTGAACCCCCAACGCGCCTTTCTCTTATGCCGACGACCAATGTATCCATTGGTCTCCGGAGGCGCATCTGAGCCTGAGACAGGGGAAGTGGCAAGTAGTAAATTCGTCGAAGGGTTCCGAACCAGCGTCCGAACCAATTGTGCGGCGCAGCAGCCACGCATTGCCCGTTGCGGCTGTGCCAAAGCCAAACGGGGCCGAGCTTGTCGCCCGGCCCCGCCAAGGCCCATCCGCTACAAGATCGGTTTATGCAGCGTAAAAGCTGCGCCCTTGCTCGGCCATTTCGCGCAAAAGCTTCGGCGGCGCAAAGCGCGGCCCATAAACTTGCGCCATTTTATCGCATTCTGCCACGAAAGGCGTCACGCCGACGGTATCGATGTTGCTGACCGTGCCGCCCCGGAAAGGCGGGAAACCCCAACCCATGATCGAGCCGACATCGGCATCGCGTATATCGATGACAACTTTCTCCTCCAGGCAACGGGCGGTTTCGACCGACTGGATATAAATGAGCCGCTTGATCACATCTTCGAGAGCCGGCTGTTCGGGCTTGGCGGGGAAATGCTGGGCCAGCCCGGGCCAGAGCCGCTTCCTGCCGTCGGCCGGGTAATCGTAGAAGCCCTTGCCGGCCTTCTTGCCGATTCGACCGAGCTTCTCGACCATCAATTGCAGCACCGGCTCCGAGCCGTCGGCCTTATAGGCGGCGCCGAGGTCTTTCTTCGCCTGGCTGCGCACGCGGTGCATCAGCTCGAGCGAGACCTCGTCGGCCAGGGCGAGCGGCCCGACCGGCATGCCGGCCATCCTGCCGACATTCTCGATCAGGGCGGGAGCCACGCCCTCGGCCAGCATGGTCAGGCCTTCGGTCACATAGGTGGCGAAGACGCGGCTGGTGTAGAAGCCGCGGCTGTCGTTGACCACGATGGGGGTCTTGCGGATCTTCTTTGCGAAATCCATGGCCCGTGCCAGGGTCTCGTCCGAGGTCTGCCTGCCGCGGATGATTTCGACCAGCGGCATCTTGTCGACCGGCGAGAAGAAATGCAGGCCGATGAAATTGGCCGGCCGGGCGCTGGCCTCGGCCAGGCCGGTGATCGGCAGGGTCGAGGTATTGGAGGCGAAGATGGCGGTCGGCTCGAGCTGCGCCTCGGCCTTCTTCGTCACATCGGCCTTGATCGCGCGGTCCTCGAACACGGCCTCGATGACCAGTTCGCAGCCCTTCAGATCGTCATACGACGTCGTCGGCTTGATCAGGCCAAGCTGCTTCTCCTTGTCGGCTTCGCTTGCCCGCTTCGCCTTGATGCGCTTGTCGAGCAGGCCGGCAGTATAGGCCTTGCCCTTCTCGGCGGCCTCCTGCGTGGAATCCAGCAGCACCACCTGCAGGCCGGCCGAGGACGCGGCCCAGGCAATGCCGGCCCCCATCATGCCGGCGCCGAGAATGCCGATCCTGGTATAGGTCTGGGTCGGTACGTTCTTCGGCCGGTTGGCCAGCTTGTTGGCCTCGCCGATCGAGAAGAACAGCGAGCGGATCATGTTGCGCGCTTCCTTCGACTGGGTGCAGGCGACGAAATAGCGGCTTTCGATCTTCAGGCCGGTGTCGATGTCGACCAGCGTGCCCTCGTAGACGCAGGACATGATGTACTGCGCGTTCGGATAGTTGCCAAAGGTCTTGGCATGCAGCATGGCATTGCCGGCGGTGAAGACCTGCGCGCCCTTCGGCGTATTGGCCGCTTCCGGCACGCGGAAGCCTTTCTGGTCCCAGGGCTTCACATGATTATGCTGGCCGTCGCCGAGCAGCCAGGCCCTGGCGCGGGAGAGCAGTTCGCCCGGCGCCACCACCTCGTCGATCATGCCAAGGCCGAGCGCGGTCTTCGGATCGACCTTCTTGCCTTCCAGGATCATCGGCAAGGCTTTCGACACGCCGATCATGCGCGGCAGGCGTTGCGTTCCGCCGGCGCCGGGCAGCAGGCCGATGGTCGCTTCCGGCAGGCCGATCAGCGCCTTCGGATTGTCGGCGGCAATGCGGCGGTGGCAGGCCAGGCAAATCTCGTAGCCGCCGCCGAGCGCCGTGCCGTTCATTGCGGCGACGAAGGGCTTGCCGGCTTTTTCGATGTCGCGGAACAGCTTCTGCAGCGCGAAGCTGTTCTGCAACGCCTTGGCGGCGTCCTTGCTTTCCTTCAGCAGGTTGACCAGATCGGCGCCGGCAACGAAGTCGCTTTTCGCCGAGGTGATGATCACACCCTTGACGGCCTTATCCTGGATGGCCCGGTAGACCGCGTCGCGGAAGGCGGCCAGGCTCTCGCCGTTCATGACATTCATCGGCCGGTCGGCCATGTTCCAGGTGATGGTGGCGACGCCGTCGCCATCGACGTTGTAATCGATCATGTCTCTACCCGTGTCCTGACGATGCTTACACGCGCTCGATGATGGTGGCGGTGCCCATGCCGGCGCCGACGCAGAGCGTGACCAGGGCCGTGCTTTTGCCGCTGCGCTCCAGCTCGTCGACCATGGTGCCGAGGATCATCGCGCCGGTGGCGCCGAGCGGATGGCCGAGCGCAATCGCGCCGCCATTCACGTTGATCTTGTCATGCGGGATGTTCAGCACCTGCATGAAGCGCAGCACCACCGAGGCGAAGGCCTCGTTCAGCTCCCACAGGTCGATATCGGCCGGCGTCATGCCGGCCTTCTTCAGCGCCTTCTCGGCGGCGAAGGACGGGCCGGTCAGCATGATGGTCGGCTCCGAGCCGATCGAGGCGAAACTGCGGATGCGGGCGCGCGGCTTCAGGCCGGCCTTCCTGCCGGCCTCGGCGCTGCCGATCAGAACGGCGGCGGCGCCATCGACGATGCCGGAGGAATTGCCGGCATGATGCACATGCTCGATGCGCTCGACATCCGGGTAGCGCTGGGTGGCGACCGAGTCGAAGCCGAACTGCTCGCCCATGACGGTGAAAGACGGCTCGAGCTGGGCCAGCGTCTGCATGGTGGTGTCGGGACGCATATGCTCGTCACGGTCCAGGACGGTCAGGCCGTTGATGTCCTTCACCGGCACGATGGACTTGGCGAAACGGCCCTCGTCCCAGGAGCGCTTGGCGCGCTTCTGGCTCTCGACGGCATACGAATCGACATCGGCACGGCTCATGCCGTATTTGGTAGCGATCAGGTCGGCCGAAATACCCTGCGGCACGAAATAGGTGGGAAGCGCCACGGCGGGATCCGTCGCCCAGGCGCCGCCGTCCGAGCCCATCGGCACGCGGCTCATGCTTTCGACGCCGCCGCCGATCGCCATCTGCGACTGGCCCGACATGACCTGCGCGGCCGCCATGTTGCAGGCTTCCAGGCCCGAGGCGCAGAAGCGGTTGACCTGCACGCCCGCCGTGGTTTCGGCATAATTCGCCTGAATCACGGCGACACGCGCGATATCGGCGCCCTGTTCGCCGACCGGCATGACGCAGCCGAGCACCACATCGTCGACCAGGGACGTGTCGAGCTCGTTGCGGTCGCGCACGGCTTCCAGCACCGTGGTGGCCAGCCGCATCGGCGTGACCTCATGCAAGGCACCGCTGGCGCGGCCCTTGCCGCGCGGGGTGCGGACTGCGTCGTAGATATAGGCCTCGGTCATCGCGTTCTCTCCCTCAGCTTGGGTTCACTCTAAAGGCCATATGGCGGGCGGATCACAGCGTGCGGCTGATCAGCTCCTTCATGATCTCGTTGGTGCCGCCGTAGATGCGCTGCACGCGGGCATCGGCATAGGCGCGGGTGATCGGGTATTCCCACATGAAGCCGTAGCCGCCGAACAGCTGCAGGCAGCGGTCGAGAATCTTGCACTGCAGATCCGAGCACCAGTATTTCGCCATCGCGGCGGTGGCGGCATCCAGCTTATGCTCCGCCACCATGTCGATGCATTTGTCGACGAAGACGCGGGCGATCTGCGTTTCGGTCTTCATCTCGGCCAGTTCGAACTTGGTGTTCTGGAAATCCAGCACGCTTTTGCCGAAAGCCTTGCGCTCGCGGGTGTAGTCGATCGTCCAGTTCAGCGCCGCTTCGCAGCTTGCCACGGCCATGATGGCGATCTGCAGCCGTTCCCAGGCCAGTTCCTGCATCAGGTAGAAGAAGCCCTGGCCTTCGCCGCCCAGCATGTTCTCCGGCGGCACGCGCACATCGGCGAAGAAGAGCTCCGACGTGTCCTGCGCCTTCATGCCGAGCTTGTCGAGGTTGCGGCCCTTGGTGAAGCCCTCGCGGCCGGCTTCGACCAGGAACAAGGTCGTGCCCTTGGCGCCCTGCTTGGGGTCGGTCTTGGTCACGACGATGACCAGATCGGCATTCTGCCCGTTGGTGATGAAGGTCTTCTGGCCGTTGATGACGAATTCGTTGCCGTCGCGGATGGCCGTCGTCTTGACCGCCTGCAGGTCCGAGCCGCCGCTCGGTTCGGTCATGGCGATGGCGCCGATCACTTCGCCGCTGGCCATCTTCGGCAGCCATTTCTTCTTCTGCTCCTCCGAGCCATAGGCCAGGATATAGGGCGCGACGATGTCGGAATGCAGCGAGAAGCCCGGTCCGGTGCAGCCGGTATAGGCCTGCTCCTCCATCAGGATCGCCGAGTAGCGGCGGTCGACGCCCGAGCCGCCATATTCCTCCGGCATGGTGGCGCAGAGGAAGCCGGCCTCGCCGGCCTTGCGCCATACCTCGCGCGGCACGATGCCATCCTCTTCCCATTTCGCATGATGGGGGGCGACCTCGCGCTCGAAGAACTTGCGCGCCGCCTCGCGGAACATCTGGTGGTCTTCGGTATAGATGTCGCGCGGGATGCCGTATTCGGTCATTGCCTTTTTCGTTTCCTCCTCAACTCAAACAACGGTATGACGCCGTCCCTCGACGGCTTAAAATTCAGAAATTGGCGGCCTTCAGCAGCATCATGCTTTCGGCGCCGGCCTGAATCTTGGCGAGCTGCGCGGCGGTATCCGGCAGCATGCGGTCCATGAAGAAGCGGGCGGTAATCAGCTTGCTTTCGAGGAAATCCTTGTCCTCGGCGCCCTCGGCCAGCTTCTGCTTGGCGACCTGAGCCATGCGCGCCCACATGAAGCCGAGCGCCACCAGGGCGAAGAGATTGAGGTAATCCCAGGAGGCGGCGCCGGCCTCGTCCGGGTTCTTCAGGCCGCGTTCGCTGATCGTGGCGGTCGCGGTCTGCAGGCGGGCGAAGGCCTTGGCCAGCGGCATGACGAAATCCTTGCCGATGGCCGGATCCGTCATGTTGTCCTGGATGAAATTGGCGACCGGATGGAAGAAGCGGCGGGCGAGGCGGCCGATGCCGGTCGGCAGCTTGCGGCCGACCAGGTCCAGCGCCTGGATGCCGTTGGCGCCTTCGTAGATCATGGCGATGCGGGCATCGCGCACGAACTGCTCCATGCCCCATTCGGCGATATAGCCATGGCCGCCATAGACCTGCTGCGCCATGGTCGTGCACTGATAGCCGAAATCGGTCATGTAGGCCTTGATCATCGGCGTGAGGAAGGCGACCAGGTCGTCGCTTTCCTGGCGCTTGTCTTCGTCCGGATGGCTCTGGGCGAAGTCGATCTCCATGCCGGTCCACAGCGCCAGCGCGCGGGCGCCCTCGGTGAAGGCCTTGATCGTCATCAGCATGCGCCGGATGTCGGGATGCACGATGATCGGGTCGGCCGGCTTGTCCGGATTCTTCGTGCCGGTGATGGAGCGACCCTGCAGACGGTCGTTGGCGTAGGTCAGTGCGTTCTGGTAGGCGACCTCGGCCTGCGCCAGGCCCTGGATGCCGACGCCGAGGCGGGCGGCATTCATCATCACGAACATCGCCTGCATGCCCTTGTGCTTCTGGCCGACCAGCCAGCCCTTGGCATTGTCGTAATTCAGCACGCAGGTGGAATTGCCGTGGATGCCCATCTTGTGCTCGATCGAGCCGCAGGACACGCCATTGCGCTCGCCCAGGCTGCCATCCGGATTGACCAGGAATTTCGGCACCACGAAGAGGCTGACGCCCTTGATGCCTTCCGGGCCGCCCGGAATCTTGGCCAGCACGAGATGGATGATATTCTCGGCCAGGTCGTGTTCGCCGGCCGAGATGAAGATCTTGGTGCCGGTGATGCGGTAGCTGCCGTCGTCCTGCGGTTCGGCCTTGGTGCGCATCAGGCCCAGATCCGTGCCGCAATGCGGCTCGGTCAGATTCATGGTGCCGGTCCACTCGCCGGATACCATCTTCGGCAGATAGGTCCGCTTCTGCTCCTCCGTGCCGTAGCGATGCAGCGCCTCGTAGGCGCCATGCGTCAGGCCCGGATACATGGCGAAAGCCATGTTGGCCGAGGATTGCATCTCGGCCATGGCGAAGCCCAGCACATGCGGCAGGCCCTGACCGCCATATTCCGGATCGCAGGTCAGGCCGCCCCAGCCGGCCTCGCGATACCGGGCGTAGGCCTCCTTGAAGCCTTTCGGCGTGGTCACCACGCCGTTGTCCCAATGGCAGCCTTCCCGGTCGCCGACCTGGTTCAGCGGCGCGAGCACTTCGCTCATGAACTTGCCGCCCTCTTCGAGCACGGCATCGACCACGTCGCGGCTGGCGTCCTGGAAGCCGGGCAGGTTGGTCAGCTTCTCCAGATGCAGCACGTCGTGCAGCACGAACTGGAAATCCTTGATCGGCGCGGTATAGCTGGGCATCGCGTCTTCTCCCTCAATTCCGCATCATCAGTTGCGCAGCGGCTTGCCGGTGGTCAGCATATGCTCGATGCGGTCCAGCGTGGCGTTGGTCTTGATCAGCGACATGAAGTTCTCGCGCTCGAGTTCGAGCAGCTTCTTCTCCGTGACCGTTTCGGTGATGTCGGTCTTGCCGCCGGAGACGACGTTGGCGAGCGCCATCGACACCACCACGTCGTGCCTGGTCGCCTTGCCCTGCTGGTGGAAGCCCTGCACGGCCAGTTCCATCGCCGCCCTGGCGCTCGGGCCAGGCAGGTTGATCTCGACCGGCTTGGGCGGCTGGTAGTCCTTCGCCAGGTCCAGCGCCTTCTTCTTGGCATCGGCCAGCAGGCGCCGGCGGTTCATGGTGATGCCGTCGCCCTCGCGCAGGATCAGCATGTCGCGCGCTTCCATCGCCGAGGTTGAAACCTTGGCGGTCGAGATCGCTTCGAAGACCTGAGCCAGCGCCGGCATCGGACCGCCGGGGCGTTTCTTGTTGGTGATCGCGCGGGTGATCATCTCCTTGCAGCCGCCCCAGCCGGGGATCACGCCGACGCCGACTTCGACGAGGCCCATATAGCTTTCGGCATGGGCCTGGATCGCCGAGGAATGCAGGGCGATCTCGCAGCCGCCGCCGAGCGCCATGCCGGCGACCGCCGCCACGACGGGGAAGGGGGCGTATTTCAGCTTCATATAGGCATCCTGGCCTTCCGAGATGCCCTGCTCGATGGCCGGCCACATGGCGATATTCGCCTGGAACAGCGCGATGCCGACATTGGCGCCGACCGAGAAATTGTCGTAATCGCCGCCGATGATCAGCGCCTTGAAACCCTTCTTGTCGATCTTGGCCGCTTCCTTGACCATGGCGATGACGTCGGCATCGACCGCGTTCATCTTGGTGTGCAGTTCGAGGCAGGCGACGCCGTCGCCGATATCCCACAGGCTGGCGCCCCGGTTCGAGGCGATCGGCTGCTTGCCGCGCTTCATGTCGGCCAAAGCCCAGGCATCGGCCTCGACGACGATCTCGGCATAGTCGCCCTTGGGCGTCAGCCGATAGGCCTTGCCGTTCTCTTCCTTGTAGAAGGGCCGGCCGGCGGCGATCTCGACCATCTTGGGCACCGGCATGCCGCTCGCCTTCAGCTTGTCGGCAAACCATTGCGTGCCAAGCTGGTCGATCTGCTGGAACGGGCCGTATTTCCAGGCATAGCCGGTCTTCATCGCCGCATCGACGGCGAGGATGTCGTCGGCGATCTCCGGCACCAGATCGGCGGCATAGCTGAGCACGCGGCTCAGCACGCCCCAGGCATACTGGCCGCCCTTGTCGGGATGCCCGACCAGGGCGCGCAGGCCCTTGCGGGCTGCCTTGGCGGAGTCGAGGCTGGCCTTCTGCGTCGGGCGGTAGTCGCCGGTTTTCAGGTCGAGCGCTTCCTTGCCGCGGGCGCGGTAGAAGCCGCCCTTGCCCTTGCGGCCGGTATAGCCCTCCTTGATCATCTTCTGCATCAACGCATTCAGCGGATGATCGGCCTTGTAGAACTGGTGCAGCGCGTCGCTCTTGGGCAGCGTCTTCAGCATCGAGCCGACCACATAGGGGCCGAGATCGATGCCGGTCAGATCGGCGAGGCCGAAAATGCCGGTCTTGGGCACGCCCATCGGCCGGCCGACGATGCTGTCGGCTTCTTCCACCGTCAGGCCGAGATCATAGGCGAGCGCGGTGGCGACCGTGGACCAGTAGATGCCGATGCGGTTGGCGATGAAGCCGGGGCGGTCCTTGCAGTCGACCACTTCCTTGCCCAGCTTCACATCGCCGAAGCGGCGCAGCGCCTCGATCACGTCCGGTCTGGTTTTCGGGCCCTTGACCAGTTCGAGCAGCCGCATGTAGCGCGGCGGATTGAAGAAGTGGGTGACGGCGAAATCCTGCGCAAAGCTGTCGGGCAGGCCTTCGGTCAGAAGATCGAGCGGGATCGTCGAGGTATTCGAGGTGACGATCGAGCCCTTCTTGCGCTTCTGCTCGAGCTGCGCATAGAGCTTCCGCTTCAGGTCCACATTCTCGATGATCGCCTCGCAGATCCAGTCGACATCGGCGAGCTTGCCGAGATCGTCCTCCAGGTTGCCGGGCGTGACCAGTTTGGCGACGCGCGGATGCATGAAGGGCGCCGGTTTGGTCTTGAGCATCTTCTCGATGGCGCCCTTGGCCAGCGCGCTGCGGTCGTTCGCGCCATTGGGGACGATGTCGAGCAGCACCACGGGGATGCCGGCATTGGCGACATGGGCGGCGATGCCCGAGCCCATTACGCCGGCGCCGATCACCGCGACTTTCTTGATCTCGGTCATGGTCTGACGGCTCCGGCGCTTAGACGGCTTCCAGCACGGTGGCGATGCCCTGGCCGCCGCCGATGCATTGCGTGGCCAGCGCGAACTGCTTGCCTTCGCGCTTCAACAGCGAAGCCGCCTTGCCGGTGATGCGCGCGCCGGTGGCGCCCATCGGATGGCCCAGCGCGATCGCGCCGCCGTCCAGGTTGACCTTGCTCATGTCGTAATCGGCCTGCTTCACGCAAGCCAGGGCCTGGGCGGCGAAGGCTTCGTTCAGCTCGATGATGTCGATATCCTTCAGCGACAGGCCGGCGCGCTTGAGCGCCTTCTCGGTTGCCGGCACCGGGCCGATGCCCATGATTTCCGGCGCGCAGCCGGCGACGGCGACCGACTTGATGCGGGCCAGCGGTTTGAGGCCATGCGCCTTGGCGAAATCCTCCGAACAGATCAGCGTCGCCGACGCGCCGTCGGTCAGCGGCGAGGAGGTGCCGGCGGTCACCGTGCCCTTCTCGTCGAAAGCCGGGTTGAGGCCGGCAAGGCCTTCCGCCGAGGTATCCGGGCGGATGCAGCCGTCCAGTTCGACGCGGTTGTTGCCGTCGACGATCGGCACGATCTCATCGGCCAGCTTGCCGGCCTTCTGCGCCGCCGCCGCCTTGGCGTGGCTCTCGATCGCCATCTGCTCCTGCGCCTTGCGGTCGATGCCGTATTTCTTGGCCAGATTCTCCGCGGTGATGCCCATCGAGACATAGGCCTGCGGATATTCCTTCAGCAGCTTCGGGTTGGGCAGGGTGTTGAAGCCGCCCATGGGCACGCGCGTCATGCTCTCGACGCCGGCGCAGATGAAGGCTTCGCCGGCATTCAACTGGATGGCGCCGGCGGCCTGATGGATCGCCTGCATGGACGAGCCGCAGAAGCGGTTCACCGTGGTCGCGGCGGCTTCCTGCGGGATGCCGGCCAGGAAGCTGATCAGGCGGGCGACGTTCAGGCCCTGCTCGCCCTCGGGGAAGGCGCAGCCGACGACGACATCCTCGATTTCCTTCGGGTCGACGCCGGTGCGTTCGATCAGCGCCTTGACCACCTGGGCGGCGAGGTCGTCGGGGCGGACCTTGGTCAGCGCACCCTTGCGGGCCAGCGTGAACGGCGAGCGGGCATAGCCGGCAATCACCACGTTGCGCATTATGCGTCTCCTTGCACGAGCGGACGGACTTGAAACGAACGAAGTTTAGGCCTGGCGGCCTGATCTGGATATTTTATTCGGCGACTTCGGCCAGCGACTTGGCCCGGCTCTCGCGGAATTCCTTCAGCGTGAGCTGCCGGCCGTTGCCGTTCTGGTTGGCCTTGAGGAAATCCTCGATATTGGAAATGTCGGTCTTGAGCTGGGCGATCGCGGTTTCGATGTCGCGGCGCTGCTGTTCGAGCACATTCAGCCGCTCGCGCGAGCGCCGGAGCGTCAGCTTCATCTGCTCGACCTGACCGTCGCCGAGGTCATAGAGGTCGATCATCTCGCGGATCTCGGCCAGGCTGAAGCCGAGGCGCTTGCCGCGCAGGATCAGCATCAGACGGGCGCGGTCGCGCCGGTTGTAGACGCGCATCATGCCCTGGCGGGACGGGTGCAGCAGGCCCTTGTCCTCGTAGAAGCGGATGGCGCGGGCCGTCACTTTGAACTCGTGAGACAGATCGGTGATCGTGTAGGTTTTCTCCGACACGGTAAGCCTCCCTAGGCTTGGGTTCATGGACAGTGAGTCGGGAGACTCTTACGTTCCGCTTACGTAAACGTCAAATGGATTCTGCCGCACTGCCGCATTTTGTAGTTTATGGCAGAATACCGGTATAACATTCGGATTTAAGCCGCGCTGAGAATGAAGGAGGAAACCAAAATGTCCGACAATCGGATTACAAATTACCGGGATTTCTGGCCCTATTACCTCAGAGAGCATGGCAAGCCGACGACGCGCGCCTGGCATTATTTCGGCACCACCCTGGCCCTGGTCTGCCTCGCCATGCTGATCGGCACCGGCGAATGGCCCTGGCTGCTCGCCGGTCTGGTTGCCGGCTACGGTCCGGCCTGGATCGGGCACTTTTTTGTCGAGAAGAACCGCCCGGCCACCTTCCAATATCCGTTCTGGTCGTTATTCTCGGATTTCCGCATGTATTTCAGCTTCCTGAGCGGTCGGCTGGGGCGGGAATTGGAAAGCGCCGGGGTGCCGGCGCCGGACGGCCGCGAAGCTGGAATGGCGAAAGAAGGCGTCACGAAATCGCAATGATTGTCGTGCGATCTTAAAAAATCGCGTAGTTTTGGACTGTAATCCTAGGGTCTCCGGCCGTCCTTTATGCAGATCTACCTTCCCATTGCCGAGATGTCAGTCAGCGTATGGCTGCTTCTCGGTCTGGGCGGGGTGGTCGGCTATCTCTCCGGCCTGTTCGGCGTCGGCGGCGGATTTCTGCTCACCCCGCTGCTGATTTTCATCGGCGTGCCGCCGCCGGTCGCCGTGGCGGCATCCGTCAACCAGGTCGTCGCCTCCAGCGTTTCGGCGGTCTATGCCCATTGGCGCAAGGGCGCGGTCGATTTCAAGATGGGCATCGTGCTGCTGATCGGCGGCCTCATGGGCTCGGGTTTCGGCACCTGGCTGTTCACCCTGCTGAAGCAGCTCGGCCAGCTCGATGCCGTGATCTCGCTGTCCTATGTCGTCATCCTCGGCCTGATCGGCTCGTTGATGCTGATCGAGAGCGTCCGCGCCATGCTGCGCAAAAGCGACGCCAGCGCGGCCCTGAAGCGCCGCAAGCGCCTGCACGATCACCCCGTCATCCGCGCATTGCCGTTCAAGATGCGCTTCCGGCGCTCGCAGCTCTACATCAGCGTGCTGATGCCGATCGGCATCGGCATCGTCGTCGGCATCCTCTCGGCGATCATGGGCGTCGGCGCCGGCTTCATCCTGGTGCCGGCGATGATCTACCTGCTCGGCATGCCGACCGCGGTGGTGATCGGAACCTCGCTGTTCCAGACCGTCTTCGTCACCGCCAACACCACCATACTGCACGCCATCACCACCCAGACCGTCGATTTCACCCTGGCGCTGCTGCTGCTGTTCGGCTCCGTCGTCGGCGCGCAATACGGCGCCCGGCATGGCGGCCTGCTGCGCGGCGAACAGCTGCGCGGCCTGCTGGGGGCGCTGGTGCTGGCCGTGGCGGTGGTGCTGGCGACCGGATTGGTGATCCCGCCGGACGACCTCTACATCCTCGAGGTGAGCGCGCAATGAGGCGGCCGGCGCTCATCCTCATCACTCTTCTGGCGGCGCTTGCCGCGCTGTCCGTCCTTGCGGCGATGCCGGCGGCCGCCCAGGCCAGCCGCAATGCGCCGCGCGGCCCGGTGCCCGCCGATGCGCCGCTGATCACCGATCTGTCGTCGCATCTGATCGCGATCACCTCGAACTTCACCGGCACGCAGCTTCTGCTGTTCGGCGCCATCGACGAGCCGGGCGAGGTGATCGTCGTGGTGCGCGGGCCGGCCACCAAGGTCGTGGTGCGGCGCAAGCGGCGCATCCTTGGCTTCTGGCTGACCCGGCATTCGGAACGGTTCGACAGCGTTCCCGGTTACTATGCGGTGATCAGCAGCGCGCCGCTGAACGAGATCGCGCCCGAACCCCTGCTCCAGCGCCTGCAGATCGGCGCGAACAACCTGCGTTTCCGCTATCTCGGCACCAAGCCGCCGAGGGACCTTGCCAGCTTCCGCGAGGCCGTGATCCGCCACAAGACGCGCGAAGGATTGTTCAATGAAAGCATCGGCGGCCTGGAATTCCTCGGCCCCAAGCTGTTCAGGGCGGAGATGGATTTTCCCGCGACCGTGCCGGTCGGCACCTACCGGGCGGAGGTCTATCTCATCCGGGATGACCGCATCATCGCGGCGCAATCGACCCCGCTGTTCATCGACAAGCAGGGGATTGAGCAGCAGATCTACGATTTCTCGCGGCAGGAGCCCGCCGTCTATGGACTGGTCGCCGTCCTGCTGGCGGTCATGGTCGGCTGGCTTGCCGCGCTGGCATTCCGTCGAGGCTGATGGCGGACATCTTCCCGGCCCGCTCGACTTATGCCAAGTTCACGCCAGACCAGTGGAAGAGTTGTAAACCATGGACAAGGAAACACTTGAGCAGACGCGGCTGACGTTGCGCCGCTTCATTCGCGAGCGGCTGGTGCCGCTGGAAAAGCAGGTCGCCGACGAAGACCGCATCCCCGACGAGATTCGCAGCAGCTTCGCCGAAATGGGCCTGTTCGGCCTGTCCATCCCCGAGGAATATGGCGGGCTGGGCCTCGACATGGCCGAGGAGGTCGAGCTGGTTTTCGAACTCGGCTGGACCTCGCCGGCCTTCCGCAGCATGTTCGGCACCAATGTCGGCATCGGCAGCCAGGGCATCCTGATCGACGGCACGCCCGAGCAGAAGCAGGCCTGGCTGCCCAGGCTGGCCAGCGGCGAGGTGATTTCGTCCTTCGCGCTGACCGAGCCCGACGCCGGGTCGGATGCCGCCAGCCTGCGTACCCGCGCCGAGCGGCAGGGCGATCATTATGTCGTCAACGGCACCAAGCGCTTCATCACCAACGCGCCGCATGCCGGCATCTTCACGCTGATGGCGCGCACCGACCCCAACAACAAGGGCGCCGGCGGCGTGACCGCCTTCATCGTCGACGCCAAATCGCCGGGGATCAGTATCGGCAAGCCGGACAAGAAGATGGGCCAGCGCGGCGCGCATACCGCCGACGTCATCTTCGACAACGTGAAAGTGCCGGCCGCCAACATCATCGGCGGCAGGGAAGGGCAGGGCTTCAAGACGGCAATGAAGGTGCTCGATCGCGGGCGGCTGCATATCTCGGCCATGTGCGTCGGCGCCGCCGAGCGCCTGATTCACGAATCGGTGACTTACGCCCGCGAGCGCAAGCAGTTCGGCCAGCCGATCGCCGAATTCCAGCTGATCCAGGCGATGCTGGCCGACAGCCGAACCGAGGCCTATGCGGCCCGCTGCATGATCCGCGACGCGGCCCGGCGCTATGCCGCCGGCGAGAACGTCTCGATGGAAGCCTCCTGCTGCAAATACTTCGCCTCCGAAATGGTCGGCCGCGTCGCCGACCGGGCCGTGCAGATCCATGGCGGTTCCGGCTATATCCAGGAATTCGCCGTCGAGCGCTTCTACCGCGATGTGCGGCTGTTCCGCCTCTACGAGGGCACCAGCCAGATCCAGCAGCTCGTCATCGCCCGCAATATGCTGAAGCAGGCGGAAAGCGGTGCCGAGAGCTGACCATGTCGGAGGATGGATCCAGTAAGAGGACCGCCGGCCGCGCGGCGAAGAGCGCGTTCCTGCTGGTCGGTCTGTGCTTCATGCTCAATGCGCTCTCGCGCGGCGCCGGCGAGACCTTCACCACGTTCCTGCTGACGCTGACCGACGAGTTCAACGCCGACCGCGCCAAGGTCGCCGCGATCTATTCGGTGCAGATGCTGCTGGCCGGCGGCATTGCGCCGCTGGCCGGCTACTGCTTCGACCGTTTCGGCCCGCTGAAGCTCTATATCGGCGGTCTGGTGATGCTGATCGCCGGCCTGCTGACCGCATCCCTGGCCACCGAGCTGTGGCAGCTTTACGTCTTCATCGGCATCGGCGTCGGCACGGCGGCGGCTTCGCTCGGCAATGCGCCGCATTCCGCGCTGCTGGCGCGCTGGTTCGAGGGCGCCAAGCTGTCGCGCGCCATGAGCGTCGTCTATGCCGGGCTCGGCATCGGCTCGCTGCTGCTGGTGCCGCTGGCGCAGTTCGTCATCCAGCATTGGGGCTGGCGCATCGCTTATCTTACGCTCGCCGGCGTGGCCTTGCTGCTCGCCCCCTCGTTGCTGCTGCTGCATTGGCCGACGGTGCAGGCCGGCCGCATCGCGCCGCCAGCGCCGTCGGCATCGGACGACATGCCGGCCGATGCCGAATGGACGCTGTCGACGGCGATGCGCACCACCGCCTTCTGGGGCCTGGCCTCGGTCTTCTTCTTCACCAGTTCCGGCATGTTCTCGGTGATGGTGCAGGCCGTCGCCTATCTGGTCGAGCTTGGCTATCCGCCGCTGCAGGCCGCCTCGATCTACGGTCTGGTCGGCGTGCTGACCCCGATCGGCATCCTCGGCTTCGCCTGGCTGGACGGCAGGATCGGCCGGCATGCCTCGGCTGCCCTGTCCTACTGCTTCAGCCTGGCCGGCCTGGCCTCGCTCTGGGCGCTCAAGGCGCATCAGAACTTGGTTCTGCTGGCCGCTTTCGTGCTGCTGGTCGGCCTGTCCTTCGGGGCGCGCGGGCCGATGGTCGGCGCGACGGCGGCGCGGATCTTCCAGGGGCGGCGTTTCGGCGTCATCTTCGGCACGATCATGGTGGGATCCGGTGCGGGCGTGTCTTTCGGCACGCTGGTCGGCGCGTGGCTGCACGACCTGACCGGCGGCTATACCGCGGTCTTCCTGTTCTCCGCCTTTTGCGTGATCAACGGCGCCCTGCCGTTCTGGTCCTATCGCTCGCTGCGGGCCTATGGCCCATGACGGATGTCGCCATGCAATCGGGCCGGCATGGAACGGGTTGAAAGGGCGGTCGGAATCCCTATCATTTTGCTCCGGGACAGCCCCAGTCTCCAGCGCGTCTCCCCGAAAGGAAGCTCCAGATGACCAAGTTCGGCCAGAGCCAGCCGGTTCGCCGTGTGGAAGATCAGCGTTTCATCACCGGCCAGGGACAATATACCGACGACATCAACCTGCCCGGCCAGGCTTATGGCGTGGTGCTGCGCTCGCCGCACGCCCATGCGAAGATTTCCAGGATCGACACCAAGGCCGCCCAGGCCGCGCCGGGCGTGCTGGCCGTCTATACCGTTGCCGATCTGAAGGCCGCGGGCGTCGGCAATCTGCCCTGCACGATCCCGCTGAAGAACCGCGACGGCAGCCTGCGGGCCGATCCGCCGCGTCCGGCTCTGGCCGATGGCATGGTCCGCCATGTCGGCGATCCGGTCGCCTTCATCGTCGCCGAGAGCCTCGCGCAGGCGCGCGATGCCGCCGAACTGGTCGAGATCGATTACGATGCGCTGCCGGCCGCCGCCGATCTGGCCACCGCCACCGAAGCCGGCCAGCCGCAGATCTGGCC
Organism: Ferrovibrio sp.; assembly: GCF_036381655.1. Lineage (GTDB taxonomy): Bacteria > Pseudomonadota > Alphaproteobacteria > Ferrovibrionales > Ferrovibrionaceae > Ferrovibrio. The sequence goes on from NZ_DASVCJ010000032.1 coordinate 33,988, forward strand.
CGAGGCGCCCAACAACCGTGCCTTCGACTGGGAGGTCGGCGACAAGGCCAAGATCGATGCGCTGTTCGCCCAGGCCGCCAAGACGGTCAAGCTGACGCTGGAGAATAACCGCGTCGTCGTCGCCTCGATGGAAGCGCGCGGCGCGATCGCCGCGTTCGACAAGGAGGCCGACCGCTTCACGCTCTACGTTCCGACCCAGGGCGTCTGGGTGCAGAAGAAGGTGCTGGCCAAGATCTTCAGCCTGCCGGAGGAGAAATTCCATGTCGTGACCCGCGATGTCGGCGGCGGTTTCGGCATGAAGATCTTCATCTATCCGGAACAGGTGATGACGCTGTTCGCCAGCCGGGCGCTGGGCCGGCCGGTGAAGTGGACATCGGAACGCAGCGAGGCGTTCCTCACCGACACGCAGGGCCGCGCCAACCTCACCCATGCCGAGATGGCGCTGGACAAGGACAACCACTTTCTGGCATTGCGGATTCACAACATCGCCGATATGGGCGCGTATCTGTCCACCTATGCGCCGATGATCCCGACCATGGCCGGCACCAAGGTGCTGTCCTCGGTCTATCGCTTCCAGGGCGTCTATTCGCGCGTCGAGGGCGTCTTCACCAATACCGTGCCGGTGGACGCCTATCGCGGCGCCGGGCGGCCGGAATCGAATTATCTGATGGAGCGCCTGATCGATGTCGCCGCCCGCGAGCTTGGCGTCGACCGCGCCGAACTGCGCCGCAAGAATTACATCCCGCCGAGCGCCTTCCCCTGGACCAGCGCCATGGGCCTCGTCTACGACTCGGGAGATTTCGAGAATACCTCGAACACCGCGCTGAAGGCGATCGACTGGGCCGGTTTCGAGGCCCGCCGCGCCGCGGCGAGGAAGCGCGGCAAGCGCCGCGGCATCGGCATGGCCTATTATCTCGAAGCCACCGGCGGCGCGCCGACCGAACGGGCCGAGATCAAGTTCACGCCCGATGGCTTCGTCGAGGTCTATGTCGGCACGCAATCGACCGGCCAGGGCCATGAGACGGCCTATACGCAGATCGTCGCCGATCAGCTCGGCGTCGATTTCGACAGGATCCGCGTGCTGCAGGGCGATTCCGATGCGATCCCGACCGGCGGCGGCACCGGCGGCGCGCGCTCGCTCTATTCCGAGGGCGGCGCGATCCTCAAGGCCAAGGACGAGGTGATCGAGAAGGGCAAGGCGGTCGCCGCCGAGATGCTCGAGACGGCCCAGACCGATATCGAATTCGCCGCCGGCCGCTTCAGCGTCGCCGGCACCGATCGCGGCGTCGGCATCATGGAAGTGGCCGAGCACGCCCGCCACAGCGGCGCCAGCCTGGATACCGCCGCCGACTGGCAGGTGCAGGCGATCACCTTCCCGAATGGCTGCCATGCCTGCGAGGTCGAGATCGACGAGGCGACCGGCGTGGCGCAGGTCGTGCGCTATGTCGTGGCCGACGATATGGGCCGGGTGATCAACCCGACCATCGTCAAGGGCCAGATTCATGGCGGCGTGGTGCAGGGCATCGGCCAGGCGCTGTATGAACGCGTCGTCTATGATGCCGACGGCCAGCTTCTGACCGGCAGCTTCACGGATTACTGCGTGCCGCGCGCCGACAATCTCCCCGAGATCGAGGTGATCCTCTGCGAGGTGCCGTGCAAGACCAATCCGCTCGGCGTCAAGGGGGCCGGCGAGGCGGGCGCGGTCGGCTCGGCGCCGGCGACGATCAACGCGGTGGTCGATGCGCTGGCCGATCTGGGCGTGACCCATATCGACATGCCGGCGACGCCGCAGAAGATCTGGGACTTGCTCAACGCAAGGCAGGCGTTGGCGGCGGAATGACCGCCGCCGGCCTGGACCGCAGCCGGGGCGGGCTGTCCGATGTCGCGTGAATATCCCGCGCAGCCGCTGGTCGGTCTGGGTGCCGTGGTCTGGAAGGACGGCAAGGTTCTGCTGGTGCAGCGCGGCAAGCCGCCGCGCGCCGGCATCTGGAGCCTGCCGGGCGGCGCCCAGATCCTGGGCGAATCGGTTGCCGAGGGCATCCGCCGCGAACTGCGCGAGGAAGCCGGAATCGAGATCGAGCTGCTCGGCCTGGTCGAGGTGATCGACGCCGTGCAGCGCGACGATGCCGGCCGCATCGCCTACCATTACACCATCATCGATTACGCCGCCCGCTGGCTCAGCGGCGAGGCGGTGGCCGGCGACGATGCCGCGGCGGTCGCCTGGGTCGACCCGGCCGACCTGCCGCGCTTCGTCCTGTGGGACGAAACCGTCCGGGTGATCGAAAAATCCCGAATCTGGCTGACCTGAATGCCGCCGGTATTTGCGGCGACCCGGCCTTGTGATTAAGTAGGGCTGGTGTTGCGGCTATTCTACCGTCGGGCGTAGAGGGATGAATTTTCCAAAGGGAGCGGGGCAGCAATTCCAGCCCGCCAGGTTCGAGGAGCGCGGCACGGCCGTCGCCTTCACGACCCCGGCGCTCAGCCAGTCGCGCGTGCGCCAGGACAGCCGCGACAATCTCGAATTGACCGTCTCCGCCTTCTCCGGGGTCAAAGGCACCTACGTGATCCGCTGGAAGGATGTGCCGGACATCTTCTCGCTCACCATGCATGACCGCGCGCTGCAGGAGACGATCCTGAGCGGCGGCTCCTGCCTGCCGCCCGATATCCGCAAGGCGACGCTGGAAACCGCCAAGACCGGCCTGGCCGGACCGGAAGCGCAGCGCGCGGCGGAAGAAGCCCTCAACGACGATGAAAACGAAATCGTGCTGACGCGCTTCTTCCTGTCCAAATCGGTGATCGAGACGATGTCGGAGGGGCAGGTGAATCTGCATATGTCCGACTTCACCTCGGCCGCCGGCCGCGAACGCGTCAAGGACGGCCTCGCCGGGATCGCCAAGCGCTTCGCCACGACGCCGAACGATCTTTACGACCGGCTGCAGTCCTGGGGGCTGCTGCTGGCGCCGATTGGCCTGCCCGGCATGCCCAAGCCGTCCCGCCTGCGCCGCCTGGCCGGCGGCATCATGTCCTTCGCCGACCGGCTCAGCGACTGGGCCGAGACCGACAAGTCGGACGCCGCCGACCTCGCCCGCGGCATCGTCAAGGTCGCGTATTTCACCGCCGATTTCGCCGACGATCTGATGGCGTCGGTGCTGCGGCCGGTCGACTATGCCGACCGTGTGCTGAGCAACTGGGACAAGGCGCTGCTCAACCTGCACCGCGATCTCGAGCGGTTGTGGTGGACAGTCGATGGCTGGGAATTCATCATCCTGCTCTGGCAGGATGCCGAGCGGCAGGACCGCGATACGCAGCGGGCGGCGGTAACGGAAATTTACCGTATTCTGCCGATCATTCCGGAAAAGGAGGCCGCCAATCGGCCCAACGCACAGGCGATGCAGGAGAATAACCGCATGCAGGTGCGCGCGCTGGAGGGGTGGAATTCGGGGGTTCTCGACATCGAAATGATCAGACGCGTGGAAGCGGTGAAGCAGGGGCGGATATGAGCGATCTGGCCGCCGAATTGCGCGATATCGAGCGCAAGCTGTTCGAAATTCCCGATGAGAAGGTGGCGCAGCTCACGCTGCTGATCGAGCGCTCGCGCGCCGTCGCGCTGTCGGCGGCGATGGCCAATGCCGCGCTCGGCACCCTGAGGCCGCGGCTGGTCAAGACGCGCCCGCCGCGGCATCTGACCCTGCAGCGCATCTTCTGCCATCCCTTCGAAGACCTGCTGATCCTGCCGGAAGACGACGACAAGCAATTCGGCCGCATTTCGCGCGCCTCCCTGGCGCCGTGCTGGGATTTCGTCGTGCAAGGCCTGGACGGCGCGGCGGTGAAGGAACTGGAAGCCAGCCTGCGCGCCTCGCCGGCCCCGGCCATCGGCGCCCTGGCCGATCCGCGCATCGCCAAATTCGGCGCCACTCTTTGGGCCATCGCGGCGCGGCATCTGCGCCAGGAGATCGCCAAGGCCGAGGCGGACGCGGCCTATCGCGCCGAGCTCGTTGCCAGGCTGGGCGGCGAGACGGTTCTGCTCGATCTGATCGATATGGTCGGCGTGCTGGAAATCGCCAGGCCGCTTGAAGCCCTGCGCGAGGAATTCTCGCCCAAGCCGGTCGGCAAGCTGCTGGACGGGCAGATCGAGACGTTCAGGGAGCATTACGCGGCCTTGAGCGGCAGCGGCGCCGGCCGGCCGGGCTACATGATCGCCATCGTCACCGGCCGGATGAGCGATCCCTTCCAGCTGCTGCCGATCTGCGACGGCCTGGGCGATCTGCCCACCGGCTTCGCCGATCTCAAGCCGGGCCAGTATGCGCGCCAGGTGATCGCCGGCGACAGCAAGCGCTTTTTCAAATCGATCGGCCGTGCCGATCCGGTGCGGCTGGGGGACGGCGCGATCGCCGGCATGGTCGACGATTTCGTGCGCATGATGACGCGCCTCAAGGCGGACGGCATGGCGGACGGCCCGCAGCCGGAAATGGATGCCGCCGGCGCCAAGCTGCGCGACATGGTCAGGAGCGGCATTCTCGGCGGCGCCGACGGCAGGATTCTGGCGGCGCTCGATAGCGCGACGGCAGCGGACCGCGAGGCGCTGTTCGAAGCCAAGCTGCAGGCGGAAAACCGCGTCTTCGCCATCCAGAAAGTGGCGAAGGTGGCGGCCGAGATCGGCAGCGAAAAGGAAATCGACGCGGCCCTGAAGACGCTCGGCCAGCAGATCGAGCAGGGCGGCGCTGCTTTGATCGGCGATATCAAGGCGGGCAAGCTCAATGCGCTCGGCAGGGAAGCCGTCAAGCAGCAACTCTATGGCGCCGTGCGCATGCTGGAGCTGATCAGCGGCGGCAACGCCGCGGGCAAGCTGATGAAGGACGGATTGGCGGCCATCGAGAAGCTGCCGGGCTGACGCCCGTCGGGACATGCCTGGCTGACGCCTGTCCGGGCAAACCCGAGGACGATGTCTTTGGTCAGGTCAGCCGCGGAGCGCCGCGCGCGATGGCGATCATCGCACTGGTCGCGCCATCATGCGCATGCTTCGCATCAGGCCTGGTCAGCTCCTCCAGGATCGGCTTGGCGAGCTGCTTGCCAAGTTCCACGCCCCATTGGTCGAAGGAGTTGATGCCCCAGATCGTGCCCTGGACGAAAATCTTGTGTTCGTAGAGCGCGATCAGCATGCCCAGGTGATACGGATCGAGGCGCGGCAGCAGGATCGTCGTGCTCGGCCGGTTGCCGGGGAAGGCCTTCTGCGGCGCCAGCATCGCCGCCTTTTCCGGCGCCATGCCGTCCTGCAGCAGCTCGGCTTCGGCTTCCGCCCGCGTGCGGCCCTTCATCAGCGCCTCGGCCTGGGCGAAGGCATTGGCCAGCAGAATATCGTGATGGCGGTCGAGCCGGTAATGGCTGCCCAGCGGGACGATGAAATCCGCCGGGATCGGCTGCGGCCCCTGATGCAGCAATTGGTAGAAGGCGTGCTGGCCATTGGTGCCCGGCTCGCCGAACACCACCGGACCGGTGGCATAGCCGACGCTGCGGCCCCAGCGGTCGACGCCCTTGCCGTTGCTCTCCATGTCCGCCTGCTGCAGATAGGAGGCCAGCTTCGACAGGCCCTGATCGTAGGGCAGTACGGCCAGGGCCTTGAAGCCGAGGAAATTGATGTTCCAGATTCCGGCCAGGGCCATCAGCACCGGCAGGTTGCGCTGCAGCGGCGCCGTTGCGAAGTGTTCGTCCATCGCGTGCGCCCCGGCCAGCAGCTCGCGGAAGCGCGGCATGCCGATGCTCAGCGCGATCGGCAGCCCGATCGCCGACCATAGCGAATAGCGTCCGCCGACCCAGTCCCAGAATTGCAGCACCCGCTCGGGCGGGATGCCGAACTTGCCTGGAATCTGCGGATTGGCGCTGATGCCGACGAAATGCCTGGTCCAGGCGCCGGCTTCGGCGCCATCCTTGCCAAGCTGCTTCTTCAGCCAGTCGCGCGCCGTCTCGGCATTCGTCATCGTCTCCTGCGTCGTGAAAGTCTTCGACGCCACGATCACCAGGGTCGCCGCCGGATCGCAGACGGCGAGGGCGCGCGAAATATCGGCGCCGTCGACATTGCTGACGAAATGGATGTCGAGGCCGTCCTGGCGGTAGGGCGCCAGGGCATCGACCACCATGCGCGGGCCGAGATCGGAGCCGCCGATGCCGATGGCGATGATCTGGCGGAAGCGCTCGCCGCTGGCGCCGCGCCAGACGCCGCCGCGGATCGCGTCGACCATCTCGGCCATGCGGCGCAGTTCGCGATGCACGTCCTTCACCACGTCGGTGCCGTCGACCGCCAGGCTCTTGTCCTCGGGCAGGCGCAGGGCGGTATGCAGCACCGCGCGGTCCTCGGTGACGTTGACATGCTCGCCGCGCAGCATGCGCTCGCGCCAGCCGGCAACATCCGCCGCCTCGGCCAGGTCGATCAGGAGCCGCAGCGTTTCGCCATCGATGCGCTGGCGCGACAGATCGAGCAGCAGGTCGCCGCACCGGAAGGAGAGCGCATCGAAACGCTGCGGGTCGGCGGCAAAAAGCTCGCGCAGGCTGCGCTGGCGCGTCGCCGAGGCATGGGCGGCAAGCGCGCGCCAGGCGGGGGTCTGGTCGATCGGCGGCGGCAGCGACATGGCCTTCTCCCGGTTCGTCAAGTGATCACATCGGGTCCCGCGCGACCGGTCTGCTGGCGCAGGCCGGTGCAGCGCTCGGCGAAGTCGATCAGCGGCTTGAGCCTGGCCTGTACGTCGTCCTGCTGGCGCGCCGGATCGGGCTCGAAGCATTCGAAATACAAGCGCACCGTCGCGCCCTCGGTTCCGGTCCCCGACAATCGCGCCACCAGCCGCGCATCCTCGCCGCAGATCACCCGCAGGCCCTGCCGCGCGCTTTCGCTGTTGTCGATCGGATCGCGGTAGGCGAAATCGTCGGCCGCGGTGATGGCGAAATCGCCGATCCTGCCGCCGATGAGCGTGGGCAACTCCGCGCGCAGGGCATCCAGCGCAAGCTGCGCCTTGGCGGCATCGACGCCTTCGTAATCGTGCCGGCTGTAGTAGTGCCGGCCGAAGCGGCGCCAATGCTGCTGCAGGATCGACAGCACCGTCTCGCCCGGCCGGCGGGCCAGGATGTTGAGCCAGAACAGCACGGCCCAGAGGCCGTCTTTCTCGCGCACGTGGTCCGACGAGGTGCCGTAGCTTTCCTCGCCGCAGAGCGTGATGCGGCCGGCGTCGAGCAGATTGCCGAAGAATTTCCAGCCGGTCGGCGTCTCGAAACAGGGCACCTGCAGCGCCCTGGCCACGGCATCGGCGGCGCGGCTGGTCGGCATCGAGCGCGCGATGCCGGCGATGCCCTTGGCATAACCCGGCGCAAGCGTCGCATTGGCGGCCAGCACGGCGAGGCTGTCGCTGGGCGAGACGGCGATGCCGGCGCCCAGGATCATGTTGCGGTCGCCGTCGCCGTCGGAGGCGGCGGCGAAATCGAGCCGGTCCTGGCGCACGGTCTCGTCATACAGCGCCTTGGCATGGACGGGATTGGGGTCGGGATGGCCGCCGCCGAAATCCTCCTTCGGCTCGGCATTGACGACCGCGCCCTCCGGCGCGCCGAGCAGGTCGATGAACAGCCGCCGCGCATAGGGTCCGGTGACGGCATGCATGGCATCGAAGCGGAAGCGGAAATCCGGCCGCCCGAGCAGCGCGCGGATCGCATCGAAATCGAACAGCTCCTGCAGCATGGCGGCGTGATCCTCGACCGGATCGATCACACAAACCGTCAGGTCGCCCAGCTTGCGCTCGCCGGCACGATCGAGATCGAGATCGGCGGCATCGAGGATGCGATAGCGTTCGATGCCCTGCGTGCGCAGGTAGATCGCCTCGGTCACCGCCTCGGGCGCCGGGCCGCCATTGGCGATGTTGAACTTGATGCCGAAGTCGCCTTCCGGCCCGCCCGGATTATGGCTGGCCGACAGCACCAGCCCGCCCTGCGCCCTGTGGCGGCGGATCACCGCGCTGGCCGCCGGCGTCGAAAGGATGCCGGCGCGGCCGACGAGGACGCGGCCGATCCCGTTCGCCGCCGCCATGCGCAGGATGGTCTGGATCGCCTGCCGGTTGAAGTAGCGGCCGTCGCCGCCCAGCACCAACATTCCGCCTTTCAGCGCATCCTGCGTATCGAAGACCGACTGCACGAAGGCTTCGAGGTAGCCTGGCTGCTGGAAGACGTCGACCTTCTTGCGCAGGCCCGAGGTGCCCGGCTTCTGTCCGGCGAACGGCTTGATCGCGATTTCGCGCACAACCATGCGCCGCTCCGCTTCAGGGTTTCGGGAAACGGCTGACCAGGTCGTAGCGGGCGCCGGTTTTCGCCATCAGGATCACCGTGTGCATGCGCACCTCGCCGCGCTCGATGCTGACGCCGCGGCAGAGCGGGCCGGAATTGATGCCGCTGGCCACGAAGATCGCATCGTCGCTTTTCACCAGTTCGCTGCCGCTCAGCCATTTGCCGCTGTCGAGGCCGAACGCCTTCACCTTGGCGGCCTCCTCGTCGCTTTGCGGATCGACGCGGCCGAAGAAATCGCCGCCCAGGGCTTTCGTGAAGATCGCCGTGATCACGCCTTCGGGCGAGCCGCCGGTGCCGAACAGCGCATCGACGCCATGACCCTTCTGCAGCGCCATGAAGGCGCCTGCGACATCGCCGTTTTCGTACAGCACCGTGCGCGCGCCGCAATCGTGAATCTCCTTGATCATGGCATGATGGCGCTTGCGGTTCAGCACGAAGATGCGCAGCTCCGAGACCGGCTTGTCCAGCGCCGCCGCCAGCGCGGCCAGCCTCTTGTTCACCGGCCAGGTCGGATCGACCTTGCCCCTGGCCGCCCTGGGCACCACCAGCTTGTCCATGTAGAAGCTGGGGCCGAGGTCGAACATGCTGCCGCGCGGGCTCAGCGCGAAGACCGCCATCGAATTCTCGACGCCGTTGGCCATGTTCGTCGTGCCTTCGATCGGATCGACGGCGATCTCGATTTCCGGCTCGGCCTTGCCGATCCGCTCGCCGCGATAGAGCAGCGGTGCACGGTCTTTCTCGCCTTCGCCGATCATGACGACGGCGTTGATGTCGATCTCGCTGAGCGCCCTGCGCATGGCATCGACGGCGGCGCCGTCGCCTTTTTCCTTTTCGCTGCGGCCGACCCAGTCGTAGGCGGCCAAAGCGGCGGCCTCGGTGACCTGCCGCAGCGCAAAGGGAAAATCGGCGCGGTCGAAGGGACTCTGGACCGGAGCCTGGCGCGAAGTCATGAGCGGATACTCCCCAAGAAGAATGAAGCGGAACGGGTGCCCGGCCGGACCTGTCCGTCTGCTATGGTTGCGACCTTATTCCCTGGGAATACGGCAAAAACCGGGCGCGGCCAAGGCGCGGCAGCCCGATTCGCCGGGCGGTCCGAAAAAGATCATCGGGACGACGACGGGAAAGCCGCCGCGCCCGCACTGAGGGCCATCGGGAGCGCCTATTGCTCATAGCGCCGGCGCCAGAAATCCTGGCTTTGCCGTTCGCCGATATCGCAGCCTTTGTCGTAGCCGGCATTGCGCTGGATCCGGACGAGCGGGCCGTGGCGGGGCAGGGTTTCCGGCCTGGCCGGCAGGGCGGCGACCTCCAGGATCAGCTTGCGCCTGATCGCCTCGAAGAAGGTTTCGAAGCTTTCCGCCACCACGACGAAGGAGCCCGGCCCGCCGGTGACGCAGCCTTCGTAATAGCGGTCGAGATCCTTCAGCACCGGAAAGCCCCAACTATTCGGCCGGTCGTTGATGATCGGCAGGCCGTTGATGACGATGCCGGCATTGACCGCCTGATCGCGGGCGAGATCGACCGGCGAGCCGTCGTTGTTCGGGCCGTCGCCGGAAATGTCCAGCACGCGGCGCAGGCCCTTGTACGGGCTGCTGCCGAAGCGGGGCAGGGCATGCAGGATGGCGCCGGAGATGCTGGTGCGCCGGGCGGTGCGGATCGGGAATTCGATCAGGCGGCGCGCCACGGCCTCGGCGCTGGCCTGGTCCTGGATCAGCATCCATCCGAAGACGTCCTGCTGGCTGTAGCTGTCCGACCATTCGAAATAGGATACGGCGATGCGCCCGTTGATGCCGCTCTGGATCGCCTTGACCACGGCGGGATCCGAGATCGCCCTTGCATAGCCCTCGCGCTGCAGCCGCGCCTCGTCGGCATCGATGCTGCCCGAGATGTCGACGGCAAGCTGCAGTTCCAGATCGACCGCGATCTTCTCCTCGGCCGCTTCGCCGGCGCCAGCGAAGCCGGCCGCCATGCACCCCGTCAGCAGAAGGACCGGCATCCATCGCGGCATGCCCTTAAGGCTAGTACGGCCCCGGGGTGGCGTCCATCCCGGTTTCGGCCGGCCCGGCTCTGGACAAGCCGGGGCGAGGCGCCGAAGCTACGGCCATGACAGATTCACCGGATATTCAGGCTTTCGAGGTCGCCATCGTCGGCGGCGGGCTGGCCGGCCTGACGCAGGGCATCGCGCTCGCCGCGCATGGCATTTCCGTCGCCGTGATCGACCGCGAAGATCCCGACCGGGCGCTTGGCGCCGGCTTCGACGGCCGCGTCTCGGCGATCGCGCTGGCCTCGCAGCGCATGCTGGACGCGATCGGCCTGTGGCGCCATGTCGGCGCGGCGCAGCCGATGTGGGATATCCGCGTCTCCGATGGCGATTCGCTGCTGTTCCTGCATTACGACCATGCCGCGATCGGCGATCAGCCGTTCGGCTACATGGTCGAGAACCGCATCATGCGTCAGGCGCAGCAGGCCGCGCTGGAGCACCTGCCGCTGCTGAAGCTGTTCGCGCCGATGGGGGTGAGCCGCATCGCGCGCGGCATGCCCGGCTCCGGCCGCGCCGCGGAACTCGAGCTTGGCGACGGCACCGGACTGCACTGCCGCCTCGTCATCGGCGCCGACGGGCGCCAGTCGATGGTGCGCGAGGGCGCCGGCATCCGCACCATGCGCTGGTCCTACGAGCAGACCGGCATCGTCTGCACGGTGGCGCATGAGCTGCCGCATGAAGGCGCGGCGCAGGAACGCTTCCTGCCCGCCGGGCCCTTCGCCATTCTGCCGATGACCGACGATGCCGAAGGCCGGCACCGCTCGTCGCTCGTCTGGACCGAGCCGACCGCGCGCGCCGCGGCCATCATGGCGTTGCCGGACGTGGCCTTCGATGCCGAGATGCGGCGCCGTTTCGGCAGCGGCTATGGCGAGGCGCATGTCGTCGGCCCGCGCTGGTCCTATCCGCTGACCTTCCTGCATGCCGAGCGTTACACCGATCACCGTCTGGCGCTGATCGGCGATGCGGCGCATGGCATCCATCCCATCGCCGGCCAGGGTCTCAATCTCGGCCTGCGCGACATCGCCGCGCTGACCGAAGCCCTGGTCGAGGCGAAACGCCTGGGTCTCGATCTCGGCCAGGCCGATGTGCTGGAAGGCTATGCCCGCTGGCGCCGCACCGACACGCTGGTGCTGAGCGCCGTGACCGACGGGTTGACCCGGCTCTTCTCGAACGACATCGCGCCGATCCGCATCGCGCGCGATCTCGGTCTGGGCGTCGTCGACCGCATCCCGCCGCTGAAGAAATTCTTCATGCGCCATGCCATGGGCGATGTCGGCAAGCTGCCGCGCCTGTTGAAGGGCGAGCGGCTGGCCTGACGGGCCGAAAGCGAGAGAGGCCCGCATGCGCAACCCGCGGATCGGACTGGCTCTGGGCAGCGGCGCGGCGCGCGGCTGGGCCCATATCGGCGTGATCGAAGCGCTGATCGAGGCCGGCATCGAGCCGGATGTCGTCTGCGGCTCGTCGATGGGGGCTCTGGTCGGCGCCGCCTATATCGCCGGCCGGCTCGATGCATTGAAGGCTTCGGCGGAGACGATGTCCTGGCGCGAGATCGTGCGCCTGCTCGACATCCGCGTCACCGGCGGCGGCCTGATCGACGGCAAGAAGATCGTCGCCTATCTGCACCGGCTCGGCATCGACGCGCCGATCGAAAGCTATCCGAAGAAATTCGCCGCCGTGGCGGCCGATCTCGCCAATGGCCGCGAGGTCTGGCTGCAGGACGGCCAGATCGCCGAAGCGGTGCGCGCCTCGATCACCATTCCCGGCATCCTCAGCCCGGTATCGCATGACGGGCATTGGCTGCTCGATGGCGGGCTGGTCAATCCGGTGCCGGTCTCGGCCTGCCGCGCGCTCGGCGCCGAGGTCATCATCGCGGTCAACCTGAACGGCGAGTTGCTCGGCCGGCGCTTCGTCGAGGAGACGCCCGATCAGGGCGAGGTCGAAACCCATGCGAAGAACGAATTTCTCGGCCGCATTCTCAGCCAGATGCCGAATGCCTTGCGCAATCAGGCCTCGCTGATCACGCGCAAGCTGCTGCAGCCGGGGCCGGAGACGCCGGGCTATTTCGACGTGCTGGCCACGGCGATCAACATCATGCAGGATCGCATCACCCGCGCCCGGCTGGCCGGCGATCCGCCGCATGTGCTGCTGATGCCCCGGCTGGCCGGCATGGGCCTTTTGCAGTTCGACCGCGCCAGGGACGCCATCGCCGAAGGCCGCGCGGCCGTGGAATCGGCCTTGCCGGTGCTGCAGCGCTATCGGGCGGAGGGGTGAGGGAGCGTACAAGCGCAAGCGGTTGGACCGCTAATCCCTATCGGCTAACATAGCGATGGGAGATCGAGAGCGTTGACCGGGGTTGCGGTTGGACCGCTAATCCCTATCGGCTAACATCGTGCACTCGGGCATGCGGCAAACGATTTTGTTGCGGTTGGACCGCTAATCCCTATCGGCTAACATGACTTCAAGGTAAGCGCCACGTTCAACATTGTTGCGGTTGGACCGCTAGGGTGTGTCGTCAATTGTATGAGAGGATGGCGGCGGCGAGCTTTGTGGCTGCTGCGAAATGGTCGGCTCGTTTGTCGTAGCGGGTGGCGATGGCTCGGAACTGCTTGAGGCGGCAGAAGAAGCGCTCGATGCGG
>NZ_DASVCJ010000033.1:0-29235 GCF_036381655.1 Ferrovibrio sp.
TGATGCCGGGCGACAACGTGGCGATGGATGTCGAGCTGATCGCGCCGATCGCCATGGATGAGGGCCTGCGCTTCGCCATCCGCGAAGGCGGCCGCACCGTCGGCGCCGGCGTCGTCGCCAAGATCATCGCGTAAGCGGCGACGACCCGTACTAGGACATAAAGATCATGGATAGCCAGAATATCCGCATTCGTCTCAAGGCTTTCGATCATCGCGTACTCGATCAGAGCACCAGCGAGATCGTCAGCACGGCCAAGCGTACGGGCGCGCGTGTGCGCGGTCCGATCCCGCTGCCGACTCATATCGAGCGGTTCACGGTGAACCGTTCGCCGCACGTCGACAAGAAGTCGCGCGAGCAGTTCGAGATCCGCACGCACAAGCGGCTTCTCGACATCGTCGACCCGACCCCGCAGACGGTGGACGCGCTGATGAAGCTCGACCTCGCCGCCGGCGTGGATGTCGAGATCAAGCTCTAAGGGGATTGGGCCCATGCGGACCGGATTGGTTGCACGCAAGCTGGGGATGACCCGGCTGTTCACGGAGGACGGGACACATGTGCCCGTCACCGTGCTGAAAGTGGACAATTGCCAGGTGGTGGCGCAGCGCACCGAGGAGAAAGATGGCTATACCGCCATCCAGCTCGGTGTCGATGCAGCCAAGCCGAAGAATGTGACGAAGGCCATGCGCGGTCATTTCGCCAAGGCCAATGTCGAACCGAAGCGCAAGCTGGCCGAATTCCGCGTGCCGGCGGATGCCCTGGTCGATGTCGGGGCAGAACTCTCGGTCGAGCACTTCATCGTCGGCCAGTTCGTCGATGTTACGGGCACGACGATCGGTAAGGGTTTTGCCGGTGTCATGAAGCGGCACAATTTCCGCGGCCTGGAAGCCAGCCACGGCGTGTCGATCAGCCACCGCAGCCACGGTTCGACCGGTCAGCGTCAGGATCCCGGCAAGGTGTTCAAGGGCAAGAAGATGGCCGGCCATATGGGCGACCGTCAGCGCACCCAGCAGAACCTGCAGGTGATCCGCACCGATGCGGCCCGCGGCTTGATCATGCTCAAGGGCAGCGTTCCGGGTTCGGAAGGTCAGTATGTGTTGGTCCGCGACGCGGTGAAGAAGCCGCGGGCGAAGGACCTGCCGATGCCGGCCGCGCTCAAGGCCGCCGCGAAGTAAGGGTAGAGAACCATGGCTGAGACCATCGAAGTCGCGGTGACCACGCTGGAGAACAAGGCGTCGGGCAAGCTTACGCTGTCCAAGGACGTGTTTGGCCTGCCGCCGCGCGCCGACCTGCTGCAGCGTTACGTGATCTGGCAGCTTGCCAAGCGTCAGCAGGGCACCCACAAGACCAAGACCTATGGCGAGGTCGAGGGCTCGACCCGCAAGATCATCAAGCAGAAGGGCACCGGCGGCGCCCGTCATGGCGGCATCCGCGCCCCGCAGTTCCGCGGTGGCGGCAAGGCCTTCGGCCCGGTCGTTCGCAGCCATGCGATCAACCTGCCGAAAAAGGTCCGCAAGCTTGCGCTGAAGACGGCGCTGTCGACCAAGCTCGCCGAAGGCAAGCTGAAGGTGCTGGACAGCGCGGTGTTGTCAGCCGGCAAGACCAAGGATCTCGCCGGCAAGCTGAAGGGCCTCGGCCTCGACAGCGCGCTGGTGATCGACGGCAAGACGCTGGACGACAATTTCGCCCGCGCCGCCCGCATGCTCCGCAACGTCGACGTTCTGCCGGAGCAGGGGGCCAATGTGTATGACATCCTGCGCCGCGATACCTTGGTGCTGACCAAGGCCGCGGTCGAGGCTCTGGAGGCTCGTCTGAAATGAGCACGCTCAATCATTACGACGTGATCCTTGCGCCGGTGATCACCGAAAAGGCGACCCGTACTTCCGAGTACAACCAGGTCACCTTCAAGGTGCCGCTCGAGGCCACCAAGCCTCAGATCAAGGCGGCGGTGGAAGCGCTGTTCAAGGTCAAGGTAACGGCCGTGAACACCATCCGCTCCAAGGGCAAGACGAAGTTTTTCCGTGGCGAGCCAGGCCGGCGTTCGGACTGGAAGAAGGCGATGGTGACTCTCGCCGAAGGCCACAAGATCGACGTGACGACGGGGATCTGACATGGCGTTGAAGAATTACAAGCCGGTTACGCCGTCGACCCGCGGTCTGGTCCTGATCGACCGTTCGCAGCTCTACAAGGGCCGCCCGGTCAAGGAGCTGACCGAGGGTCTGAAGAAGACCGGCGGCCGCAACCATTTCGGCCGCATCACCACCCGCCATATCGGCGGTGGCCACAAGCGCCGCTATCGCCTGATCGACTTCAAGCGCCGCAAGTTCGATGTCGGGGCCGTGGTCGAGCGGATCGAGTACGACCCGAACCGCACCGCCTTCATCGCACTGATCAAGTACGACGATGGCGAGTTGAGCTATATCCTGGCGCCGCAGCGTCTGAAGGTTGGCGACCGCGTCGTGTCCGGCGAGAAGGCCGACATCAAGCCCGGCAATGCCATGCCGATGAAGGCGATCCCGGTCGGCACCATCATCCACAACGTGGAGATGAAGCCGGGCAAGGGTGGCCAGATGGCCCGTTCCGCCGGCAGCTTCGTGCAGCTCGTCG
Organism: Ferrovibrio sp.; assembly: GCF_036381655.1. Taxonomy (GTDB): domain Bacteria; phylum Pseudomonadota; class Alphaproteobacteria; order Ferrovibrionales; family Ferrovibrionaceae; genus Ferrovibrio. Next base: position 2,605 of record NZ_DASVCJ010000033.1, read on the forward strand.
GCAAGGATCAGGGCATGGCGCTTCTGCGCCTGGCTTCGGGCGAGCAGCGTCTGGTTCAGGCCGATTGCATGGCCACGATCGGCGCGGTGTCGAACCCGGACAACCAGAACACCAAGCTGGGCAAGGCGGGCCGCAAGCGCTGGATGGGCATTCGTCCGACCGTTCGCGGTGTCGCCATGAACCCGATCGACCATCCGCATGGTGGTGGTGAGGGCCGTACTTCGGGTGGCCGTCATCCGGTGACCCCGTGGGGCAAGTCGACCAAGGGTAAGCGCACGCGTAACAACAAGCGGACGCAGAAGATGATCCTGCGCCGCCGCCCGGCGGGCAAGCATAGCTGATCGGGCTAGGAGGTAGATCGTGACACGTTCTGTCTGGAAAGGCCCGTTCGTTGACGGGTATCTGCTGAAGAAGGCCGACAAGGTGATGTCGTCGGGCCGCAAGGAGGTCGTGAAGACCTGGTCGCGGCGTTCGACGATCATGCCGCAATTCGTCGGCCTGACCTTCGGTGTCCACAACGGCAACAAGTTCATCCCGGTGTTGGTGACCGAGGAGATGGTCGGGCATAAGTTTGGCGAGTTCGCGCCGACCCGTACCTTCCATGGTCACAGCGCCGACAAGAAGGCGAAGAAGTAACCATGAGCAAGCAGGCGCGCGAATCCCGCCTCGGCGAGAACGAGGCGATGGCTGTGGGGCGGAACATCCGTGTCAGCCCTCGGAAACTTGGCGTGGTTGCCGGCCTGATCCGCGGTAAGCGGGTCGAGGCGGCGTTGTCCGAGCTGACCTTCTCCAAGCGGCGCATCGCCAAGGACGTGAAGAAGGTTCTGCAGTCGGCGATCGCCAATGCCGAGAACAACCACCAGCTCGACGTCGACCGTCTGGTCGTCTCCGAGGCGAGCGTCGGCAAGGGCCTGGTGATGCGGCGCTTCCATGCCCGCGCGCGCGGTCGTGGTGCCAAGATCCTGAAGCCGTTCAGCCATATTACGATCGTGGTGCGTGAGCGCGAGGAAGAGAAGAAGGCTCCGGCCAAGGCGAAGACGACCGGCAAGTCGAAGAAGGCCGAGGCTCAGCAGAGCGGGGAGCAGGCGTAATGGGTCAGAAAGTCAATCCGGTCGGGCTCCGTCTCGGCATCAACCGCACCTGGGATTCCCGCTGGTTCGCCAGCGACAAGGAATATGCCGGCCTGCTGCATGAGGATCTGCAGATCCGCAAGTATCTCGAGCAGCGTCTGGCCCAGGCCGGCGTCGCGCGCATCGTTATCGAACGTCCGGCCAAGAAGGCCCGCATCACCATCCATTCGGCCCGTCCGGGCGTGGTGATTGGCAAGAAGGGCGCCGATATCGAAAAGCTGCGCTCCGATCTGGCGAAGATGACCAAGTCGGAAGTTCATCTCAACATCGTCGAGATCCGCAAGCCCGAACTCGACGCCAAGCTGGTGGCGGAAAACATCGCTCAGCAGCTCGAGCGCCGCGTGGCTTTCCGCCGCGCGATGAAGCGCGCCGTGCAGTCGGCGATGCGCCTTGGTGCCGGCGGCATCCGCATCAACTGCGGCGGTCGTCTGGGCGGGGCCGAAATCGCCCGTGTCGAGTGGTATCGCGAAGGCCGGGTGCCGCTGCATACGCTGCGCGCCGATGTCGATTTCGCCCGCGCCACGGCCAAGACTGCTTACGGCACCTGCGGCGTGAAGGTTTGGGTGTTCAAGGGTGAGATCATGGCTCACGACCCGATGGCGCAGGACAAGCGCCTGGCCGAGCAGGCCCAGGGCGGTCATCCGGGCCGCCAGGGTTGAGCCGGGAGTAACGAGAGATGTTGCAACCGAAACGCACTAAGTTCCGCAAGGCCTTCAAGGGCCGCATCCATGGCGTCGCCAAGGGCGGCACCGACCTCAATTTCGGCGCCTTTGGCCTGAAGGCGATGGAGCCGGCCCGTGTGACCGCGCGCCAGATCGAAGCCTGCCGCCGTGCGATCACCCGCCACATCAAGCGTCAGGGCCGTATGTGGATCCGCGTCTTCCCGGATGTTCCGGTGTCGAAGAAGCCGGCCGAAGTTCGCATGGGCTCGGGCAAGGGCTCGCCCGAGCTCTGGGTCTGCCGCGTCAAGCCCGGCCGCATCATGTTCGAGCTCGACGGCATTCCGGCGGCCCTGGCCAAGGAAGCGTTCACGCTTGGCGCCGCCAAGCTGCCGATCCGGACCAAGATCGTTACCCGCCTGGGCGAGGGAGCGTAAGTCATGAAGGCTAGCGAACTGGTCGGTAAGACCAAGGACGAACTGAACACCAAGCTCGTCGATCTGAAGAAGGAGCAGTTCAATCTGCGCTTCCAGAAGGCGACTGGCCAGTTGGAGAACACCGCGCGCGTTCGTCAGGTGCGCCGCGATATCGCACGCGTCCAGACTGCCCTGCGTCAGCAGGCCGAGAAGCGGGCGTAAGGAGAGAAGAGATGCCGAAGCGCGTATTGCAGGGCGTCGTGGTGAGCAGCAAGGGTGACAAGACCGTCGTCGTCAAGGTCGAGCGGCGGATCATGGACCCGGTGTACAAGAAGTTCATCCGCCGTTCGAAGAAGTATCACGCCCACGACGAGCAGAACGCCCATAAGGAGGGCGAGATCGTGTGGATCCAGGAGTCGAAACCCATCTCCAAGCTGAAACGATGGGTTGTCGTCGAGAACGCCTCCTGAGACGGCACGGATAGTTAGCGAGGTACAGGTCCAATGATCCAGGTGGAAACCAATCTCGACGTCGCCGACAATTCAGGCGCGCGCCGAGTCCAGTGCATCAAGGTGCTGGGGGGCTCGAAGCGCAAGACGGCGCAGGTCGGCGACATTATCGTCGTCTCGGTGAAGGATGCCATTCCGCGCGGCCGCGTGAAGAAGGGCGATGTGCATCGTGCGGTCATCGTCCGCACGGCGAAGGAGATCCGCCGCCCCGATGGCAGCGCGATCCGCTTCGACCGCAATGCAGCGGTCCTCATCAACAAGCAGCAGGAGCCGATCGGCACCCGCATTTTCGGCCCGGTGACCCGCGAGCTGCGCGCGAAGGGCCATATGAAGATCATTTCGCTGGCCCCGGAGGTGCTCTGAGCCATGGCCGAGAAGTTGAAGATCAAGAAGGGCGACAAGGTTGTCGTCGTCTCTGGTCGCTCGAAGGGCGCCACCGGCGAAGTGCTGCGCGTCGAGCCCAGCACCAACCGCGTCGTCGTTTCCGGCGCCAACAAGGTGACCAAGCATGTCAAGCCGAGCCGTACCTCGGCCGGCGGCATCGAGGAACGCGAGGCTCCGGTGCATATCTCCAACGTGATGCATGCCGATCCGAAAGACGGCAAGCCGACCCGCGTTGGCTACAAATTCCTGGATGACGGCCGCAAGGTGCGCTTTGCCAAGCGCTCCGGCGAAGTCATCGACCGCTGATGGAGGGTGGTGCAATGGCTGCTCCCCGTATGAAGGACGTTTACGAAAATCAGGTGCGCAAGCAGCTGATGGAAAAGTTCGGCTACAAGAACCCCATGGAAGTGCCGAAGATCGAGAAGATCGTCGTCAACATGGGCGTGGGCGAAGCCGCGCAGGATTCGAAGAAGGTTCAGGCCGCCGCATCCGAACTGGCCGCCATTACCGGTCAGAAGCCGGTCATGACCAAGGCCCGCAAGGCGATTGCGAACTTCAAGCTGCGTGAAGGCCAGCCGATCGGCTGCAAGGTGACCTTGCGCCGTGAGCATATGTACGAGTTCCTTGATCGTCTGATCAACATCGCGCTGCCGCGGGTCCGCGACTTCCGTGGCGTGCCGGGCAAGAGCTTTGACGGCCGCGGCAATTATGCCCTCGGCCTGAAAGAGCAGATCATCTTCCCGGAGATCAACTACGACAAGGTCGATACCGTGCGCGGCATGGATATCATCATCTGCACGACGGCGAAGACGGACGAGGAAGCCAAGGCCCTGCTGGCCGGTTTCCGCATGCCGTTCCAGAACTGAGCCGAGAAAGGATCGCTGATATGGCGAAGACGAGTGCTGTCGAAAAGAATAAGCGTCGCGCGAAGCTGGCGGCGCGGTATGAGCCGAAGCGCAGCAAGCTGAAGGCCACCATCAAGGACAAGGACGTATCCCCGGAAGAGCGGTTCGAGGCGGCCCTGAAGCTGGCCGAACTGCCGCGTAATTCGGCGAAGATCCGTGTGCGCAATCGCTGCGAGCTGACCGGGCGCCCGCGCGGCACCTATCGGAAACTGAAGCTGTCGCGCAACATGCTGCGTGAGCTGGCCTCGAGCGGCCAGATTCCCGGCATGGTCAAGTCGAGCTGGTAAGGAGGAAGAGGGTATGGCTCTTACCGATCCCCTTGGCGATATGCTGACCCGCATCCGCAACGGTCAGCAGGCGGGCAGAGACAATATCGGCTGCCCGGCCTCGAAGCTGCGGATGAACGTGCTCGAGGTCCTGAAGAAGGAAGGTTATATCCGCGGCTACGAGCTGTTGGAGGATGGCAACAAGCGCAACCTGCGTATTGAGCTGAAGTATTTCGAAGGCGAGCCGGTCATCAAGGCGATCGATCGCGTATCGAAGCCTGGTCGTCGGGTCTACTCGGGCATCAGCGACCTCGGCAAGGTTCGAGGCGGCCTTGGCATTTCCATTCTGTCCACGCCGCGCGGCGTGATGTCGGATATCGAGGCGCGCGCTGCCAATGTTGGCGGCGAAGTCCTCTGCCGCGTATTCTGAGGAGTTTGACGATGTCGCGTATCGGCAAGCATCCGGTTCCGGTTCCGCAGGGGGTGCAGGTCCAGTTGGCCGGCCAGACCCTGACGGCGAAGGGCCCGAAAGGTGAGCTGAAGCTCACTGTTGTGGACGATCTCTCTGTCGAAGTTGCGGACGGCAAGATCACCGTCAAGCCGCGGCAGCCGACCCGCTATGCCCGCTCCATGTGGGGCATGCAGCGCACCCTGGTCAGCAACCTGGTCAAGGGCGTGAAGGACGGCTACACCCGCGAGCTCGAGATCAATGGCGTCGGCCTTCGTGCGGCGATGCAGGGCAAGAACCTGCAACTCAACATGGGTTTCAGCCATGAGGTGATCTATCCGATCCCGGCTGGCATCGAGATCAAGGTGGAGAAGCCCACGTCGATCAAGATCAGCGGTGCGGACAAGCATCTCGTCGGCCAAGTCGCCGCGGAGATTCGCGCGATCAAGCCCCCCGAGCCCTACAAGGGCAAGGGCATCAAGTATATCGACGAGACCATCCTGCGTAAGGAAGGCAAGAAGAAGTAAGGACCGCGGCTATGAGCATGAAGACTCGCATGAATGAGCTGTTCGATCGCCGCAAGATGCGCAATCGAGCCAAGATCAGCGCTGCCGCCCATGGCCGCCCGCGGCTGAGCGTTCATCGTTCGTCGCGCTACATCTATGCGCAACTGATCGATGACGTGAAGGGCGTGACGCTCGCTTCGGCCTCTTCGCTGGAGGCGAATCTGCGTAGCTCGCTGAGGACCGGCGCCGACACCAAGGCGGCGAGCGAAGTCGGCAAGCTGATCGCCGAGCGCGCCAAGGCCGCCGGCGTCACGGAGGTGATTTTCGACCGCGGTGCCTACCTCTACCACGGGCGCATCAAGGCGCTCGCCGAGGCGGCGCGCGAAGCTGGTCTGAATTTCTGAGAAAGGTTTGGGTACAAATGGCTGCTACTCAACGAGCTGAACGGGGTGAGCGGGGCGAGCATCGCGGCGAGCGCGGCGGTGATCGCGAGCGCGGCGAGAGCGAACTCGTCGACAAGCTGGTCAGCATCAACCGCGTCGCCAAGGTGGTGAAGGGCGGTCGGCGCTTCGGCTTTGCCGCTCTGGTTGTCGTCGGCGACCAGAAGGGCCGCGTCGGCTATGGATCGGGCAAGGCCCGCGAAGTTCCGGAAGCGATCCGCAAGGCCACCGAGCACGCGAAGCGGAACATGATCCGGGTCAACCTGCGCGAGGGCCGCACGCTGCATCACGATATCGAAGGCCGCCACGGCGCGGGCAAGGTCATCCTGCGTGCCGCTCCGGCCGGCACCGGCATCATCGCCGGCGGTCCGATGCGCGCCGTCTTCGAGACGCTTGGCGTTGCCGACGTGGTCACCAAGTCGACCGGAACCTCCAATCCGCACAATATGGTGAAGGCGACCTTTGCCGCGTTGCAGAATCTGAACGCGCCTCGTTACATCGCGGCGAAGCGCGGCAAGAAGGTGGCCGACATCCTCGGTCGCCGCGGCGAAACCGAGGAGTAATATAGATGGCTCCGGCAAAGAAGAAGGCCGCCAAGGCGGCCGGCAAGACCGTGAAGGTCACCTGGATCCGGTCTGCGCAGAAGCGGACCGCCGATCAGCAGGCCACCCTGGTCGGTCTCGGTCTGCGCAAGCTGCATCAGACGCGCGAACTGGAGGATACGCCTTCGGTGCGCGGCATGATTGCCAAAGTGCAGCACCTGATCCAGATCGAAGGTTGAGGATTTAGCGACCGGCCTTTCCAGCCGGTTCGAGTGGAAGGGATAGCAAGATGCGTCTCAATCAGATTGCCGACAATCCTGGCGCCCGAAAGGCGCGCATGCGTGTCGGCCGCGGTATCGGCTCCGGCAAGGGCAAGACCTCGGGCCGTGGCGTCAAGGGCCAGAAGGCGCGCACCGGCGTCAGCGTTAACGGTTTTGAAGGCGGCCAGACCCCGATTTACCGTCGCCTGCCGAAGCGCGGGTTCAACCCGCTCCGCCCGGCGGAATTCGAGACGGTCAACATCGGCCGTCTGCAGGCTGTGATCGACAAGGGCAAGCTCGATGCCGGTCAGCCGATCGACGAGGCTGCTCTGGCCACGGCTGGTCTCTGCTCCGGCAAGGCTGACGGTGTTCGCCTGCTCGGCACCGGCGAGCTGAAGAGCAAGATCACCATCACCGTCAGCGGGGCGTCGGCGACGGCGAAGGCCGCCGTTGAAAAGGCTGGCGGCAGCATCACCGTTATGATTCCGCCGAAGGCCGAAGCCGCTCCGAAGGCCGAGAAAAAGGCCAAGGGCAAAAAGTAAGCGTTAATATTTATCGGCTGGCGGGGCATAATGCCCCGTCGGTTGTTTTGAAGTTCACTCGGTCGGATTTAGGGATCGGACATGGCATCGGCAGCGGAGCGCATGGCAGCTAGCCTCAATCTTGGGGCCTTCGCCAAGGCGACCGAATTGAAGAAGCGCATCTGGTTCACGGTTGGTGCGCTGATCGTCTACCGCCTTGGCACTTACATCCCTCTGCCGGGCATCGACCCGCTGATCATGGCGGATATTTTCCGCCAGCAATCGGGCGGAATTCTAGGCATGTTCAACGTGTTCGCAGGTGGTGCGCTGGGGCGCATGACCATCTTTGCGCTGAACATCATGCCCTATATATCGGCGTCGATCATTGTCCAGCTCCTGACAGCCGTCTCGCCGCAGCTCGAGGCGCTGAAGAAGGAGGGCGAGGTCGGCCGCAAGAAACTCAATCAGTATACCCGGTACGGCACGGTGTTCCTGGCCGCCGTGCAGGCCTACGGTATTGCCGTCGGCCTGGAGGGGATGAGCGGCAGCCGCGGCGGCGCCGTTCTGGATCCGGGGATGTTTTTCCGCCTGACCACGATGATCACGCTGACCGGCGGTACGCTGTTCCTGATGTGGCTGGGCGAGCAGATCACCCAGCGCGGCGTGGGACAGGGCACGTCGCTCATCATTTTCGCCGGCATCGTGGCGGAATTGCCGCGGGCGTTGGCGGCGACCTTGGAGCTGGGCCGTACTGGCGCATTGAGCACCATCTTCATTCTCTTCCTGCTGGTTCTCATTGTCGCCGTGATTACCTTCATCGTCTTCATGGAGCGGGCCCAGCGCCGAATCCTGGTGCAGTATCCCAAACGTCAGGTCGGTCAGCGGATGTTCGGCGGAGAGAGTTCCCATCTGCCGCTGAAGCTGAATACCTCGGGCGTCATTCCCCCTATCTTCGCATCCTCGCTGCTGCTGATGCCGACCACGATCGCCCAGTTCGCAGCCGGCTCCGGCGCGCCGGGCTGGGTCACCACGATCACCACGCTGCTGGGGCATGGCCAGCCGTTGTATCTGGTCATGTATGTCGCGCTGATCGTGTTCTTCTGCTTCTTCTACACATCGGTCGTATTCAATCCGGTCGAAACCGCCGATAATCTCAAGAAACACGGCGGCTTCGTGCCGGGCATCCGGCCCGGCCAGCGGACGGCGGAATATTTCGACTATGTGCTGAGCCGTCTGACGGTGGTGGGAGCACTCTATATTTCGGCGGTCTGCCTGCTGCCCGAAATCCTGATCTCGCAGTATTCCGTGCCGTTCTATTTCGGCGGCACCTCGCTCCTCATCGTGGTGAGCGTCACGATGGATACGGTCGCCCAGATTCAATCCCATCTACTGGCGCATCAGTACGAGGGGCTCATCAAGAAGGCCAAACTGAGGGGAGCGCGCAAATGAGGCTGATCCTGCTTGGACCGCCGGGGGCCGGCAAGGGAACCCAGGCGCAGCGCCTGACCGCTACTCATGGCTTGGTCCAGCTCTCGACCGGCGACATGCTGCGCGCCGCCGTCAAGGCCGGTACGGCGACTGGCCTCAAGGCGAAGGCCGTGATGGACCGCGGCGAGCTGGTCTCCGACGAGATCGTCGTGGGCATCATCGCCGAGCGGATCGACCAGCCGGACTGCCGGAAGGGCTTCATTCTGGATGGTTTCCCGCGCACGACCAAGCAGGCCGAGGCGCTCGACAAGATGCTGGCCGAGCGGAAGCTGAAGCTCGATGCCGTCATCGAGATGAAGGTCAATGACGACGTCCTGGTCGAGCGGATCACCGGGCGCTTTACCTGCGCGAAGTGCGGTACGGGCTATCACGACACGTTCAAACAGCCGAAGACCCCCGGGGTTTGCGACGTCTGCGGCAGCAAGGAATTTACCCGTCGGGCCGACGACAAGGCGGAAACCGTAGTTTCCCGGCTCAAGGCTTACCATCAGCAGACGGCCCCGCTTCTCCCGTATTACGAGGGGCGCGGCATTCTACGCCAGGTTGATGGCATGGCAGAAATCGACGAGGTGACCCAGCAGATCGAAGCGGTTTTAGCAACGCTCTGATGGGCACTAAGTAGTTGACTGAGTGGAGATAGTTTCTATAATCGCGCCCCTTGGGCAGCGGGCGCGAGCAGGACAGAGGCGGCGGATCCCGACGTAAGTCTTTGACTACGTTGGGAATTTCTGTGCCGTCTTCCCGCCCAAAGGTAAACGTTCCGGCCGGCCGGAGCGTGTGATTCGAGGAGAGAAAGCGTGGCGCGTATTGCTGGCGTGAACATCCCGACCAACAAACGGGTCGAGATCGCACTGACCTACATCTATGGTATCGGCCGGGTGAAGGCCAAGGAAATTTGCGAGAAGGTCGGTCTTCCGGCAGAACGGCGAGTCAACGAACTGACCGACGCCGAGGTGCTGCAGATCCGCGAAGCGATCGATCGCGATTACAAGGTCGAAGGTGATCTTCGTCGCGAAATCGCTATGAATATCAAGCGTTTGATGGACCTTGGCTGCTATCGCGGCCTGCGTCACCGCAAGGGCCTGCCGGTGCGTGGCCAGCGGACCCATACCAATGCCCGTACCCGCAAGGGCAAGGCGGTCGCCATTGCCGGCAAGAAGAAGGCTACCCGCTAACTCCAAGCCCCCGTTTCGAAGGACTGAAGAAACCCCATGGTCAAGGACAAGGCCGCGCGCCCCCGGCGCAAGGAAAAGAAAAACATCACCTCTGCCGTCGCGCATGTGAATGCATCTTTCAACAATACGATGATCACCATTACTGACGCCCAGGGCAATACCATTGCCTGGTCGTCGGCCGGCAGTCAGGGCTTCAAGGGCTCGCGCAAGTCCACGCCGTATGCGGCGCAGGTCGCAGCCGATGTGGCTGGCCGCCGCGCTGCCGAGCATGGCGTCCGGACCCTGGAGGTCGAGGTCAAGGGCCCCGGTTCGGGCCGTGAATCCGCTCTGCGCGCCCTGCAGGCCGTGGGTTTCGTCATCACCAGTATTCGTGACGTGACGCCGATCCCGCATAACGGCTGTCGTCCGCCGAAGCGGCGCCGCATCTGATGCCGATTGCGCGTCGGTGATGAGACCGACGCGGTAGTGGAACAAGAGGCCGGCCGCCACCCCGAACAGGTTCAGGGGCGGCCGTTGCCGCAACCGAGGTGGTCCAGGCGGAGTTGCCGCACCCGCCGCAACCGAACGAGGTTACAGGTGATCCAGAAGAATTGGACCGATCTGATTAAGCCGAACAAGCTGGTTATCGAGCCCGGTGCCGTGCCGGGCCGCAGCGCGACTGTCGTTGCCGAGCCGCTGGAGCGCGGTTTCGGCCTCACGCTGGGCAACGCGCTGCGCCGTGTGCTGCTTTCGTCGCTGCAGGGCGCTGCCGTCACGTCGATCAAGATCGACGGCGTGCTGCATGAATTCTCGTCGATCCCGGGCGTGCGCGAGGACGTCACCGATATCGTACTGAACATCAAGTCGATGGCGCTGAAAATGCACGGCGAAGGGCCGAAGCGCATGCACCTGGTCGCCCAGGGCCCGTGCGAAGTCACCGCCAAGATGATCGAAACCGGCCACGACATCGAGGTGATGGACCCGAACCATGTGCTTTGCACGCTGGACGCGGGCGCCACGATCCGCATGGAACTGACGGTTGAAACCGGGAAGGGCTATGTGCCGGCCTCGGCAAACCGTCCGGAAGATGCGCCGATCGGCCTGATTCCGGTCGATGCGCTGTACAGCCCGGTTCGCAAGGTCTCGTACAAGGTCGAGAATACCCGTGAGGGCCAGATCCTCGACTACGATAAGCTGACCATGCAGATCGAGACCAACGGCGCCATCAAGCCGGAGGACGCCGTCGCCTATGCCGCCCGTATCCTGCAGGATCAGCTGCAGCTCTTCATCAACTTCGAAGAGCCGAAGGCCGAGACGCGGGAGAAGGCGGCGACCGAGCCGGAATTCAACCCCAATCTGCTGCGCCGCGTCGACGAGCTCGAGCTGTCGGTGCGCTCGGCGAACTGCCTCAAGAACGACAACATCGTCTATATCGGCGATCTCATCCAGAAGACCGAAGCCGAAATGCTGCGCACGCCGAATTTCGGCCGCAAGTCGCTGAACGAGATCAAGGAGGTTCTGGCTCAGATGGGTCTGCATCTTGGCATGCATGTACCCAATTGGCCGCCGGAAAACATCGAGGAACTGGCGAAGAAACTGCAGGATCAGTACTGATCCGGCCGCCATCTGAGGATCGAGGAGAGTAGGATATGCGTCACCGCAATGCCGGCCGCAAGCTCAACAAGTCGAGCGCCCATCGTCGCGCCATGTTCGGCAACATGGCGGCATCGCTGATCAAGCACGAGCAGATCACGACGACCCTGCCGAAGGCCAAGGAGCTGAAGCCGCTGATGGATAAGCTCATCACGCTTGGCAAGCGCGGCGATCTGCATGCCCGCCGCCAGGTCCTGTCCTTCCTGCCGGAGAAGGCGGCCGTCGAGAAGCTGTTTTCGACGCTCAACCAGCGCTATGCCAGCCGTAACGGCGGCTACACCCGGGTGCTCAAGGCCGGCTTCCGCTATGGCGATGCCGCCCCGCTGGCCGTCATCGAGCTGGTCGACCGCGATCCGGCCGCTAAGGGTCTCGATTCCGGCCCGGTTCAGCAGGCGGAAGAGGCCGAGGCCGCTGCCTAATCGGCAAAAGACTATACTGTTTCAGAACGGCGGCCGGTTTCGGCCGCCGTTTTTTGTTTCTGGAGGCGATGCGACCACATTAGCCAACCCGATGGATTGAAAACCTTTGGGAAACATCCTTATTTACAAAGGGAAACCCCCAGGTTCGAGATGATTCGCGTCCTGACTTTCACCATTGTCCTGGCTTTGACCTCGGCGACGGCTGCCACAGCCTCGGCGCAGGCGCGTGTGCCCTCCAGCCGCACCGAGATCGAGCTTAGCTTCGCTCCTCTGGTTCGCCGCGTCGCCCCGGCAGTCGTGAATGTCTATACGCGCCGGGTCGAGCAGGTCGAAACCTCGCCATTCTTCAACGATCCCTTTTTCCGCCAGTTCTTCGGCGATCAATTTCCTTTCGGGCAGCCGCGCGAGCGTATCGCCCGCTCGCTCGGCTCGGGCGTGATCGTGCGGCCTGACGGCATTATCGTCACCAATAACCATGTCATAGAAGGGGCGACGCAGATCGTGGTGGCGCTGGCGGATCGGCGGGAATTCGAGGCAAAGGTGATCGCTGCCGATCCGCGGGTCGATATCGCCATTCTGCGGATCGATGCGCAGAACGAGACCCTGCCATATCTGGAGTTCCATAACTCGGACGACCTGGAGGTCGGCGATCTGGTCGTCGCCATTGGCAATCCGTTCGGGGTTGGGCAGACAGTGACGCAGGGCATTGTCTCGGCTTTGGGGCGTACGGGCATCGGAGAGGCTGCGGCGCAGTCCTTCATCCAGACCGATGCCGCGATCAATCCAGGGAATTCCGGCGGCGCTCTGGTAACTCTCGACGGCAGGCTCGCCGGCATCAATACCGCGATTTTCTCGCGCACCGGCGGCTCGGTCGGCATCGGTTTCGCCATTCCCTCCAATCTGGTGGAGTCGACTCTGGCCAGTGCCCTGGCGGGCAAGGGAATCCGCCGGCCATGGCTTGGCGCCAATGGTGAAAGCGTTACCCACGAGATTGCCCAAAGCCTGGGTTTGGCGCGGCCAGCGGGCGTGCTGGTCGAAAGCGTTTATCCCGGGGGGCCTGCAGACCGTGCGGGGCTGCAAACCGGCGATGTGGTGCTTGCCGTCAATGGCCGCGAGGTCGACGATCCGCAGGGTCTGAAATTCCGCATTGCCACTGGCAAGCTCGGCGGGTCGGCGACGCTCGATATCTATCGAAAGGGGCAGCGGCTGTCGCTTCGCCTGCCGCTGACGGAGGCACCGGAAAGCCCGCCGCGCGATCTCACCCAGATCGCCGGCAACAATCCGCTGTCGGGAGCCACCGTGGTGAATCTGTCTCCCGCCGTTGCGGAGGAATTCGGGATTGAGGATCCGCTTGCCGGTGTGATCGTCACGGATGTGGCCGCCAATTCGACGGCCAGTCGCTTGCGTATCCGCACCGGCGACATCATCGTCAAGATCAATAATCGCGATGTGAAGAACGTACGGGAGCTGCAGCGCCTGCTGCGCGGTGCCGATCAATGGGCGCTGGTGTTGAGGCGCGGCGATCAGCTCCTTTCCTTTAGTGTTCGCGCATGAGGGCGATATGAGCCAGACGGGCGGCACCGGAGAGACGCTGTTCAGCGCGGCTGGTCTGGAAACGGTGCCCACCGGCCCGCTGGCGGATCGACTGCGCCCGAAGACGCTGGATGAGATCATCGGGCAGGATCATCTGCTGAAAGGGGATGGCCCGCTTGCCCGCATGGTGCAGACCAAACGCCTGGCGAGCCTGATCCTCTGGGGCCCGCCGGGGACGGGGAAAACCTCCATCGCGCGTCTTCTGGCCGATGCGACCGGCTTGGTCTTTGTCCCGCTGTCCGCAGTGTTCTCCGGCGTGGCTGACTTGCGCAAGGCTTTCGACGAAGCCCGCCGCAGGCGGGCTGCGGGCAAGGCCACGTTGCTGTTTGTCGATGAGATCCATCGTTTCAATCGTGCGCAACAGGATGGCTTCCTGCCGTATGTCGAAGATGGCACCGTCATGCTGGTCGGCGCCACCACGGAGAATCCCAGCTTCGCCTTGAATTCCGCCTTGCTGTCGCGGGCTTCCGTGGTTGTTCTTCATCGCCTGGATGACGTCGCCCTGGAGGCTTTGCTGCAGCGGGCCGAAGCGGTAGAGAAACGTCCGCTGCCCCTGGCGCCGGAAGCGCGGGCGGCTTTGCGGGCCATGGCCGACGGGGATGGCCGGTATCTTCTGAACATGGCCGAGCAGATATTCACGATCGATGCGCCGGCGCCGCTCGATCCCGCCAAGCTGGCGGAAACGCTGCAGAAGCGGGCGCCGCTTTACGACAAGACCCAGGACGAGCATTACAACCTGATTTCGGCCTTGCACAAATCCATACGCGGCTCGGATTGCGATGCCGCGCTGTACTGGCTGGCCCGCATGCTGGCTGGCGGCGAGGATCCTTTGTACATCGCCCGGCGGCTGGTGCGCTTTGCTGCCGAGGATATCGGTATGGCCGATCCTAACGCCCTGGTTCAGACGCTGGCGGCCAAGGAGATGTATGATTTCCTCGGATCGCCTGAAGGCGAGCTCGGTCTGGCCCAGGCCGTCATCTATCTGGCCACTGCGCCAAAATCCAATGCCGTCTATGTCGCGGCCGGCGCGGCAAAGCGTGCCGCCCGCGAACATGGCTCCCTGATGCCGCCGATGCACATCCTCAATGCCCCGACCAAGATGATGAAAGACTTGGGCTACAGCGAGGGCTACGCCTACGACCACAATGCGCCGGATGCCTTTTCCGGCCAGAATTACTTTCCGGCCGAGATGCCGCGCCAGACCTTCTACCGGCCTGTCGAACGCGGCTTTGAGCGTGAGATTTTTAAGCGACTGGAATATTGGCAAAAATTACGTTCCAAGCGGCATTCGGAGAGCGAGGGGTGATTATTAACCATTTCCGTTTGGGCGACTTGTCCGAGCGAGTTGGTGTAGACTTCAGGTTGAGCGTTTAACTGTCTGGAGACGGTCGGAAATCCCATGCTGCAGCGATATGGCGTATATGGCCTCGTGCTGCTCGGATTGTTGTTGCTTGCCGGATTCTTCGGCCTGGTGCTGCCTGGCCGCGAGAAGCCGTTTTACACGCCGGGAAATATTCCGAGCCGTGAGGACTGCTTTTACGACAAGCTGGCGATGTTCAAGCATGTGAACAAGCAGATCATCTTCCAGGTGGCTCAGGATTGCGAGCTGGAAGTGCAGTCGCTGGAGGGCCACGAGCAGATGCGCCAGGAATGGATTGAACGCCAGGCCGAGAAGGCTCGTCAACGCGCAGCCCAGAAAGCCGCAGAACCTCCGCCTCCGGCGGAAGAGCCGAAGGAACTGGATCGGGTACGCCGCGTCTGGCGATGACAGACCGGGGTCTCCCATCGCATAGTAGCAGCATGTCTCAAGTCATCACCCGTACCGTTGCCGACGGCGAAACGGATATCCGTCTCGATCGCTGGTTCAAACGCCACTATCCCTGGCTCGGCCATGGCAAGCTCGAGAAGCTTCTGCGTACTGGCCAAGTCCGCGTCGATGGCGGCCGCGCTAAAGCCTCTACGCGTCTGGAGGCAGGACAGACCGTGCGGATTCCGCCGCTGGGTGAGCCTCCGAAGGAAGATGTCAAGCCAGCAGCGCCGAAACCGCCGCGCGCGACGCCCGAGCGGATCGCCGAATTGCAGGCTGCCGTGCTTCACAAGGATGCTTCGGTTCTGGTGATCAATAAGCCGCCTGGCCTGGCCACGCAGGGCGGCACCGGCCAGAGCGAACATCTGGATGGCCTGCTCGATCATCTGCGTTTCGAGGCGAGCGAGCGCCCGCGGCTGGTTCATCGGCTCGACAAGGACACGTCTGGAGTCCTGCTACTGGCCAGGAATGCGGCGGCAGCGGCAAAGCTCGCTCAGGCTTTGCGGACCCGTGAAGCTCGTAAATTGTATTGGGCTCTGGTCGTTGGCCTGCCGCAGCAGCGCGAAGGCAAGATCAACCTGGCGCTTTCGAAACTGCCGGGCGCTGCCGGTGAGCGAATGGTTGCCGATGAGGAGGATGGCAAGACTGCCGTCACCTTGTACCGGACGGTGGAAACGGCCGGGCGCCGAGCCGCCTGGCTGGCCATGGCGCCACTGACGGGCCGCACGCATCAGCTCCGTGTACATAGCGCAGCGATGGGCACGCCCATCGTCGGCGACGGAAAATATGGCGGTCAGGAGGCGTTTCTGACCGGGGGGATCAGCCGCAAACTGCACCTTCATGCCCGCGCCATTCGCCTGCCGCACCCCGATGGCGGTGTGCTCGAAGTTCGCGCGCCACTGCCGGCGCATATGGCGGCCAGTTGGGATTTTCTCGGCCTCTCGATCGACAAAGATGCCGACGAATGGCTGGACTAGAAGGCCAGGGCATCCCCCGCCAGAAATGGCACCCGCTGCGTCTGGCGCTGGCAGGAGAGGTTCATGCCCGGCCGCCACAGCCATTGGCTGCCCCGGCACGGGTCTGGCATCTGGCCATGATGGTGGATGGGCCTGATCGCGAAACGGAATTGAGCCGTCTTGCGGAATTATGCCGCTCCCGCGCCAAACCTGTTCCCGAGGCAGATGCCAAGCATGTCGCGATTTCTATCGATGCCGACACCCTGCTGATCTGGGAACGCCGGACCGAGTTTTCGACCTGGACGTTTTACTGTTCCCGCCGGCCAGCCCAGCCGCTAAGCAGTCCGGAAGAGCCGCTGCCAATACCGGGTGACTGGCTCTCGCATCTGCCTGGCCGGCTCATGGTAATGGCCGATGTGACCGTCCTGGGCCGTGACGAGCCGACGCCTGCGATCGCCTCACTGCGGCAGATCTTTGACGGGCCGACATTGGTGTCCAGCATGGTTGCCGACGGCCGAGCGGCTGTCTGGACCGATTTCTATCTTGGCCGGGACGATAGGGTGCGGTTTCTGATCCAGGATCGCGGACTCACCGATGCCCAGTGCGGCCGTCTGGTCCTGCGTCTTCTCGAGATCGAAACCTATCGCATGATGGCGCTGCTGGCCTTGCCTTTGGCGCAGCAGGTTGCGCCACGCCTTACCGCGCTGGAGCATAATCTGGCGGAATTGGCCGGCAGGATGGTCGATGTCGCCCGCGAAAGCGAACAGACCCTTCTGCGCGAGATCGCCGGCCTGGCCGCCGAAGTGGAGACCTTGGCCGTGGAAACGCCGTATCGCTTTGGCGCCGCACGCGCTTACCATGCCCTGGTCACGAAGCGGATCGAGGAGTTGCGCGAGGCGCGAGTCGGAGGTCTGTCGACGATCGGTGAATTCATGGAACGGCGCCTGTCGCCGGCCATGCGCACCTGCATTACGGTGGCGGAGCGCATCGAAGGCCTGTCGCGCCGCGCCACGCGTATGGCCAATCTGCTCCGAACCCGCGTGGATGTGGCTTTGGAACGACAGAATGTCGAATTGCTGGATGCGATGAACCGCCGTTCGCGCCTGCAGCTTCGCCTGCAGGAAACGGTCGAGGGGCTCTCCGTGGCGGCCATCACCTATTATGTCGTCGGATTGGTTGGTTATGCGGCGCAGACTCTGCACGCCCTCGGCGCTCCAGTGGACAAGGAGATCGCTGTTGGTGCGGCAATCCCGATTGTTGCCGTCCTGGTCTGGTGGGGCTTGCACCGCTTCCGCAAATCGCTTCAAAAGGCCGGATTGCATTGAGGGGGCCGTTGGCCGCGGTCAGCCATCATTGCTGCGCAGGATTTTCCTGATTGTCTCGATGAAAAAATCCGCTGTCGCCCGAATACGCGGCGCCTCGCGCAGGTCGCCATGCACCAGCAGCCATAACTCCCGCGTGACCGGCGGATCGCCCGGATCCGGCGTCAGTTCCGGAAATTGCCGCCCGACATAATCGGGCAGCAAGATGGCGCAAGCCCCCGCTCGGGCGGCGGCGATCAGGGGCAAAAAGCTGTTGCTGCGGAAGACGGGGCGAAGATCGGCTTGAGCTGCAAGCCAGCGCGATTCCGGCAACTCCGCAAGCGTCTCATCGAAGCCCGCCACGGCATCGCTCTTAGCCGCCAGCGGGTGGCGGAAAAGATGATAGGGCACCATTCCGAGCTTGGTGGCGTAGATATCGCCGGTTTCCGGTTTGGCCCAGCGGAACGCAATGTCAGCCTCCCGCCTCGCCAGACTGAGCGAGCGATGCTCGACCGCGATCTCGATCTCAAGACGTGGCCAGCGGCTTTGTAGCTGGGGCAGTAACGGCGCCATCATGTAACTGGCGACACCCTCGGTAGCGGTCACCCGGAGGGTGCCTTCGATCTGTTCGCCTCGCTGCGCCTCCGCGAGGCGGCTCAGATGCAGCAGCGGAGCTTCGACCTGCTCTGCCGCTTCCAGCACCGGGGCGGCGGCAGGCGTTGGGCGGTAGCCGCGGGGGCCGCGATCGAAGAGGGTGACACCGAGGGCAGCTTCGAGTGCGGTGATCCTGCGGGCGACCGTGGCATGGTTGACCTTCAGGGCCCGGGCCGCGGCCGAAAGGCTGCCATGTCGCGCCAGCTCCAAGGCATAGCGAAGGTCGTTCCAATCCGGTTGATCTGATAATTTCTGCACAATCATTGATAAATATTATGGAATTTGCACAGATGGTTCCAGCTCTTACACTCCATCCACCAACTCAGGAGTAAAATGATGACCCGCCCGAAAACCCTGCTTGAAATGGCCGGCGCCCCGGCCATGGCCGTGGACTGGAACAAGGCCGTTCTTCTGCTGATCGACCATCAGCAGGAATATCTCTCAACCGGCAAGCTGCCGCTGGCTGGAATCGACGCTGCCGTTGCCGAAGTCGGTCGCCTGCTGGCTGCCGCGCGGGCGCATGCGGCCCCCGTCGTCCATATCCAGCATATGGGCCGCGCGGGCGGTCTGTTCGATCCTGCTGCCAATGGCGCTTTTGTCGAGGCCATCCGGCCTGCCGAGGGCGAAGCCGTCGTCTCGAAGACCCTGCCAAATGCCTTTGCGAATACGAGCCTGGATGAGACGTTGCAGCGGATCGGCCGCAAAGAACTCGTGGTCGCGGGTTTCATGACCCATATGTGTGTCAGCGCGACGGTGCGGAGCGCTCTTGACCACGGCTATCGCAGCGCCGTTGTTGCTTCTGCCTGCGCCACCCGCGATTTGCCCGATCCCATTGGCGGCGGCGTTTTATCGGCCGGTCAGGTTCATCATGCCGCTCTGACGGCGCTGTCTGACCGCTTTGCGACCATCATAGCCGATACCAGCGCTATTTCGGTGCCGGCAGCGGCGTAGCGCTGACCCCGCCGCGCGGCGATGCCTCGATCGGCGGAACCGGTTGAACTGCACCGGCCGTTTCCACCGGTCGAGTGCGGGGGCGGCGTTCCGGCGGCAGCTTGTCCCACAGAGCATCCGCCTGCGCGGTATCCAACACCTGATCGCCTGGCCGGCAGGCCTGGCTGCGATAGAGCAGGTGCCGGCTGGCATAGTAGCACCAGGAGGCGCCAGTTAGCTGGGCGCGTTGCAGGGCTTCCGCTTCAGCCGCCGTGACCCAGCGGCTGCCACTTGGGCAGCTCGGCGCTTCGAAGACATGGCCGAGGGTGTCGTTGTAACAAAGGGCCGATCCTCCACCCGAGGATGCGGCGGCATTGGCGGATACGGACGAGGGAGCGGTTTGAGTGGTGGCGCCTTTGCTGCGCTTTACCGCGCCGAACTGGCGCTCGGCCTGTTCTTGCGCAATGGGGGTATAGCCCGGAGCGCAGCGGCCGGTCTGACTGGGATAGAGAAGCCCGGTTTCGGGGCTGAAGCAGGGCGTGGTGCTGGCCTCGGCGCCATCGGCTGGGCGGCGGCCTGACTGTCCTGATTCGCCGGACCAGGCGTGATAAAGCGTTCGGTTCAGATCGCGGACGGAATGTCCAAGGCCAGAGCAGCCGGCAAGGCCGAGGAGCGACAGCAATACGGCTGCCCAGCCCTTCACGCTACCCGCGTCCGCGATAGCTGGGAACGCCGGTATCCGGGAGCCAGAGTCCGGCTGGCGGCTTGCCGGTCTGATAAAAAACATCGATCGGCATGCCGCCACGCGGATACCAGTAACCACCGATCCGCAGCCATCTTGGCTGAATGGCCGCTTGCAGGCGCTTGGCGATCATCAGCGTGCAATCCTCGTGAAAAGCACCGTGGTTGCGGAAGCTGTTGAAGAACAGCTTCAGCGACTTTGACTCGACGATCTTCCCGTTCGGAACGTAATCGATCACCAGATGGGCGAAATCGGGTTGCCCGGTCATTGGGCATAGGCTGGTGAATTCAGGTTGCGTGAAGCGGATCAGGTAAAGCGTCCCCGGATGCGGATTGGGCGCGGTTTCGAGGACGGCTTCCTCGGGCGAGGCAGGCTGGCGGGTCGGGCGGCCAAGCTGGGTCAGCCCGCAAATACGTGGAACGGTGCGTTTGGCTTTTTTCATGACCATCTTCTGCCACAATAGTCCCTAAATTGCATCTCGGAGGCGATCTGTGGTATTTGGTTTTTCTTCTTTCTCTTTCAATGAGTTATCATAAGCCAATGGCGATCTCTCGCAAGCGGGTGCTGCTGACGACCATTTTAGTTCTGACGGCGGCAGCCGGCGGGGTGCAGGCACAACAGCCCCCCGTCCCGCCAGCCGCACCGGTCCAGCCCGGGATCGTCGTGCCGCGGGCCCCTGTTGAGCCTTCTGCGCCAGCCTTAACACGCGATCCCGGCCGGCTGAAGCAGACGAAGGAAGAAGAGCGGCGGTTCGATGAGCAGAAAGCGCTCCGACAGGCTGACGAGCGCAAACGAAATCTGCTGGACGATCAGCGGAAGACAGATCTGAAGAAGGAACGACTGAAAGGCGACCTTCTGGAGCAGGATCTGAAAAAGGCTGACCGAAAGAGGGGGAAATGACAGGGCCTTCGGGAGGGTTTGCGCGGCCGTGGTTGGCGATTTTCGACTGTGACGGAACGCTGGTCGACAGCCAACACCACATTGTCGCCTGCATGCACGCCGCATTCGCCGCGCATAACCTGACACTTCCGGAAGCCGAGGCGATAAGGCGAACCGTCGGATTGCCTCTGGCCGTTGCAATCGAAAAGTTGCTGCCGGCCGGCGCGGCTTTGGCCGGCGTTGTCGAGGCCTACAAACAGGTGGCCATCGCCCAGCGGCAAGATCCCGATCATCACGAACCGCTATTTCCCGGTTTGGTCGACGCTCTAGATCAATTGGAAGCCGATGGTTGGCTGTTGGGAATTGCAACAGGCAAGGCGCGACGCGGGTTGAATTATACCCTGGCCAGTCACGGACTGACCGGGCGCTTTGTCACGTTGCAAACGGCGGATGTGGTTGCCGCGGGCAAGCCGGCGCCAGATATGGTGTTGCAGGCGATGGCAGAAACCGGGGCCGTTCCAGCCTCGACAATCGTCGTAGGCGATACGAGTTTCGACATGGAAATGGCGAGAAATGCCGGAGCCACGCCGATCGGCGTCGCCTGGGGTTACCACGAGCAGGAGATCTTGGTGAAGGCCGGCGCCTTGAAGATCATCCATGATTTTTCAGAACTTCCCGGCTTGGTCCGTGAATTGAAGGGAGGTGCCGCATGCGTGCGCTGAAATGGATCGCGATTGTCCTGGTCGTTCTGATCGCTGCGGCCGTAGCCGCCTTGATGACGATCGACGTCAACCGCTTCAAGCCGGAGATCGTTTCGGCGGTGGAGAATGCCACCGGCCGTAAGCTGGAGATTGCCGGAGATTTGAAGCTGTCGTTATTCCCCATCCCCGGAGTCTCGGTAAAGAATGTCTCATTCGCCAATGCCTCTTGGGGCAGCCGTCCGGCGATGGCGACCATTGGCGAATTCGCAGTGCAGCCGGAATTGCTGCCCTTGCTGCATCAGCAGATCGTGATCAACCGGCTGGTCCTGACTGATGTCGATCTTGTGCTGGAGAAAAACCGCCAGGGGCAGGCCAATTGGGAGTTCACCCCCAAACAGGCTCAGACGCCTGCGGCGCCAAAGGAGCAGAAGGACAAGACTGCATCAAAGCAGGTCGGAAATTTGCCGGTGATCTCCGATATGCAGATGAAGAATATCAAAATCGCCTACCGCGATGCGCAAAGCGGCACGCAAGCGGATGTGGCGCTGAGTGAACTATCGGTCAAGGAGGTCGGCGACGACCAGCTCGCAACCAAGCTTGTGGCAGTCGTCAATGGACAGGCCATCGAGGCCAATGGCACCCTGGGCAGCCTCGCCGAGCTGACGGCCCCGAGCCGCCCCTGGCCGATCAAGATGACGGTCAGCATTCCGAATGCAACGGCCAATGTCGACGGCACGATTGCACAGCCGCTGCAGGCCAAGGGCATTGCGCTCAAGTTCAGCGCCGATATCGGCGATCTGGCGAAACTGGCTGCCAGCTTCGGCAGTTCGGCGCCGGCGATCCCTGTGAAACTGCAGGGTCAGGTCAGGGATAGCGGACCGCAACGATACGCCCTGACCAACCTGACGGCCAACATTGCCGATAGCGATCTGAGTGGCGGCGGTGAAATCGCCCTGGGCGGCGCACGGCCCAGTCTGAAATTTGATCTGGCGTCGAAAAGTTTCGATATCGGCCCTTTGATGGGGCAGCCCGGTTCCGGAAAAGGCGGCGGCAATGCACCGGCGGGAAGCGGTACATCCGGCGGCGCAAAGAAGGCCGAAGGCCGTTTATTCAGCGATGATCCTCTGCCGCTGGATGGCTTGAAGGCAGTGGATGCAGAGATC
This sequence comes from Ferrovibrio sp., assembly GCF_036381655.1. Taxonomy (GTDB): domain Bacteria; phylum Pseudomonadota; class Alphaproteobacteria; order Ferrovibrionales; family Ferrovibrionaceae; genus Ferrovibrio. The sequence continues at coordinate 25,031 of NZ_DASVCJ010000033.1, forward strand.
GCCTATAAGGCCGAGCACTTCAAGGCACCGAAGCTGGACGCGCAGAACCTGATGCTGAATGCCAGCCTGAAGGACGGCGTTCTGAATATCAAGCCGCTCAGCTTTGGCGTGGCCGGCGGAAACATGAAGGCGAATGTGGCCTTGAATGGCGGCGCCAAGACCTTGGTCGCCAAAGTCGATGCAACCGGACTTATGCTCGCCGATTATCTACAGAAAAACGGCGTCAGCGATGTGCTGAGCCGGGGCGGCGCAACCGATGTCAATCTCGATGTCACCAGCAAGGGCGCCAGCATGCACCAATTGATGGCTGGGTTGAACGGCAAGGCCATTCTGAAAGTAGGCGAGGGAGAGCTGAAGGAAGAATACATGCGCAGCTTCCTTCCGGAATTGGCCGATGCCGTTGGCGTGCTGGGCCGCGCCACAGCCAAGACGCAGCTTTATTGCGTGGTGTCGGGCATCGACATCAAGGACGGCGTTGCGACCTCGAAGGCCCTGCTGGCGGAAACCGGCCGCATCACCATTGCCGGGGACGGCAATGTCAACTTGGGAACCGAGCAGGTTGACATGCGGCTTGTGCCGTCCTCACGCAGCGTTTCCGTTGGCGCCGCCTTGCCGCCGATCCGGGTGCGGGGGACGCTGAGCAAGCCGAGCTTTGCTCCCGATCCTGCCGCTCTCGCCAAGAGCGTCATCGGAACCGCGGCCGGTATAGCCGCCCTCGGGCCGCTGGCGATTCTTTCGCCGGCGCTGGGGGTAAGCGGCGGCGATGATTCGAAGACCGCATGCGACAAGGCCACGGCGCTTGCCGAAGGACGTCAGGTTCAACAGCCTGCTCCCTCGAAGCAGCAGCAACCGGGCAATGCCGTCGAGAACCTGAAGAAAGGCTTGGGAAATCTGCTTGGTCGGTGAGGGGAGGTCGATTGCCCGCTCAGCCTGGTGAGTTTATAAGCCCGGACCATGAAACGTAGCTATAAGTCCGTCACGACAGGGCGGCGGGCCGACGGATCATACGAGATTCTGCTCGATGACCGTCCCCTGAAGACCCCGGCAAAGGCCGATCTGGCTCTGCCCAGCCGATCGCTGGCGGAAGCCATTGCGGCGGAATGGCAGGCGCAAGAGGGCGACATCAAGCCATTGCAGATGCCGCTGACCCGTCTGATCGCCACAGCAATCGACCGCATTGCTGTCGATCCCTCCGCGGCGATCGCGGAGATCGTCCGCTATGGCGACACCGACCTGCTGTCCCACTGGGCCGAAAGTCCGCAAGAACTGGTGACGCGCCAGGCAAGCATCTGGCAACCCCTGCTGGACTGGTTTCGGGCCCGCTATGATGCGCAGTTCCATGTCACCCAGGGGATCATCGCCGTAACCCAGCCCGAGACGCTGAAGCCCAGGTTGGAGAGCATATGCTCCGCGCTGACGCCTCTGCAGCTCACCGCCCTGCATGCCGCGACCACCACCACGAGCTCGGTCGTCATCGGCCTTGCCCTGCTGGAAGGGCGGCTCGATGCCGAAGCGGCGCATCGCGCCAGTCTTCTGGATGAACTGTATCAGGCTGAATTGTGGGGCGAGGATGCCGAGGCGGCTGCCCGGCGGGCGGCGCTGCTGACGGACCTGCAGAACGTCGCCGAGTTCTTAAGCCGATCGAATGCCGCCGAGTAGAATTGCTCCAACTTTACCTTTGCACATTGGGCATTGCCGCAGCGGAGCAAAGGGTTAGGCTGGTATATCAGTTCCCATAAATCAGGCTTATCGGAGCTGCCGCCATACGGGCGCCGGCTATTTTGCCCCCGCGCCCGATATGCTATTGAGCCCCTACATTTCGTCATCGCCAGTTCATAAATACGCCCAACGGGGAGTTGCATGCAGGACATCATCCGGCAGTTGGAAGAAAAGCGCGCTCAGGCGCGGCTAGGCGGGGGGCAGAAGCGCATCGATGCGCAGCATGCCAAGGGCAAACTGACTGCGCGAGAGCGGATAGAGATCCTGGTAGATCCCGGCTCCTTCGAGGAGTGGGACATGTTCGTCGAGCATACCTGCACCGATTTCGGCATGGCCGAGCAGAAGACGCCCGGCGATGGTGTGGTGACCGGATATGGCACGATCAACGGCCGCCCGGTTTTTGTCTTCAGCCAAGACTTCACCGTCTTCGGCGGATCGTTGTCCGCCAGCCATGCCGGCAAGATCTGCAAGATCATGGATACCGCCATGAAGGCCGGCGCACCGGTCATTGGTCTGAACGATTCGGGGGGCGCGCGCATTCAGGAAGGCGTCGATTCTCTAGCCGGCTACGCCGAAGTCTTCCAGCGCAACGTGATGGCGTCCGGTGTCGTACCGCAGATTTCCGTGATCATGGGACCCTGCGCCGGCGGCGCCGTTTATTCGCCGGCGATGACGGATTTCATCTTCATGGTGAAAGACAGCTCCTACATGTTCGTCACGGGGCCCGATGTCGTCAAAACTGTGACGCAGGAGGTCGTAACGCAGGAACAACTCGGCGGCGCAATCACGCATACCACCAAATCCTCCGTGGCCGACAATGCCTATGAGAATGATATCGAGGCCCTTGCGCAGACCCGGCGGCTGTTCGATTTCCTGCCATTGAACAACCGCGAAAAGCCGCCGGTTCGGGAAACCTGGGACCCGGTCAACCGCCAGGAAGCGTCTCTGGATACCCTGGTGCCGCCCAACCCGAACAAGCCTTACGATATGAAGGAGCTGATCGAGAAGATCGTCGATGAAGGCGACTTCTTCGAAATTCAGCCGGGCTTCGCCAAGAACATCATCACCGGATTTGCCCGTATCGGCGGCCAGACGGTGGGTATCGTTGCCAACCAGCCTATGGTTCTGGCAGGTTGCCTGGACATCGATTCCAGCCGCAAGGGCGCGCGTTTCGTGCGTTTCTGCGACTGTTACGATATCCCCATCGTCACCTTCGTCGATGTGCCCGGCTTCCTTCCCGGGACGGCGCAGGAGTATGGCGGCATCATCAAGCACGGCGCCAAGCTGCTGTTCGCCTTCGCCGAAGCTACTGTGCCCAAGGTGACCGTGATCACGCGCAAGGCTTACGGCGGAGCTTATTGCGTGATGGCTTCCAAGCACATCCGCACCGACGTGAATTACGCCTGGCCGACGGGGGAGATCGCGGTGATGGGGCCCCAGGGCGCGGTCGAGATCATCTTCCGCGACGAGAAGAACGACCCCGAGAAGCTCGCCGGCCGCGAGCGCGAGTACAAGGAAAAATTCGCCAACCCCTTCGTCGCCGCCCATCGCGGCTTCATCGACGACGTCATCATGCCGCATGCCACCCGCAAGCGCATCTGCCGGTCTCTGGCCATGCTTCGCGACAAGCAGCTCGACAACCCGTGGCGCAAGCACGGCAACATTCCGCTTTGATCCGCCGGGGAGGACATCAGCAAATGTTCAAGAAGATTCTTATCGCCAATAGGGGCGAAATCGCCTGCCGGGTGATCAAGACCGCCCGCAAGATGGGCATCAAGACCGTCGCCGTCCACTCCGAGGCCGACCGCGACGCGCTGCACGTGGAGATGGCCGACGAGGCGGTGTGCATCGGACCCGCGCCGTCGAAGGAATCCTACCTGGTAATGGACAGGATCATCGCCGCCTGCAAGGAAACCGGCGCCGAGGCCGTCCACCCGGGCTATGGATTCCTCTCCGAGAACGAGGCGTTCTCGCGCCGGCTTGAGGAGGAAGGCATCGTCTTCATCGGCCCCAAGCACTATTCGGTGGCGGCGATGGGCGACAAGATCGCCTCCAAGAAGCTCGCCCTCGAGGCGAAGGTCAACACCATCCCCGGTTACAACGACGCCATCTCCGGCCCGGAGCAGGCGGTGGAGATCGCACGCGGCATCGGCTATCCGGTGATGATCAAGGCCTCCGCCGGCGGCGGCGGCAAGGGCCTGCGGGTGGCGTTCAACGACCAGGAGGCCTTCGAGGGCTTCGCCTCCTGCCAGAACGAGGCGCGGAACTCCTTCGGCGACGATCGCGTGTTCATCGAGAAATTCGTCGAGGAGCCGCGCCACATCGAGATCCAGGTGATCGGCGACAGCTACGGCAACGTGGTGTACCTCAACGAGCGCGAGTGCTCGATCCAGCGCCGGCACCAGAAGATGATCGAGGAATGCCCCTCGCCGGTGGTCGACGACCGCCTGCGCGACCGGCTGACCTGGGCGGCCACCACGGTTGCC
>NZ_DASVCJ010000034.1:0-77366 GCF_036381655.1 Ferrovibrio sp.
TTGGCGTCCCCACGGGGATTCGAACCCCGGTTTGCGCCGTGAGAGGGCGCCGTCCTGGGCCTCTAGACGATGGGGACCCATGTCGCAGCCCTTGGAACGGGCCATGCGAGGCGCACCTGATACAGGAGCGGCCCGTGCCGCGCAAGCCCTTTCCAGGCCGCGGCGAATTGCCATGCCGGTTCAGGGCGTTGCGGACCGGGGCGCGGCGGATTCCCCGGGGCGATCGTCTGATTCATTTTGTCGAACGAGATACTTGCATAAGGGGAACGGGCCGGTATATTGCGCGCCTGCGACCGGCACCCTCCGGTCGCCGGACGGCGCCGATGCCGCTCCGATCTGCCGAGCGGGCGTAGCTCAGGGGTAGAGCACAACCTTGCCAAGGTTGGGGTCGAGGGTTCGAATCCCTTCGCCCGCTCCAAATTCCTCCGAAATTTTCAAGCAAGCCAGGCGCGGATTTCCTGCTGCGCCGGCCTGGTCCGCGCCGCTATGGTATCTGGCGTTATGGTGTCTGCCGTTATGAGCACCCGGAAATCGAAGGCGCCCGAGACGGGCAAGGCCGCGCGCCGCGGCGCCAAAGGGCTGCGCCAGTTCCTCGATGCCGGGCAGCAGCGCCGGTGGCTGGACGGCCAGGCCGAACCGCGCGACGCCGATCAGCGCCCGGACTCCCCGGAATTGCGCTTCAAATACCTGCCGCGATACCAGAAGCTGATGCGCCAGCCACAGGCGCAGGATGTGCGCGGGATTCTGCGGCTATACGGCCGGACCTGCCTCCCCATCCCGCGCCGCACCGAGCGCTACTACTGGTCGGTATCCTGCCTGCCATCCACCTCGGACAAGCCCCTCACCCGCGTCAATGCGAGCTGGATGGAGCTTTTCTCCCTCTATGCCGACGGCGACGGCCTCCGGGCCAGATTCCTGGTGCATCTTTCCGATTTCACCGCCGAGCGTTCTTCCGCTCAGAACCTGGTGGATGAAGAGCTGCTCGAAGGCTGCGTCGCGGCGCCGGAAGACCTTGGCTATTTCTTTCCGCGCAGCGACGACCTGCTCGGCATCTATGTGCGGGGCGCCACCTCAATTTGCAAATTCCTCGCCTCCGGCCCCGTCCTGCGCGCCATCCGCGCGTTCAACCTGACCCATATGAACCGCGGCCGGAACGCCTATCAGGCAAGCCACTGCTACAGCCTGGCGGATCACATGCTGGACGATTGATCGGCGCGCGCCGCCTCCGCCCGCGCCTTCCTCAGGCGCGCGCGTCGGGCACCTTGTGGGATTCCGGTAGCGGCATTGTTTAACCGAGTCTTATCCGGACGGAGTTCGGGCTTATCGGGTGCATCCGATACCTTCACCCTCTCGCAAACGGGAGAGGGGTAGACTCGGTGCGTTAATCCCTCGCCCGCATCGCGGGAGAGGGAAGGACCCACCACGCAGCGATGGGAGGGTGAGGGTTTACGCCGGATATGGAGCATGGCCCGCCGCGACGCGTGCGAGGTCCATTGGATGCCGAATGAGGTCCATTCGGTGCTGAGTCAGATCCATTTGGGTCTGACCAAGGTCTATTTCGTGCTCATTCAGGTTCGTTTCAGCTTCGCGCGTGTTCGCGGACGCTCGCGCGTGTTCGCTGGTGTTCGTTCGGCTTCGTTTGTGTTCGCGCGCATTCGCAGCAGCGCATACATATGCAAACTGCCAAAGACTGGCAGTGGACAAAAAGATTCACGATGGGCAAGAGCGCGTCAGTGTAATTTAAAATGACATAGGAAACATATCGCATGGGCCCTAAAGTAACTCATGGCACCTTTTCCGTGATCTCCGGATCGCGGAATCGAAGTCGCAGCCTTTTTCCGCCTGTGTCACCGTATCGAAATAGAGCTTGTGCCACGCCGCCCCTTGCCTGACGGCAACAGCGGCAACAGCCGCCGCCCACCCGCTCACAGCAGGCTGGCCAGCCGCTCCTTCTGCGTCCTGAGATTCAGCTGCGCCGTCAGCCGGGAAATCTCCAGCAGATGGTCTTTCAGTTTCACCTTCGCATGAGTCTGCAGCCAGGTGCCGACCTCGCAAAGCCGGTAAAGGCTCGGCGAGCCCGTGACCACCGGCGGCGTAAACGGCACCGTCACGGTCCTGATCTTGCCGGTGGCATATTTCTGGATGTTCTGCCGCGTCATCTCTGCGGCCGCCGCGATCTCGGAGAGGTTGACCAGATCCGGCCCGGCCTCGATCAGCACGGCCTTCGGAATTGCCTTGCGGACATCCTTCATGGCCGACCGGATCGCCGCTCCGGCGCTCGCGGCCTGCCGCATGAAGGACAGCCCGATGCGGCCGGGCACCGCGACGCCCACCACGGCATCGTCGCAGCCGGCCTCGAAGAGCGCGTCGAGATACGACTCTGCCCTGGCATCGCTCCGGGGCAGCGCATAGACAAGACTGAATTCGTAGGTCTTCATCGCGCCCACCTCTCCTTCCGGCTCTGCTTCCGGCCCCCGTTTCCGGCCGCTACTTCTTCCTGCCATCGGCGAAAATGCAGCGATCGACGACGCGGCGGATGTGATTGGCATGGTTCCGGGGCACTCTGGGCGTGGACCAGATGCTGATCTGGCAGAACTCGCCGCATCTGCACTCGCTGCTGTTGTCAGGGCAGCGCAGAATGCCCAAGGCATGCCCCGTCGCCCGTGCAACGTCCACTTCCTGGCCAGCGCATGTTCGATCACGCGCTGGATGTCATCGTCGGGGTGATCGCCCTTGATCTTTCTGCCCAATCGACTGCTCTCAGATAGGCTGTGAGTTGTCATGTGTCAACCGGAACCGTCATCGGATGACGGCGGGTCGCTCAGACCGGTGCCGAGGCAATGGGAACATTTACAGTACAACCGGGCCGCAATTACAAGCCCGGCAGCGTCGCGCTTTACAAATTTGTCCGCAGAACCCGGCCGAAACCGGGCGCAGGTCACGGCACCTTCTTCGTGATCTCCGGGATCGCGAAATCGAAGTCGCAGCCGCGCTCCGCCTGCGTCACGGTGTCGAAATAAAGCCGCTCGTAGCCGCGCCGCCCTTCGCCTGACGGCAGCGGCGGCAGGGCCGCGCGGCGCTTCTCAAGCTCAGCCTCCTCCACCAGCAGGTCGATGCGGCGGCCTGCGGTGTCGAGCCGGATGCGGTCGCCGGTTTTCACCAGAGCCAACGGCCCGCCGGCGGCGGATTCCGGCGCGATATGCAGCACGATGGTGCCATAGGCCGTGCCGCTCATCCGCGCATCGGAAATGCGCACCATGTCTTTCACGCCCTGCTGCGCCAGTTTTTTCGGGATCGGGATATAGCCGGCTTCCGGCATGCCCGGCGCGCCCTTCGGCCCGGCATTGCGCAGCACCAGAATGTCGTCCGGTGTCACGTCGAGATCGGGCGCGTCCAGCCGCGCCGCCAGATCGGCAAGCCCGTCGAAGACCACGGCGCGGCCTTCATGCTGCAAGAGGCTCTGCGTCGCCGCGGCCTGCTTGATGATGGCGCCGTCGGGCGCGAGATTGCCGCGCAGCACCGCCATGGCGCCGTTTTTATAGACCGGCTGCTTCAGCGGCCGGATCACGGTCTGCGGCCAGGAGGGCGGCGCGGCGGCGATGATCTCGCCCAGCGTCCTGCCGGCGACGGTGAGGCAGTCCTGCTCCAGCATCGGCGCCAGTTCGCGCAGGATCGGCATCAGCCCGCCGGCCTTGTAAAGATCCTCCATGTAATGCTGGCCGGTGGGTTTGAGATCGACCAGCACCGGCGTCTCGCGGCCCATCGCGTCGAAGCCGTCCAGATCGACGCCGATGCCGCACCGGCCCGCCATCGCGGTCAGATGGACCAGCGCATTGGTCGAGCCGCCAATGGCAAGCAGCACGCGCAGCGCGTTGCGGAAGGCCGCCGGCGTCATGATCCTGTCCGGCGTCAGGCCTTCGGCCGCCATCGCCACGGCGCGCGCGCCGGTCTGTTCGGCGAGGCGGCGGCGTTCGGCATGCACCGCCGGCACCGCCGCGCCGCCCGGCAGCATCATGCCGAGCGCTTCCACGGCGAGCGCCATCGTGCTGGCCGTGCCCATCACGCCGCAGGTGCCGATGGTGGGCGCCAGTTCGGAATTGACCTCGTTGATTTCCTGCTCGCTCACCTCGCCGGCGCGGTAGCGCGCCCAGAAGCGGCGGCAATCCGTGCAGGCGCCGAGCTTCTCGCCGCGCCAGGACCCGGCCAGCATCGGCCCGGTGACGAGCATGATGGCCGGCACATTGGCGCTGGCCGCGCCCATCAGCAAGGCCGGCACGGTCTTGTCGCAGCCGCCGAGCAGGATCGCGGCGTCCATGGGCTGGGCGCGGATCATCTCTTCCGCATCCATCGCCATCAGGTTGCGCAGATACATGCTGGTGGGATTGGAAAAGCTTTCCTGGATCGAGATCACCGGAAAGGGCACCGGAATGCCGCCGGCCAGCATGACGCCGCGCGAGGCGGCCTCGATCAGGTCGGGCACGTTGCGGTGGCAGGCATTGTAGCCCGAGCCGGTATCGACGATGCCGACGATCACCCTGTCGAGCGCATCGTCGCTATAGCCCATCGCCTTGATGAAGGCCTTGCGCAGGAAAACCGAAAACTCGGCATCGCCGTAATTGGCGAGATTGCGGCGCATGCCCGAAGGCTTGGACGCTTTGGAACTGGTCTGGGGCATCGGGCCGGCTTCCTCCAAAGCCGGCAGGTTTGTTACTTGCGGCCGGATTGTCAACGGAAAGCCGCCGGCCGGCGCCCGCCGGGGCGAACGAAGGCCGACAGGATGCTCATGCCGCGGGCGAAGGATCGCATCAGCGCAGGCGGGCAGCGATTTCGGCGACGAAGCGGCAGCCGCGCTCGAACTGATCCCGGGTGATGAATTCGTCCGGCTGATGCGCCTGGGCGATCGCGCCCGGACCGCAGACCACCGTGGACATGCCGGCTTCCTGGAACAGGCCCGCTTCGGTGCCGAAAGCGACGACCTGCCGTTCGCTGCGGCCCAGTATGGCGGCGACCAGCCGCTCGGCTTCCGAAACCGGCTCCGGGCGCAGCGGCGCCACCGCGGCAAGCCGGCGATGCTCGACGCGATAGCGCCCGAGCCGGCCCGGCAACGGGCTGTTTGCGATCTCCTGCAAGCCCGCCTCGATCCGCTGCAGCAGGGCGGCGCTGTCGGCATCGGGGATCGGCCGGACCTCCCAGGTCAGCGCGCAGCAGGCCGGCACGATGTTGAGCGCGGTGCCGGATTCGAAAAGACCGATATTGAAGGTGGTATAGGGCGGCGACAGGCCGGCGATGCCGGTGCGATGCCGGCGCGCCGCCGCTTCCAGTTCGCCGATCAGATGCGCGAATTTCAGGCCCGGTTCGAGCGCGCTGAGACCGAGATGCGGCTGGCTGGAATGCGCCGCCGCGCCATGGAATTCGGTGCGAAACACGAACGCCCCCTTATGCGCGACGGTCAGGTTCAGTTCGGTCGGCTCGCCGATGATGGCGATCGCCGGCGCATGGCGCCTTGCCAGGGCCTGCACCAGCCGCGGCGCCCCGAGGCAGCCGAGTTCCTCGTCGTAGGAGAAGGCGAAATGCACCGGCCGGTCGAGGCCGGCCCCGGCCAGAGCGGGCGCCGCCGCCAGGCAGGCCGCGATGAAGCCCTTCATGTCGGCGGTGCCGCGGCCGAACAATTTGCCGTCGCGCTCGGTCAGGGCGAAGGGCGGGCTGCTCCAGGATTGGCCGACCGCCGGCACGACGTCGGTATGGCCGGACAGCACGATGCCGCCGGGAACGTCCGGCCCGATGCTGGCGATCAGGTTCGCCTTGCTGCCCTCGTCATTGCCGATCCGCTCCAGCCGGAAGCCGAACGGCCGCAGATAATCCTCGATCCAGGCGATCAGACGCAGATTGGACTGCGCGGATGTCGTATCGAAGCCGATCAGCCTGGCCAGGATGCCGAGCGCATCCGGCATCAGGCGGCCAGGGCTCCGGGCCGGAAGCGCTGCTCGGCCAGTTGATCGGCGACGATATGGGGCGGCTTGTCCTCGCGCTCGGATTGCAGGAACACCTCGCCCAGGCGCGCGGCGATGCCGCGCACGCGCGCTTCCACCACCGCCGGCGCCTCGCCCAGCCGTTCGGCGGCAAGCTGGATCATGCCGCCGGCATTCACGACATAATCGGGCGCATAGAGGATGCCGCGCTCGTGCAGGGCGCTGCCGTCCTCCGGCCGGGCCAGCTGGTTGTTGGCGCCGCCGGCGACGATGGCGACCTTCAGCCGCCCGACCGTGCGGGCGTTGATGACCGCCCCCAGAGCGCAGGGCGCGAAGAGATCGACCTCGGCATCGACGATCGCATCCGGCGCCAGCGCCTGCGCGCCGAAACGCTCCGAGGCCAGCCGGACATGATCGAAGATCACATCCGTCACCGTCAGCCTTGCGCCGGCTTCATGCAGCAGGCGGCAGAGATTCATGCCGACATTGCCCAGGCCCTGCACGGCGACGCGGACGCCGGACAGGCGGTCCGTCTTCAGCTTGTGCTTCACCGCCTGCTGGATGCTGACGAAGCAGCCCAGAGCGGTCATCGGCGAAGGATCGCCCGAGCCGCCCTGCTCGCGCGGCATGCCCATGACATGCCGGGTGCCGCGCCTGATCTGCGCCATGTCGGCCGCCGTGGTGCCGATATCCTCGCCGGCGACATAGCGGCCGCCGAGCCCTTCGATGGCGCGCGCCAGCGCATCGAGCAGGCCGGCTGTCTTCTTCTGGTCCCGGCCGAGCATCAGCACGGACTTGCCGCCGCCGAAAGGCACATCGGCCATCGCCGCCTTGTAGGTCATGCCGCGCGACAGGCGCAGCACATCGGCGAGCGCGCTGTCCTCGTCGGCATAATGCCAGGCGCGGCAACCGCCGATCGCCGGGCCGAGCGCCGTGCTATGGACGGCGACGATGGCTTTCAGGCCGCTCTCCGGATCGGCGGCGAAGACCACCTGTTCGTGATTGTCGAAATGCGGATTGGAAAAGACGGACATGGCGGCCTCCGGGAAGGATTTTCCCGAAGGCTAGCCGCCCGGTGCCGCGCGGTATTGGCGAAAAGGCGGCGCACGTTTTTCCAATACCGCCATGCCGGACGCCTCTAGGCTTGCGGCCACACGCCAGGGAGGACGTCATGGATCTGGAAATCGCCGGGCGCAAGGCGCTCGTCTGCGGTGCCTCGCAGGGTTTGGGCTTCGCCTGCGCCGCGGCGCTGGCGCAGGAAGGCGTGCTCGTCACCCTCGCGGCCAGGCGGGCCGAGGCTTTGGCAAAGGCCGCCGCGGCGATCGCCGAACGCTGCGGCCAGCGGCCGGCGACGGTGGCCGCCGATCTGAGCAGCCCGGAGGGACGGCAGGCCGTGCTGGCCGCCTGCCCGGAGCCGGACATTCTCGTCACCAATGCCGGCGGCCCGCCGAGCAAGGATTTCCGGACGATCTCCAGCGCCGACTGGTCCGCCGCCCTCGACGGCAATTTTCTCTCCGCCGTCGAGCTGATCCGCGGCAGCATCGACGGCATGATCGCGCGCCGGTTCGGCCGCATCGTCAACATCACCTCGATGACGGTGCGCATGCCGGTGCAGCAGCTCGACCTGTCCAATGCAACGCGGCTGGCGCTGACGGGCTACGTCGCCGGCGTCGCCCGGCAGGTCGCGGCGCATAACGTGTCGATCAACAACCTGCTGCCCGGAACGATCGCCACCGAACGCATCCTGCAGCTTGGCGACACCGCCCGGCGCCTGATCGAGAAGGTGCCGGCCGGCCGGGCCGGAAAACCGGAGGAATTCGCCGCCGCCTGCGCCTTCCTGTGCAGCGCCAAGGCCGGGTTCATCACCGGCCAGAATCTGCTGGTCGATGGCGGCCTGTGCCCGATCACGGTCTGACCTAGAGCGGTTTCATTTGACTTAGTCAAATAGTTTCATAGAGTCCGCCCCATGGCACGGCGCGATCTGAACAATCTGGCCCAGTATTGGCGGGACCGGCGGGTTCCCGGCCTGACCCTGCTCTGCGCCGATTTCACCACCCAGGAATTCGCGCTGCACAGCCACGATGCGCTCGTCATCGCCGTCACCGAGACGGGCGGCGCCGAGATCAAGAGCCGCGGCGAAATCCACCGCGCCGTCTCGGACAGCGTGTTCGCCTTCAATCCGGCCGAGCCGCATTGCGGCTGGATGGGCTGGAGCCGGCGCTGGTGCTACCGCTCGATGTATCTCACCCAGTCGGCGCTCGACATCGTCGCCGATGGCCTCGACCTGCAGCAGATTCCGTACTTCACCCACAACATGATCAGGGACCGCGCCCTGTGCGCCAGTTTCCTGGCGCTGCATCGCGCCCTGCAGGACAGCGTCGACGCCCTGCATGAAGAGGAATTGCTGCTCGCCTCCTTCGGCACGCTGTTCAGCCGCTACGGCAGCAGCGCAAGACGCCGGGCGGAGTTCGAGCGGCACGACAATACGCTGCTGGCGCGCGCCATCGACCTGATGAAGAGCCGCTACGACGAGCCGCTGACGCTCGATGACCTCGGCGCGGTGGTCGGCCTGCGCAAGGTGCAGCTCATCGCGCTGTTCAAGCGCCATGTCGGGATGGGCCCGCATGCCTATCTGACGCAGATCCGGCTCGGCGCCGCCTGCCGGCGGCTGAAAAGCGGCGAACCGCTGGCCGAGATCGCCGCCGCCACCGGATTTTACGATCAGAGCGCGATGAACCGCCATTTCAAGCGGGCCTATGGCATCACCCCGCGCCAATACGCCCAGGCCTGCTGAGCGGTGAAAATTTTATCCAATACCGGACCGTTCCGGCCGGATACCCATTGCCGCCGATTCTCCTAGTCCGACTGCGAGGCTATCGTGCATCTCTTCTGTCATGACCATCCCAGGACGCTCACCCTCGAAACCAGCGTTGTCGATGCCCGTCCCGGCCGCGTGCGGCTGCAGCAGACGCCGTTCTATCCCGGCGGCGGCGGCCAGTTGCCCGATCGCGGCGCCATCCGCTGGCAGGGCGGCGATATCGGCGTCGTCGGATTCGAGTATGCCGACGGTGCCCTGTGGCATCTGCTGGCCGAGCCGGTCGAGATGCAGGGCACGGTCGAAGCCGTGGTCAATCCGACGTTCCGCCAGATGATGCGCGAGCTGCATACCGGCACGCATATCCTGAATGCCTTCGTGTTCCAGGATTTCGACGGCGCGCTGGTCACCGGCGTGCAGATGAACGACGACGGCACGGCGCGGATGGATTTCGACGTCCCCGAGGCGGACAACGACCGCCTGCGCGCCCTGGAGGAGCCGATCAACGACATGATCCGCCAGAACCGGCCGGTGCGCTGCGCCTATGTCCCGTATGAGGAGGCCAAGCAGGTGCATGGCCTGATCCGCAGCCGTTCGGTGGCGCCGCCGCCGACCGAGGACGGCCGCATCCGCATCGTCGAGATCGACGGGCTCGACCGGCAGGCCTGCGGCGGCACCCATCTGGATGCCACCGGCGAGATGCGCGACGTGAAGATTCTCAAGATCGAGAACAAGGGGCGGCATAACCGCCGCATCCGCATCGGCCTGGTCGGCTGAGGTTCGGCAGCGGCGGAGGCGGCCGGAACGGCTATTGCCCGCCGCGCTGCCTGTCGGCGGCCTTCTGCCGTTCGATCTCCGCCTTCAGCGCGCCGGGGTTTTCCTCGGGCACGATCCAGCGCGTCTGGTAGACCTCCACGGAGTCGAAGATTCCACCATCCTTGAAATAAGGATCCTGCGCCATGTAGCGGTCCAGGGCGGCGCGGTCCTCCATTTCGAGGATCATCAGGCTGCCGGCAACCTTGCCGGCCTCGTCCAGCAAAGGCCCGCCGAACTTGAACGCGGACTGCTTGTCCGCGATGAACTCGAGATGCGCCAGGCGCCGCTTCGCGCGCAGATCACCCGTGGGTTTGTCCTTGGCCACCAGAACGAAATACATCGCAACCTCCCAAGCCTGAAACCAGCATTTGGATAACAAGACACTGCCCAGGCGTATTGGCGATTCGTCGCCGCCCCGGCAAGGCGCCACTTTTTGCCAATACAAAAACGCGGCGATCGGCAGGACTATATATCATCCGCTTCCGAAGGAGACACCATGATCGCCCGCATCTGGCAAGGCTGGACGACACCCGACAAGGTCGCCGCCTATCGCCGCCATTTCACCACATCGGTTCAACCGCACCTGCAAACCCTGGATGGCTTTCGCGGCTGCTATCTGCTGGAAAGCATCGGACAGCGCGAGACGGCGATCACGGCCGTCACCTTCTGGGAGTCGCTGGATGCCATCAAGGCCTTCGCCGGCGAGGATATCTGCCGCGCCAACGTGGAGGATGCCGCGGCGGCGGTGCTGGTGCGCTACAACACGACGGTCGAGCATCACGAAGTCGCGGTACAGGCAATGCCGGTGCAGGCAGCGCCGGTCATTCCGCCGCCATCAACTGCCGGCTGATCACCAGGCGCTGGATATCCGACGTGCCTTCATAGATCTCGCAGACCCGCACATCCCGGTAGATGCGCTCGACCTCATACTCGCGCAGATACCCATAGCCGCCGAGCGTCTGGATCGCATCATGCGCGACGCGCTCGGCCACCTCGGTGGCGAACAGCTTCGCCATCGACGCCTCCTTGAGGCATGGCACGCCGGCATCGCGCAGGCTTGCGGCATGCCAGACCATCAGTTCCGCCGCCTGCAGCCGGGTCGCCATATCGGCCAGCCGGAAGCCCACCGCCTGATGCTCGATGATCGGCTTGCCGAAACTCCTGCGCTCCTTCGCATAGCGCAGCGCGATCTCGTAGGCGGCGCGCGCCATGCCGATCGCCTGGGCGCCGACGCCGATGCGGCCGCCTTCCAGATTCGACAGGGCGATGTTGAGGCCCGCGCCCTCCTCGCCCAGCATCTGGCCGGGTTCCACCGCGCAGTCGTCCAGAACGACATGGCAATGATCGAAGGCCTGCTGCCCCATCGTCTCCTCAATGCGCGCCGCCCGATAGCCCGGCGCGTTCGTCGGCACCAGAAAAGCGGACAGGCCCTTCTTGCCGGCCTTGGGGTCGGTGACGGCAAAGATCAGCGCAACATCGGCGCTTTTGCCGGACGTGATGAACTGCTTCGAGCCGTTCAGGACGAAACGGTTGCCCTTGCGCCGCGCCGACGTGCGGATCGCCGCGGCATCGGAGCCGGCATCGGGCTCGGTCAGGCAGAAGGCGCCGAGCATCTCGCCGCGCGCCATGGCCGGCAGATGGGCCCGCTTCTGCTCTTCCGAGCCAAATTTCTGGATACCCATGGTGACCAGGCTGTTATGCACGCTGAGCATGGTCGAACAGCCGCCATCGCCGGCGCCGATCTCCATCAGCACCTGCGACAGCGCGACATAGCCGGCACCGGCGCCGCCATATTCGGGATCGATCAGCACGCCCATCAGGCCGATCCGGCCCAGCTCGGCCAGCAATTCCCTCGCCGCACCGCCATGCTGCTGTTCGCGCCGCCTGGCGAAAGGCGCCAGACGCTCGCGCGCGAACCGCCGCGCGACATCGCGGATCTGCTTCTGCTCTTCGGTCAACTGCATAGCCATCCTCCCGTTCGCGGCGAGGATGGGGAAAAGCTGCGGAGCCGTATTGGGAAAAATTCGCAATCCTACGGGACCGAGAGAAACCGCACGCCATGGGCCGGCAGCGAAACCGGCAGCGTTTCATGCACGGCATCGGCCCGGACATGCTGTCCGCCGATCAGATCCACCATTCCGCCGCGGACTTCCATATCCCCGAGCACCGCAAGCGGCAGGTCCAGCTTCAGCGGCCTGGCGCTCCAATTGAGCAGGACGAGCACGCCGTCTTTCGCGGCACGGCCCGGCCTGACATAGGCGAGGAGTTGATCGAATGGCTCCAGAGCCAGAAAACGGACACCGTTCGAGCGCAACGCCGCATGGCCGGCGCGCAGCGCGATCAGCCGGGTGTACCAGGGCCGCAGATCGTAGGGATCGCCCCAGGTGAGCGGCGGGCCTTCCTCATAGGGGCGGAAAGCGGCGCCGATCTCCTCGCCCGTATGGATCTGTGGCAGGCCGGGCAGGGTCAGCAACATGGCCGAAGCCAGGCGGGTACGCGGCAAGCCGTAGCGGGTGATGAAGCGCTGGCCCGTGTCATTGTTGTTGAGAAAGCGGAAGACCAGCGCATCCGGCGCTTCCTGCGAGGCGGCAATAGCCGCGCGCAGCAGCCGCGCCGTATGCGCCTCGTCGTCGAAGGCCGGGCGCCAGGCCCAATGCCCCAGCTCCCCGGTCCAGTCATAGGCGGCATCGAAGCCGTTCCTGAAATAATACGGATCGCGCGCCGAGGCCTCGGCCAGCAGCAGCAGATCCGGCTTGATGCGCTTCAATTCCCTGCGCCAGCGCGACCAGAATTCCGGCGCCCGCTGGCGCGGCCCCCAAGCCGCATCGACACGGAAGCCGTCGACATCGAATGCGCGCAACCAGTGCGCGAAGGCGGCGATGACCCATTGCTGCACTTCCGGATTGTCGTAGTTCAGGTTGATCAGGTTGGTCCAGGTGAAATAGTGGCTGGCCCGGCCCGAGGCGTCGCGATCGAAGAAGGCGTAATAGGGCGACGCCGTCCCGCCGGCTTCCGCATCCTTGAAATAGGGATGCTCCGAGGAAACGTGGTTGGGCGGAACATCCATGATCACCCGCATCTTGCGCGCATGCGCGGCACCGATCAGATCGCGCAGCTCGGCGGCGCTGCCGAAATCCGCGCGCAGCCGGAAGTAATCGGTCGAGCCATAGCCGAAATCGTCCTCCGTCGTCGCCGTGATCGGAGAGAGCCACAAGGCGGTGACGCCAAGCGCGGCCAGCTCGTCGAGCCGCGCCGTGACATCGGGGAACCGCCCCGCGCCGAACAGGAATGGCAGCACGCCATAGACGACGGCCCGATCCACCCAGGCGGGATGGCCGCGGGCGAGATCGACCGGCTCGATCCTGCCGTTGGCGGCGCAGAACATCGCCGTGCTCTCGTCGCTGCGCCCGGCGGCGTCGGTGACGCGCAGCAGCACGCGATATTCGCCGTCGACGTCTTTGCCGGCAGCGGCCGGCAAAGACAGCATGATCCGCTTGCCGTTCGCCGGCAGGCCGGCAAGCGGCGCGGGATTGCCGGGCCGCGCGCTCCATTCATACCGGATGAAAGGTGCCGGATGCCGCGGCGCCGGTTCGCTGGCGCCGGCATCGAGGGCCACGCCGTCCTTCTCGGGTACGACGCGGATCCAGGCCTTGGGCAGATTGGCGATGCGAGCGAACCAATGCTGTTGCGCCACAGCGCCCCGGCGCGCGCCGTCCTTGCGGCATTCGGCCTCGACCAGGTTCTCGCCGGGAACCAGCGGCAGGCGCGCCGAAGCCTGCCCATGGGCAGGCCGCGCGATCACGGCCGCGACCGGCGAGGTGAACAGGACGCTGTCGCAGGCATCGCCGGAGACCTGCGCGGTGACCGGCTTGTCCAAAGTCCAGGCATCGCCGCCGGCGGTATTCAGCGCCACCGGCGTTTCGTTGCTGGCGCAGCCGGCAAGATACAGAGCCAGCCCGATCAGCCCGGCTGTCAGATATCGCCGCCGGATTCGGCGCTGGTGGCGGCGTTGCAATGTCGGCGGCACCTTAGGATTCCTCTTGCTGGCGCGTCCCCGGCCAAGCAGATAATCCGCTCAAGGCGCGAACAAAGCTGATACGATATTCTAGTAGTCAAGGCCGCGCCCGTTTTTGGGACCGATATTGACGTGCGCTCGGACGCATCCTTAATTTCTCATATGATTCAGGAAATGAGCCAGCGCAGCCGCGAGATTCTGCGGCTGGTCGTCGAGACGTATATGGCCACCGGCGAACCGGTGGGCTCGCGCTTTTTGTCCAAAAAGCTGGAGCACAAGCTGTCGCCCGCCAGCATCCGCAACACCATGGCCGATCTGGAGGAAGCCGGCCTGCTGTTCGCCCCCCATACTTCGGCCGGCCGGTTGCCGACCGAAAGCGGCCTGCGGCTGTTCGTCGACGGGCTCCTGCAGGTGGGCGATCTGACCCAGGACGAGCGCAGCTCGATCGAAAGCCGCTGCGCCGCTTCCGGCCGGGGTTTCCAGGAGGTGCTGACCGAGGCCACCACCGCGCTTTCCGGCCTTTCCGGCCATGCCGGGCTGGTGGTGGCGCCGAAGATCGACGCGCCGCTGCGCCATGTCGAATTCGTCCCGCTCAGCCCCGGCAAGGCGCTGGTGGTCATGGTCACCGAGTCCGGCCAGGTGGAAAACCGCATGGTCGAACTGCCCATGGAAATGACGCCCTCGGCCCTGGCCGAGGCCGGCCAGTTTCTGTCGCAGCGGCTGAAAGGCCGCACCATGCATGATGCGCGCAACGAAATCCTGCAGGAACTGGAAGCGCGCCGGGCCGAGCTCGATCAGCTCGCCGCCCGCGTGGTCGAAGCCGGTCTGGCGGTCTGGGGCGGCGAGCCGGAACGCGGCACCCTGATCGTGCGCGGCAGCGCCAATCTGCTGGACGACGTCGCCGCCATCGCCGATCTGGAGCGCATCCGCAGCCTCATGGAAGAGCTGGAGAACACCGAGGAGATGCTGCGCCTGATCGACCTCACCCAGGGCAGCGAGGGGGTGCGGATTTTCATCGGCTCGGAGAACATGCTGTTCCGCCGCGCCGGCTGTTCGCTGATCGTGGCGCCGCTGCAGAACCAGCAGCAGCGCATCGTCGGCGCCATCGGCGTGATCGGCCCCACCCGGATGAATTACGCCCGCGTCGTCCCGATGGTCGATTTCACCGCCCAGGTCGTCGGGCGGATGATCGGCTGACCCCCCGCGCGAATCCGGGGGAATCCGCGCCGTTTGTCGCCTCACCCCTTTCAATTCGGGCAATCGATCCGTATATGACGGGCCACTGCGAGGAAAAGTGATGACCCAGATCGACGATCAGAATAATCCGACCTTCGAAAACGCTCAGGACGGAGCGCCGCAGGACGCGGAAAATCAGGCGGAACCGCAGGCGACCGTCAGCGCCGAGGAACTGGCCAAGGCGCAGAAGGAAATCGCCGACCTGAAGGATCAGGTGCTGCGCGCGCGCGCCGATGGCGAAAACCTGCGCCGCCGGCTGGAGCGGGAAAAGGAGGATGCCGTCAAATTCGCCGCCGGCAAGTTCGCCAAGGACATCCTCAGCGTGGCCGACAATCTGCGGCGCGCGCTGGACAGCGCGGCGCCCGGCGATGCCGCCGGCGCGGAAACCGAGGCCAGCGAGCCGATGCGCAACCTGCTGCTGGGCATCGAGGCCACCGAGCGCGAGCTGTTGAGCGTCTTCGAGCGTTACGGCATCAGCCGGATCGATCCGAAGGGTCAGAAATTCGACCCCAACCTGCATCAGGCGATGTTCGAGATCGAGGATCCGAGCGTTCCAGCCGGCACAGTGCTGCAGGTCGTCACCGCCGGTTACGTCCAGCATGGCCGGCTGCTGCGGGCGGCGATGGTCGGCGTCTCCAAGGGCGGACCGGAGCCCCAGGCGCAGCCGGGCCAGACGGTGAATACCAAGGCGTGAGCTGGGACGAATACTGACGAATAGCGGATCGTCACCCCGGGCCTGACCCGGGGTGACGTTTCTTCACCGCAGCAAAAACCCCCGTTACCGGCAGCCGGTCTAGCGACAGCCGATGCCGTAGCCGATATCGATGCAGCCGCCGTCGAGATCGGCCGGCGCCTTGATGCCGGCCAGCGCCGCCAGCGTCGGCGCGATGCTGGTCGTATCCACCGGCAGGATGCGCGTGGCCGGCTTCGCGCCCGCCCACCAGAACACGATCGGCACGGCCGTGTCGTGGTGATAGGGCCCGGCATGGCCCATCATGAACCGGGTCGGCAGCGCGCGGGCGGCCGATACGCCGGACTTCAGCGCCACGATGACGTCGCCGGAACGGCCCGCCATCGCGCTCTGGGCGAAGCGGTCCTCCAGCGAATAATCGGACGGCGCGCTGGCGGTGACCTTGTGCGCGAGCAGGTCGTCCAATGCGAAGGCCCGCTCGACATCGGGATGCGCGTTGAAGAATTCGATCGCGGCCTTGACCACCGCCGCGCGCTGCGGCCCGGCCAGGCCATGGCCATCGGCGTCGACCGCGTAATACTGCACGGCATCCGGCGAGACCAGCGGATCGGCCGCCAGGCCGAGCTTGGCCTTCACCTGCGCATTCGCATCGGCCAGCAGCTTGGCCGCGCTGATCCGCCTGGCGGAGGCGTCGCCCTGCTGCGCCAGACGCTCGGCGAAGTCGGAACCGCCGTGATCTCCCGTCAGCACCAGCATGACGCGGGCGCCGTAGCCGTCCAGGAAGTCGAGGAACTCGCCGATCTGCGCATCGAGGCGATACATCTGGTCGCACATCTCCGGACCCTGGGTGCCGTAGCCATGGCCGATATAGTCGGTCGCCGACAGGCTGACCGCCAGCAGGTCGGTCTGCCCGCGCTTGCCCAGCTTGTGATAGGCGACCAGCTCGCGCGCCGCCTCCAGCGTCAGCGGATCCATGATATGCAGCGGCCGCACTTTCCCCGACGGCTTGCCGTCTTCCGACGGCCGCTCGGGCGGCAGCTTGGTTTTCCAGGTCAGCTTGCCGAGCGTGATTTCGCCTTCCAGCGCGCGGCAGGCCTCGTTCGCATAGGTCCAGGGCGGCGCATGGCCGGCCTCGGCGGCGATGCGCGCATTCAGCTTGGCGAGCGGCCGGAGCTTCGCTTCCGCATCCTCCGCCGCGGCGACGAAAGTGGTGAAGCCGAAGCCGTCGACATACCAGAACACGCCATCCGCCTTGTGGCCGCCCATGGTGATCGCGGAGCGGTCCTTGCCGGAGACGACGACGA
Source organism: Ferrovibrio sp. (assembly GCF_036381655.1). Lineage (GTDB taxonomy): Bacteria > Pseudomonadota > Alphaproteobacteria > Ferrovibrionales > Ferrovibrionaceae > Ferrovibrio. Next base: position 16,847 of record NZ_DASVCJ010000034.1, read on the forward strand.
CGCGGCTTTGCGGGCTCTGCTCCTTGAGCCAGTCGCCGAAGGTCGAGGTCGCCAGCAGGGCCGGCCCGACCTTGCGGTGTTTCGGATTCAGCGCGACCGTATAGGCGGCATCCTCGACGCAGTAGACCTGCTTGCCGGTCGCCGGATTGTACCATTCGTTGGCGACGATGCCGGTCCCGCTCGGATGCTTGCCGGTCAGCAGGGTCGAATGCCCGGCGCAGGTCTCGGTGATGCCGTGCGACTGGTAGGCGTTGGCATAGACCACGCCGCCATCGGCGATCCGCTTCAGGCCGCGCTGGAAGGTCGGCCGCCATTTGTCGAACAGCAGCGATCCGAACTGGTCGATCGCCAGCAGCACCACCAGGTCAGGCTTGCCGCGGTTGTCCTGCGCGGCGGCCTGGAAGGAATGAAGCGCCAGCGTCGCCGCCAGCAAAGCACCAAACCACGTCTTCGATCTTGTCATGATGAGAACCTCCCCCGGATTGATCGGTATCCCCGGCCATGACTTGCGGTGGCCTGCCCTCCGTCCTGTAATTGTTATGAGAGATTACAGTTATATTTTAAAACTAAGCAAGCGGAAATCGCAGGCCGGCGGAGCCGGCCTCACCCTGCCGCCTCACCCCGCCTTCCTCACCCTGCCGCCTCACTCCGCCTTGGTCACCCGGCGCAAAGTCAGGTTGATCCGCCCGCCGCCCGGGACCAGCCGGCTGCTGCCCGCCAGCACCCGGTCGATGCCGTGAAAGGCGAGCCGCGCCGCCCCGCCCAGCACCACGACATCGCCGGAGCGCAGCTTCATGGCGCGCGTTCCGCCTTTGCGCGTGGTGCCGCCGAGCCGGAACATGGCCTCGTCGCCGAGCGAGATCGACACCACCGGGGCGGCGAAATCCTCCTCGTCGCGGTCCTGGTGCAGCCCCATCCTGGCGCCGTCGCGGTAGAGGTTGATCAGGCAGCATTGCGGCACCTGCGGACACTGCGCCACCATATCCCAGACTGCCAGAATCTCGGCCGGGATCGCCGGCCAGGGACGGCCGGTTTGCGGATGCCGCTCGATATAGCGGTAGCCGCCGTCCTTGTCGGTATACCAGCCGAAGCGGCCGGCATTGCTCATCATCACGCTCATCGGCTGGCCGCTTTTCGGCATGCGGGGACGATACGGCGGCGCCGCCTGCCAGACGGCCTGCACGGCCGCCAGCATCGCCCGCTGGTGCGCGGCATCGAGCAGCCCGGGATAGAAGCGGAAGCCGTCAACAGAAGGCAGGGCGGACATGGCGCCAATCTGGCTCATTCCGCCGCGCTGTAAAGCCTCGCCCGCTAAGGCCCCGCCCGCTAAAGCCCCGCCCGTCCGGCCGTGGCGAGGTCGGCCGACTGGATGCGCTGCACGCCGGCGGCCTGCATCGCCGCCCAGGCCTTGGCCAGCGAGCCCTGCGTATCGATGCCGCGGCAGGCATCCTCGATCACATAGGTCTCGAAGCCTTCCTTGCGCGCATCCATCGCGGTCCAGGCGACGCAGAAATCGGTCGCCAGCCCGACGACGAAGACCCGCTTCATGCCACGCTGCTTGAAATAGCCGCCCAGCCCGGTCGGCGCCTGTGATCGGCCTCGTAGAAGGCCGATCCGAAATCCGGGCCATCCGCGGTTTTTGCAAAACCGTCCGGAATTCCGGGCCGGGGCGAAAAAATTAACCATTCCGGCCGGTCCGGATGGCGGACCGGGGCGTCCGGAAGATTCCGCGGTCAACAGGACATTTTTTTGCCACACCCGTTGCGGGATGCAGGATGCCCACTTACATAGCCGGCAACAGTCAGAAGGATGGGGCCTGCCGCGGTGCTGTTTCGAAGGCCGCCCCGGGCCGCCGCGAAGAGGAGAGTGGATTATGGCCAAAGTCATCGGTATCGACCTCGGGACGACCAATTCCTGCGTCGCCATCATGGATGGCAAGAACCCGAAGGTGATCGAGAATGCCGAGGGTGCGCGCACCACGCCGTCGATGGTGGCCTTCACCAAGGATGGCGAGCGTCTGGTCGGCCAGCCGGCCAAGCGCCAGGCGGTGACCAACCCCGAGAATACCCTGTTTGCCGTCAAGCGCCTGATCGGCCGCCAGTTCGGCGACGATGCCGCGCGCCGCTTCGCCGAGATGGTGCCCTACAAGACCGTCAAGGGCGACAATGGCGATGCCTGGGTCGAGGTGCAGGACAAGAAATACAGCCCGAGCCAGATCTCCGCCTTCATCCTGCAGAAGATGAAGGAGACCGCCGAAAGCTATCTCGGCGAGAAGGTCACGCAGGCGGTGATCACTGTCCCCGCCTACTTCAACGACGCCCAGCGCCAGGCCACCAAGGATGCCGGCCGCATCGCCGGCCTCGAGGTACTGCGCATCATCAACGAGCCCACCGCGGCGGCGCTCGCCTACGGTCTGGACAAGCAGGGCGACGGCAAGAAGATCGCCGTCTACGACCTGGGCGGCGGCACCTTCGACATCTCGATCCTGGAGATCGGCGACGGCGTCTTCGAGGTGCGCTCGACCAACGGCGACACCTTCCTGGGCGGCGAGGATTTCGACCTGCGCATCGTCGATTACCTGGCCACCGAGTTCAAGAAGGAGCAGGGCATCGACCTGCGCAACGACCGTCTGGCGCTGCAGCGCCTGAAGGAAGCCGCCGAAAAGGCGAAGATCGAGCTGTCGTCCTCGACCCAGACCGAGATCAACCTGCCCTTCATCACCGCCGACGCCTCGGGTCCGAAGCATCTGGTGATGAAGCTGACCCGCGCCAAGCTCGAGGCGCTGGTGGACGATTTGATCCAGCGCACCATCGAGCCCTGCAAGAAGGCGCTCAAGGATGCCGATCTGTCGGCCGGCGATGTCGACGAGGTGGTGCTGGTCGGCGGCATGACCCGCATGCCGAAGGTGATCGAGGTCGTCAAGACCCTGTTCGGCCGCGAGCCGCATAAGGGCGTCAACCCCGACGAGGTGGTGGCGATCGGCGCGGCGATCCAGGCCGGCGTGCTGCAGGGCGACGTCAAGGACGTGCTGCTGCTCGACGTCACCCCGCTCAGCCTCGGCATCGAGACCCTGGGCGGCGTCTTCACCAAGCTGATCGAGCGCAACACCACGATCCCGACCAAGAAGAGCCAGGTCTTCTCCACGGCGGAGGACAACCAGAACGCCGTGACGATCCGGGTCTTCCAGGGCGAACGCGAAATGGCGGCCGACAACAAGCTGCTCGGCCAGTTCGACCTGGTCGGCATTCCGCCGGCGCCGCGCGGCGTGCCGCAGATCGAGGTGACCTTCGACATCGACGCCAACGGCATCGTGCATGTCTCGGCGAAGGACAAGGGCACCGGCAAGGAACAGCAAATCCGCATCCAGGCGTCCGGCGGCCTGTCGGAAGACGACATCAAGCGGATGGTGAAGGAAGCCGAGGAGCATGCCGCCGAGGACAAGAAGCGGCGTGAGGGCGTCGAGGCCAAGAACCAGGCCGAGGCGCTGATCCACTCGACCGAGAAGACCCTGTCCGAGCTGGGCGACAAGGTCGCCGCCGGCGACAAGACCGAGATCGAGGCGGCGGTGGCCGAGCTGAAGAAGACCGTCGAAGGCGGCGACGCCGAAGCGATCCGGGCGAAGATGCAGGCGCTGGCCCAGGTTTCCATGAAGCTGGGCGAGGCGCTGTACAAGACCCAGGGCGAGCAGGCCGGCGAGGCCGGCGGCGCAGCCGGGACCTCCGCGAATGAGGCCAAGGACGACAGCGTCGTCGATGCCGAATTCGAGGAAGTGAAGGACGACAAGAAGAAGAAGTAAGCCGCTCGAATGCGATGCGGACCGGGCGCCGTGAAACGGCGCCCGGTTTCGCTTCGGAGCAGGAAGTTTGCGGATGGCTACGAAACGGGATTATTACGAGATTCTGGGTGTGGCGCGCGGCGCCAGCACCGAGGAATTGAAGAAAGCCTATCGCAAACTGGCGATGCAGTATCATCCGGACCGCAATCCGGATGACAAGACCGCCGAGCAGAAGTTCAAGGAAATCAACGAAGCCTACGACGTCCTCAAGGATGAGCAGAAGCGCGCGGCCTACGATCAATACGGCCACGCCGCCTTCGAGGGCGGCATGGGCCGCGGCGGTCCGGGCGGCGCCGGCTTCGACTTCACCTCCTTCTCCGACATCTTCGACGACCTGTTTGGCGAATTCGTCGGCGGCGGGCGCGGCGGACGCGGCAATGCCAATCGCGGCTCCGACCTGCGCTACAATCTCGAAATCACCCTGGAAGACTGCTATCGCGGCAAGGCGGCGAAGATCCGCGTGCCGACGTCGGTTGCCTGCGAGGCCTGCGACGGCTCCGGCGCCGAGGGCGGCGCCCAGCCGATCCCCTGCCCGACCTGCAAGGGCCACGGCAAGGTGCGCGCGCAGCAGGGCTTCTTCACCATCGAGCGCGCCTGCCCGACCTGCGGCGGCGTCGGCCGGGTGATCGAACGGCCCTGCAAGGTCTGCGGCGGCGCCGGCCGCGTGCACAGGGAGAAAACCCTGTCGGTCGACATCCCGCCCGGCGTCGACGAGGGCAACCGCATCCGGCTGGCCGGCGAAGGCGAGGCCGGCATCCGCGGCGGCCCGCCGGGCGATCTGTATGTCTTCCTCTCGGTCAAGCCGCACCGGCTGTACCGCCGCGAGGGCCAGCATCTGCATTGCCGGGTCCCGATCTCGATGACCACGGCGGCGCTCGGCGGCGCCGTCGATGTGCCGACGCTCGACGGCAGCAAGGCGCGGGTCACCATTCCGGAAGGCACCCAGACCGGCAAGCAGTTCCGCCTGCGCGGCAAGGGCATGCCCTCGCTGCAGCAATCGGGCTTCGGCGCCGGCTTCGGCGATCTCTACATCCAGGTGATGGTGGAAACGCCGGTCAAGCTGAACAAGCGCCAGCGCGAGCTGCTGGAGGAATTCGCCCAGATCGAAAACGAGGAATCCAGCCCGGAAAGCTCCGGCTTCTTCGCCAAGGTGAAGGAGATGCTCGCCGGCCGGGCGGAGTGAGGCACCCGTCGGCGCGGCCCGCGGGTCTTTGGCAATTTGGAAAAGATGGCCGGCTCAAACCCATGGCTGCCCGGTCAGGCCTGTGACGCCGTGACGGCGATGGACCGCCGCGGCGGCGGTCGGCATCGACGAGGAGAGGCTGTGGAAGCATTGGCGACGCAGCCAGCGCTTCCGCTTCTGGATCAGGCGCAGCATCGACGAACGGCAGGGTTTCGCCGCGCTGCAGCTCAAGCCGGCGGCGGCCGAAGCGGCGCTGCGGCGCCTCGAAGCGCCGCAGGGCCTGCAGGCCGATGCCGCCACGCTCACCTTGCTGGCTCAGCACTGCAGGAGGCCGAGCCGCCGGCGGAAAAACTCGCGCGCTATCAGGCCAGGCCGCGGCGCTCGAAGCGCGCCGCCGAAGCCGAGGCATTGCAGTCGGCGCGCCAGGGCATCGTCACCGCCTTGCGCGCGCGGCGCAGCTTGCGGCGCAGCCTCCGATGACGGCCGAGACGCCGCTGCCGGAAACGCTGCCGCCCGGAACGCTGCCGCCCGAACCCGGCCCGGTTGCCGCAGAGCCCGCGCCAGGGCCCGCGCCAGGGCCCGCGCCAGAGCCCAAACCAGGGCCCGCGCCCAAGCCCGAATCCAAGCCCGCCCCCGCGCCAGAGCCGGAGCCGGAACCGGCTCCGCCGCCGGCAGCCGCGCCGCCTGGCGCCGAACGGGACGAAACGGCGCCGAATGGTTCGAAACGGGACGGGAGGGAATGGGGCGCAGCGGGACGAAACGGTCCGAAATGGCGCGGCGCCGCCACCGGAGACATCACCAGAGGCGTCGCCCCCGGCGCATCGCTCGCCCGACGACGGTTTTCCGCCCTGGGTGCCGCGCCCGAGCCGCTATCGCAGCATCATCGACCTGCCGCCGCGATCGGAAGAAGAGGACGCAGAAATCCTGCGCACCTATTTCGCCTCCCTGGCCGCGTCGGCCGATCCGGCGGCAAAGCCGGATGCGCCGCCCGGATGACATGCGCGATGACGTGCCTGGGATGACGTCCTTGGGATGACGCCTCTGCACGGCGCTGCTACAGTGCCGCGCCAAAAAGAAAGGGATAAGCCATGACCGCAGTCCGCATCGGCATTATCGGCATCACCGGCCGCATGGGCCAGGCGCTGGTGCGCGAAGTCGCCAATACCGCCAATGCCGCGCTGGTGGCCGGCAGCGAACGCCCCGGCTCGCCGCAGATCGGCCAGGATCCCGGCCTGCTCGCCGGCATCGGCGCGACCGGCGTGAAGATCGTCGAGGATACGGCGCAGCTCTTCACCGCCGCCGATGCCGTGATCGACTTCACCGTTCCGGCCGCCCTGCCGCAGCATGCCGCCCTGGCGGCGCAGTCGAAGGCCGCCTATGTGGTCGGCACGACCGGGCTGGAGAGCGAGCATTTCGAGGCGCTGAAAAAGGCCGCGCATCATTGCGCCATCGTGCAGGGCTACAACATGAGCCTCGGCGTGCATCTCGTCGCCGGCCTGGTGCGGCAGATGGCGGCGGCCCTGGACGAGAACTGGGATATCGAAATCCTCGAGATGCATCACCGCATGAAGGTGGATGCGCCCTCCGGCACGGCGATCCTGCTGGGCGAGGCCGCCGCCGCCGGACGCGGCGTGACGCTGGAGAAGGTCGCCGATCGCGGGCGCGACGGCATCACCGGCGCGCGCAAGCGCGGCAGCATCGGCTTTGCGGCGCTGCGCGGCGGCAACGTGGTGGGCGAGCACAGCGTGATCTTCGCCGCCGATGGCGAGCGCGTCGAGATCAGCCACAAGGCGACCGACCGCAGCCTGTTCGCGCGCGGCGCCGTGCGCGCCGCCATCTGGGCCAAGAGCAAACCGCCGGGCATCTATCGCATGGCCGACGTGCTGGGCCTCAGCGGCTGACGGCTGCCGAAGGCCCGGCGCGCGGTTGCGCGCCGGCCGACAACCTTGCGGCGTTGAAGAGTTGGTCAGACCGTCCCAAGCGGCCGCAGGCCGGCAGCCTCCGGCTGGCGCCAGTGCCACAATGCGTCGCGCAGGGCGCCGGCGAGCGTGCGGCGTTCCTGCGGGCTGAGGAAATCGCCCAGCGCCAGCGCCCGGCCATGGCTCCATAGCCTGAGCGCGGCGCGCTCGTCCTCATCGGCGCATTCCACCCGCAGCCAGTAGGGCTGCAGCCGCCAGACCTGCTCGCGGCCCTTCGGATCGCAGCGGCGCACGGTCAGCGCCTCGCGGTCGAGCAGGATATATTCGCGCGCCAGGCCCTGCCGGTAGCTCAGCTTGAAGGCGATCCAGAGCAGCAGCACGTCGAGGCCGCAGAAGCCGAAGATCGGCCAGGCCCCGGCGATCCAGAAGGCGATGCCGGCGGTGAAATTCACGCCGCAGACGACGAGCATCAGGTAGATGAAGCCGCGCGGCGACAGTGCGCGATGCGGCCGCAATTCGGCCTGAAACATCGGCTGAGCCATCGGTGCGGCCAGAGGTGCTGCGGCCTGGGATGATGCGGCTGGTATCGAGTCCATTGCGTTAACCCTAGTGCGAAGCCGCGGCGCCGCCAAGGCCCGCTTTCTGGCCGGCTGTTGACTTGGCGGCAGGGCCGCCGTACCGGTTGCTATCCTCTTGTCCCGCAGGGAGAAAATCGATGCCTGATGCAGCCCCGGCGCTCGCCCTTGCGGATATCGAAGCCGCGGCCGGACGGCTGCGGGGCGCCATCGCCGAGACGCCCTGCCTGCATTCCCGCACGCTGTCCGAGCTTACCGGCGCCCAGGTCTGGCTGAAATTCGAAAACCACCAATTCACCGCCAGCTTCAAGGAGCGCGGCGCGCTCAACAAGCTGCTGCAACTGAGCGCGGACGAGCGGCGGCGCGGCGTCATCGCCATGTCCGCCGGCAACCATGCCCAGGGCGTGGCCTACCATGCCGGCCGGCTCGGCATTCCGGCGACGATCGTGATGCCGAAGAACACGCCCTTCGTCAAAGTGCGGCATGTGCGCGCCTTCGGCGCCCGCGTCGTGCTGGACGGCGAGACGCTGGCGGAATCCGCCGCCACCGCGCACGGGCTGGAGCGCGACGAAACGCTCATTTTCATCCATCCCTACGACGATCCGGCGGTGATCGCCGGACAGGGCACCCTGGCGCTGGAAATGCTGGCGCAGGTGCCGCAATTGCAGGATCTGCTGGTGCCGGTCGGCGGCGGCGGGCTGATCGCCGGCATGGCGACGGCGGTCAAGGCGCTCAAGCCTGCGCTGCGCCTCTTCGGCGTCGAAAGCGAACTCTATTCGGCGATGCATCAGGAACTGCGCGGCCAGCCGGTCAGGGTCGGCGGCGTGTCGATCGCCGAGGGCATTTCCGTGCGCGATATCGGCCGCACGCCCCTGCGGATCGCGCGCCATCTGGTCGAGGATGTGCTGATCGCGCGCGAAGCCGATATCGAACGCGCCATCGTCGCCCTGGTCGAGATCGAAAAGACCGTCTGCGAAGGCGCCGGCGCGGCGGGCCTGGCGGCGCTGATGGCCAATCCGGAACCGTTCAGGGGCCGCCATGTCGGCATCGTGCTGTCCGGCGGCAATATCGACACCCGCCTGCTCGCCAGCGTGCTGATGCGCGGCCTGGTCCGCGATGGCCGCCTGGCGCGGGTGATCGTGATGACCGACGATGCGCCGGGACGGCTGTCGCGCGCATCCGCCGTGATCGGCGAGGCCGGGATCAATATCGTCGAAGTGGTGCATCGCCGGCTGTTTACGCTCGCCTCCGCCAAGGCGGCCGAGATCGAATTCGTCGTCGAGGCGCGCGACCGGGCGCATCTGGAAGAACTGCTAAAGGTGCTGGCCGCCGCCGGACTGGCGGCGAAGATCGAGCAGATCGACTGATTGACGCTGGGGCACAATTGCCCGCGCCGGCCGATCCTGGCTATCCTCGTCGCAAACGGGAGGAGCATATGGACCGCGTCGCCAACAAAGTCGCCCTGATCACCGGCGGAGCTTCGGGCCTGGGCAAGGCCACCGCCATCCTGATGGCCAAGGAAGGCGCCAGGGTCGCGATTGCCGACCGCAATCTGGAGGGCGCGCGCGCGGTGGCCGAGCAGATCGGCAAGAACGCCATCGCCGTCGATCTGGACGTGACCGACGAGCGGCAATGGATCGCCGCGCTCGACGTCGTCGACGCCGCTTTCGGCAAGTTGAACGTCATGGTGCATTCGGCCGGCGTCGGCGTGCTGAAGAGCGTCGAGGATATCAGCGTCGAGGAATGGCATTTCGTGCACAACGTGAACCTGCACGGCCCCTTCCTCGGCATCAAGCACGGCCTGGCGCGCATGCGCCCCCATGCGCCCGGCTCGATCGTCATCATCTCGTCGGTTTCCGGCATCATCGCCGGCCACAACATGTCGGCCTACAACACCTCGAAGGCCGCCGCCCGCATGCTGGCCAAGACCACGGCGCTGCATTGCGCTAGGCGCAAATACGACATCCGCTGCAACTCCGTGCATCCCACCTTCATCGACACGCCGATGGTGCAGTCGATGATCTATGGCGGCGGCGATCCGGCGATGGTGCGGCAGAAGCTGGAGGCGCAGGTGCCGCTCGGCCGGCTCGGCGAGCCGAACGACGTCGCCAACTGCATCCTCTATCTCGCCTCCGACGAATCGAAATTCGTCACCGGGGCGGAGTTCGTCATCGACGGCGGCATTACCGCCCAGTAACCGCCGCCGGCCTGCAGGCGCGGCGTCACAATAAGGTCATTCCCATCTGGTCAGAGGCGGCAAAGCGCGGCATAGTGATGCGGCGAAGGAGCCTCTGACCAGACATGTATCAGGCACCGTTGCAGGAGCACGGCCAGGGACAGAACCCGTCCCAGCCCGCCATCCTGATGATCGTCCACCAGGAAAGTTCCGATCCCGGCCGCATCGGCGAGCAGTTGCGCGCCCGGGGCTTCCGGCTCGACATCCGCCGTCCCTGCCTGGGCCAGGAATTGCCGGCCAGCATGGCCGACCATGCCGGCTGCGTGATTTTCGGCGGGCCGATGTCGGCCAATGACGACCATCTCGACTTCCTGCGCAAGGAGATCGATTTCATTCCGCGCGTGGTGGCCAGCGGCAAGCCCTATCTCGGCGTCTGCCTCGGCGCCCAGCTGCTGGCGCGGGCCGGCGGCGCCAAAGTCAGCCCGCATCCCGAGGGCTGGCATGAGATCGGCTACTACCCGGTGAAGGCCCTGCCCGCCGGGCGCGACTATTTCCCCGCGGTGCTGAACATCTTCCAATGGCATGGCGAAGGATTCGACTTGCCGCGCGGCGCGGTGCGGCTTGCCTCGACCGGCTGGTTCTCCAATCAGGCCATGCGCATCGGCGAAAAGACCTTCGGCGTGCAGTTCCACCCCGAAGTCACCGGCGCGATGATGCAGCGCTGGAGCAGGATGGCCGGCCACCGGCTCGGCCTGCCCGGCGCTCAGGCGCGCGAAACCATGCGCGAGGCCTATGAGCGTTACGATGCCGGCATCGCCGCCTGGCTGGACGGCTTCCTCGAGAAGTGGCTCAGCCCTGCGGGCGCAGGATCGGAATCAGCCGCGACGGCGCAGAATGGCGGCGAAGAAGCCGTCGGTGCCGTGGCGGGCGGGCGATAGCGTCAGATACGGCCCCGCCACCGGGCAGGCGCCGCCGATCGCGCGCGGCCAGACTACTCCCACCGGCATGATTTCGAAATCGGGATGGCGCTGCAGGAATGCCGCGACCTGATCCTCGTTCTCCTCGCGCAGAACCGAACATGTGGCGTAGATCAGCCGTCCGCCGGCTTTCACCAGCCTGGCCGCGCGATCGAGAATCTCCACCTGCCGTTGCCGCAGTTCGGCCAGATCCTGCGGCTGCAGCCGCCATCTGGCGTCCGGCTTGCGTCGCCAGGTGCCGGTGCCGGTGCAAGGCGCATCGACCAGCACGCGATCGGCCTGGCCGGCATGGCGTTTCAGCCATTTCGCATCCATTTCCCGCGTCTCGGCATTGTGCGCCCCGGCGCGGCGCAGCCGCAGCTTGGCCTGGCTCAGCCGGCCGGCGCTGATATCCAGCGCGATCAGCCGCCCGGCATTCCTCATCGCCGCCGCCAACACCAGCGTCTTGCCGCCGGCGCCGGCGCAGAAATCGACGGTCATCTTCACGCCGGCCGCATCGGCCAGCTGCGCCGCCAGTTGCGAGCCTTCATCCTGCGGCTCGATCAGGCCCTCGGCATAGGCCTGGCCGTTATTGACATAGGCCTGCGGCGACAGCCGCAAGCCCAGCGGCGAAAACGGCGTCGGCTGGCTGCGCAGGCCTTCCGCCGCCAGGGCGGCCGCAGCGGCGTCGCGGCTGGTCTTGAGCGGGTTGATCCGCACGTCCAGCGGCGCCGGCCGCAGCATGGCGGCCAGCTCGATCTCGAGATCCGCACCGAAGCGCGCCTTGAGATGCGGCAGGATCCACTCCGGAATATTGCAGCGCGCCGCCAATGGCATGTCGGGATGCTCGAGCGTATGGCCTTCCAGGCGCTGGAGAAATGCGGCGGCTTCGGCCGGGCCGGCCTCGAACAGGAACTGCAGGCCATTGGTCTTGGCACCCATGGCGAGAATGCGATAGGCGGCCAACCGCAGACGATTGTCGGCGGCAGACATCGTCTTGTCGCGGGCGATCCACCAGTCGAGGCGGCCGCGCTGGCGCAGCACCTCCTCGCTCAAATGGATCAGCGCCGACCGCTCCTCGGGCTCGAAACGGCAATGATGCTGGCGCATCCAGGCATGCCGCACCCGATCGGCCGGCTCTCCGGCAGCGGCGATCGCATCCAGCAAAGCCACGGCGCCGTCGATCACCTTCCGGCTGCTGCCCGACCGCAGCGACGGCGCCCGCTTGCGCTTGCGCTGGCGCTCCGCCGGCCGGGGGCGAAACCCGCCGGCACGCTTGCCGCCGCCCTGCTTGCGCGAAGCGGCGCGTTCCTCGTCCTCTCCCGCGGCTTGCTTGCGGCGACCCTGGAGATCGGCCGGCTTGCGGCCGGACATGGCCCCCGAAGCTTGGCCCGGAGCATTCCGCCGCGCCGGGCGGCGCGGCGGCGAACGGTCGGAAGGGGGACGGCTGGACGGCGGACGGTTGGAGGGCGGGCGGTTGGAGGGCGGGCGGCGGGGCAAGGCGGAACTCTCGGGCTGGACGGCCGGTCTGGCGGGCCCCACAGATAGGCGCTCCACCGCCTCAGGGCAAGCGACCGGAGCGATACCCGGATAAGTTATGCGCGCGGGTTTTTGTGCAAAAGCCGGTCACGCCAGTGTGACAGCGTCCATGCCGCCCGAACGCTAGACTGGCCGGATGCAGCCCGAGAAGCAGCCTGGGAAGCAGCCCGGGAAGAAGCCCTGCCACCCCTACCTCTGTGCCATGGCCGCCGCTGCCCTGGCGGCCATGGCCATTTCGATCTGGTGCGGCATGGCAGAGGCGCAGCAGTCTGCCGCGGCATCCATGCCGCGCCGCTGCAGCTACGACATCCATCTGCAGGACCGTGCCGCACTGGTGCTGAACGTCAGCGTAACCTGCAACGCAGGCCCGCGGGTCGAATTCGACCGGCCGGGCGGCGGCGGCGAGATCGCGGCGCTCGCCGACTATGAGGAAGGCGACGATGGCCTGAGCCTGCGCTACCGCTTCCGGCTGGGGGATCTGGCGGCGCTGGCCAACTCGCCGGATATCGCGCAGCGCGTCGGCGCCGCCGTCATTTCGCCGCTGTCGATCTGGCTGGCCGACCCGCAGATTCCGGATGCCGAGATCGCCCTGCGCGTCACTGCCGATCCCGGGCTGGGCTTTGCCCTCTGCCCGCCCGAAGAGGACGGCGTCCGGCGCCTGCGCGGCGAGGATCTGCGCTTCGGCGGCTATGCCGTCTTCGGACAGTTCGATCGCCGCTTGCTGAGCATCGGCGATGCGGCCATCGAGCTGATCACCTTTCCCGGGCGGCTGGTATTGCCCGGCCCGGTCCTGGAGCGCTGGATCACCGACAGCGCCACGGCCGTCTCGCAGTATTTTGGCGGCTTTCCCCTGCAACGCACGCTTCTGGTCGCGGTGCCGGTCGCCGGCCATAGCGGCGTGATCTTCGGGCGCGTCCGCGGCGGCGGCGGCGGCACCATCCTGCTGCGGCTGGGCGAACTGGTCAGCAAGGCCGAACTCCACGAGGACTGGATGCTGGTTCACGAGATGGTGCATCTCGGCGCGCCTTTCGTAACCGGCCGCGCCAGCTGGCTGATGGAGGGCATGGCGACCTATGCCGAACCGATCATCCGCGAGCGCGCCGGCTGGCATACGCCGGCGCAGCTCTGGCAGGAATTCGCCAGCCAGATGCGGCACGGCCTGCCGGCCCTGACCAGCGAAAGCCTCAACGCCGTATCCAGCCGCGGCATCTATTGGGGCGGCGCGTTGTTCATGCTGCTGGCCGACCTCGATATCCGCGAACACTCCGACGGAGAGGCGTCGCTGGAAACCTGCTTCCGCGCCATCCTCAAGGCCGGCGGCGATACCACGGTGCGCTGGCCGCGCCGGCGCGTGCTGGCGGCCTGCGATGCGGCGACCGGGACCGGCACGATGGCCCGCCTGGAGGATCGCTATGTCAGCGAAGCGGGGCCGCTCGATCTCGATGCCCTGTGGAAGGACCTCGGCGTGACGCTGGACGGCGGCAAGGTCGTCTTCGACGAAACGGCGCCGCGGGCGGCCCTGCGGCGCGCCATCACGCGAGGCGCGGCCGGCGATTGATCACGCCAAGCCGGCGATCCAACCGGTCTCGACCCAGAGCCGCAACAGGCCGGCGGCAGGTATGGCCGCCTGCTCCGGGCCATGCCGTTCGGCCAGCAAGGCGCAAAGCGCGCCGAAATCGCCGCCATCGCGCAGGGCGAAAATCGCGCCGGCCTCATCCGCCTCCAGCGGACGGAAGCGGACGCCATCGGCGGCACGCCAGATCGCCCAATGCCGTTCATCCGGTGCGAGCGGACGCGGCGGCGGCGGCTCGATTGCCTCGTCCGTCTCCTGCGCCGCCAGCCACCAGTCCGGCACGGCATGGGAAAGCTGAAGCAGTTGCAGGCCCGGATGCAGCCGGAAGCGAAGCGCCGCCCAATCCTGCGCCGGGATCGCGGCCAGATCCGCAACCTGCAGCGTTTCCGCCTCGGCCGCATCGAAGGCCAGGCCGATGCTCCACTCGAACACCGCCATGTCCCATGCCGTCACGTCGTCGCGCCAGCGCGGCTGCTCGGCCATGAAGGCCGCAAGCCTCGCACCGAACCAGCGGATATTGGGATGCTTCGAAGGCCGGGCCGCGATGTAATCGTAGGCAAGCGCCGCAAACCGCGTTTGACCGATCAGCCGCAGCAGGCTTGGATAATCCCGCGCCAGGGTTTCGCGCAGCCTCTCGCGATAGGCGTTGCCGTAGACGGCGAGCCGCTCGGCCGTTTCGCCCTGCGCCGGCTGGCGTACCCTCGCGGCCAGCAGCCGGTCATCGGCCCCCTGCAGCAGGAAGGCCGAGAATTCCGCCTGAAGCGCGGACAGCATGGTCATGCCGGCACCGCCAGCGCCGCAGCGGCCTCGCGCCGCACCCGCGCCAATTCGTCCAGCAATTCCGCGAACGGCGGGAAATTGTCGTCGCGTTCGATCATGGACGGCACCGGCCCGAAACGCTGCACCGCTTTCCGATAGAGCGCGAAGACGGGATCGGTGATCGGCGCGTCATGCGTATCGATGATGAAGGCGCCGGTGTCGCTATGGCCGGCGAGATGCATCTGCGCGACGCGGCCGACGGGCAGGCCGTTCAGGAAATCCTCCGCGGCGAAACCGTGATTGCGCGCGCTGACATAGACGTTGTTGACGTCGAGCAGCAGCAGGCAATCGGCTTCCTCGCTGAGCCGGGCGAGGAATTTCCATTCCGCCATCGTCGAGCTGCGCCATTCGATATAGGACGAGACATTTTCGAGCAGGATGCGCCGGCCGAGGAAATCCTGCACCTGCCGCACGCGCGACGCAACATGGCGCAAGGTCTCGTCGTTGAATGGAATCGGCAGCAGGTCGTGCAGATGGGTGCCGTTATGACGCGACCAGCAGAGATGATCGGAAACCCAGGCCGGCTTGGCGCGCCGCGCCAGGGCCTTGAGGCGGGCGAGGTACTCGAAATCGAGCGGATCGCTGCCGCCGATCGACAGCGACACGCCATGCAGCACCACCGGCCAGCGCTCGGCGACCTGATCGAGCTTGCGCAGCGGCGGGCCGCCATCGACCATGTAATTCTCGCTGATCGCTTCGAACCAGTCGACCGGCGGATCGCCGTCCAGAATGTCGGGATAGTATTCCGGCCGCAGCCCGAGGCCGAAGCCGAGCCGGGGCAGATCGCGGCGAGGTTCCTGCGGACGATGGCGTTCGGGCATGCTGGTTCGGTCCGGCCGGTCACGGCCGGAAGCGATCAATCGGACCGCTCCCGGCCAAACGATCACATAACCGCGATCAGCCGACCTTGCCGCCGGCCGCCTGGCAGGCCGCCGCGTCGGGGAGTTCGGTGAAGCCCTGCCCCTTGCAGGCATTCAGACCCTTGCACGCGCTGTTGGCCGTCTGGCAGGCGCTCTCGCCCTTGCAGGCATTGGCGCCGATGCACTTGACGGCGGCTTCGGCCGGCGACGACACCAGCGCGATCGTGCCGGTGGCGAACAGCGCCGCAGCGGCGGCAGCCACGGCCAAGGTGGTGGTACGAGTCATGGAGTATCTCCCTGTGGGTTTGACATCGCCCGCAAGGAAAGTCCCCTGCGGATGCAAAGGATGCTAGGCTGTTTCTGATTCGATACGGACTCACAGCCGCGTGACATCAAACACAAGCCTGTGACCGCCCGAGAAGGGTTCAGCACAGCGAGGTTTTGCCATGACAACACCCGCGCGTCCCCGCACCGGATTGCGTCTCGCCGACCTGACTTGGATCGAGGCCGCCGATCTGATCGGCGACGGGCTGCCGATCCTGCTGCCGATCGGCGCGGCGGCGAAAGCGCATGGCCCGCACCTTCCGCTCGGGACGGATCGCCTGGTGGTCGAAGCCGTGGCCGAACGCCTGATCGCGACGATTCCGGTGCTGGCAGCGCCAACCGTCGGACAGGGATTCTATCCGGCCTTCATGGACTATCCCGGCAGCCAGCATATCGAGGCGGCGACATTCCAGGCGATGATCGTCGAGCTGACCGAGGGCTATCTGCGGCACGGCGCCGAGCGGATCGTGTTTCTCAACAACGGCGTCTCGACCGAGCCGCCGCTGCGTCTTGCCGCGCATGAAATCCTGCAGCGCCACGGCACATGCGTGGTGATCGCCGATCTGCCCCGGCTAGGCGCCTCTTGCGACGACCAGTGGACGACGAAAGATGCCGGACATGCCGATGAGCGAGAAACATCGCTGCTGCTGGCTATCGCACCCGGCCTGGTGCGGCTCGACCGTCTGGCCGAGACCGCGATGGCGCAGATCGACGAGCAGCCGGCGCTGGCGCAGCTTCGCCGGCCGTTGCGGCTGACGCCGGAAGAACGCCCGGGCGCGGTGCTCAACCGCAGCGGCGCCACCGGCGATGCGACCGCGGCGAGCGCCGAGAAAGGCGAGCGGCTGCTGGCGGCGATGGTGGAAGAGATCGTTGCCGATCTGCGCCGGCTCTGGCCGGACCTGTAAATCGGACCGTCAGACGATCCGCAGGTTGCGCGGATTGGTGCGCAGCTTGAGATCGCTGACGGCCACCTCAAGCACATTGATGGCGCGCTTGGTTTCCTCCAGCTGCTGCTGCAGCTGCGTGATCTGGTCCTTGATGTCGTTCAGCTCGCCATAGGTAAGCTGCGCGGCGCGTTCGTTGTCGGCGAAGAATTTGTTGTAGGCGGCAAACTGCTTCTCGATGCCGCCCATGCGCGTTTCCAGGGTGATACGCATCTGGCTGATGCGCTGCTCGAAATTGCCGAGATGCAGGAGCAGCCACGCGCCCAGCCACAACAGGACGAGAGCCCCACCCAGGACATAGAGCCAATCACCCATACATCACCTGTCTACGCAACCCGACTCCGGTGTTTACGCCGGCAGGATATTTCAGCCACCGGAGGGGTGCAATCAAAGTGATGCGCCGTGGTTAACGCGTTCGCTCAGCCGTCCAGAAAGGAAAGATTTCCGCCATCGCGGCAGAAGGCGATCAGCCGCCCCAGGAAAGCCGTGCCGGCGCCGAGCTGCGATTTCTCGATATACTCGTCGGGCTTGTGCGCCTCGCGGATATTGCCGGGGCCGCAGACCACGGCCGGAATGCCGGCCTCGTGGAAAATGCCGGCCTCGGTCCCGTAGGCCACCGCATGGGTCTGGTTCTGGCCGGCCAGCTTCAGCGCCAGCGTCTCCGCCGGATTCGTCCCCACCGGCAGAAAGCCCGGCACGCGGGCGAGCAGCCTGGTCGCGATCGCCGCGCCGGGATGGATGCGGCGCATCTCCGGCTGCAGCCGCTCGGCGGCATAACGCTCGACCGCGTCGATCACCGCCATGTCGTGCTCGGGCCGCACGCTACGCACATCCCATTCGACGCGGCATTCCTTGGCCAGGATGTTGCGCGCCGTGCCGCCATGGATTTCGCCGACCGTGATCGTCGTATAGGGCGGGGTGAAGCGCGGATCGCAATGTTCCGGCTTCTGGTATTCGCGCTGCAGGCGGTTCATCTCGGCGATCAGCTCGGCCGCGACCTGTATCGCGTTGACGCCCTGATGCGTCGCCGAGGAATGCGCCTCCAGTCCGTGCACCGTGGTGCTGCAGGCGCAGACGCTTTTATGCGCGGTCACCACCTGCATCTCCGTTGGCTCGCCGATGATGGCCAGCTTCGGCGTGATGCCGCTGTGGCGGATGAAATCGACGATGCCATGCACGCCGAGGCAGCCGACCTCCTCGTCGTAGGAGAAGGCGAAATGCAGCGGAATGCTGAGCGGCTGGCGTAGCATCTCGGGCAGCAGGGCGATGCACAGCGCGATAAAGCTCTTCATGTCCGCCGTGCCGCGGCCGAACAACCTGCCGTCGCGCTCGGTCAGCTTGAACGGATCGCTCGACCAGGCCTGGCCGTCGACCGGGACCACGTCGGTATGGCCGGACAGCACGACGCCGGGCTTATCGCTGGGCCCGATGGTGGCGTAGAGATTGGCCTTCCTGCCGGTCGCATCGAAGATCTTCCGGCTTTCGACGCCATGCTGCGCCAGGTGATCGGCGATGGCGTCGATCAGCGCCAGATTGCTGTCGCGGCTGGTGGTATCGAAGCCGACCAGCTTGCCGACCCAGTCCAGCGCCGCGGCACTGGCAGGAGGATGTGCGTTGCTCATCGCTGCGGTTTACGGTCCGGCTGGCGCTGCGTCAATCGATACCGCGGCTGTTCGGGCTGCCAATCATGGTCAGAAACTCCTGCCGGGTGCGCGGATCGTCGCGGAAGGCGCCGAGCATGCGGCTGGTCACCATGGTCACGCCCGGCTTGCGCACGCCGCGCGTGGTCATGCATTGATGCGCCGCCTCGATCACCACGGCGACGCCGCGGGGCTGCAGCACCGTCTGGATCGTATTGGCGATCTGCGCGGTCAGCTTCTCCTGGATCTGCAGCCGCTTGGCATAGACCTCGACGATGCGGGCGAGCTTGGAGATGCCGACAACGCGATGGCCGGGCAGATAGGCGACATGCGCCTGGCCGATGATCGGCACCATGTGGTGCTCGCAATGGCTTTCCAGGCGGATGTCGCGCAGCACGATCATCTCGTCGTAGCCGTCGGTTTCCTCGAAAGTGCGCGCGAGAATCTGTTCCGGATCGTCGTGATAGCCGGCGAAGAATTCCTCGTAGGAGCGCACCACCCGGTCGGGCGTGCCGATCAGCCCCTCGCGGCCGGGATCATCGCCGGCCCAGCGGATCAGCGTGCGCACCGCCTCCTCCGCCTGTTCGCGGCTCGGGCGCTCGATTTGAACCTTGTCGGTCGGCTTGGCGAAGTTCTGCACGCTTCCGCTGGCTGCTCTGCTGCTCACGTCGAAAAATCCTTGTGTCATCACTGTCCGGCAGCCAGATAGGGCAGCCCGCCGCCGCCCGCCACTCATCTTTGGCTGCCATCCATCCTGGCTGATCGGGCTGACGGGCGATCCTTTCAGTTCACCCGCCGCCGTTCATGCGGGCTGTCGAGCGAAAAGGCCGGAATGGCGACGTCGAATTCCTCGCCGTCCTCGGCCACCATCTGATACGTGCCGACCATGAAACCCGAGGGCGTCGGCAGCGGCGTGCCGCTGGTATATTCGAAGCTCTCCCCGGGCTCCAGGATGGGCTGCTCGCCGACCACGCCGGGCCCGCGCACCTCGTCAATGCGGCCGCGCGCGTCGGTAATGCGCCAGTAGCGGCTGCGCAACTGCACGGTCTGCGTGCCGCCATTCTCGATCTTCACGTTATAGGCCCAGACGTAATAGCCCTCGTCGGGCGAAGACTGCTCGTCCAGGAAGATGGGCTGCACTGTGATTTGTATGCCGCGGGTGGTCTGCTGATACATTCTTCGTCCGTAATGCGGCCGTCACTACCACTAAATATTAGAGGCGGATGGCCGAATGTCCAGCAGACGGCTCAACCTCAGCTTGGGCGCGGTTTCAGGCCGGCCCGCCCACCGGCTTGGCAAAACAACGGCCGCCCCCGCATGCGGGGGCGGCCGCCGGATTGCAAATCGCGCCGGATTACTTGCGCAGATACAGTTCGGCGCGGCGGTTCTCTTCGTTGCGCACGCCGTCCGCGGTCGGTACGCGCGGGCGGGTCTCGCCGAAGGCCTCGGTCTTGATCTGGTTCTGGCCGATGCCCTTGCTGCGCAGGTAGGCGGCGACGGCGTCGGCGCGGCGCTGCGACAGCTTCTGGTTATAGGCTTCCGGACCCGAACGGTCGGCGTGGCCGTCGACCACGATGTTGGTCATGCCGGTCGAGCGGAAGTCGGCGATGGCGCGGTCAAGCACCTGGGCAGCCACCGGGCTGATATCCGCACGGTCCCAGGCGAAGAACACGATGTAGGTCTCCGGCAGCTTCGGCGCCGGAGCCGGCGCAGCGGCAGGAGCCGGCGGCGGGGGCGGCGGCGGCGGCGGCGCGGCGACGGCCGGCTGCGGCTTCGGAGCCGGGGCGCCGAAGCGGTAGGTCAGGCCCAGCATGACGGTATGGGTCATGTTGTCCGGCTCGATCACCGCGGCGGTGTTGGTGCCGAGGCTGGTATCGCCCGTGTACTGGAAGCGGTAATCGGCGCTGACCAGCCAGTTCGGATCGATTGCATACCACAGGCCGGCGATGCCCTGGGCGGCCCAGGTCATGTCCTTGTCGTGGCTGGTCGCCGTACCGGCACTCAGGCCGCGGGCGGAATACTGCACGCCGCCGAGACCGGCGCCGATATAGGGGCTCCAGTTGCTGTCCGGCAGAAAGTCGTACAGCAGGTTGGCGAACAGCGAATATTGGTGCAGCTTGCCATCGGCGCCGACGCCGCCATCGGCGCTATCGGCACCCCAGTTGCGGAAGCCGAGTTCGAGTTCCGGGCGCAGACCGTTGCCCAGCGCATAGCCGCCCTTGAGCAGGGCGGCCCAGCCGGTATCGAATTCCAGGCTGGTATTGGGTGCGTTGTTGGTGACATCGGCATCGCCGATCCACGTGGCGCCACCCCCGATACCGAGATAGGGGCCAGAGCTTTGCGCCATGGCCGGAGCCGAGGCCAGACCCAGCAGGGCAGCTCCGGTCAGCAAAGCGAGACGAACCTTCATCGAGAATCTCCTCAAGAAATTCAGCACGCCGCGAATGCGGCCACTTTGCACCTCAACCCCGGGGCAATATAGCAGCGGCCGGTCCGCACCAGGAAACACTTCTGCCCGGCTTACTGCAAAAAAGCCGCACTGTGGCATTCCGGCAACAGATATCAGCCTGCTTTTTCAAGGGCCTGGGTGAGATCGGCGATCAGATCGGCGGGATCTTCCAGGCCGACCGAGAGCCGCAGCAGGTCGTCGCCGATGCCCAGCCGGCTGCGCTCCTCGGCACTCAACCTCTGGTGCGTGGTCGTCGCCGGATGGGTGATCAGGCTCTTGGCATCGCCCAGATTGTTGGAAATATCGATCAGTGTCAGCGCGTTGAGGAAGCGGAAGGCGCCCGCCTTGCCGCCCTTGGGGCTGAAGGCGATCATGTTGCCGCCGCCGGCCATCTGGCGCCTGGCCAGAGCATGCTGCGGATGGTCGCTGCGGCCGGGATAGAGCACCCTGCCTACGTTTTTATGCGCCGCCAGGGCATCGGCGACCTTGGCCGCATTCTCGACATGGCGCGCGACGCGCAGTTCCAGCGTCTCCAGGCCCTTGAGCAGCACCCAGGCATTGAACGGGCTGATCGACGGGCCGGTATGGCGCAGATACGGCCCCAGCTCGTCGGCAATGAAGCTTTTCGGGCCGAGCACGACGCCGCCGAGGCAGCGGCCCTGCCCGTCGATATGCTTGGTCGCCGAATAGACGACGATGTCGGCGCCGAGCTGCAGCGGCTTTTGCAGCATCGGCGTGGCGAAGACATTGTCGATCACCACGCGCGCGCCATGCTTGTGCGCAATCTCGGCCACGGCGGCGATGTCGATCAGTTCGAGCGTCGGATTGGCCGGCGTCTCGAAGAAGACCAGCTTGGTGCGCGGCGTGACCGCCGCTTCCCACTGCGCCAGGTCGGTGCCGTCGACCATGGTGCTCTTGACCCCGAAGCGCGGCAGCAGGTCGTTGACGATATAGGCAATCGAGCCGAACACCGCGCGCGAAGAGACGACTTCATCGCCGGCCCGGAGCTGGCAGGTCAGCGCGGCGTTGATCGCCGCCATGCCGCTGGCCGTGGCGCGCGCCGCTTCGGCGCCTTCGAGCAGCGCCATGCGGTCCTCGAAGACCTGCACGGTGGGATTTTCGTACCGGCTGTAGACGAAGCCCGGGATCTCGTTCTTGAAACGCGCCTCGGCGGCTTCCGCGCTGTCGTAGCAGAAACCCGAATTCATGAAGATCGCTTCCGAGGTTTCGCCGAACTGGCTGCGCAGCGTGCCGCCGCGCACGAGCTGGGTGGCCGGGCGCCAGCGGCGCGGATCTGTCTTCGCCTTGTTGCTCATCGTCTCGTCCTCTCGCCGGCCGGCGGAACGGGGCAACAAACGAAAAACCCCGCGCCGCAGGGCCGGGGTTTCAATCCACCCGACCTTTTAGCGGTTTGTTTTACGTGGTCCGCAAGCCGGTCGGCCCAAATCACCACGACGCGAGGGTCATACGGCGCGGCCGCCGCCACGTCAAGACCGATTCGGCGCCGATCCGGCCCCGTCGGCGGCCGATTGCAGCCGATTCGGCGTCATCCGGGAGCCGATTGGAGCCAATCCGGCCCCCTTGGATGCCAATCGCAGTTAAATCCCACCCGCGCCTGGCCCAAGGGATCGACTTCCGTGGCAAGCCTTTGACTTTCCGCCGCTTCTTCCCGCCATCCCCTCCGCGCGTGGTATCGCCGCTATTCCTTGAACTCGGCGCGTTCGGGGATGCGGTTGAAGGCGATCTTGGCACCCATGAAGCCGCCTTCCAGCTGCCCGGGGCGCTGCTCCGGCAACTGGCCGAGCGCAACGGCATCGCGGCCGAATTTCCGGTTCAGCCCGTCGAGCACGGCAGACAGCCTAGCGCGCGTCTCGGCGGCGGCGACATCGCGCTCGAAGCCCGAGCCGCCGCCGAACAGATCCAGCGTCGTTTCGTTCGCCGGCGCCAGATCGTGCAGCGCGATCCCCACCTTCTTGAGCCGACGCTGCGTATCCTCCTGCTGCCGCAGCCGGCGCCAGAGCCGGCCGACCGCGTCGAGGATGACGAAATTGTCCTGCGTCTCGGTCAGGCGGAAACTGTCGGCCCAGCGTGCGTTTTGAGAATGGCGGCCGCCATCCTCGAAGCGCACGCTGACATCGAGCTGCCGCGCGAAATAGCCGAGCCGGCGCACGCGGCTGCCGGCCTTGGCCGCGAGCCGCCGCACGACGAGTTCGGCGGACGCGAAGCTGCGCAAGTCCGGCGGCAGCACATGGCTGTGGCTGATGCTGTGACGGCCCTGCGCGACATCCTGCAACTGCCTGCCATGCAGGCGCGCGAGGAAATCCTCGCCGCCGACGCCGCCCCAGATGCGCCGCGCCTCATGCGCCGGCAGATGCCACAAGGCCTCGACGCTGGCGATGCCGGCCTGATTGAGGCGCCGTTCCATATTGGCGCCGATGCCGGGCAGATCGCGCAAGTGCAATCGGAACAGCCTGTCCTGCAGCTCCTCGGGCCTGAGGACGACAAGGCCGTCCGGCTTCTGCATGTCGCTGGCGACCTTGGCGAGATAGGCGTTCGGCGCGATGCCGATCGAGCAGCGGATGTATTCGCCGAGATTCTCCGCCAGCCCCCGCTTGATGCGCCGCGCCAGCGCGACCGCCTCGGCCTCGAGCCGCTGCGGCCCCATCAGGCGGCAGGCCATCTCGTCGATCGACCAGACCTTCTCGACCGGGATATGGCGATCGACCTCGTCCAGGATCCTGTGATGGAATTCGACATAGATGTCATGGCGCGCCGGCACCAGTAGAATACCGGGGCATTTCTGCTTGGCCTCCCAGATCGGCGTGCCGGTCTTGATGCCGAAGGCCTTGGCCTCGTAGGAGGCGGCGATGGCACAGGTCGTGTCGGTCATCACCGGCACGACCGCGACCGGCCGGCCGCGCAGGCGCGGCTGGAGCTGCTGCTCGACGCTGGCGAAATAGCTGTTCAGATCGAGATAGAGCCAGCCGAGCGGCGAGGCCTCCCAGCCTGCCCTGTCATGGGCAGCGGCGTGGGCGGCGGGGTTGCGGGCGGCGGGGGTGGCGAGATCGATATGCATGGCCGAGTCCTCTGGCCATGAGTCTAGATCGTGCGAACAAAAAATCAACGAATAAGAACATTAATAAAACTTGCCCGGCAGGGCGAGCTGGGCCGCTATCCCCCGCAGAGCTTCCAGGGGCCGATATCCC
The DNA here is from genome assembly GCF_036381655.1 of Ferrovibrio sp. GTDB lineage: Bacteria > Pseudomonadota > Alphaproteobacteria > Ferrovibrionales > Ferrovibrionaceae > Ferrovibrio. The sequence continues at coordinate 40,845 of NZ_DASVCJ010000034.1, forward strand.
AGTGGAGATGGTCCCTGTGGTCGGCATTGGCATTGGGGCTGAGCGCCACCGAGAAAAAGCGGCAGGCCTGCTTGCTGACCCCGCGCAGATACTGGCCTTCCGGGCTACTGCTGCGGAACTGCTCCTTCACCGAGACGCGGGTGCCGTCCGCGAGCGTGAAGCCCCAGACGTCGATGGCGCGGCCCTGGGCATGTTCGCTCAGCCGGCCGCCGCCGCCGACCATGCGCCGGCAGGTGAAACCGCCGGCATGATTGAGCTGGGCGATGTCCTGGCCGAAGACCCGCCGCGCCTCGGGCAGCAGGACGCCGCCCTCGAACTGCAGCAGCCGCAGCGCCATCGGGCAGCTCAGCTCGACCGGGCGGCTGAGCGCCACATGGGTGCGGGTCAGCTTCACCCCGTTCTGCAGCGTGCAGCCGCCCTTGCCCGGTTCGGCCTGGGCGATCAGCGCGAATTGCGCGCCGGTGGCGGCCAGATCGTTGAGGCAGGCGGACTGGATCGGATCGCGGTTGGGCCACAGCTTCATGCCCGGATAGGGCTGCGGCACCGGAACGACGGCCGGCCGCGGCGCCGGACGCGGGGCGCAGGCGGCGAAGGCCAGCAGCAGCGCGACGAGCGCGGCCAAACGGCGGCCGGTCGCGCCCTGGCCGGTCACTCCCTGGCCAATCACTCCCTGGCCGGTTAATCGACGCCTGGTCAATCGGCGACGGGCAGCCACAGCACCTCCTCGATCCGGCTGGCGCCGGTCAGCAGCATCACCAGACGGTCGACGCCCAGGGCGATGCCGGCGCAGTCCGGCAGACCATGGTGCAGGGCAGATATGAATTCTTCGTCAATGGGATAGTCGTAGCCGTAGAGCTGTTTCTTCAGCGCCATATCGGCCTCGAAACGGCGGCGCTGTTCGGCGGCGTCGGTCAGTTCGGAAAAGGCGTTGGCAAGCTCGACGCCGCAGGCATAAAGCTCGAAGCGCTCGGCCAGATGCGGCGCGCCGGCTTTGGGCCGGCTCAGCGCCGCCATGTGGATCGGATAGTCGTGCAGGATGCAGGGCGCATCGCGGCCCAGATTGGGCTCGACCTTCTCCAGGGCGACGCGGAAATACAGATCGTCCCAGGAATCGCCGGCATCGACGCGGATGCCGATGCCGCGGCAGGCCGCCTGCATGGCGGGCAGGTCGGGCCGGTGCGGATCGGGCCCGATGCAGGCCGCCAGATCGAGCCGTGCAAACCGGGCGAAGGCCTCATGCACGGTGAGATATTGCCACGGCCCGGCGATGTCGGCGGCCTGGCCCTGCCAGCGCAATTGCGTCTGCCCGCTCGCCGCCGCGATGGCGCGCAGCAGCTTTTCGCAATCCTGCATCAGCACGCGGTAATCGGCGCCGGCGCGGTACCATTCCAGCATCAGAAAGGCCGGATAATGCAGGGCCGCGCGCTCGCCGTTGCGGAAGACCGGGGCGAGCTGGAACAGCCGCTCCTCCCCCGCCGCCAGCAGCTTCTTCATGGCGAATTCGGGCGAGGTATGCAGATAAAGCGGCCGCGTCGAGCCGTCCGGCCGCTCCAGCAGAGTGGCGAAGGCCTTCAGATGCGGCTCCAGGCCGGGCGAAACCTGCAGCGCCGGCGTTTCCACCTCGACGAAGCCGAGGCCGCAGAAATGGCTGCGAATCGCCTGCAGGACGGTCTGGCGGACCAGAAGGTTGGGCCGTCGCCGGGCATAGAGGTCGGGACGCCACCAGGGGGTGTTTCGCGGCTGCATATTTGGCTCAGACCCCGGGTTGAGAAGCATTATGCGACCTGATAGTTTCCGCCCGCCTTTTTCGCAAGCGGGTCCTACCTTTGCCATAGGGCGGGCCCGCTCGCCGTTTCCGGAGAGATGTTCCATGGCCAAGGTCAATGCCAACCAGTTGCGCAAGGGCAACGTGGTCGAGATCAACAACAAACTCTACGCCGTGATCACGGCGCAGAATATCCAGCCTGGCAAGGGCACGCCGGTCACCCAGCTCGACCTGCGCGACCTCGCCACCGGCCTGAAGACCACCGAACGCTACCGCACCACCGAGGCGGTCGAGCGCGTCTTCATCGACACCCGCGAGTTCCAGTACCTGTTCACCGAGGGCGAGCACGCCACCTTCATGGACATCGAGAATTACGAGCAGATCCAGGTGCCGCTCGACGTGGTCGGCGACCAGGCCGTCTGGCTGCAGGACGGCATGCATGTCGAGATCAGCCTCTATGAAGGCCGCCCGGTCTCGGTCGAACTGCCGCAGACGGTGACGCTGGAGATCACCGAGACCGAGCCGACCGTGAAAGGCCAGACGGCTTCCTCGTCCTACAAGCCGGCGATCGTCTCGAACGGCCAGCGCGTCATGGTGCCGCCGCATATCTCTGCCGGCGTGCGCATCGTCATCAATATCCAGGAAGGCGGCACGTATATCGAGCGCGCCAAGGACTGACGCGGCCCGTCAGCCGTTCCGATCAAAAACCCGCCGGGCGACCGGCGGGTTTTTTCTTGCACCTTTTCTGTCATCCCGGGCGAGCGCCATTGTGCATGGCGCGAGAGCCGGGATCCGATTTCCGGGGTTGCTGCGCATCGAAGGCGGCGCGGGCGGCGGCGACCGTTTCGCCATATTGCATCGCCCATTCCCAGACGCCGCACAGCGCCTCGGTCAGTTCCATGCCGGCCTTGGTCAGCGCGTAATCGACGCGCGGCGGCACTTCGGCATAGACCTGCCGCACGATGACGCCGTCGCGCTCGAGCTGGCGCAGGGTCTGGGTCAGCATCTTCTGGCTGACACCTTCCAGTTGCGCGCGCAGCCGGGAAAAACGCATGGCGCCGCGCTCGTACAGCTCGTCCATGACGCGCAGGCTCCATTTGTCGCCGAATCGCACCATCAGTTCGCGGACCAGCTCCTCGGTCTCCTTGCTGACCGCGCAGCCGGCATAGGCGCCCGGTTCGGTGACGGCTTCGGTGGCCGCAACGGGAATGGCATTGGTTACTGGCAGGTGGCTAGCGGTCATTGAAAGTGCCTTATTGCTGATCGCATGCGGGGCTCTGTAAGATTTCGCCGATGCGGACAGGATATGCATCGATGAGCGTTCATGCGACCGGCGATTGTTTGTCTGCCGTCACAAAGAGCGGCGATTTACGCGGTCTTGCCTTCGCTCCGATCGGGTATACTTGCTCGCATAAACAGGGGACGATATTCGCCCCGCAATCATAGCACACAACGCTCGCATCGCGGCCTCTCCCGTTGGCCGGCATTGTCCTTTTCTCTTTCCACATCGCCCCAGTGGAGGATTCCATGGCTGTACAATTCACTCTCAACGGCAATCCCGTCACCCTGGATGCCGATCCGGACATGCCGCTGCTCTGGGCGGTGCGCGACGAGATCGGGCTGACCGGCTCGAAATTCGGCTGCGGCAAGGCGCAATGCGGCGCCTGCACCATGCATGTCGACGGCAGCCCGGTGCGCTCCTGCTCGACGCCCCTGAGCGCCGTCGCCGGCAGCAACGTCACCACGATCGAGGGCCTGAACGGCAAGGTGGCCGAGGCGGTGCAGGCCGCCTGGATCAAGCATGAGGTCGCGCAATGCGGCTATTGCCAGTCCGGCCAGATCATGTCGGCGGTGGCGCTGCTGGCCGACAACAACAAGCCGACCGACGACGACATCGACGCGGCGATGCAGGGCAATATCTGCCGCTGCGCCACCTATGTGCGCATCCGCAGCGCGATCCACGACGCCGCCAAGACGCTGCGCGCCTGATTCCTTTTGCAGAAAGGCCTGACCACCATGACCGAGCAGAGCCCGATCACCATGCCCGAGACCAGCCGCCGCCGCTTCCTGCAGGGCAGCGCCGCCATCGCCGCCGGCCTCGTCATCGGCTTCCACTGGATGCCGCGCAATGCCATCGCCGCCACCGCCGCCGGCGCGACGACGGATGGCAGACTCAATCCGCTGGGCGAGACGATGAATGCCTTCATCCGCATCTCGCCGGACAACACCGTCACCGTGTTGTCGAAACATCTGGAAATGGGCCAAGGCACCTATACCGGCCTTGCCACCATCGTCGCCGAGGAACTGGACGCCGACTGGAGCCAGATCCGCACCGAGGGCGCGCCGGCGAACGCCAAGCTGTACAACAATCTCGCCTTCGGCACCGTCCAGGGGACCGGCGGCAGCACGGCGATCGCCAATTCCTACGATCAACTGCGCAAGGCCGGCGCCATGGCGCGCGCCATGCTGATCGCCGCCGCCGCCGAAAAATGGAGCGTGCCGGCCGGCGAGATCACGGTGCAGAAGGGCGTGGTCAGCCATGCCAAATCCGGCAAGGCGGCCAGCTTCGGCGAACTGGCGCAGGATGCCGCCCGGCAGATGCCGCCGACCGAGGTGAAGCTGAAGGATCCGGCGCAGTTCCAGTATATCGGCAAGGCGGTGGCCCGCATCGACGCCCCGGCGAAGAGCACCGGCAAGGCGCAATATGCGCTGGACGTGAAACTGCCCGGCATGCTGATCGCCCAGGTGCAGCATCCGCCGCGCTTCGGCGGCAAGGTGAAAGGCGTCGATGCCAGCAAGGCCAAAAAGGTGCCCGGCGTGGTCGATGTCGTGCAGATTTCGAGCGGCGTCGCGGTGGTCGCCAGGAATTTCTGGGCCGCCACCAAGGGCCGCGAGGCGCTCAGCATCGAATGGGACGACAGCCAGGCCGAGAAGCGCAGCTCGGATCAGATCATGGCCGAGTATCGCGAACTGGCGAAACGGCCCGGCCTGCCGGCGCGCCGCGACGGCGATGTCGATGCGGCCTTCGCCAAGGCCGCCAAGGTGATCGAGGCGACCTACGACTTCCCGTATCTGGCGCATGCGCCGATGGAGCCGCTGGACTGCGTGGTCAAGCTCGATGCCGACGGCGCCGAGATCTGGGCCGGCGATCAGTTCCAGACCATCGACCAGGCCAATGCCGCCCGCGTGCTGGGGCTGAAGCCGGAGCAGGTCAAGATCAACACGCTGTTCGCCGGCGGCAGCTTCGGCCGGCGCGCCAATGCCGTGTCCGACTACGTGGTCGAAGGCGCCGAGATCGCCAAGGCGATCCAGGGCAAGGCGCCGGTCAAGCTGATCTGGACGCGCGAGAACGACATCCAGGGCGGCCGCTACCGCCCGATGTACCATCATGCCATGGCGGCGGCACTGGACGACAAGGGCGAGATCATCGGCTGGCGCCACCGCATCGTCGGCCAGTCGATCATGGCCGGCACGCCCTTCGAACCGGTGATGGTGAAGAACGGCGTCGACGGCACCTCGGTAGAGGGCGCCGCCACCCTGCCCTACGCGATCCCGAACCTGAGCGTCGAATTGCATACCACGCAGGCCGGCGTGCCGGTTCTGTGGTGGCGCTCGGTCGGCAGCACGCATACGGCCTTCGCCACCGAAGTCTTCCTCGACGAGATCGCGCTGGCGACCAACCAGGATCCGCTAAAGCTGCGCCAGAAGCTGCTGAGCGGGCATCCGCGCCACCTGGGAGCGCTCAATCTCGCCGCCGAGAAGGCCAACTGGAGCAGCGCCTTGCCGGCCGGGCGCATGCGCGGCATCGCGGTGCATGAATCCTTCCACTCCTACGTGGCCGAGGTGGCGGAAGTCTCGATCAAGCCGGACGGAAGCTGGCGCATCGAGAAGGTGACGGCGGCGGTCGATTGCGGCGTCGCGGTCAATCCCAACATCATCGCGGCGCAGATCGAGGGCGGCATCGGTTATGGCCTGTCGCCGGTGCTGTTCAACGGCATCTCGCTCAAGGACGGCGTGGTCGAGCAGTCCAACTTCGACGATTACGAAGTGCTGCGCATCGATCAGATGCCGCAGGTGGAGGTGCATATCGTGCCCTCGACCGAGAAGCCGACCGGCGTCGGCGAGCCGGGCGTGCCGCCGATCGCGCCGGCCGTGGCCAACGCGCTGATGGCCGCCACCAAGCAGCGCTTCCGGGCGCTGCCGCTGCCGGCCAAGATCACCTCGGCATAGCACTCGCCCCTCGCGGCACCGAACCGGCGGCAGCGATGCCGCCGGTTTTTATGCGCTGAAATTCAGCAGTGCCCGCCGACGCCACAGCAGCATGGCCAGTCCGCCGCCGCAGCACGACAGCAGGCTCATCAGCCAGTACATGCCGCCGCCATGCGCGGCGAAAAGCGGACCGACCGCGAGCGTCGCCAGGGCCAGCATGGCGCTGTTGCCGGCGACGTAAAGCGTCTGCGCCGTGGCGGACTCGTTCGGCGCGCAGCCCTCCGACAGCAGCCGCATGGCGCCGAGATGCGCGGCGCCGAAAGTCGCCGCATGCAGCAGCTGCAGCAGCGTGAGCAGCAGGTAATCCTCGGCGAAGACGGTCGTACTCCAGCGCACCAGCCCGCCCAGGGCAGCGATGACGAGCAGGCCGGCGCCGCCGAAGCGCACCGGGATGCGCTGGGCGAAGGCGAACAGCACGACCTCGGCGATGACGCCTTCCGCCCAGAGCCAGCCGATCGCCGCATCGCTATGGCCGAGGCTGCGCCAATGCAGCGTGCCGAAGGTGTAAAACGCCGCATGGCTCGCCTGCAGGCAGGCGGTGGTCAGCATGAACAGCAGGAAGGCCGGGCGACGCAACAGGCGCAACAGCGGCAGGCCGGCGCGCGGCTTGTCCAGCGGCAGGCGGATATCCGGCAGCAGGTGGCTGCAGGCGGCCAGCAGCAGAATGCCGCCGACCAACAAGATGTAGATCCACGATTCCGGGCGGCCTTCGAGCCACAGGCCGGCGAGATAGGCCGCCGCCAGGAAGCTGAGACTGCCCCACAGCCGCATGCGACCGTAATTCAACTGGTGCCGCGCCGTCGCCAGCAGGGCGATATTGTCGGTGAAGGGCGTGATCGGCGCCCAGGTGATCGTATGCAGCACCCAGACGATCAGCATGGCCGCGAAACCCTCGACCCAGCCGAATAAAGTCAGCGTCGCCGCGCTGGCCCAGGCGAGCGTGACGATGGCGGCCTTGCGGCGGCCCGAGCGGTCGACGGCATGCGCCGCCAGCGGCCCGGCGATCAGGCGCACCAGGATGCCGACGGAGAGCATGATCGAGATTTCCGTCGGCGTCAGCCCGCGCGAGCGCAGCCAGACCGAGAAGAACGGCAGATAGATGCCAGGCACCACGAACAGCGCGGCATATTGCAGGCTGATGCGCCAGGCCAAGCCGCCATTCGCACTCGTCATCCGAACGCTCCTCAATGCCCAAGAATCGGGCAGCCAAAACTGTTTACAATGTTAGGACAACAGTGTTTACAGTTCCTGATCGCGCAGACAGGGCAACGCGCGATTCCAGGACCAGGGTTCAGGATCAGGGGGGCAAGCCGGATCATGGGCGTCACGACAAGGCCAGGCCGCCAGAGAGTGCCGCGCGGTCATCGGCAGGTTTCAGCACCCTTGATGATCGGAATTTTGTAATGCAGGGTCCGGCTTTCGTAAAAATCGACGGCGTCAGCCTGGTCTATCAGATGGCCAAGGAAGAGACGCTTGCCGTCCAGGACCTTTCGCTCGATATCGAGGAAGGCGAATTCGTCGCCGTGGTCGGGCCGTCGGGTTGCGGAAAATCGACCTTGATGAAGCTGGTCACCGGCCTGCTCGATACCACGGCCGGCATGATCACCATCGGCGGCAGGCCGGTGCAGGGCCCGGTGCAGGGCGTCGGCATGGCCTTCCAGAACTCGACCCTGCTGCCCTGGCGCAGCACGCTCGAGAACGTGATGCTGCCGCTGGAGATCGTCGAGCCGCACAAGCGGCGGCTGCGGCGGGAGAAGAAGGCCTATATCGACCGCGCCATGGCGCTGCTGGAAACGGTCGGGCTCAGCGAGTTCGCGGATAAGTTCCCCTGGCAGCTCTCGGGCGGCATGCAGCAGCGCGCCAATCTCTGCCGCGCCATCATCCATGAGCCACGGCTGCTGATGCTGGACGAGCCTTTCGGCGCCCTGGATGCCTTCACCCGCGAGGAATTATGGGGCGTGATGCAGGCGCTGTGGATGAAAAAGCGCTTCACGGCGATCCTGATCACCCATGACCTGCGCGAAGCCGTCTATCTGGCCGACAAGGTCTTCGTGATGAGCAAGCGGCCCGGCAAGGTGATCCTCAGCCGCCATGTCGACATCCCGCGCCCGCGGACGCTGGACACCACCTTCGAGCCGCATTTCGGCGCCATCGTGCATGAACTGCGCGATCATATCCATGACGTGAGGTCGTCGTGAACCGCGATAAGGCCCTGCAGCGGGCCATGCCCTGGCTGGTCACGGTCGCCCTGTTCGCCTTCTGGGAATTGTTCTGCATCGTAACCGGCATCGATCAGGTCATCCTGCCGCGGCCGAGCGTGGTCTTCGTGACGCTGGTGAAATTCGCGCCGCAGATCATGCATCATTCCCTGCAGACGCTGTTCACCACCACGGTCGGCTTCGTGGTGGGCGTGGTGGGCGGCGCGCTGCTCGGGGTCGCCATCGGGGCGTCGCGGCTGGTCTATAACGGGCTGTATCCCGTGCTGATCGGCTTCAACTCGATCCCGAAGGTCGCCGTGGTGCCGGTGCTGGTGATCTGGTTCGGCATCGGCACCGTGCCGGCGATCGTGACGGCTTTCGTCATCTCCTTCTTCCCGATCGTCGTCAACGTCGCCACCGGCCTTGCCACCATCGAGCCGGAATTGCGCGACGTGCTGCGCTCGCTGGGGGCAACAAAGCTTGAAATACTGACCAAAATTGGACTTCCGCGGGCGATGCCCTATCTTTTCGCCTCGCTGAAGATCGCGATCACGCTGGCTTTCGTCGGCTCGGTGATCGCCGAGACGGTCGCCTCCAACGAGGGCATCGGCTACCTGATGCTGTCGGCCTCTTCGAGCTATAATGTGCCGCTCGTCTTCGCCGGCCTGATCGTGGTGGCGGTGATGGGCGTGCTGATGTACGCGGTGGCGGTCTGGTTCGAGCGCCGCATGACCGGCTGGGCCTTCCGCGGCAGCGATTTGATGACCTGATCTGTCCCGGCAAGGCCGGGCGGCGGAAACCGGAGTTTGCCATGTCCGAACCGGTACGGTTTGTATGCAGCGGACAGGTGGTGACGGTCGGGCGCGATGTGCCCCACACCATGACGGTGCTGGACTATCTGCGCCGTCAACTGCGCCGCACCGGCACCAAGGAAGGCTGCGCCGAGGGCGATTGCGGCGCCTGCACGGTGGTGATCGGCGAACTCTCCGACGGCGGCGGCCTGCGCTATCGCGCGGTGAATGCCTGCATCCTGTTCGTACACCAGCTTGACGGCAAGGCGCTGTTCACCGTCGAGGATCTCGCCGAGGGAGAGAAGCTGCATCCGGTGCAGCAGGCCATGGTCGATGCCCATGGCTCGCAATGCGGCTTCTGCACGCCGGGCTTCGTCATGTCGCTGTTCGCCTATTTCCATCAGCATGCGGCGCCGGACGATGACAGCCTCAAGGACGCCCTGGCCGGCAACCTCTGCCGCTGCACCGGCTACCGACCGATCCTGGAAGCCGGCCGCCGCATGTTCGAGCTGGCGCAGGACGACCGCTTCAGCCGCGCAGAAGCGGCACTAGCGGCGCAACTGGCAGGTCTCAAGCGCAGCCGCATGCTGCGCCACTCGACCGCGGCCGGCGAATTCATCGCGCCGGGCAGCATCGCGGAACTGGCCGAGGTGCTGGCGGGCCGGCCGCAGGGCGAGACCTGGATTCTCGCCGGCGGAACCGATGTCGGGTTGTGGGTGACCAAGCAGCGGCGCAGCCCGCGCAGCATCGTGTATCTCGGCCGCGTCGCCGAATTGCAACGCATCGCGGATCACGGCGATCGGATCGAGATCGGCGCCGGCGTCACCTACAAGGATGCCTTCGCCGCCATCCAGGCATTGCATCCCGAATTCGCCCGCATGCTGCGCCGGCTCGGCTCCGAGCAGATCCGCAATTCCGGCACGCTGGGCGGCAATGTCGCCAATGGCTCGCCGATCGGCGACAGCATGCCGGCGATGATCGCTCTCGGCGCCACGGTGCAGTTGCGCAGCAGGTCCGGCAGCCGCAGCCTGGCGCTGGAGGATTTCTATCTCGGCTATCGCAAGACGGCCCTACAGGCGGGCGAATTCGTCGAAAGCGTCACCGTGATGAAGCCGAAGACGGACAGCCGCTTCGCGGTTTACAAGCTGTCCAAGCGTTTCGATCAGGACATTTCCGCCGTGCTCGGCGCCTTCCACGTCATTCTCGATGGCGGGCAGGTCGCCGGCGCGCGCATCGGCTTCGGCGGCATGGCCGCCGTGCCGGCGCGAGCGCGCAAGACCGAAGCGGCGCTGTTGGGCAGGCGCCTTGCCGAGGCCGAGATCGCGCCGGCAGTGGCGGCGCTGGCCGAGGATTTCCAGCCGCTCAGCGACATGCGGGCGTCCAGTACGTATCGCCTGCTGGCGGCGCAGAACCTGCTGCGCAAATTCTGCGCGGAGGTGAATGAGGGCCGCCGGATCGGCGTGGAGGCTGCGCAATGACCTCCTTCGCCAGCAGGCCGATCAAACATGACAGCGCGCCGAAGCATGTCGCCGGCGCGGCGCGCTATATCGACGACCTGCCGGAGCCGGAAGGCCTTTTGCATGCCGCGCTGCATCTGAGCGAGCGCACCCATGCGAGGATCAGGAAGATCGACTTGTCGAAAGCCCTCTGCCTGCCCGGCGTGCGCGCGGCCATCACGGTTGCCGATGTGCCGGGCGATCCCGACATCGCGCCGGTGGTGCGGCCGGAGCCGGTGCTGGCGAAAGACGTCGTCGAATTCCACGGCCAGCCGGTGGCGGCGATTGCGGCCGACGATCTTGCCACCGCCCGGCGCGCCGCCAGGCTGGTCGAGGTCGAATATGAGGACCTGCCGGCCGTGCTCGATATCGCCGAGGCGGTCGAGAAGGACATACTGCTGCTGCCGCCGATCAAGCTGCAGCGCGGCGATGCCGGGGCGGCGATTGCCCGGGCGCCGCACAAGCTGAGCGGCGAGTTGCGCCTCGGCGGCCAGGATCATTTCTATCTCGAAGGCCAGGTCAGCCTTGCCGAGCCGCGCGAAGACGGCGACATGATGCTGCGCTGCTCGACCCAGCATCCGACCGAGGTACAGAAGCTGGTGGCCCGCGTGCTGGGCAAGCCGCAGCATAGCGTCACCGTCGAGTGCCGGCGCATGGGCGGCGGATTCGGCGGCAAGGAGACGCAGGCGGCGCAATTCGCCTGCATTGCCGCCGTGCTGGCGCAGCGCACCCGGCGTCCGGTCAAGCTGCGGCTCGACCGCGACGAGGACATGATCGCCACCGGCAAGCGCCATGATTTCCTCGCGCGCTACAATGTCGGCTTCGACGATGACGGCCGCATTCTGGGCAACGACCTTCTGCTCGCCGGCCGCGGCGGCTGGGCGGCCGACCTGACCGGCGCCGTGGTCGACCGCGCCGCCTTCCACGCCGATTCCAGCTATTACTTCCCTGCTGTCTCGATCACCGGCCTGAGCTGCAAGACCAACACGGTATCGAACACGGCCTTCCGCGGCTTCGGCGGGCCGCAGGGCATGGCGGCGACGGAATATGTCATCGACGAGATCGCGCGCTATCTCGGCCGCGATCCGCTCGACATCCGCCTGATCAACCTGTACGGCAAGACCGAACGCAACATCACGCCTTACCATCAGCCGATCAAGGACAACATCCTGCCGGAACTGTTCGAGCAATTGCTCGCCAGTAGCGACTATCGGCAGCGGCGAAACGAGATTGCCGCCTTCAATGCCCAAAGCCGGCATCTGAAGAAGGGGCTGGCGCTGACGCCGGTGAAGTTCGGCATCTCCTTCACGACGAGTTTTCTCAACCAGGCTGGCGCGCTGGTGCTGATCTACGAGGACGGCTCGGTGCAGCTCAATCACGGCGGCACCGAGATGGGCCAGGGCGTCTACATCAAAGTGGCGCAGGTGGTCGCCGAAGTGTTCGGCATCGGACTGGAGCGCATCCGGATCACCGCGACCCGCACCGACAAGGTGCCGAACACGTCGGCGACCGCCGCCTCCTCCGGCGCCGATCTGAACGGCAAGGCGGCGGAAGAGGCGGCGCTGATCCTGCGCCGGAGGCTGGCCGACATCGCGGCGCCGCTGCTCGATACCTCGGCCGATCAGGTGGTTTTCGCCGATGGCGAGGTGCGCGGCGGCGGCAGGGCGCTGCCCTTCGCCGAGGTCGTGCATCAGGCCTATCTCGCCCGCGTGCCGCTCTCGGCCAACGGCTTCTATGCCACGCCGGATATCCATTTCGATCGCGCCAACGGCCGGGGCGAGCCTTTCTACTACTTCGCCTATGGCGTGGCAGCCACGGAAGCGCTGCTCGACTGCTTCACCGGCGAATACCGCTTTACGCGCGCGGATCTGCTGCATGATTGCGGCCAGTCGCTCAATCCGGCGATCGATCTCGGCCAGATCGAGGGCGGCTACCTGCAGGGCCTGGGCTGGCTCACCATGGAGGAATTGTGGTGGGACGACAAAGGCCGCCTGCGCACCCATGCCCCCAGCACCTACAAGATTCCGACCGCGCGCGACCTGCCGGCGGATTTCCGCGTGCAGATGCTGGCCGGCCATCCCAACCCGGCCAATACCGTCTACCGCTCCAAGGCGGTCGGCGAGCCGCCCTTGATGCTGGCGATCTCCGGCTGGCTGGCCCTGAAGGATGCCGCCTGCGCAGCCGCCGGCGGGCGCAGGGTTCGCCTCGATGCACCAGCGACGCCGGAGCGCGTGCTGCTGGCCATCGAGGCGGCGAAACGGCAGGCGGCGAGGCCGGCCAACGCGGTGGCGGCGAAATGAGCGCGAACTGGCTGAATGCCCTGGCCGAATGCGAGCGCGCCGGAGAGGCCGCCGTGCTCGTCACCGTGGCCGCCGTGGACGGCTCGGCGCCGCGCGAGGCCGGCACCAAGATGGTGGTGACCGCCGACGGCTTCACCGGCACGATTGGCGGCGGCGAGCTGGAATTCCGCGCCATCGAGATCGCCCGCTACATGCTGGCCGGCAAACAGGGACCGAGCCTGCGCAAATTCCCGCTCGGGCCGGCCTTGGGCCAGTGCTGCGGCGGCCATGTCACATTGCTGTTCGAACCGCAGCGGCAGGATCTCTTCACCGTGGCGCTGTTCGGCGCCGGCCATGTCGGCAAGGCCCTGGTGCAGGCGCTCTCGATCCTGCCCTGCCGCGTGCGCTGGTTCGACCCCCGGCCGGATGCCTTCCCCGATCATGTCCCGCCCGGTGTCGAGGTCGAGGTAACCAATGCGCCGGAACGCGAGATCGCCGGCCTGCCCGATGGTGCCTGGCTGCTGATCATGACGCATAGCCATGCGCTCGATCTCGGCATCGCCGCCAAGGCGCTGCAGGAAGACCGCTTTGCCTATGTCGGCCTGATCGGCTCGGCGACCAAGCGCGCGCGGTTCGAGAAGCGTTTCCGCGAACTGGGCCTGAGCGAGGCGCAGATCGCCAGGCTGACCTGCCCGATCGGCATCGACGGCATCTCGGGCAAGCACCCGGGCGACATCGCCATCGCGACCGCGGCGCAGCTCCTGCGCCTGCGCGAAGCGCAGCGGCAGGCCTTGCGCGTGGTGGACGAAAGCGCGGCCTGAGCCTCAGCCGAGCGCGAAGCGCACCAGATCATCCATGCCGGGACCGACGCCATCCGGCTCCACTCCCAGCTCCTCGACCGGCTGCTTGGCGCGATTTAACCAGAAGGTCGGATAGCCGAACAGCTTGGCCCCGGCGACATCCCAGCCGGCGAAGGCGGCGAAGAGGATTTCCTCGCGCTTCAGGCCGAGGGCGTCGATGCCCATCTGATAGGTCCGCGGATGCGGCTTGTAGAGCCGAACGGCATCGACGCTGAGGCTATGTTCGAAAAATCCCTCCAGCCCGGCATTGCGGGTGTTGGTTTCCAGCATGGCCGGCGTGAAGTTGTTCAAGTAGGCCAGCCGGATGCCGGCCGCCTTCAGGCGCATCAGCGCCGGTTTGACGTCGGGCCAGGCCTGCAATTGCAGGAAGCCGTTGACCAGGGCGGCGCGCTTGTCCGCCGTCAGGTCCAAGTGCAGGGATTTCGCGGCAAAGACGAGCGCTTCCTCGATCACGCCGAGGAAATCGCGATACTGCTCGGCGGCGGTACGCAGCCAGGTGTACTCGAATATCTTGGTCCGCCACAGATTGGCCAGTTCGTTGCCGTGTCCGGGAAACACCGTCTCCGCCCGGGCGAAAACCGGGCGCGGATCGAAAATGGGGAATCCGTCGAAAGCGATGGCCTTGATCTTCGTCGCCGCGCGGGCCGTGCGCGGCGCCGTTCCGGCAAGGGCGGCCGTTGCCAGCACGGCCGACGCGGATTGCAGGAATTCACGGCGATTTGATGACATGGGGATCCTCTTCAAACGGTAGCTTGGCGACCTCGCAACAGGCTAAGCGAGCGCGAGGCTTGGCGACATTCGCCCCATTCGCAATTCAGAATTCGGCAGCTCGGAAGATTCCATGGACCGTCTGGACGAAATGACCCTGCTTCTGGCCATCGCCGAAACCGGCAGTCTGGCGGCGGCGGGACGCCTTACGGGCCGCGCTCCATCCAGCGTCAGCCGCATTCTCGACGATCTGGAACACCGGCTCGGCGTTCGCCTGGTCGAGCGCAGCACGCGACGGCTGGCGATGACGGAACGGGGCCGCCGCTTCGTCGAACATGCGCGCCGGCTGACCGCCGATTTCGAGTTCGCCATGCGCGACATCCGCGACGACCGCGCAAGCCCGCGCGGCCATCTGCGGATTTCCGCCCCGAATGTCTTCGGCCGGCGCTATCTCGCGCCGGCGCTGGCGGAATTTCTCGAGCTATCCGGATGTTTCCGCCGCGCTGATGCTGGAGGACCGCGTCGCCGACCTGCAGGATGGCAGGACCGACATAGCCCTACGCATCGGCAATCCGGGCAGCGTCAGCCTGATCGGCCGCAGGATCGGCGAGGTGCGGAAGATCATGGTGGCAAGTCCGGCCTATCTCGCCCGGCACGGCATTCCCGCCTGCGCAAGGGATTTGATGGCGCATCAGGCGATCCTGTTCACCAATGACGCCAACCGCTCCGACCGCAACATCGCCGGGCCGGCAAGCGGACGGGCGGCGATTCCGCTGCGCGGCCGGTTCCGCGTCAACAAGGCCGAGGCCGCAATCGACGCGGCGCTGGACGGGCGCGGCATTCTTCGGGTCCTGTCCTATCAGGTCGTCCCGGATATCGAGGCCGGCCGCCTGCAGCGGCTGCTGCCGGAACTCGAGCCGGCGCCGATTCCCGTGCAGCTCGTCTTTCCCAGTGCGCTGGCGATGACCGGCAGCCTGCGGGCCTTTCTCGATTTCGCCGCCCCGCGGCTGGCCGCCTTGCCGGTCCTTGCCCCGTTGCCCGATGCCGCCCATCGCATCGCAAGAAGCGGATAGCGGTCGACGGTGTTGCAGCCGATATCAGGAGCCTGACAACAACGGGCTCCTGCTTCATGGCTACGCTTCCTTCCGCCTTCCGCCGCCTCGCCTGGTCCAACCTGGCCGCGCAATCGGCCGAGCAGATCGGCCTTGCCAGCGCGCCAATCCTGGCCGTGCTGGCGCTCGGCGCCGATGCCGGCGAGACCGGCATCCTGCAGACGGCGCAGACGCTTCCTTTCCTGCTGCTTTCGATCCCGGCCGGCATTTTGGCCGACCGCGTCTCGCGGCCGCGCCTGATGGCCGGGGCCGAGGCTTTGCGGGTCGCGGCCTTCCTTGCCATCGTCATCCTCGCCATGACCGGCCGGCTCAGCCTGCCGGCGCTGGCGCTGCTCGGCTTCGTCGGCGCCGCCGGCACGGTCGCGTACGGCATCGCCGCGCCGGCGCTGGTTCCGGCATTGGTTGCGCGCGGCAGCCTGGCGCTGGCCAACCGCTGGATCGAACTGGCCCGCACCGTCGCCTTCACCGCCGGACCGAGCCTGGGCGGCCTGCTGGTCGGCTGGATCGGCGGTGGCCCGGCCTTCGGGATCGCCGCGGCCCTCTCCCTCGCCGCCGTGCTGCTGCTCGCGGGCCTGCGCGAGCCGCCCCGCAACGCCAAGGCCAGCCGCGCCATCATGAAGGACCTCGCCGAAGGGGCCGGCTTCGTGCTGCATCACCCCCTGCTGATGCCCATCCTGCTCACCCAGGTCATCTTCAACATCGCCTTCTTCATCCTGCAGGCCGCCTATGCGCCCTATGCGCTCGGCCATCTCGGATTGTCCGCTTCGCAGGTCGGGCTGACGCTGGCCTGCTACGGCTTCGGCATGGTGACGGGCGCGCTGCTGGCGCCGCGGATCATGGAACGGCTCAGCTTCGGCGCCGTCATCGGCATCGGACCGGTTTCCGGCTTTGTCGCCGCGGGCGTCATGCTGGCGACGCTCTGGCTGCCGGGCTTCCAGCTGGCCTGTACCAGCTTCTTCCTCATGGGCGCCGGCCCGATCCTGTGGGTGATCAGCACGACCACCCTGCGGCAAAGCGTTACGCCCCCGGCCATGCTCGGCCGCGTCTCGGCCATCAATTCGCTGGCCTATGGCGCGCGCCCGGTCGGCGCCGCCATCGGCACCCTGGTCGGCGGCGCTTTCGGCGCCGAAGCCTGCCTGATCGCGACGGCGATCGGCTTCCTGGCCCAGATGCTGCTCATCCTGGCCTCGCCGGCGACGCGCCTGGCGCTGCCGCCCGAGCTTCAACCGGCCGAATGATCACAGGCCGAGAATCCTGAGCTGGTCTTCCAGTTCGGACCGGCTGAGCGGATAATCGGTGCCGTTGCGGGCGTTCAGCATCATGCGCGGCGGCACCCGGGCCATATCGCGCTGGATCATCACGGCAGTGCGCATGCTGAACTTGGCGCGCCAGACCAGAGCCGTGATCAGGCGGCCGTTGCGCGCCTCGAAAGTCTTCTGGATCACCGACAGCGGGATACGGCCGTTCTGCATCAGGCATTGCAGCACGAAATTGCGGTCGTTGCGTTCGATCGCCTCCTGCACGGCATCGTTGTCGAGCTTGCCGGCCTTGATCAGCGCTTTGACCTTGGCCTGGGCTTCGTCCATCGGCATGATCGCGCCGCGCTCGGCATCCTTCTCGCCATCCAGCTTCACATCGAGGCGCTCTTCCATCACATGGCGGACTTCCGCCAGGGTATCCAATGTCAGATCGGTGCGGGCGGCGAGCCTTTTCAGCAGCGAAGCGGCGACGAAGCCGGCGATCCGCTTCGCCGCTCCGCCCGGCAGATTGGGCCGCTGCACCAGCGGCTCGTGCCAGGGCTCGACGCTGGGCGCGGCATCCAGGATGAGATCGAGCGTCTCCTCGCGGATCTGCGCCGAGCCATTGGCCAGCAGGGCCGCCACGGCGGAGACGTCGCGGGTGGTGGCGATGGCGTCCGATACGCTGGCGGACAGGCCGACGCGGCGGGCGATGGCCGCCAGAGCGCCGGACTGGGCGGCGCCGGCGACGATCTCGCGCAGATCGTCGTCGGTCAACAACGGCGAGAATTGCAGCACCGGGGTCGAGACGATCAGTTCGACATCCTTCGCAAGCTGCTTGACGATGTGATGCGGCACGTTGTCGGCGGCCTTCAGCGCTTCCGACAGCGCGGCGCGGATGCGGGTCAGCTCGTCGCGGGCGAGCAGCTCCAGCGTCTGGATTGCGTATTCGCGCGCCTTGCCGGCCTCGTCGTCGGGCAGGTCCGGCAGCAACCGCGCCACTTTTTCGGCCAGCCGGTGCCGTACTTCCTCGGATGCGTCGTTGGCGAGCAGGATATGCGCCTGTGCCGGCGTCGCCTCGTTTTCAGCGATGGCGCGGCGCACTTCCTCGGCCTGATCGACGGCAAGGTAGTAGAGGATTTCCGGCTGGATGTCCGCGCGCCGGGCCAGCTTGAGCCGCACGGCGGGATCGGGCGACGCCGCCAGCGCCTTGGCCGTATCGTAATCGATGGACTTGTCGCTCACGCCGCCGCCTCGCCGCCGTCATCGGGAAGCGCTGCGATGAAGCTGCGCCCCTTGCCGCCCTTCTTGGCCGCATACATCGCCTCGTCGGCGCGGCTGATCAGCGCCTCCGTCGTCTCCAGCCGGTCGAGTCGGGAAAAGACGGCGCCGATGGAGAAGCCGAACGGAAAGCCTTCGACGCCGTAGCTCGCATCGAGCGTCCGCGCCGCCTCATGCAGCCGCTGCGCGATCGAATCGGCGGCGGCGCGGTCGCTCTCCTCCAGCCAGATCAGGAATTCGTCGCCGCCGATGCGCGAGGCAAGATCGACGCCGCGCAAGCTGCGCTGCATGATCTCCGCCACCGCTTTCAGCACCTCATCGCCGACCTGATGGCCGCGCTGATCGTTCACCTTCTTGAAATTGTCGAGGTCGAAATAGATCAGCGTACCGCGCCGCCTGTTGTGCAGATGACGCCCAAGGCGTTTCTCCACCTCGGCGAGGAAAGCGCGGCGGTTCAGCAGCCCGGTCAAAGCGTCGGTGTTGGCCAGCCGGTTCAGCTTCTTGTGGGCGCGCCGCAGGGCATCGACGCGCTCGCGCGCCTCGGTGACGTCGCGCGCCACCCCACGCACGCCCTGCCACTCCCCCTTGCTGTCGCGCACCGGCAGGCAGGAGACCTCGAAGCAGCCGATGGTGCCGTCCTTGCGCCGCAGGAAAACCTCGGCGCCGTCGAGCGGCGCGCGAGCCTCGAAGGGCCAGACGCTCGGCGCCGGCGTTTCCGGATCGTCCGGCACCGCCAGCATGCGGGCGCTTCGCCCTTCCAGTTCGCGCGCGCTGTAGCCCAGCGCACCGCGCGGGGAAACGAAGCCGAAGCTGCCATCCGCTTTGGTCTCCCAGGCGAAATCGGTCGAGCAGGTAACGAGATCCTTGAAGAGCTGACGCGACTGCATCAGCGCCTGGATCAGGTTGCGCTCCAGCGTTCCGTCGCGGCCGAGCAGCAGGAGGCAGCGGCCGCTACCGGCCGCCGGATATGGTGTCAACGTCACTTGCAGGCTGGCGGCGGCACGACCGGCAGCGGCGGGCAGATCGACATGCTCCTGACGCGCTTTGCCATCCTCGAGGCAGGCGGCGACAGCCGCGGCCAGGGCGGACAGCTGGCCAGCCGCCAAAGCGGCGACAAGCGGATCGGCGGCCGCATTGGCCTTTATCACCGCCCCGCCGTTGCCGAACAGCATGGCCGGGCCCGGATAAGCGGGAAGCAAGGCGACCAGCGCAGCAGCGCCGGCTTCGCCTTCAACCGATACTCCCGCGTCCATTGCAACGCCCTCCTCAACCAGACACTCGCCATTTTAGCCGCAAGGCCCTATCCTGCGAAACCGTGATCTCGACAGCGCAAATTCCGCTATCCGCAGCTCTGCCCAATGCCCGATCCCGGCCGCTTTCCGGCGCCGCCCTGGCCCGGGCCGAAACCTGGCTGTTCGATCTCGACAACACGCTCTATCCGGCCGACTGCAATCTGTTCGCCCAAATCGACCGGCGCATGGGCGAGTTCATCGCCAGGCTGTTCGATATTGCACCGGAAGAGGCCAAATCGCGGCAGAAGGCGTTTTTCCACGCGCATGGCACGACGTTGCGCGGCCTGATGGTCGAGCACGGCATCGATCCGGCGGAATTCCTCGACTACGTCCACGACATCGATCTCACCGTCGTCTGCGAGAGCCCCGCCCTGCATGCGGCGCTCACGCGGCTGCCCGGCCGCAAGATCATCTACACCAACGGCACTGTCGCCCATGCCACCCGGGTGCTGGACAAGCTCGGGGTTGCTGCGCATTTCGAGACGGTGTTCGATATCGCCGCTTCGGATTTCCTGCCCAAGCCGGAGGAGGCGCCGTTTCGCAAGCTGCTGGAGCGGCACGGAATCGCGCCGGCGCGCGCGGTCATGGTCGAGGACATGGCGCGCAATCTCAAACCGGCAGCGGCGCTCGGGCTGACTACGATCTGGGTGCCGACGACGGCCGCCTGGTCGAAACCCGACGATGGCGACGACAGCCATATTCACCATGTGGCGCCGGATCTCGCGGCTTTCCTGGCGGCCTTGCCGGTTGACTAAAAGGGGCCGGCCGCTATTGTCTCGCGGCTTTCCGTTGAACTTTTCCGCCAAACCGTGCCAGACGAGGACTCCATGACCGACGCCGCGCTCAGCCAGCAATTGCAGCCCGTGATCGATGCGGCCTGGGAGAAGCGCGACCAGGTCAATTTCCAAACCAAGGGCGAAATTCGCGATGCCGTCGAGGCCGCGTTGAACGCGCTCGACGACGGCAAGCTGCGGGTGGCCGAAAAGATCGCCGGTCAGTGGACGGTGCATCAATGGGCCAAGAAGGCGGTGCTGCTGAGCTTCCGGCTCACCGACAACATGCTGATCAGCGATGCTCCGGGCGGCGCGCATTGGTTCGACAAGGTGCCGTCCAAATTCGCCGGCTGGAGCGAGCAGCGCTTCCGCGGCGCCGGCTTCCGCGCCGTGCCGGGCGCCGTGGTGCGCCGCGCCGCCTATATCGCGCCGGGCGTGGTGCTGATGCCCAGCTTCGTCAACCTTGGCGCCTATGTCGACAGCGGGACCATGGTCGATACCTGGGCCACCGTCGGCTCCTGCGCGCAGATCGGCAAGAATGTGCATCTGTCCGGCGGCGCCGGCATCGGCGGCGTGCTCGAGCCGCTGCAGGCCAATCCGGTGATCATCGAGGACAACTGCTTCATCGGTGCCCGCGCCGAAGTGGCCGAGGGTGTGATCGTCGAGGAAGGCGCCGTGCTGTCGATGGGTGTCTATCTCGGCGCTTCCACCAAGATCATCGACCGCAGCACGGGCGAGGTCTTCCAGGGCCGCGTGCCGGCCTATTCGGTCGTGGTGCCGGGCAGCATGCCGGGCAAGCCGCTGCCGAACGGCCAGCCTGGCCCGTCGCTGTACTGCGCCGTGATCGTCAAGCGCGTCGACGCGCAGACCCGGTCCAAGACCTCCATCAACGACCTTCTGCGCGACTGAGCAAGCGGCGCCGCCGGGAAGATTTCCTTAACCAGTACGAGTAACACTAGGAGATCGAATCCATCCCTAACCGTCGGCGCCATGAGCAAGGCAAAGCGTATCGATCCCAGCACCTTTCGTCGGGCAACCATCCTGGTGGCCGAGGGCGACCGCTCTCTGCGCCGTGCGCTGCGTGACGTGCTGCTTGGGATGGGCTTCCCCTCCATCGTGCTGGCGGGCACCGCGGCCGAGACGATGCGCCGGATGGTCGAGCAGCGGCCGAGCGTCCTGCTGCTGGATCACAAACTGCCGGGCGCAGACGGGCTGGCGATGACCCGGCGTCTGCGCCGTGACGGCGGAGACCTCAACCGGCTGCCGATCATCCTGATGGCGGAAGCACCCGATGCGGCTCTGGTCGTGGCCGCGCGCGATGCCGGCGTGCACGAGATCGTCGTCAAGCCGATCTCGGTCGAGGCGCTGGTGCTGCGCCTGATGCATGTGCTGCATACGCCACGCCCCTTCGTAACCGGCCCCGGCTTCATAGGGCCCGACCGCCGCCGTCTGGGCGAGCGCCGCCGCCGGCCTGACCGGCGCGTGCATCCCGTCGGCACGCTGGACGGCGACCGCCGGCATTATCCGGGCCGGCGCACCGGCATGGACCGCCGCCGGGCGAGCTGACCCGCAAAAACACCGCTAGACGAGGCGGCCGACCTGGCCCGCCGCGGCCGACACAAATCTGTACACTTGCATTACAATTGTACCTCGCTACAATCTTCCGCCATGCCGACCCCAGGTGCATGACCTGCGGTCGATGGGGAGGATCAAGCATCCATGCCGGCCGCCGCTCAGTCCACGGCAAAAAACAGCCGTCGCGTCGCGCGTATGGGCGCGGGGCGGGCCGGCACGGCGCGGCCCAATGGCCAGCAGACGGTCGATTACGGCACGCTTCCCCAGCATGTGGGCTATCTGCTCCGCCTCGCGCAATTGCGCGTCTGGGACGACTTCTACCGCCGCGTCGGCGATACCGGCATCAGCCCGTCCCTTTATTCCGCGCTGATCCTGATAGAACGCAATCCCGGCCTGCAGCAAAGCCGCCTGGGCGAGGCGCTGGGCGTCGCGCGATCGGGCGCCATGACCATGGTCGATCGGTTGGAAAGCCTGAAGCTGGTCGAACGCCGCGCCGACCCGCATGATCGACGCGCCTACGGCCTGTTCCTGACCGCCACCGGCCGGGCCCGGATGAGCCAATTCATCGCCCGCGTCCAGGAGCATGACAAGCATATCACGGCGGCGCTGACGCCGGAGGAGCATCGCGAGCTGATGGCGCTGCTGCAGAAATTCATTGCCGTACCGGCCAGGCCGGACAGCGCCAGCGAGAAACCCAGCGATAAACGCAGTGGCATCATGGAGAGGGAGGAAACACCATGACAGTCAAGCTTACCCGCCGCCAATTCGCGGCCGGCACCGCAGCCAGCGCGGCTCTGCTGGCAGGCACGGCCCCGTTCAACATCGTCCGCGCCCAGGGCAAGAAGCTGAAGATCGGCGTGCTGCTGCCGCGCTCCGGCTTCGAGGCACAGCTCGGCATCGCCTGCCAGCGCGGCATCGACATCACGCAGAAGATGCTGCCCGCCTTCGGACTGCCCGGCGATTTCGAGATCATGAACGCCGACACGGAATCGAATGTCGACGTCGCGCGCTCGCGGGCCGAAAAGCTGGTCAATGAAGGCGCCCATGTCCTGATCGGTGCCTTCGATTCGGGGCAATCCGCCGCAATCGCCCAGGTCGCCGAGCAGAAGGGCGTGCCTTACGTCATCAATATCGCCGCCGCCCCGCAGATCACCGAGCAGGGCTACAAATACGTCTTCCGCAATTTCCCGACCGCGCCGATGCTGGTGCGCAACGGCCTGGTGCTGATGAAGTCGGTCTTCGAAAAGAGCGGCATCACGCCGAAGACCGTCGTGTTCATGCATGTCAACGACACCTTCGGCCAGGCGATGCAGAAGGGCATCTCCGCGATGCTGCCCAGCCTCGACATGCCGTTCAAGGTGGTCGAGACCATCGCCTATGACCCGCAGGCGAAGGATCTTTCGGTCGAAGTGGCGAAGGCCAAGGCGACCGGCGCCGAAATGCTGATGCCGGTTACCCGCATCAATGACGCCATCCTGCTGGTGCGCGAGATGGTCAAGCAGCGCTGGGAGCCGAAGATCGTCATGAGCCCCGGCGCGCCGGGCTTCTACGAGAACCAGTTCTACCGCACGCTCGGCAAGTTCTCGAACTACATGATCACGAACGTGCCCTGGTACAATCCGCGCTCGGCGGTCACCCAGAAGGTGCTGGACGAGTTCACCAAGAAGTACAAGAACGAGATGTTCGAGCTCAATGTCGGCTTCTCCTTCGAAGCGGTGATGATCGCCGTCGACGCCTTCGCCCGCGCCAAATCGACGGACGGCAAGGCTTTGGCCGACGCGCTGCGCAGCACCAACATCAAGGAGCATGTCATCGCCGGCGGCCCGATCACTTTCGACGCCAAGGGGCAGAATCCGAACATCATCTCGGTGACGCTGCAGAATCTCGACCAGCGCCCCAAGGTGGTGCTGCCGCTCGACATCGCGGAAGACAATCTGGCACTGCCGCTGCCGAGCTGGAGCAAGCGGTAAACACCTGAAGAGCCACGCGCAGGCACCGAAGAGACAATGCCCATCGAACTCATTGCCAACGTTGCCGTTCAGGGCATCCTGACGGGACTGGTCTACGGCCTCATGGCTTTGGGCCTGTCAGTCATCTTCGGTGTCGTGCGCGTGGTCAATTTCGCCCATGGCGAGATGATGACGATCGCCTCCTATGCCGCGATCGTCGCCTTCGGCGCCTGGAACATCGATCCGCTGCTGGCGATGGTCCCGATCGCCGTCATTCTGTTCGCCATCGGCTATGTCCTGCAGAAAGCGCTGATCAATCCCTTCATCAACCGGCCGGAGCACAGCCAGTTCATCCTGCTGGCCGCCGTCGCCATCATCATCGCCAACACGCTGCTGATGATCTTCGGGCCGGATTCCCGCAACGTCCTGGTCGATTATGCCCTCGATTCCCTGCAGATCGGGCCGCTGCTGGTCGACAAGGTCCGCGTGATCACGGCGGGATTTGCCTGCCTGATCGCCGCCGGCCTCTTCGCCTTCTTCAAGTTCACCCGCACCGGCCGGGCGATCCGCGCCTGCGCCGACAACCATCTCGGCGCGCTGGTCGTCGGCCTCGACGTGAAGAAGCTCTACGCCCTCACCTTCGGTATCGGCTCGGCCTGCGTCGGCGCCGCCGGCGCCATGATGACCCTGCTGATAGACGTCACGCCCAATGTCGGCCCGGTCTTCACGCTGCAGGCCTTCGTCATCGTCATTGTCGGCGGCCTCGGTTCGATGCCCGGCGCCTTGCTCGGCGGCGTGCTGATCGGCCTGTCGGAGGCGCTGGCCGGCCTGTTCTTCGTGCCTTCGGCCAAAAGCATGTTCGCCGTCGCCATCCTTATCCTGGTTCTTCTGTTCCGGCCGCAGGGCCTGTTGGGGCGCAAGATATGATTTCACGCATGTTGGATGGCGTGCCGCGGCGCGCGCGCGCCTTGCTTGGCCTGCTGCTTGCCGTACTGCTGATCGCGCCGCTGGTGGTCAACCCCTATATCCTCTCGATCCTGATCCTGGTGCTCTACTTCGCCTATACCGGCCAGGCCTGGAACGTGATGATGGGTTTTGCCGGCCAGCTCAGCCTGGGCCATTCGCTCTATGTCGGCGTCGGCGCCTATGCGGCCGCGGCGATCTACACCCATTACGGCATCGGTCCCTGGGCCGGCATCTGGGCGTCGATCGCGATCTCCGTCCTCTGCGGCCTGTTCATCGGCTTTCTCGCCTTCCGCTTCGGCATCAGCGGCGTCTATTTCGCGCTGCTGACCATCGCCTTCGCCGAATTCACCCGCGTCGGCTTCGATCACTTTCCCTGGGTCAATGGCTCAGGCGGCCTGTTCCTGCCGGTCGAGGAATATGCCAGCAACGATCCCCTCAACCTGCGCGGCGCGCCGGTGATGTTCTATTATTTCCTGCTGGCGATCACGGTGCTGGCCTTCCTGTTCTGCCGCTGGCTGCTGACCGGCCGCATCGGTTATTACTGGCTGGCCATCCGCGAGGAGCCGGAGGCGGCGCAAACGCTCGGCATCAATGTCTTCCGCTACAAGATGCTGGCGGTGGCGATCTCGGCCGGCATGACGGCGTTGGGCGGCGTCTTCTACGCCTTCTACTACAACAACCTGTTCCCCGAGCAGATCTTCAGCATGAGCCGTTCGATCGAACTGATCCTCGGCCCGATCATCGGCGGCATCGGCTCGCTGTTCGGGCCAATCCTCGGCGCCTTCGTGCTGACCGTGCTGGCCGAGGGCCTGAGCGAAATCATGGTCACGCTGGGCTACGATATTCCCGGTTTCAAACAGGTCTTCTACGGCATCTGCCTCCTGCTGGTGATCGTCTATCTGCCGCACGGCATCTGGCCGCCCCTGCGCAAGCGTCTCGGCCTGGAGAGCAAGCCATGAGCGATGCCTTGCTTGCCGTCGACGGCATTTCCAAGAGCTTCCGCGGCCTGCGTGCCGTCGCGCGTGCCTCGCTCGACGTGCCGCGCGGCGGCATCGTCAGCCTGATCGGCCCGAACGGCGCCGGCAAGACGACCTGCTTCAACATGGTGGCCGGCGTCTTCAGGCCCGACGAAGGCAGCATCACCTTCGATGGCCGCCGCATCGACGGCATGCGGCCCGACCAGATCTGCCATGCCGGGATCGGCCGCACCTTCCAGATCGTCAAACCGTTCAGGGAACTCACCGCGCTGGAGAACGTCGTCGTCGGCGCTCTGCGGGCCGAACCCAGCGTCCGCGCGGCGCAGCGCAAGGCGGAGGCCGTGCTGGACCAGCTTGGCATGCTGGAGCGCCGCCACCATCCGGCGACGCAACTGACCCTGCCCGAGCGCAAGCGGCTCGAGGTTGCGCGCGCGCTGGCGACCGAGCCGAAACTGCTGCTGCTGGACGAAGTGATGGCCGGCCTGCGGCCGACCGAGACCGACCAGATGGTGGCCGTCTTCCGCGAGCTGAACCAGCGGCGCGGCATCACCATTTTGCTGATCGAGCATGTCATGCGCGCGGTGATGGCGCTGTCGCAGCAGGTCGTGGTGCTGCATTACGGCCAGGTCATCGCCAGCGGCGCCCCCGAGCAGGTGGTGCGCGATCCGGCGGTGCTGGAATGCTATCTCGGCGAGGAGGCCGACCTATGAGCCTCGTGCTGGATGCTTTGGACGTCTTCTACGGCGACGCCCAGGCGCTGGACGGCGTGACGCTGACCGTGCCGCAGGGCAGCATCGTTGCCATTATCGGCGCGAACGGCGCCGGCAAATCGACCCTGATCCATACCATCGCCGGCATCGAAAAGCCGCGCCGCGGCCAGATCCGCTACCGGGGCACCGAGATCGGCGGCTGGCCGAGCCACAAGGTCTGCAATCTCGGCATCGGCCAGGTCGCCGAAGGCAGGCAGATATTCCCCAGCCTGACGGTGGCCGAGAACCTGCAGATGGGTGCCATGCTGCCGCGCGCACGGTCCAAGGAGAAGGCGACCCTCGAGGAGATTTACGCGCTGTTTCCGCGGCTGGCCGAGCGGCGCGACCAATTGGCCGGCACGATGTCGGGCGGCGAGCAGCAGATGCTGGCGATCGGCCGCTGCCTGATGGGCCATCCGGAACTGATCATGTTCGACGAACCTTCGCTCGGCCTCGCGCCGGCGATCGTCCAGGAGGTCTTCCGCATCATCAAGCTGCTGCACCAGCGCGGCATGACGATTGTCCTCGTCGAGCAGAATGTCGCTGTTTCGCTGAAGCTGGCCGATCATGCCTATGTGCTGGAAAACGGCCGCATCGTGATGGACGGCAGCGGCGAAGCGCTGCTACATGACGATCGGGTGCGGCAGGCCTATCTCGGGCTGTAAGCCGCGGGCCGGACAGCCGGCCGCCGCGTGAGAGGCAATGGACACAAGCGAATTGAAGGATCGCCGCGTCGCCGTCATCGGCGGCGGACCGGCCGGCCTGATGGCCGCCGAGGTCGTTGCCAGCGCCGGCGCAACGGTCAGCGTGTTCGAGCGCATGCCGAGCATGGGGCGCAAGCTGCTGATGGCCGGGCGCGGCGGCCTGAACATCACCCATTCCGAACCGATCGAGCGCTTCCGCAACCGCTATGGCGCCGCCGCATCCTGGATGGAACGCCACCTCGCCGCCTTCCCGCCCTCGACCCTGATCGCCTGGTGCGAAGGGCTGGGCCAAGCGACCTTCATCGGCAGCAGCGGGCGCGCGTTCCCCGAAGCGATGAAGGCAAGTCCGCTGCTGCGTGCCTGGCTGGCGCGGCTGAACGGTCTCGGCGTCCGGCTGATGACGCGCGCGGACTGGACCGGGTGGAATGCCGCCGGGGCGCTGACCTTTGCCGATGGCAGCGTCTTTGCGGCCGAGGCCTCTGTGCTAGCGCTGGGCGGGGCATCCTGGCCGCGGCTCGGCGCCGATGGCGGCTGGACCGGGCTACTGCCCGAGATCGACATTGCCGCTCTGCGGCCGGCCAATTGCGGCTTCGCCGTTCCGTGGTCGGAGCATTTCCGGAACCGCCATGCCGGCGCACCGCTGAAACGCATCGCCCTCTCCTTTGCCGGCGAGACGGTGCGCGGAGAGGCGATGATCACCACGGCTGGAATCGAGGGCGGCGCGGTCTACGCGCTCTCGGCGGTGTTGCGCGAGGCGATTGCCCGCGACGGCAGCGCGCTGCTGCGGATCGACCTTCGCCCGGATCTTGCACCGGCGGAACTCGACGAGCGGCTGAACGAGCCGCGCCGCGGCGCCTCCCTGGCCAATTTCCTGCGCAAGCGCATCGGCCTCTCCCCAGCCGCCATCGGCCTGGTGCAGGAAATCCTGCATACCGGGGCTGCGCCGCCGCTGGCGACATTGATCAAGGCCCTGCCGCTGCGGCTGACCGCGCCATTCGGACTGGCGCGAGCGATCTCGACCGCCGGCGGAATTGCGCTGCATGAGCTGGACGAGCATCTGATGCTGCGCCGCCGGCCCGGCGTCTTCGCCGCCGGCGAGATGCTGGACTGGGAAGCGCCGACCGGCGGCTATCTGCTGCAGGGCTGCCTGGCGACCGGCCTTGCCGCCGGCCGCGGCGTGGTCGAGTGGCTGCGGGCGAACCCGCAGAAATGAGAACGGCCGCATCGCTGCGGCCGTTCTGCTGATCACGCCAGATTGGCGAAGAAGTCGTTGCCCTTGTCGTCGACGATGATGAAGGCGGGGAAATCCTCCACCTCGATGCGCCAGACCGCTTCCATGCCAAGCTCGGGATATTCGAGCTGCTCGACCTTCTTGATGCAGTTCTTGGCGAGGATCGCGGCCGGACCGCCGATCGAGCCGAGATAGAAGCCGCCGTATTGCTTGCAGGCATCGGTGACCTGCTTGGAGCGGTTGCCCTTGGCCAGGCTGATGAACCCGCCGCCATTCTGCATCAGCAGGCCGACATAGCTGTCCATGCGGCCGGCCGTGGTCGGACCGAAGGAGCCGGAAGCGTAGCCCTCCGGCGTCTTGGCCGGGCCGGCATAGTAGATCGGATGGTTCTTCACATAATCCGGCAGGCCCTGGCCCTTCTCGATCCGCTCGGCGAATTTCTGATGCGCCAGGTCGCGGGCGACGATCAAGGTGCCGGTGAGCGACAGGCGCGTTTTGATCGGATACTGCGACAGCAGCTTGCGGATCTCGCTCATCGGCTGATTGAGATCGACCTTGACGACCTCGGTCGACAGCTTGTCCTCGTGATCGGGCAGATACTGCGCCGGATTGGTCTCGAGCTGCTCGAGGAAGATGCCGTCGCGGGTGATCTTCCCGAGCGCCTGACGGTCGGCCGAGCAGGACACCGCAATGCCGATCGGAATGCTGGCGCCGTGGCGCGGCAGGCGGATGACCCGCACGTCATGGCAGAAATACTTGCCGCCGAACTGCGCGCCGATGCCGTTGACGCGGGTCAGCTCCAGAATCTTCTGCTCGAATTCCAGATCGCGGAAGGCATGGCCGCTCGGGCTGCCCTTGGTCGGCAATCCATCCAGATAGCGCGCCGAGGCCAGCTTGGCGGTCTTCAGGTTCAGCTCGGCCGAAAGGCCGCCGATCACGATGGCGAGGTGATAGGGCGGGCAAGCCGCCGTACCGAGCGTCTTGATCTGCGTGTCGAGAAACTTCAGCAGATTGTCGCCGCGCAGCACCGCCGGCGTCTGCTGATAGAGAAAGGTCTTGTTGGCCGAGCCGCCGCCCTTGGCCATGAACAGGAACTTGTAGGCGTCGCCATCGGTGGCATAGAGCTCGATCTGCGCCGGCAGATTGGTGCCGGTGTTCTTCTCCTCGAACATCGAGAGCGGCGCCAGCTGCGAATAGCGCAGGTTGGTTTCGGTATAGGTGCGATAGACGCCCCTGGAAATCGCCTCCTCGTCCTTGCCCGAGGTCCAGACATACTGGCCCTTCTTGCCGATCACGATGGCCGTGCCGGTATCCTGGCAGCTCGGCAGCACCATGCCGGCTGATATGTTCGCGTTCTTCAGAAGCTCGAGCGCAACGAAACGGTCATTTGCCGAGGCGTCCTTGTCGTCGAGAATCTTGCGCAATTGCGCCAGATGGCCGGGGCGGAACAGATGCGCGATGTCGTGCATCGCCGCGAAGGTCAGATCGCTCAGCGCCTGATCGCTGACCTGCAGCACCTCGCGCCCGCCCGCCTTGATCACCTCGGCTCCGTCACCGGAGAGCTTGCGATAAGTGGTCGTGTCGGCGGCAAGCGGGAACAGGTCCTCGTACAGGAACTCGGGCATTGGAAACTCCTGGTCAGTGATGCGGTCTGGGGCGGAAGGGCTCTAAGCGAAATGGCTGTAAACGAAATGGCCCGGGCGGGCCGGAAGGAAATTCAGGATTTCTTTTTGCGGAAGGCGTCCAGCGCCACGACATCGCCGGTCTTGCGCTCGCCCTCTTCCGCCGGCGCTGCGGCCGGCGGGGCCTGCGCTTCGTCACCAACATCCGCAACGGGGGCCGGCGGGCGGTTTTCCGCATTGGGCGCGACACGGAACTGCAATCCGAACTGCACGCTGGGATCGGCGAAAGCGGTGATCGCCGCATAGGGGATGACGAGCCGCTCGGGAACCTTGTTGAAGCTCAGCGTCACCTCGAAGGCGTCCGGGCCGGGCTCCAGTCCCCAATACTGGTGCTGTAGAACGATGGTCATCTCTTCCGGATAACGCTCATGCAGGTATGGCGGAATCTCGACGCCGGCCTGATCGGTACGGAAGGTGATGTAGAAATGATGATTGCCGGGCAGGCCAAATTCGGCAACACGACTGAGCGCTTCGCGGACAGCGCCGCGCAGGGCGGTCTCCACCAACTGATTATAGTCTAACAGCTTGCCGGCCATATTCGATCTTCTCGGGACTTTACGCGGGCATTTTACCCCGCCCCAGCAGGCGGTTCAATTTCCATGGCCGGCGCGATTTCCGCCCATGGCGGAAGCCGGTTTCAGCGGCGCTCAGAAAATCGAGCCGGGAAAGTGGGGGGCTTCTGTTGCCCGGCGCCCCCCGAGCCGCGCTTACCGATTAGGCAGCGAGTGCAACGCTATTGTCGTTGGCACTTGTAGGATTGACCCGATAACGGCGGTATCATGCCGGGCGAAAACTGGGTCTTTACTGCGCATGTCGAGCCTGATTCGCCCCCAGCATCAACCCAGCATCGGCCATTCTCGGCTCGTCCTGGGCTCATGGTGGAGGCGCCGGGTACTGCCCCCGGGTCCATTACGCCTATTCCACACAGCGTTTATCGCCATAGTCGGTTGCCCGACGCCCCCAATGTAGGGCCGGACGGCCGGGTTTTAAAGCCCTTGGCTGCCGTTGCCCGGGGGTTCGGGGCTCCAAGCTTTTGTCCCGGGGCCTTTTGGGGACTCGGGCAGCCGGTCTATAACGACCTGCTTTTTTACCCGGCGGCGAGTCGCCGGGATCGTCGCCAGGGAGATGCCGCCATGACCATGACGCCGGAACAGGCCGCCGAAATCGCCGCCCTGCGCAGCCAAAGCCAGCCGACCCGCCGCGCCACCGTCCCCGCGCTGGAAGAAGTGCTTTACGAGCCGATTCCCGTGCTGGATCACGGCTTCATCCGGGTGATCGACTATATGGGCGACGACTCGGCCGTGGTGCAGGCGGCCCGCGTCTCCTATGGCCGCGGCACCAAGAAGGTCAGCGAGGACCGCGGCCTGATCAATTATCTGATGCGGCACCGGCACACCACGCCGTTTGAGATGTGCGAGATCAAATACCACGTGAAACTGCCGATTTTCGTGGCCCGGCAGTGGATCCGGCACCGCACCGCCAATGTAAACGAATATTCCGCCCGCTACTCGATCCTGGATAACGAGTTCTACATCCCCGCCCCCGACCAGCTTGCGGCGCAATCCACCAGCAACCGCCAAGGCCGCGGCAACCTGCTGACCGGCGCCGAGGCGGCGCGCGTGCTGGAGCTTTTGAAGCGGGACGCGATGCAATCCTATGCCTCCTATGAGGAGATGCTGAACGAGGGGCCGGACGGCACGCCGCGGGATCAGGACCGGCAGGGCCTGGCGCGGGAATTGGCGCGCATGAATTTGACCCTGAATTTCTATACGCAATGGTACTGGAAGACCGATCTTCTGAACCTGCTGCATTTCCTGTCGCTGCGGGCAGACAGCCACGCGCAGTATGAGATCCGGGTCTATGCCGAGGCCATGCTGGAGACGGTCAAGCGCTGGGTGCCGGCCTGCTACGACGCCTTCATGGAATACCGCGTCGGCGGTGCCAGCCTTTCCGCCACGGCGATCAAGGTGGTGCGCCGCATGCTGGCCGGGGAAGCGGTCGAGCAGGCCAATTCGGGCCTGAGCGCCCGCGAATGGCGCGAGTTGATGGCGGTACTCAAGCCAGGCGAATAGCGCGCCGCGTCACTCCTTCCGTTCCGGCATCAGGGCGGCGACCGAGCGCCGGTTGAACAGCCAGATCAGGCCGCCGAGAATGGCGGCCCCGGCAAAGACCAAGCCGAAGGACAGCGGATCGCCGGCCGGAAAGAATGAATTCACCGCCGAGCCGAGTCCCCCGCCCGTCGTCTGCAGGAAACCCGCCAGTGCGGCGCCGGCGCCGATCGTGGCTGGATTGATGCCGACAGCGGTGACCACCGAATTGGGCAGCGCCAGCCCCATGCCCATTGCCCAGAGCATGCGGAAGCCGATGATCACCGCGACGCTCGGCGGCAGCAGCGCAATGCAGCCCGCCATGGCCACTGCACCGGTGAGCATGCACAACACGCCAAGATCGATCAGGCGCAGCATGCCGATGCGGCCGCCAAGCAAGGACGACAGCAGCGAGCCGATCAGGTATCCGCCGGCGCCGATGGCGGTCAAAATGCCGTAGAGCACCGGGGGAATGTCCATCGTATCGATCAGGACCGCGGGCGCCCCGGCATTGAAGCCGTGCAGGCCGGCAAAGATCGCGAGATTGAGCAGGCCGAGCGTGAGGAAGGTCCGGCTTCCCAGCAGGAAGGCAAAGGCGCGGATGATGCCGCTGAACAAGGGGCCGGCAGCGGAGGCAGGGCGAAGGGTCTCCGGCAGGCGCCAGACCAGGATGGCCAGAACCAGGGCCGTGATGCCGCCGCTGATCCAGAAATTCGCCCGCCAGCCGAGGAAATGCTCGACGATGCCGCCAAGGGCCGGGGCCAGGATCGGGGCCAGCGCCAGCGAGGCGCTGATGGTGGATGTCGCCCTTGCCGCCTGCCGCCGGTCGTAGACATCGTTGACGATGGCCCGTCCGGTCGCCATCGCGCTGGCGCCGCCCAGGCCCTGGACCGCCCGCGCCCATAGCAGGGTGCTGAGCGACCCCGCCAGGGCGCAGGCGAGGGAGCCGGCAACCATGATGGCAAGGCCGCCGAACAGCAGCGGCCGGCGCCCATAGCGGTCGCTCAGGGGGCCATAGAAGAGCTGGCCGCCGGCAAAGGTGGCGAAGTACACCGTCAGGGTCAGGGGCAGGATTTCCGAGGGCCCCGCCAGGTCGTCCCCGATGCTGGGGAGCGACGGCAGATACATCGTCGCCGCCAGGATGCCGTTCGCAAACAGCGCCGTCAGGAGAAGGACAAGCTCGGCCGGCGGCAATTTCTGGGGCATGGAAGCGGATAATGACCTAAGGTAGAATGATTATGCGTTTGCTCCCCATATGAGTATCACACGTTGGTTGGCTTAGACCAATGCAAAGTATATATATGATCGTAAAAGGCTTTTTATGATTCTAGCGGGTCGGGTCGGCGATCGGCCGTGAGGGGGCGCCTCGCAATGTCGGAAAAAATCGATTTCAGCCATATCCGCTTTCTCATTGTCGATGGCAACAAGCTGATGTGCCAGCTCATCAAGGACATCCTGATGATGCTGGGCTGCCATCAGGTTACCACCGCGCGCGACAGCGAGAAGGCGATCGGTGTTCTCCGCTCGGGCGGCATCGACGTGCTGATCACCGAGTGGAACCTGAAGCCGCGCAGCGGCCTGGAATTGCTCGATTGGCTGCGCACTGATGTCACGTCGCCCGACCGCATGATGCCCGTGATCATGCTCACTGCGAATTCCGAGATGGAATATGTCGTCGAATCGCGCGACAAGGGCGTCACGGAGTTCCTCGCCAAGCCTTTCACGGCCGATGGCATGTATCGCCGGCTGGTTTCGGTGATTGCACGTCCGCGGGATTTCGTCAGCGTTAAAGGCTATTTCGGTCCCGACCGGCGCCGGCAGCAATTGCCGTTCGAGGGCCCGGACAAGCGTCAGCAGAAGCCGGAATAGCAGCGGGGACAGTATGCGCAGAACCATCATCCCCAATCGTGGCGATCTCAAGCGCAAGGCGGTCAATTACAAGACCGGCCTCAGCCTGAAGCTCGACGACGAACTGCGCCAGAAAATGGATGCGCTCGTGCAGAATTCGACGGCGCAGTTCCTGGAAGAAACGGTCCAGTCGCTCAAGATGCTGCGCGATGCCCTGGGACGCGCGGCGGCCGATCCGTCCTCGCGCCACGAAGTGCTCGAGCAGATTCGCGAGGAAGCTTTTCAAATCAAGGGGATGGGTGGTGTTTTCGGCTATCCCCTGCTGACCGAGTTCGGCAAATCGCTGCATGATTTCCTCAAGGAGCTGACCGACCTGGACGAGTTGCAGCAGGAGATCGTCAGCATCCACATCGACACGCTCTATGTCGTGGTCACGCACAAGATCGCCGGCTCGGGCGGCCCCCTGGAGGCCCAGTTGCGGGCTTCGCTGAAAGCCGCCATCGACAAGGCCAAGCCTGCCGCCAAAGCCGGCTGAGCCGGGCTCGGCACCCGGTGGACACCCCGGCGGCGGCGCCCTATAACCCCGGCATGGTCCCGGCGCGCCCCCTACCCTTCATCAAGATGCACGGACTCGGCAACGATTTCGTGGTGCTGGACGCGCGCGAGCAGCCCGTGCCGCTGGACGCGGCGGCGATCCGCCTGCTGGGCGACCGCAGGCGCGGCATCGGCTTCGACCAGATGATCACCATCGAGCCGTCCGACAAGGCGGATGCCTTCATGCGCATCCACAATGCCGATGGCAGCGAGGTGGAATCCTGCGGCAATGCGGCGCGCTGCATCGGGGCGCTGCTGATGCGCGAAACCGGCCATGACAGTGTCAGCATCGACACGCTGGGCGGCTGGCTAGAGGCGAAGTCGGGCGCCGAGGGCCGCATTACCGTCGATATGGGCGAGCCGCGCTTCGACTGGCAGGCAATTCCGCTGGCGCGGGCGATGGATACCGTCACGCTGGATTATGCCCATGCCGGCTACGACCGGCCGGGCGCCGTGAACGTCGGCAATCCGCATGTCGTCTTCTTCGTCGCCGATGCCTTGGCGGTGCCGCTGGCGGAGATCGGCCCGAAAATCGAATGCGACCCGCTCTTCCCGCAGCGGATCAATGTCGAATTCGCGCAAGTGGTCGACCGCAGCCATATCCGCATGCGGGTCTGGGAGCGCGGTGCCGGCATTACCCGCGCCTGCGGCACCGGCGCCTGCGCGACCCTAGCGGCGGCGGCGCGGCGCGGCCTGGCCGAGCGCAAGGCCGAAATCATGCTCGATGGCGGCCCGCTGCTCATCGAATGGGCGGCCAACAACCGCATCTACATGACCGGCCCGGCCACCGAGGCCTTCCGCGGCGAAATCCCGCCAAGCTTCTGGGCCGCGCTCGAAACCGCCTGAGCCGATGGCGCAGCGCTCAAGCGTTCTGAATTTCGGCTGTCGTCTGAATTCGTATGAAGGCGAGGCCATTCGCGCGGCCCTGCAGCAGCATGGGCGCGACGATATCCTCGTCGTCAATACCTGCGCCGTGACCGCCGAGGCGGAGAAGCAGGCGCGCCAGGCGATCCGCCGGCTGCGCCGGGAAAACCCGGACAAGCGCATCGTGGTGACCGGCTGCGCCGCCCAGGTCAATGCCGCGGCTTTCGCCGCCATGCCCGAAGTCGATCATGTGATCGGCAACCGGGAAAAGCTTGCCGAAGCGACATGGCGCAATCTGAACCCTGATGCAGCGCGCGTTGCCGTCGGCGACATCCAGACCGAATCGCCGGCGGCGTTGCCGGCGGTGAGCCACTTCCCCGGACGCCCGCGTGCCTATCTGGAAATCCAGCAGGGCTGCGATCACCGCTGCACCTTCTGCATCATTCCCTTCGGCCGTGGTAATTCGCGCAGCGTTCCCATGGGCGCCGTGGTGGAAGAAGCACGCCGTCTTGTCGCCAAAAGCTTTGCGGAAATCGTGCTGACGGGCGTGGACCTGACCTCTTATGGCGCAGACCTGCCGGGCAAACCGAATTTGGGGCAGTTGGTTCGAAAAATTCTGTCGTTGGTGCCTGACCTGAAACGGCTCCGCATTTCGTCCATAGACTCCATCGAGGCCGATTCCGACCTGATGCGCGCGATCGCCGAAGAGGCGCGCCTGATGCCGCATTTCCATCTTTCCGTGCAGGCGGGCGACGACATGATCCTCA
Organism: Ferrovibrio sp.; assembly: GCF_036381655.1. Taxonomy (GTDB): domain Bacteria; phylum Pseudomonadota; class Alphaproteobacteria; order Ferrovibrionales; family Ferrovibrionaceae; genus Ferrovibrio. Next base: position 76,900 of record NZ_DASVCJ010000034.1, read on the forward strand.
AGCGCATGAAGCGTCGTCATCTGCGCCGCGATACCATCGCATTCTGCGAAGACGTGCGCCGCTTGCGGCCCGAGTCGGCCTTTGGCGCCGATCTGATTGCAGGGTTCCCGACGGAATCCGAAGCCATGTTTGAAAACACGCGACGGCTGATCGAGGAGGCGGGGATTTCCTATCTGCACGTCTTTCCCTTCAGCGCACGGGACGGCACGCCGGCGGCCAGGATGCCGCAACTGTCCCGATCCGTGGTGAAATCCCGAGCCGCGGCCTTGCGCGCCGCCGGGGACGCGGCTTTGAACCGGCGCTACCAGAGTTTGATCGGCTCGGAACAGGAAATTTTGGCCGAGAAGCCCGGTATCGGTCGTACCCGATGTTTTGCCCCGGTTAAAATTCCTGCAACCATTCCGCCCGGAGCGCTTACGCAATTGCGCATTGTGGGCTCCGGCAACGCGCAACTTATCGCGGCATGA
>NZ_DASVCJ010000035.1:0-1743 GCF_036381655.1 Ferrovibrio sp.
CTGGCGGTGATCAATTATTTCGCGCTCTGGCGCGAGTCGCCCCGGATTTCGCGCCTGCTGACATACGGGCTATCGGGGGTCGAAGTCATCATCATCGGTCAAATTGCCGCCAGTTTTCTTTTTCTCGTCGGCGAAGTGCACGTCTTTCGCAGGGGCCAAATTCGCGCACAGGGTTGGATCGGCGATGCGGCTGCCCTCGTTCTTGTGTTCTTCGTCATCTATCACACGCTGACCGAACGCTTCGTCCGGGCGTTCGTCGCCTGGCTCGCGCTGCTCATGATGGGAGGTAAAGCGGCCCTCGGCCTCGCCGTCCTGTCGGTGCCGATTGCGGCGACGGCGTCGGCGTGGCCGGCGCGCGTCCTGATCGGCGGCATACTGGCAGCAGCCACCGCCGTCATTTTGTTTACGAACGTCGTGTCCCGTCTGCCTGACCTGATCGATGGCGACCGGATTCCGCCGAAGGAGATTCCTCAGATTTCACCGGTGGAGGGAATTGGAACCAGCACATGGTCCAGACTGTCGCCAGACCAGCAGATGTTCCTGCGGTTGGTTCGGAATACCGGCGTGCTTCGGCTGGCCTCCATCGGGGCTGGATACGTACTTTTCTTGGATCATCCGCTGACTGGGGCAGGATACGGTTTGACGGCAGATCGGGTTCAAGAGGCCGCCAGAGTCGACGTATTCGGGTTGCAGGAATGCTGCGGCATTACCCCCACGCACTTCGAGTTCATCAATGGCATCCACAACCACGTCGTTCGACTTGCGGCGGAGATGGGACTGCCGGGCATTGCAATCGCGGTCGCCCTGGCCGCTTTCGTCGTGGTCCGTGCGAGCCGCCTGTACGTCAAACGGCGCCGTCATGCCTGTGCGGCGGCCGGCGATGGATTGGATGACATGGCGGCAGCCGGCGCGATCTGGGCGATTCTGTTCGTTCTCGTCCACCAAACGGGCGCGTGGCTGCTGCCGGGCAACATACAATTCCATTGGCTCACGCTCATGATGGGCATCATCAGCATGTGGTTGCCGGAAACGCGCCGGCATCTCCAACCCGCCGCGCCCTTGCGCGGGGATGCGGCGGTCGTGGGCTGCGTACACAAGTGAGTAACCGCGTGAAGCGATTCGTCCGGCCGGAGATCTTTCTGATCGCCGTCAACCTGCTCTGCGCGGCCGTCGGCCTCGTCCAGACATTGGTCGTAGCCGCGTCGCTCGGCGCGCCGGCCTACGCCGTCATAGGCATCCTCGTTGCCATAGCCAGCTTGATCGCGAACTTCTGGGACGTTCGCCTGTTCGACTTGGCGATGCGACTGCTCGTTCAGGCGCCGCCGGACGGGCAGGAGCCGGCGATCTACCGCAAGAGCGTCGCCCAGCTCACTCTCGCTTTCAGCGCCGCAATCGTTTTGCTTGCGGCGGCGACATCCATGCTGGTCGCGGCCTTTTCAGTCCATCTCTTCGTCGATCAGCCGGTCGCGCTCCGCTGGATCGTCGCGCAGGCGATGCTGACGGCCACCGCCAGCCTTCTCGGCACGGTGTTCGCCCTGCAGCGGCTGACAGAGCGGTTCTATGCGTTCGGAGCCGCCCGGATCGCACATCAGGTATTGGGGGCCGGCGTCATTCTTGGCAGCATTTGGCTGTTTCCGAATCTGGATGGCTATTTTGCAGGGGCGATTATCGCTGCATTCGGAAATCTGGTTGGCGCGCTCGTCGTGCTCGACCGGCTCTGGGCAAGCCGTCATGGCGTGCGGC
>NZ_DASVCJ010000036.1:0-5809 GCF_036381655.1 Ferrovibrio sp.
GCCGCACCATCGTCGAGACCGCGATCCTCGATTTCGGCTACGGCATCTTCGGCTGGCGCCAGGTGCCCGTCGACGCCACCATCATCGGCGAGAAGGCGAATGCCACCCGGCCCGAGATCGAGCAGGTGCTGGTCGAGAACCGGCTCGGCAAGGACGACAACGCCTTCGAGCGCGACCTCTTCCTGATCCGCCGCCGCATCGAGAAGCAGGTGCTGGCCGCCCATATCAGCGAGTTCTACATCTGCTCGCTGAGCTGCCGCAGCGTGATCTACAAGGGCATGTTCCTCGCCGAGCAGCTCGACAACTTCTATCCCGACCTGAAGGACGAGCGTTTCGTCTCGACCTTCGCGATCTATCACCAGCGCTATTCGACCAACACTTTCCCGACCTGGCGGCTGGCGCAGCCCTTCCGCATGCTCGCCCATAATGGCGAGATCAACACGCTGCGCGGCAACGTCAACTGGATGAAGAGCCACGAGATCAAGATGGCCTCCGAGGCCTTCGGCGATCTCTCCGACGACATCAAGCCGATCGTGCAGTCGGGCTCGTCGGATTCGGCCGCGCTGGATGCCGTCTTCGAGGTGCTGGTGCGCGCCGGCCGGCCGGCGCCGATGGTCAAGACGCTGCTGATTCCGGAAAGCGCCTCGAACAAGCCGCTGATGCCGCAGGCGCATCGCGACCTCTACGCCTACTGCAACGCCATCATGGAGCCCTGGGACGGCCCGGCGGCGATCTGCGCCACCGACGGCCGCTGGGCGGTGGCCGGCATGGACCGCAACGGCCTGCGCCCGATGCGCTTCACCGTCACCACCGACAATCTTCTCATCGTCGGCTCGGAGACCGGCATGGTGCCGGTGCCCGAGCACAAGGTGGTGGAGAAGGGCCGCGTCGGTCCGGGCGAAATGATCGCCGTCGATCTCAAGAAGGGGCGGCTGTTCGGCGACCGCGAGATCAAGGACCGGCTGGCTGCCGAGCATCCTTACGGCGAGTGGGTCAAGAACATCGTCACGCTCGACAAGATCAAGGATGCGGCGCCGATCGCCAAGCCGCTGACCCGCGAGGATCTGCGCCGGCACCAGCTCGCCTTCGGGCTGACGCTCGAGGATATGGAGCTGATCCTGCATCCGATGGCGGAAGATGCCAAGGAAGCCATCGGCTCGATGGGCGACGATACGCCGATCGCGGTGCTCTCCGATCAGTATCGCGGCCTGCACCATTTCTTCCGCCAGCAGTTCAGCCAGGTCACCAACCCGCCGATCGACAGCCTGCGCGAGAAGCGGGTGATGAGCCTGCGCACCCGCATGGGCAATTTGACCAACGTGCTGGACGAGGATGCCCACCAGGTCAACATCCTGCTGCTGGAAAGCCCGGTATTGTCGAATGCCGACTTCGCCAAGCTGATGAAATACGCCGAGAAGACCACGGCGAAGATCGACTGCACCTTCCCGGCGGACGACGGCGACGCGCATGCGCTGCGCGACGCGCTCAAGCGCATCCGCAGCGAGGCGGAGAATGCGGTGCGCGGCGGGGCCGCCCATATCGTGCTGAGCGACGAGGCGATCTCGGAAAGCCGCGCGCCGATCCCGATGATCCTCGCCACCGGCGCCGTGCACAGCCATCTGGTGCGCCAGGGCCTGCGCACCTTCACCTCGCTGACCGTGCGCTCGGGCGAATGCCTGGACGTGCATTACTTCGCCGTGCTGATCGGCGTCGGCGCCACCACGGTGAATGCCTATCTGGCGGAATCCTGCCTGATCGACCGCGTCAATCGCGGCCTGCTCGGCAAGATGAGCGCGGAGGAGGCGATCCATCGCTTCAAGGAAGCGGTCGATGGCGGCCTGCTCAAGATCATGTCCAAGATGGGCATCTCGGTGATCTCCAGCTATCGCGGCGGCTACAATTTCGAAGCCCTGGGCCTGTCGCGCTCGCTGGTGGCCGACCTGTTCCCCGGCATGCCCTCGCGCATATCCGGCATCGGCCTGATCGGCATCCAGAAGAAGGTGCTGGAACTGCATCACCGGGCCTTCCGCTCCGACGTGCTGGCGCTGCCGATCGGCGGCATCTACAAGTATCGCCGCGGCGGCGAGGCGCATGCCTGGGAAGCCAACCTGATCCATATGCTGCAGACGGCGGTCGGCACCGAGAATTACGCGCTGTTCAAGAAATACACTGCCGGCCTGCGCGATCTGCCGCCGATCGCCGTGCGCGACCTGCTGGAACTGAAGCCGGCGGCGGAGGCGATTCCGATCGAGCAGGTCGAGTCGGTCACCGAAATCCGCAAGCGCTTCATCACGCCCGGCATGTCGCTCGGCGCGCTCGGCCCCGAGGCGCATGAGACGCTGACCATTGCGATGAACCGCATCGGCGCCAAGTCGGATTCCGGCGAAGGCGGCGAGGCGCCGGAGAACTTCAAGCCGCGTCCGAACGGCGACAACGCCAATTCCGCGATCAAGCAGGTGGCCTCCGGCCGCTTCGGCGTCACGGCGGAATATCTCAACAATTGCCGCGAGCTGGAGATCAAGATCGCCCAGGGCGCCAAGCCCGGCGAAGGCGGCCAGCTGCCCGGCTTCAAGGTGACCGAGCTGATCGCGCGGCGCCGCCATTCGACGCCGGGCGTGATGCTGATCTCGCCGCCGCCGCATCACGACATCTATTCGATCGAGGATCTGGCGCAGCTGATCTACGACCTCAAGCAGATCAACCCGGATGCGCAGGTCTGCGTCAAGCTGGTCTCGGAAGCCGGCATCGGCACCATCGCGGCCGGCGTGGCGAAGGCGAAGGCCGACGTCATCCTGGTTTCGGGCCATGTCGGCGGCACCGGCGCCAGCCCGCAGACATCCGTCAAATATGCCGGCACGCCCTGGGAGATGGGCCTGTCGGAAGTCAACCAGGTGCTGACGCTCAACAAGCTGCGCCACCGCGTCAAGCTGCGCACCGACGGCGGCATCAAGTCGGGCCGCGACGTGGTGATCGCCGCCATGCTCGGCGCCGAGGAATACGGCGTCGGCACCGCCGCCCTGGTGGCGATGGGCTGCATCATGGTGCGGCAATGCCATTCCAACACCTGCCCCGTCGGCATCTGCACGCAGAACGAGACGCTGCGGCAGAAATTCACCGGCACGCCGGAGAAGGTGGTCAACCTGTTCAGCTTCATCGCCGAAGAGGTGCGCGAGATTCTCGCCAGCCTCGGCGTGCGCTCGCTCAACGAGATCATCGGCCGCACCGATCTGCTCATGCAGGTCAGCCGCGGCTGGGCGCATCTCGACGATCTCGACCTCAACCCGATCCTGGCCCAGGCCGATGCCGGCGAATATGCGCGCCATTGCACGCTGGAGGGCCGCAACGAAGTGCCGGATACGCTGGACGCGCAGATGCTCGACGATGCGGCGCCGGTCTTCAGCCATGGCGAGAAGATGCAGCTCGCCTACAATATCCGGAACACGCATCGCGCCATCGGCACGCGGCTGTCCTCGCATCTGGTGCGCAAGTTCGGCATGACCGGCCTGAAGCCGGGCCATATCACCGTGCGGCTCACCGGCTCGGCGGGTCAGAGCCTCGGCGCCTTCGCGGTGCAGGGGCTGAAGCTCGAAGTCTTCGGCGACGCCAACGACTATGTCGGCAAGGGCCTGTCGGGCGGCATGATCGTCGTGCGGCCCTCGCCCTCCTCGCCGCTGGTCGGCCGCACCAACGAGAATACGATCGTCGGCAACACGGTGCTCTACGGCGCCACCGGCGGCAAGCTCTTCGCCGCCGGCCAAGCCGGCGAGCGCTTCGCGGTGCGCAATTCCGGCGCCACCGCGGTGGTGGAGGGCTGCGGCTCGAATGGCTGCGAATACATGACCGGCGGCCGCGTCGCCATCCTCGGCAAGGTCGGCGACAATTTCGCCGCCGGCATGACGGGCGGCATGGCCTTCGTCTACGATCCGGACGAGACGCTGCCGATCGCGATCAACGACGAAGGCGTGGTCTATCAGCGGCTGGCGTCGAGCTACTGGGAAGGCGTGCTGCGCGGCATGATCGAGGAGCATATCCGCGAGACGCAGTCGGTGCATGCGGGCAATCTTTTCGCCGACTGGGATACGGCGCGCGCGCATTTCTGGCAGATCTGCCCGAAGGAGATGATCGCCCGGCTCGAGCATCCGCTCTCGGATGCCCCGGCCGCCGCCGCCAACGACGAAATCCGCGCTTAGAACGCGAAAGCGAATCCGGCCCGCCCAGCCGGCGGACCCGGAAAAGAAACGCCGCCGGAGCGCTCCGGCGGCGTTTTTGTGTGGCATCGCCCGATGATAAAGCCGGTCCGGGGACGTGGCGGGATCAGATTTTGACAGCTGGCGGCGTGTATTCCATTTAATACATGCTGACTGTTCGTCCCGATCCGGAAACCGAAGCGCGCCTTGAGAAGCTGGCGCAGGCGACGCGGCGCTCGAAAAGCCATTATGTCAAGCAAGCCCTGCGGCAATATCTCGAAGATCGCGAGGACTACCTGCATGCCGTGGCTGCGCTCGAACGCAAGGAGCCGCGTGTCAGTTTGAAGAAGCTTCGGAAGGAATTTGGCCTGGCGGATCGAGTTCACCCAAACCGCTCGCCGCCAAACGCGGCGCATCGACAAGTTTTGGCAACGCCGCATACTGGATTATCTAAAGGCCAGTCTCGCCGGGCGCAGCGATCCCCGAGCCATCGGAAAGCCGTTGCGCGGTGAAAAATATGGCTTCTGGTGATATCGGACCGGTGACTATCGCGTGATCTGCCAGATCGAGGACAACAAACTTGTGATCCTGGCGGTCATTCTTGGCCATCGCAAAAACGTCTATGACTGACTTCACCGGCCCCGGCCTAGGCGGGATCGATGAACCGGCCTATCCTCGTGCGAAGCCGGCCGGCCGTTCCGGGTTGGCGGCGTCCATTCCAAGGAGAGTCCGATGGCTTCCCCAGCCCTGTTCCGTGTTTTCGCCGCGGGAGGCCTGATGCTTTCCGCCGCGCTTTTCCTGCACGGCCATCCGGTCCTGGCCCAGGCGGCCCCCAATCAGACCGCCAGGCCGGCCTTCTGCATCGACAATGGCGTTGCCGGCGAGACGCTGACGGCCCAGATCGCCGCCGGCCAGGCCGCCACCAGGGTCGATCTGCCGGCCGGCGATCGCGGCTGCTGCGTCAATTTCTGCCGCCAGCATCCTTCGGCTGCGGGCTATAAGGTTTCCGTGCTGGTGCAGTCGCGCCAGGTCTGCACGCTCACCGTCGCCAATGGCCAGGTGCTGCGCGTCGACGGCACCGCCGCCAAGGCTTCCTGCACGGCGACGGCGCTCCAATGAGGCCGGCGGGATGGTGCGGTGAGATATGGCGGTGAGATGACGGTGCGCGCCCGCAGATCGCTGCTGCTGACGGCGGCGGGCCTCGTCCTGCCGGCCGGTCTTCTATGCAGCCCGCCGGCCGCCGCCTTCTGCGTGGCCAATGACGGCAGCATTCCGCTGTCGATCCGGGCGGGCGGGCCGCCGATGCCGATCTATGTGCGTCCCAACCTGGCACCCGGCCGGCGCGATTGCTATGTGCCGCGCAAGCCGACCGGCATCGTGGTGGAGATTTTCGATGCCACCAACGGCCGCCTGCGCTGCCGTCAATCGGTGCCGCCGAAAAACAGCACCATCATCGTCGGCAAGACCTGCCGCGTGCAGCTCGACTAGACCGGAATCCCGTTAGATCGAAGCATAGCCAGCGTTCCTGAGATAGTTTGCGCATTCCTGTGGCGGGAAGCGGTCCAGCAGGCTTCCGATACGTTGCCATGTTGCCTCGACACTGCGTTCAGCTGCCTTTCGGA
>NZ_DASVCJ010000037.1:0-86724 GCF_036381655.1 Ferrovibrio sp.
CGAGGCCGTCGGGCAAGTCGCCTTGATGAACGGTAATGGCCATGCCTGCGCTCTCTCTGGATGCGCTTGCCTTCAGAGGGTGCCCTGCCGGCAGGGCCCGATCATCGGCACGATACTCGGGAATTGGTGCCCAGGATAAGAAATTGTCTGCCCAACCCGACACCGATTGATTTTACACGGTAATTTCAGCCGTGTGAGGGGTCTTGTGTACCGGACCTGTGCCCTGAAATCAAGCCATGTCGCCCCCCATTTTGCCCTATGTGTGCGGCTCTGGCGACGCGGGTTGATCTGCCGGTATGCTTGGAACGGGTTCTTTGGGCTGGTTCGCGTCTGCGGCGGCTCCGTTGGCCGCGACCCATGCCTCAATCGTCTCCACCACGGTTCTTGCCTTAAAGACAATTCCAAGGTCGAGCATCTCCCGCTGCTGTACCATGGGCTGGACATTCGTGGGGATAGGCACCGCCACAACTCGGTTGAAGTCCTCCCGGTAGAACACGGCCGCGATGACGCCCACGAAATACAGCCGTTGTCCACCCAAGACCACTCCGCCAGTCCTAGTCGTCCACGTTCCGGTGTTAAGTACGAATACCGGGCTCCCGCTAGACCCGCCGAAGACTGACGCGTCAACGAGAAATCGCGGGGTTTGCTCGAAGTCCACCACGATAGGCGACGCGGTGGTCCCACGCCGAGCGACCGGAAGCAGGTTCTTGCTGTCCCATATGCCGTTAGGATAGCCGATGAAGACGACCGGCTCGACCGCATCCAATTCGTTTAGCTGATCAGGCGTCGGCAGATGTTGGCTCCCCACGGAACGATAGAACACGGTTGTTTTATAGTGTTGCTCGACGAAATCGAGGAGGGGCAGGAGTGGGCAGATTGCAATGTCGATCTTAGGATCGGGATGGCCAAACCACATCTCTCCCCAGTCACTCGGCTCGACTTTCAACTGCATGCCCTCGCCAAGTGCGGGCTGACCATCTTTTTCCTTCACGAAGGTGAAGCTTCCCTCCCGCATGCCCATGACAACATGCTTGTTGGTGACACAGACCGGAAGCCTCTTATCGTCCGCAGACGCGTACTGAAAGAAGAAACCCGTACCTGAGCCCCGCCCCCCTTGGGCATCCACCGTATCTATCCGCACGGTGGTGAAGAAGAGTTGGTCGGCGATGGTCTTTACCTGCATTTTGCCCTTCCCTCCGTTAGCCCATCTTACCACCAACTCCTCGCGCGTCAGACAACGATTGGCCGCAAAACGCGGACACCATCAACTTCCGGCATCTTTCAAGGCCAGCCGAATTGTCTGTTCCTCCCGTACAAGCCCCCGCGCTACCGCCATGCCCCGAAATGCCTCCGCAGATCGCAGCGCATTCTCAAGCCAACCCGGGTGCCGCACCAATGCCATGATATTGAGGCCATACGCGGCGCTGTTCGCCTCGCCTAGCAGCGGAATGGAAAGGTGCAGCACAGGTTTCGATGCAGACCATACCCGGGAAATTGCCTTGTCCTGCGTCTGCCCGCCCACCTGCATCTGCCGCGCGTGATTACGGGTCATCGCAACCCATGTGCTCCACGCCCTTACGCCGGCCCGAGGACGATTGTCTCCACGCCCGATGACAATCTGAATTTGCCCCGCCCGCCGGCCAGGCTTCATCATGATACCGCTATTGTTGGGCATTAGCTGTGGCGCCCCCATTTTGGCCGCCCACAGGCGGGTGGAAAGACGCCGATAGGCGTTATTTAGCCGCCCCTCGACTTGCTCTCGCCGCATACGGACCCGTTCCTGCGCCCATGGCTGCCAATCGGCCCGCTCTGATGGCTTTGTATTGAGCGCCTGTAGTGCAGCGGCTTTCACAGCGGCGATAAAGATGTCGCGCTTATCCAGTTCGTCCGGGTAGGCACACACCGCCAAGTAGGCGGCGGCGCTAAGCCAGCGATACGCCGGGTCTGCGGGGAGGGTTGTCGTTTCCTTAGGCATTCTCTTAGGCTCCTTTGGTTGGGCCGCTGGTGCAGGTCATCGCACTGCGGGGCCTAAGTGTTCCTAACCGACATTTCTGCGTTTGCCGTGCTCCCAAAAACTCGGCGCCCATAGGCTACCTAAAGGGCCGTCAGCGATGTAGCTATTGCCCCTTATATCGTTTACTCAGGCTGAACACCGCCCCTTCTGCGCGTACTCGGGCGACCATTGCCGAAGGGTTGAACCGGCCGGAAAGCATCTCGCGGCGGGCAACGCCATGGAAGTCTAGGTCGGTCATCCGTGAAGGATATAGATGTTGAAGCAGGAGCCACCCCAATTAGGAGCGCAGCGCCTGCTCGATATTGACAACATGCCGGAGAGATCGACCTATCGGACTGAGCCGGTACCCGCCATCAAATGTGCCTGTCGGAATAATCAGGCCGGTCCTCTGGCTACGGGCCGTCACCGCCTCCAGATATGCTTCACTAGGGAACACACCATTGCCAACGAGCTTGGCGACTACGGTGTTCCACACCTCTATCTGTTCTGCCGGGTCTTCCGGAGCCTGCGCGTTCGCATCCTCACGCATCAAACATCCGACGAGAAGGATTTCGTCGCGGCTGAGCACGCTTAGGATGTCCGCGTAGCGGATAAAGTCACTGGCCCACAGCGTCTCGCGCCGCGCCAGTCCAGCCATCGCCTGTGCAAGCAAGCGGAGGTTTTCATCTGCCGCCTGATCTCGGACAGCGCGGGTGTACCGAAGGGCAGCGGCGGCGAACTGCTCGGTGTCGTGAAAGTCCTCTGCCGTCGCCCCTGTGCGTTCAAGCTCACTACGGAGGATGTCCCGCGCGGAAGCGTTCCGCTTGAGCAGGTAGTTTGCGACGGCGCTGCCAACCAGCCCCGCCCCCGGAGCTACGATCTCAGAGTTTACGTAGGTGAAGACCGTCTCGATGGTGGTCCCAATTACTGCGGGCAGGAGATTTTCGTTTGGCATGGGAGGGTGCGCCTTGGATGGAATGGTAGTGCCGACACAATACAGATTGTGAAAGACGAACCCGAAACATTCCAGCCATGACGCAGCGCGCGCGCCCATCAACCTGCCTACGCTAGCAACCGAGCGACGCCCTCATGGCTGATCTGGTGGCCGTCCTGCTTCAGCGTGTCGGCAATGGCTCGAAGGGACTTGCCCTGCTTCCGTAGCCGCTTCGCCTTCTGGATGGCCTTCTGCTCGGCCGCATGCTCGATCAGCTCGCCGTCAGCGCCGACCACATAGCCGAAGGGCTTCCGGCCCCCAAGGAACCGATTGCGGCCCTTCTGGTCAGCCTTGGTCAACTGCACGCGCTCCCTGATCCTGTCCCGCTCGGCTTCCGCGAAGGCCGCCGCGATGGTCAGGAACAGCTTGGACAGCCCGTTGCCGGAGACGTCCCCACCGAGGTCGATCAGGTGCAGGGCCACGCCCCGGCGCCGCAGCTCGTCGGTCATCTGTAGGGCGTCGAGGGCCGAGCGGAACACGCGGTCCAGCTTCGACGCCACCAGCGTGTCGCCGGCCCTGAGCTTGGCTAGCAGGGCAGCGCCCTCGGGGCGGTCGGCAAGCGGCTTCGCGCCCGACACACCCTCCTCGACGAAGACCTGGCCCAACGTCCAGCCGTGCATGGCGGCATAGCCCTCGATCTGTCGGCGCTGGACTTCAAGGCTCTCGCCTTCACTGGCTTGGCGGGCGGTCGAGACGCGCAGGTAGGCGTAGATCGGCATGGGTGTTCCTCGACTGTCAAGTTGTCAACTTGTAGCCTGAGGGCCTTGGTCTTGTCAACTTGCTTTAGCAACATGACGGTGGGTGCCTAGAATTGCCTCGAAATCCGGCCCAAGAGCCCCGCCGATGCCTCTCCATCGGGTGGCACGATGGGCGCACCAGAGGACATCGACAGCCCCCCTTATTGCCCCCTGCGGCGCTCGGAGCTGCCAGCGAGGGGGCATGGTCATGTGGACGGGACCGAACCCGCCTCGCCCCGGGACACTACGAGCCGGAGGTTGGCCCGCCGGCAGTCGAGGACATCGCCATTCAGGTGCTGCGGGAAGCGGTTGGGCGGGGCGTGGGTGACGAGCCGGGCAATGCGGACCCTGTCCTTCCAGCGCATGCCGTTGGGGATGATCAGGGCGGGCCTTCGCAGCCCCTGCGGTTCTCGTCGGATGGACCAGCCGCGCCGCCAGTGTCGGGCGAGGACCTGGGCGAAGTCCTCGTCGACGATCACATGGTCCTCGGGCTCCATCGGGATCAGCACGGGCATGAGGTGGCTCCGGGATGTTGGCAATGTGGGACGGGTACCCCCCGCTGCCTCTGACAGGCGATGGCAGCCGGCCGGGGACGGGGGAAGCGGAGACCCGGCGATGAGGCGGTGACCTCTCAGATTTTTCCGCTGAAGTTTTCCGGTCTGGGCAGGCCGTGAGAGGGAATTTTCGGGGGCGATGACTGTGAGGTGCAACCTAATTGGTTTCCTCTGCCCGGGATCTTGAACTCATGGGCTCTGCCCCTCACCTCGTCTCCTCTCAGTTGGGAGGTATCAGCTACATGATGGACTTGGGGGAGTGCTTGGGAGTGCATGGGCAGCATCAGGACACGAGGGGCGAGACGGGGGTCTATACGTGTAACGAAAGTGATGAGGGTCTGATCGGGGCTGAGGCTGATGAAACTCCGGAGACCGTCGACCCGCATCCCAACGAAGCCAGGCAACTCCCCCTCAACCACAAGCCTGTGTCGCCTGAGGCGGAGCGCCTGATCGAGGACATCCTCCACCAGGTCGAGTTGCGGGAGGGCCGGCATTACCAGCGCGGGGCTGCCTCTCAGGAGCGCCTCAGGGCCGCCGTCAGGGCCCTCGTCGGCGGGCTGCTGCTGCATGCCGGGCGCTACGGCACCAGCGAGTGGTGCTGGATGCAGACCAGCGCAGGGGCCTTCACAGGCACCGGGATCGGCTACAGGCAGTACAGGGCGGTCGAGAAGGCCATGCTGGAGGCCGGCCTGATCGAGAAGCTGGAGGGCTTCAACAAGTTCTATGGAGTGCCCGGCGAGTTCGGGCCGGGTGTCGCGCTGGCCCGCCGCTTCGCTGCCCGCTTCCGGGGCACGGAGAGGCTATGGGAGTGTGCCCGGCGGCATGGGATCGCCCTAGAGGAGGTCGGGCAGCACTTCGAGCGCCTGCGGCCGTCCGACAACACCCCCGTCTACATCAAGCCCCTGAGCGCCAAGGTGGCCGGCCGCCGGATACCCGGGAAGCACCTCTCGCTGCCGAGGTCGGGAAAGGCAGCAATCGAGCTGGAGCGGATCGTTGCCGGCGTCCGGGAGGTCAACGCCTTCGTCGCCGGCCGGCAGGTGGAGGGATGCGACCCGATCACCTTCCAGCGGGGCTACAGCGTCGACCTGAACCACGGCGGCCGCTGGTACGCCCGGGGCGACAACTACCAGAACCTGCCCAAGGAGGCGCGCCTCGGGCTCCGCATCGACGGAGAGCCAGTGGCGGAGGTCGATGTCCGCGCCTCGCACCTTACCATCCTGCTCGGGATGCAGGGCCTGCCGCTGCCCGAGGGCGACCCCTATGCCGGCTTCGGCTATCCGAGAGAGGTCGTGAAGGCTTGGATCGTGGCGACACTCGGCGCAGGTGCCCCGGCGGCCCGGTGGTCGCCACAGGCTGCCCGCTCGCTGCGGGAGGACGGTGTCTCGCTGGACGGGATCACGGCGGCGATGGTGCGCGAAGCGGTCCTCCAGCGGTACCCCTTCCTGTCCACCCTGCCGGCCCTGCTCGGCTGCCCGCAGGAGCCCCGCCTTTCCTCGCTACGGCTGATGAACATCGAAGCCAATGCGCTGACCATGGCCATGCAGTACCTGAGGGTAGCCCGTGACGTCCTCGCACTGCCCATGCACGACAGTCTGATCGTGCCTCAGAGCGCCGTGAGGGCCGCTGAGGAGGCCCTGAGGCAGTCTTACCGGGCAGCCATCGGGCTGTATCCGAAGCTCACCGTGCGGGTGGCGTGAGAGATGCAGAACTGAACATCTTCCACCCACGTTGACGAAGACCGTATTGCACGGCATAGGGATTGCGCATTAGGCCCAATGGGGACACCGATAAAAATGAGCATGATCCAAAACACCCGCTTTGATAAAGAATTAATGGCAAAGCTTCGTAAGGAGGCGGGAGCCTTCTTGAAGGAATTGCGTAACGAAGCGGGACTTACTCAGTTAAAGCTTTCACACACCTTGGGATATTCGTACTACTCATATGTTTCGCAAATTGAAGGTGGAGTGAACCGGGTACCTTCAGAGGCCATAGAAGATTGGGCCCGAGCGCTTAACGTTAATCCTTCGTGGCTGGCACTATCCCTTATGAAGTATTACGACCCATTCAGCTATGAGCTTCTCGCCGAACACATCAGCGTTGAAAAACGCTTGTAAACATACCGTCCCTCAGGTTCCATCGATCTTATAGCGCGGAAACTTACGCAGCTCCTCGGCCCGGGGTGCCGACTTCACCCCGGGAAACCACGAGCCGGATATGTAGGCGCCGTCCTTACGGATGGCCGGCAGGACCACGCGGGTGACCCAGTCTTGGAACTGACGGGCCTCCGGCTTGTCGGAGCGGAGGATCAGCCGGTACAGGCCGCTCTCGGAGATGAGCTTCAGGTGTCGTTGGCGTGGCTCGAACAGGCGGGCGGCACTATCCACCACCAGATGTTGGGTAGACCGGGGCAGAAGCATCTGCTCGTCGGACGCCACCGCCCGGGTCGCGTGCCAAACGTCGAGGTGGCCGTTGGGCGACACGCCGATGCCAAGCGCCCGGCACACGTCCGCCGCGACGAACCACAGGTTGCCCTCGATCTGGACAACCCGGACCTGAACGCTCTCGGCAGGGTTGGTCGGGGGGCACATGCTCCCTGAAACGCGCGCTCCAGATATCATCTCGCGTCAGAAGCTGCCTAACCGCTAGGTGCCAAAAATCTGTAGCTTCTTTTCTGCGGGCATCATTTTTCCTAGATCAATCGCAGCCCGGGTCTTGGCAAGTATGGACAGTTCCTCCGCATCTACCGCCGATTTGAATTTCTCCCATGCGGCGGCCGTAGAATTGGCCGCAATCATCTTAACAAGAACAGTGGGATCGAGACCATCCATCTTCGTGAGATCAACACCCAACTGAGATAGGGGCGTTGGGCCAACACCAGGCTGGAACCGGGCCAAAAGCATCGCACCGGCCTGAAGGGTCGATTGTTCGGTCGCGTCGTTTGTCCTAGTCAACTCCAGCAACATCGCATCGAGCAGCACGTCCTTCGGATGGGGAAGCGTCCCTTGGTCGTAGATATCCGTCGGCTGGAGCGGGTGTTCTTCGATAAAGGCCCCAAAATTAGCGATCATATTACGTCGTGCGGCCGTCTGTTCCAGCACGGACGGAGATATGTCCTTTCCGCTTGCTGTAATTGATGTCCGCCGCCGACCATCAACATACTTACCCAGTGCCGTATAGAAGACCGTAGTTGCCACCACAAATGATATAGCCGGCCAAGGCCCGCCGGCTCTCCAACCGACAAACAAAGCACCAATCGTTACAAGCCCAATCGCAATCCAGCGCGGCCCAAAAGTACTCTTCTTAGCGAATGTCATAGCTCCCTCCATCACCAATTCGGCATGCCACACACCCAAGCTCAGTTGAAGGGGGATTTTTCAGCACGCGGGGCAGTGGACCAAATAAGGATGAGGTCGTTTATTAGTGTATGCAAACAGCGGGGGCGGCTGCGAGGGGTGGGTAGCGGCCCCACTCTCAGGTTGATTACGCGCCAGCTCCAGTGATATTCCGCGAAGGTGGCGGGGAGGCTCAACTAGCCGACGTCGAGCGATGGGGGGAACTATGAACCGTTTTATGATCTTGGCCACAGCAGGACTGCTGCTTAATGCCTGCGCGGGCAAGCTGGACTACACGCCGCCCTACGGCGGAACTTCAACGACCAACACAAAGACAGTTGCAAAGAGCAAAGATGAAGTCTGGAAGGAGCTGATCCCGGAACTTAGCAAGCAGTTTTTCGTGATCAACAATGTAGACAAGTCTTCCGGACTTTTGAACGTCAGCTACAGCGGCGACCCCGAGCGTTACGTAGATTGCGGAACCGTGAGTTCGTATGTGAAGAACGCGCGAGGTGAGCGCAGCTATGTGTTCCCCGGAGCGCGCGCCTCGCAGACCTACGAGGCAATGACTGACAACCTCTACTTCATCAACAGGACGATGTCGCTGGATGGCAGGATGAATGTCATCGTTCAGGAGACCGGACCAAGTTCATCTTCAATTACAGTAAACACTCGGTATGTTGTAACGAGAACCGTTCGCGTCCAAGGGGCGGCAGGTGGTGCGGGCTCATTCACCGATACGATTAACTTCAACACCGGACAACTCACAAGCTTTCCGGCGAGCGGCAATCTACCAGCCACTCAATGCCGACCAACTGGAATGTTTGAAGCTGAAGTTTTGGGTCTAGTTAACTGACCACGGCGCGCTGAGAGCGCGGCAGCTTATGTTCCATCAACCTTATATCGCGGAAACTTCCGCAGCTCCTCAGCCTGCGCCTCTAGCGGCATCTCGCCGTAACCTTCCCCCTCAGTACGAGGCGCATGCCCTTGTATCGCATCGCGGACCTCCCGATCTATCCTGACCCTGCGACACTCCGTCTTGAAACGGTGGCGCCAACCATGATTGGGAGCGACGTTTGGATCAGGAACGATGGTTCGCACGAATTCCTGCAGCCGGTTCTTGGCCGCTTCCCAAGGCCCGCGCACACCACCCCCGGGAGTGGGTGTTAGGAACAAGTAACCCGGCGCGCTGTTCGCAACGAACTCTGGGAAGCCAAGCTCTACCAGATGAGGATGGAGGACGACGTCCCGGGCTTCGCGGCCTTTTTGCGTGTTCGCCTCCGGCGTGATCGTCAGCACCCACAGGTCACCTTCCTTGCGTATGTCTTCCTTCCGCAACTGGATGATCTCGCCCACGCGAGCGCCGCTATAGGCACACAGCCATGGCACCCATCGTTTCGCGGCGGCGGTCTTGGCAAACTCTCGCGGCCCGGGCTGGTAGTTCCACGCCGCCGTCAAGATCGCTCGGGCTTCGGCATCGGTGAAGCCCTTCCCCCGCAACTTGGGCTTCTTCCTGACTTTGATGGTGACGCCGGCTGCCGGATTGGTCGCCATGCGCCTGTTGTCAACGGCCCAGTTAAAGATCGACCGAAGACCAGAAAGATCGTTGTCCTTGATCGTCTTCGCAGAGATGGGTCTGCCCGTGCGAGGGTTGATTTGCTTAAGGCGGTGATCCTTGAAGGCGATCACATTCTCGGTAGTCACTTGACTTGCATCATCATGGCCGAGGAACGCCGCAAATTTTCGCATGGTGCTGCTGTAGCTTTCATATGTGGATACCTTTGCACCGTCGGCGCGCTGCTGTTCCGCCCACCAATCATCTACTAGCCCCGTCAGGGTGCCGCCTAATGGCCGCTTGGCGGCTTCCGCAGGCTCCCACGCGGGGAACCGGCCTGCTTCCGGGGCGGGTCTGTAGTCCCCCTCGGCGTTGCGCTTCAACTTCTTCGCCGCGTCACTCAGGGCAATGCCGCTCTCCCTGAGCAGGATCGCCCGGCTGGCGTCGTCGATCACCAACCCCTTCTTCCGCAGCACCGTATCGACGAACGCCCCGAACCGGGCTTCAAGGGACGCTATGCGCTTGTCCTCATCGGACAGGTTGATGCGTAGCGGGTTCGCAAACGCGCCCCGCTGCGCCGCGTCGTTGTCCGCAATCACCTTCTGCCACATCGCTGCGGCTCCGGGGTCATCCTCCAGCGTTTCCGCGAATGCCCTGTAGATTTCCCCTGAGAGAGCCACGATCTGCTTTTGGGTGAGCCGCTTCGGCCCGGACCTGATCGCTTCCCAGACCTGTTGCAGATGGGCCTCGGCCATCCCCGCACGCGCCTTGGCAACCGATGGCTCCCGCGTCCGCAGGGAAACCTTCACGAAGTCGCCCATCGTGACCGTGACGGCCACAGCGGGATTGGCCTCTCCGGCCTCGGGGAACTGGAACGTGACGGTGCGGCCACGAGCCTTCTGCTGGAGATCGGCTGGCACACGCTTTCGGAATATGAGGAAGGTGCTGTCTGGGCGCTTCGCCGGACGTGTCATACGAAGAACCATGTGCGCCGCCCTTGTGTACCAGCCGGGCGGCTGAAATCCGTGTTCGGCCTTATAGTTGGCCGATTTCAATCACTTCATCGGAAATTGGTGCCCAGGATAAGACTCGAACTTACACGACCTTTCGGTCACTAGCACCTGAAGCTAGCGCGTCTACCAATTCCGCCACCTGGGCAGGCGGTGCAGGCCGGCATGGGGCCGGACCGACCGAGGCGTGTCTTTACGGCCCCGGCCATCATAAGTCAAGCGCCGGCTGGGCATTCCGCGAAGGTCACGGCAGGCCGGACTTGCCTCCCGGCGGCGCTCTGCCGATAACAGGGTTCCAGCAAGAGAAGACGAGCGAATGGAACAGATTGAGTGTCTGGTCATCGGGGCCGGCGTGGTTGGCCTGGGCATCGCGCGGTCGCTGGCCCGGCGCGGCCGGGAGGTGATCGTCGCCGAGGCCACCGCGCTGATCGGCAGCGAAACCTCGTCGCGCAATTCCGAGGTCATTCACGCCGGAATCTACTATCCCGCCGGCAGCCTGAAAGCCCGGCTTTGCGTGAGCGGCAAGCAGATGCTCTATGCCTATTGCGAGGAGCGCGGCGTCGCCTATCGGCGCTGCGGCAAGCTGATCGTTGCCGCCAGCGAAGACCAGATCCGGGAACTCGAAACGCTCAAGGCCAAAGCCGCCGCCAATGGCGTCGACGACCTCGAATGGCTCAGCCGCGCACAGGCTTTGGCGCTGGAGCCGCATCTGCACTGCGTCGCCGCCCTGCTCTCGCCCTCGACCGGAATCATCGACAGCCACGGCCTGATGCTGGCCTTCCAGGGCGAGGCCGAAGATCACGGCGCCATGCTCGCCTTCAACGCGCCGGTGCTCGGCGGCACGGTCGAGAATGACGGCATCGCCATCGAGATCGGCGGCGCCGATCCGATCCGCATCAAGGCGCGCCATGTCATCAATGCCGCCGGCTTCGCGGCGCAGTCGATCGCCGGCAGGATCAACGGTGTCCGGCCCGACAGCGTGCCCGGCTGCCATTATGCCAAGGGCAATTATTTCATGCTCAGCGGCATGAAGCCGCCCTTCAGCCGCCTTATCTATCCGGTGCCCGAGCCGGGCGGGCTGGGCACGCATGTCACCATCGATCTGGGCGGACAGATGCGTTTCGGCCCCGATGTCGAATGGGTGGACAAGCCCGACTACACCGTCGATCCGGCGCGCGGCGAGAAATTCTATGCCGCCGTGCGGCGCTACTGGCCGGGCCTGCCGGACGGCGCGATCCAGCCGGGCTATGCCGGCATCCGCCCGAAGCTGTCTCCGGCAGGCGGCAAGGGCGGCGATTTCGTCATCCAGGGGCCGGACCGCAACGGCGCGCCCGGACTGATCAACCTGTTCGGCATCGAAAGCCCGGGATTGACAGGATCGCTGGCGATCGGCGAACTGGTCGCGGACATGGTGGACGAGGCGGCATGACGGACGCGACCTGCATTCTCGACGGCAAATTCGATCTGGCGGAATCGCCGGTCTGGTCGGTTGCTGAACAAAAGCTATGGTTCGTCGATATCAACGCGCCGGCGATCCAGCGCTTCGATCCCGCGACGGGAAAACTGGAGCGCTGGACGCTGCCGGAATCGATCGGCTGCATGGTGCGCACCAAAGACGGCGGCATCATCGGCGCCCTGCGCAGCGGCCTGTATCGCCTGGACCTGACCTCGGGGCGGCACCAGAAGATTGCCGCCGCGCCCTATACTTCGCCGGACATCCGCTTCAATGACGGCCGTTGCGACCGCCGGGGCCGCTTCTGGGTCGGCGGCATGTTCGAGCCGGGCGGTCAGGCAGGCGCCGCCTTCTATCGGCTGGATGGCGAGCGCTTCATCCGGCAGGATCTGGTCGGCGGAGTCGCAACCTCGAATGCGCTGGCCTGGAGTCCCGATGGCAGCGTGATGTATCACGCCGATACGCCGACGCGCCGGGTATTTGCCTACGACTTCGACATGAAGGCCGGCACGATCTCGAACCGCCGCCTCTTCCTCGATCTGAACGAGACCGGCGAGCGACCCGACGGCGCCACGGTCGATTCCGCCGGCAATTACTGGGTTGCCTTCTACGGCGCCGGCAAGGTGGCGCAGTTCTCGCCGACCGGCCGGCGCCTGCGCGACATCCATCTGCCGGTGAAGGCGCCGACCATGCCCTGCTTCGGCGGACCGGATCTGAAGACGCTCTACATCACCACCGCACGGCAGAAACATACCGAAGAGGAATTGCAGCGCATGCCGCTGGCCGGCGGCCTCTTCAAGGCCGAGGTCGACATCCCCGGCCTGCCCGAGCCGTTCTTCGCCGGCTGAGCTTTACGTCTGCCGTACCACGCGGTTGCGCAGCACGCCGATCTTCTCGACCTCAAGCTCGACCACGTCGCCATTCTTCAGAAACCGGCCATGCTCCAGGCCGCAGCCGTCGCCCACGGTGCCCGAGCCGAAGAATTCGCCCGGATGCACGGTTTCGTCGGCCGAGACGCGCGCCAGCAGATCCTCGAATTTATGATGGATCGTGCTGGAATTGCTGTCGCACCAGGTCTTGCCGCTGACCCGTGCCTGCATGCGCAGATTATACGGATCGCCGATCTCGTCCGTCGTGACCAGGAACGGTCCCATGGCATTGCCGGTATCGAAATCCTTGCCCTTGCAGGGCCCCAGCATGCTCTGCATTTCCAGGCCTTGCGCGTCGCGGGCTGAGAAATCGTTGAAGATGGTGAAGCCGAACATGTAGTCGCGGGCTTCGCCCGGCTTGATGTTCTTGCCCCTCCTGCCGAGGAAGAAACCGAATTCCAGTTCGAAATCCATCACCTGGCTGTAGCGCGGCCAGATCACGTCGCCGTCCGGACCGTTCACCGAGAAACGGTTGGATTTGTAATAGATCGGAATCTTGTACCAGCTATCCGGCACCTTGGCGGCGCCGAACTTGATCAGCAGCGGCGCCAGAACGGGATGGCGCCTGCGGATCATCTGCGCCCGCGCCTGATAGACATGCTTCTCGAACAGCATGCTGTCGCGGATCTGCTCCGGCACCGGCACCGGCGCATGCAGCCTGGCATCGGCCAGCGGCACGCGGATTTCGGCCCTGGCATGCAGATCGCGCACCCGCGCCATCGCCTCGTCGCCGCCCTTGATGATCGAGAGCATGTCGGAGAAGCCGTCGCCGAGATCGACGATCATGGCACCGTCGGAAGTGAGGATGCCGGGGCGCATCTCGCCCCGCGCGGGATGGCTGAAAGTGCAGAATTTCATGCTTGCTTAGTCCTCGATGATGGCAACGGCGCGCGTCCAGCCGGCGGAAGCGCCGCGGATTTTGTGCGGAAAGCAGCTCACCGTGAAGCCGAAGGGCGGCAAGGCTTCGAGGTTATGCAGCTTCTCGAGATGGCAGTAGCCGATATGGCGGCCGGCCTTGTGGCCTTCCCAGATCAGCGCGGCATCCCTGGTTTCCTTGTACTTCTCGGCGGTATGCACGAACGGCGCGTCCCAGCTCCAGGCATCGGTGCCGGTCACCCGCACGCCGCGCTCGAGCAGATACATCGTGGCCTTGTAGCCCATGCCGGCACCGGTGCTGACATAGTTGGGCTTGCCATAGGCCGCGCCGGCGGCGGTGTTCACCAGCACGATGTCATGCTCCTTCAGGCGATAGCCGATCCGCTTCAGCTCGGCCTCGACATCGGCGTCGGTCACGACATAGCCGTCGGGGAAATGCCGGAAGTCGAGCTTCACGCCGTCGCCGAAGCACCAGTCCAGCGGCACCTCGTCTATCGTCCAGGCGCGCTCGCCGCGGTTCATGGTCGAGTGGAAATGATACGGCGCGTCGAGATGCGTGCCGTTATGGGTGTTCAACTGCACATGCTCGACCGCCCAGCCTTCGCCGTCCGGCAGGTCCTCCTTGCGCAGCCCCGGGAAGAATTTGGCGATGTCCTCCGGGCTCTGCTGATGCGTGATGTATTCGATCTTCGGCCCGAAGCCGGGCGGATCGGAAATGACGTCGTTTTCGAGATAGATCGAAAGATCGATGAAACGGCGGGGCATGCTTCCTCCTGGCCGCCCGGGCAGGGCGGCTGATTCTCTGCTTAACGGAACAATACCGACACAATTTTATTTTGTCGATTTTTTTCTCTTTTGTCGTTGACACACTGACAGACCGTCGCCCAGACTAGCGCCATGAGCGAGGGGAGGAGCAAGGCGGATATCCGTGACCTGGCGGCCAAGGCCGGCAGCCTGACCGAGTCCGCCTATCGCAACCTGCGCCGCGACATCATTGCCGGCGTCTTTCTCCCCGGCGTCAAACTGCAGATCGACGATCTGAAAGTCCGCTATGGCCTCAGCGCCAGCCCGCTCCGGGAGGCGCTGGCGCGGCTGGTCAGTCAAGGCTTCGTCGTCAGCGAAAACCAGCGCGGCTTCCGCGTCGCCCTGATGAGCCGGGAGGACCTCGCCGACATCACGCTGGCCCGCCAGGTGGTCGAGACCGCGGCGCTCAAGCTGGCGCTGGAGCGCGGCGACGATGCCTGGGAGGCCGATATCCTCGCCGCCTATCACCGCCTCGACCGCTATGTCGCGCGGCTGGAAGGCAAGCCGGTCGAGAACCTCGCCGAGTTCAGCGGACTGCATAAGGCTTTCCATGTTGCCCTGATCGCCGCCTGCCGCTCCCCGCGCCTGCTGGAGGAACAGAGCCGGCTTTACGATCAGGCCGAACGCTACCGCCACGGCATGATGCAGAATTATCTGGTGGCGCAGGGCATCGGCATCATGGACGAACATCGCCAGCTTATGGATCTCGTTCTGGCGCGGCAGAGCGACGCCGCCTGCGCCATGCTGCACCGCCATCTTGGCCATACCTACAGTTTCTGCTTCGGCGACGAGGCAATGCAAGGACGCACAGGGACGGCACCTCTGATCAAACCGTAACGTGCCGAAACAAGCGGAAATATTCGGGAGGAAACGATGTCCGCAGTCTTCAAATCAGGTATCGCCATCGGCGTCCTGGCCATGGCCCTGCTCAGTCAGAGCGCGCACGCCCAGAAGACGATCAAGATGACGGCCTTTGCCGGACATCCGCCGGTCTTCCCCTGGGTGAAACTGCTGGACGACTACTTCATCCCCGAAGTGGACAAGCGCCTCGCCGCGGCCGGCGGCAAGGTCAAGATCGAATGGAACCGCGCCTATGGCGGCACCCTGGTGAAGCTGGGCAGCGAGTCGACGGCGCTGAAAGACGGCCTGGGCGAGATCGGGTTCGTTTCGACCATCTTCGAGGCGCCGAAATTCCCGCTGCAGAACATCACGTATTATACGCCGTTCGGCACCGACGATATTTCCATCGTCGCCAAGGTGATCACCTCGCTGCAGAACAAGATTCCGGAAATGAAGGCGGCCTGGACCAAGAACAATGCCGTCTTCCTCGGCGGCACGGGTCTCGATGCCTATCACCTCTTCACCAAGGCCCCGATCGCCAAGCTGGACGACCTGAAGGGCCTGAAGATCAATGCCCCCGGCCCTTCGGCGAACTGGCTGAAGGATACCGGCGCCATCGCCGTCGCCGGCACCCTGCAGACCTACTACAACGACATCCAGACCGGCGTCACCTCAGGCGCGCTCACCTTCGCCACCGGCGGCTTCCCGGCCAAGATCTACGAGGTCGCGCCCAACATCACCAAGGTGAATTACGGCGCGCAATTCGGCGGCGCGCTGGCGATGAACAAGAAGGTGCTCGACCGCCTGCCGAAGGATGTGCAGAAGATTTTCCTCGATGTGGGTCAGGATTACAGCGAGAAATTCAACGCGCTGCTGACCAGCACGACCAACGATCTGATGCGGAAGATGGCCGCCGCCGGCGCCCACATCCGCGAAGTCCCGCCAGCCGAGCGCAAGCAATGGGCCAGCGCCATTCCCAATCCGGCCATCCCCTGGGCCAAGGATCTCGACGCCAAGGGTCTGCCGGGAACCAAGGTGCTCAAGGCCTATATGGCGGAAATGAAGGCCAATGGCGTGGAATATCCGCGCGACTGGTCGCAGGAATGAGTCCTCTTTAGCTGCTGGCCCGGTGCGGCGCATGTTCTCTCGTTTTCTTGGCATCATGAATGCCTGCGGGACCGTGTGGATTTTTCTCCTCATGATCCTGATCAACAGCGACATCATCGGCCGCGAACTGTTCGACGCGCCCGTGCGCGGCACCACCGAGCTGATGTCGATCTCGATTGTCGGCATCGTCTTCCTGCAGCTTGGCCATACCCTGATGAGCGGCAAGATCACCCGCTCCGACATGGTGATCGACACCCTGCTGACGCATCGGCCCCGGCTCGGGCATGCCCTGCAATGCCTCTATCACTGCGCCGGCGCCGCGCTGCTGGCGATCGTCTTCTACGGCAGCATCGATCTGCTCACCGAGGCCATCGATATTCAGGAATATGTCGGGGCCGTCGGCGATTTTACCGCTCCGACATGGCCGATCCGCCTGCTGATACTGATCGGCAGCGCGGCAACCTTCCTGCAATTCCTGCTGCTGGCCTGGCGCGACCTGCGCGTTACCTTCGGAGCCCGGGCATGACCGGTCTGGAAATCGGCTTCGGCACCATCGCCGTCATGATGGTGCTGATCTGGCTGGGCGTGCATGTCGCCGTCGCCCTCGGCATCACATCCTTTCTCGGCGTCTGGCTGCTCAAGGGGGATGCCGAGGTCGCCACCGCCATGCTGTCGCAGGGCGCCTACGATGCCATCGCATCCTACGTTTTCGCCGTCGTGCCGCTTTTCGTGCTGATGGGCTTCCTGGTCAGCATTGCCGATATCGGCAAGGATACCTTCGAGGTCGCCAACCAAGGCTTGCGGCGGCTGCGCGGCGGACTCGGCATGGCGACGGTGGCCGCCAACGCGATCTTCGCCGCGATCACCGGCATCAGCATCGCCTCGGCCGCCGTGTTTACCCGCGTCGCCGTTCCGGAGATGCTGCGCTACGGCTACAAGCCCGGCTTCGCCACCGGCGTCGTGGCCGGCTCCTCCGTGCTGGGGATGCTGATCCCGCCAAGCCTGCTGATGATCCTCTACGGCTTCCTGGCGGAAGTTTCGGTCGGCCATATGTTCATGGCAGGCATCCTGCCCGGCCTGCTGCTGAGCCTGGCCTACGGCGTCAGCATCGCCGCGATGGTGCGGCTGGCACCGCATTTCGTCGGCGGCAGCGCCGCGGGCGACGCCGTCGCGGGAGACTTGATGCCGCTCGGCGAGATGCTGCGCAAACTGCTGCCGATCGTCATTCTGATCGGTGCCGTGCTTGGCGGGATCTATGGCGGCTTTTTCAATGCCACCGATGCCGGCGCGGTCGGCGCCGCCGGCGCGCTGATCATCGCCCTGGCCAAGCGCCGGCTCGACCGCAGCAAGCTTTGGCAGGTCATGGTCGAGACCGGCCATGTCACCGTTTCGGTATCCTTCCTCATCATCGCCGCCAGCCTCTATACCCGCATGCTGGCCCTGAGCGGCGTGCCGCAATATCTCGTCGACCTGATCGCCCATGCCGGCCTCGGGCAATATGGCTTTCTCGTCTGCTACATCCTGCTGATCGTCATCATGGGCTGCTTCATCGATTCCAGCTCGATCCTGCTGATCGCCCTGCCGCTGATGCTGCCGATTGCCACCGGCTTCGACATGAACCTGATCTGGTTCGGCATCGTGACCATCGTTGCCGTTGAGATCGGGCTGCTGACCCCGCCTTTCGGGTTGAGCGTCTATGTGATCAAGAGCACGTTGAACGATCCGCGCATCTCGCTCGGCGTCATTTTTCGCGGCGCCCTGCCCTTCGCCGCGATCATGCTGGCCGTCCTGATCCTGCTCGTCGTATTCCCCCAGCTCGCTTTGGCACTACTTTGACAGGAAGTTGCAGGGAGGACGGCTATGAACAAGGCACCCCGCCGCATCGTCACCGGCCATGACGGCACCGGGAAATCCGTGGTGGCGATCGACACCACGATGACCCCCAAGGTCTCCAACCAGGAACGGGGCGTCGATTTCTACGAGA
Source organism: Ferrovibrio sp. (assembly GCF_036381655.1). Lineage (GTDB taxonomy): Bacteria > Pseudomonadota > Alphaproteobacteria > Ferrovibrionales > Ferrovibrionaceae > Ferrovibrio. The sequence continues at coordinate 18,169 of NZ_DASVCJ010000037.1, forward strand.
TATGGAATACGACGGGCAGCCCGGTCCCCGTCGATAACGGCCCGGATCCGACCGACCGGCCGCTGACGATCCCGCCGCCGAAACTGGGCAGCATCATCCGCTATGTCGATTTCGAGCCGGAATCGGAAAAGACCGCCCGAATGGATGCCGCAGCGGCAAAGGCCGCCTTCGCCGCCGTCGGTACGGCGCAGGCTTCCACCTGGCGGCCCGGCAAGCACCCGATGATGCACCGGACCGAGACCGTCGATTACGGCATTGTCCTCGAGGGCGAGATCGTCCTCATCCTGGACGATGCGGAAGTGCCTCTGAAAGCCGGCGACGTGGTGGTGCAGCGCGGCACCGACCATGCCTGGGCGAATCGCTCGGACCAGCCGGCGCGTATGGCTTTTATCCTGCTGGATGGTGCATTTTCTCCGGAGTTGCGTAAGCTGATGCAAAACAGCTAGCGCCTTCCGGAGGAACCATGCCCGCCCAAGATCAGCCTGCCCTGCTTTGGTCGCCCTCGCCCGAGCGGATCGCCCGCAGCCGGATGCGGCAATACATGGACTGGCTGGCCCGCGAACGCGGCCTGACATTTTCGGATTACGACGCGCTCTGGCGCTGGTCGGTGGAGGACCTGGAAGGCTTCTGGGCCTCGCTGTGGGATTACTTCGAGATCAAGGCCCATAAGCCTTACGAAAAGGTGCTGGCCAAGCGCACGATGCCGGGGGCGCAATGGTTCACCGGCGCCGAGCTGAATTTCGTCGATCAGATCCTGCGCCACGAAACGCCGGAACGGCCGGCAATACTCTATGCCTCGGAGCAGGCGCCGCTGCAGGCGATGTCCTGGGCCGAACTGCGCCGACAGGCGGGCGCCGTCGCCGCCCATCTGCGCCGCCAGGGCGTGAAGCGCGGCGACCGCGTCGTCGCCTACGCGCCGAATACGCCGCAGACCATCATCGCCTTCATGGCGGTGGCGAGCCTGGGCGCGGTATGGTCCGTCTGCGCGCCGGATATGGGCCTCCAGGCGGTGCTGGACCGCTTCCGCCAGATCGAGCCGGTTGCTCTTTTCGCCGTTCCGTCCTGCAGCTATGGCGGCAAGACGCATGACAAGCGCCCGGTGATCGACGACCTGATCAAGGCCTTGCCCAGCCTGCGCGACATCATCGTCATGCCGGCCGAGGGAAGCGGCGACATGGCCTTGCCGGCCGGCCTGCGCCGGGCGGACTGGAACGAGATCACCGCGCAGCCGGCCGACCTGCATGTCGCGCCTGTGCCGTTCGACCATCCGCTCTGGATCGTCTATTCCTCCGGCACGACCGGATTGCCGAAGCCGATCGTGCATGGCCATGGCGGCATCCTGGTCGAAATTCTCAAGATGATGGCCCTGCATAACGACCTTGGGCCGGACGACGTCTTCCACTGGTATTCCAGCACCGGCTGGATCATGTGGAATGCGCAGATGGCCGGATTGCTGACCGGCGCGACCATCGCGCTCTACGACGGCAGCCCGGGCTGGCCGGACTGGAGCCGGCTCTGGCGCTTCGCCGGCGAAGCCAAGCTCACCTTCTTCGGCGCCGGCGCCGCCTTCTTCGCCAATTGCCTCAAGGCCGAAATCAAGCCGCGCGACGTGGCCGACCTGTCGCATCTGCGCACGGTGGGCTCGACCGGTTCGCCGCTCTCGGAGGATGCCTATGCCTGGATCTATCGCGAGCTTGGCCCGGATATCTGGCTGACGCCGATTTCCGGCGGCACCGATTTCGCCGGCGCCTTCGTCGCCGGCTGCCCGATCCTGCCCGTCTACATCGGCGAGATGCAATGCCGCTGCCTGGGCGCCGATATCCAGGCCTATGACGACGCCGGCAACCCGCTGGCCGACGAGGTCGGCGAACTGGTCTGCGCTTCGCCGATTCCCTCGATGCCGCTCCATCTGTGGAACGACAAGGACGGCAGCCGCTACCGCGACAGCTATTTCGACATGTATCCCGGCAAGTGGCGGCATGGCGACTGGATCCGCATCACGCCGCGGGGCGGCGCCATCATCTATGGCCGTTCGGACGCGACCATCAACCGCCATGGCCTGCGGCTCGGCACGGCGGAAATCTACCGCGCCGTCGAGGAACTGCCCGAAGTGCTCGACAGCCTGGTGGTCGATCTCGAATATCTCGGCCGGGATTCCTACATGCCGCTCTTCGTCGTCTTGCGCCCGGGCCTCGCCCTGGATGCGGCGCTGAAGGACAAGATCAATCAGGCGATCCGCAAGGCGGTCTCGGCGCGCTTCGTGCCGAACGACATCTTCCAGATCGCCGAAGTGCCTAGAACGCTATCGGGCAAGAAGCTGGAAGTGCCGGTGAAGAAGATCCTGCTGGGGCAGCCGGTGGACAAGGTCGCCAATCCCGGCACCATGGCCAATCCCGGCAGCCTGGCCTGGTTCGTCGACTTCGCCGCCCGGCATGCCGAACAGCAGAAGGCCGGCGCGGCTTAAGCCTGCTTAAGCTGCGCCCGCCGCGCCAGCACGATCCCGCAGAGCACGACCAGACCGCCGGCGATCTGCAGGCTCTGCAGTCCCTCGCCCAGCCAGAGCCAGCCGAAGAAGGCCGCCGCCACCGGCTGGATCAGCACGACCAGCGAGGAGAACGATGCCGGCAGATGGCCGAGCGCATACGCGATCAGGCTCTGGCCCAGCGCATGGCTGATCCAGGCGAGGCCGAAGAGAATCACCCAGCCATGCGCGCTCGCCGGGAACAGGTCCTCGCCCATCACCCATACCATGGGCAGAAGCGCCAGCGCGGTGACCAGGCTCGACCACATCATCAATTGCTGCGTACCGTGCCGGCCGCGCAGCTTCGCCACCGCAATCATATAGGCGCCGTAGAATATCGCCGTGGTGAAGGCGAACATGTCGCCCAGCACATGGCCCTGGCCGATCTGGAAGCTGGCGCCGACCAGCATCAGCGCGCCGCAGATGGCGACCGCCATCGCCACCAGGAACGACGCCGTGATCGTCTCCTTCAGCACCAGCCAGGCGCCGAGCGTGACGATCACCGGCGCGAAATTGCTGAGCAGGGTGGCGTTGGCGACCGAGGTGTATTTGATCGACAGGTGCCAGAAGAACAGATCGCCGCCGAACAGCAGGCCCGGGATCAGGATCAGGCTCAAGGGCGGCAGACCGGGCGTCGCAGACGTCTCCGCGGCGGGGCGGAAACGCCAGATCAGCCACAGCGGCGGCACAGCCAGGAAGGCGCGGAAGAAGCCGGTCGCGGTCGGCCCGACTTCGGAAAGGCGCACGAAAATCGGCGAGAAGGCGATCGCCAGCGCCCCGACGATGAGGGCGGCCAGGGCAAGGCGCTGCCGGGCGGACGGCTGCTGCATGAGGGAGGCTGCAGTCTGGGATGTGGCGGTCATGCGAGGCGGTCTGTTGTTCCCCACCGGCATAATCCCCGGCGTTTGGAAACACAATCGTTCCGCCGCCGGATTGTCGGCCATGGCCATGAACGGCTGCAGGTTGCATTTGGCGGCTGATCCCCTCCACGGTATCCTTCGACCATGCCGCCGATCGCTCCACGCTTCCCGCCCGTGCGCCGCCGCCTCGCCCTCACCCGGCGGGAAGCGCTGCGCGGTGCGGCGCTATCGGCCGGCGGCTTGCTGATCGGCTTGCAATTGCCGGCAAAGGCGGCGCGCGGACAGAACGCGGTGAACATGCCGCTGGTGGCGCGACTGAATGCCTGGCTGCATATCGGCCGGGACGACCGCATCACCTTCCTGCTCGACCGCTCGGAAATGGGCCAGGGCGCGCATACGGGGCTGGCCACGCTGATCGCCGAAGAGCTGGATGTCGACCCGATGCAGGTCACGATCCGCAATGCCCCGGCCGACAAGGCCTACCGGAACGTCTATCTGGTGAAATCGATGCTGACCGGCGGCAAGGCCGAGCGGCTCAGCGGTTTGCCGCTCTGGGCCGTGGAAAGGCTTGGGCGCCTCGTCGGCCAGCAGGTCACCGGCGGCTCGACCAGCATCCGCGGCGGCTTCGAGCCGATGCGGCGGGCCGGCGCCGAAGCACGCTTCCGTCTGGTGCAGGCAGCCGCCGCGCGATGGCAGGTGCCGGCGGACGAATGCACGACGGCGGCCGGCATCGTCACCCATGAGCCGAGCGGGCAAAGCCTTTCCTACGGCGCCGTGGCCGATGCCGCGGCGCAGATCGAACCGCCGGACAAGATTCCGTTGCGCCCGCGTTCGGCCTGGCGGCTGATCGGCAAACATGATCAGCGCGTCGACACCGAAGCCAAGGTGACCGGCAAGGCCGTGTTCGGCCTCGATGTCCGCCAGCCGGACCAGCTTTTCGCCGCCATGCAATGGGCGCCGCATTTCGGCGCCAAGCTGAAATCGCTGGAGAGCGCCGAGGCGCTGAAGCGGCCTGGCATCAAGGCAGTGGTGCCGCTGGCGGATGGCTTCGCCGTCGTCGCCGACAATTCCTGGCGCGCCATGCAAGCGCGCTCAGCCGTGACGGCGGAATGGACGCCCGGCCCGGAATCCGGCTTTGACGACGCGGCATTATGGCGCCGCCTGCACGACGCGATCGACGGCGAGGGCAAGCTCGCGCATAAGACCGGCGATGTCGACAAGGCGCTGGGCGGCGCGGCGAAAATCGTCTCGGCGGAATACCGCCTGCCTTTCCTGGCGCATGCGACGATGGAGCCGATGAATGCCACGGCGCTGGTCGGCCCGGACGGGGTGGATGTCTGGGCGCCGACCCAGGCGCAGGAGGCGGTGCAGCAGGCCGCCGCCAAAGCCATTGGCGTCTCGGAAGACCGGGTGCGCGTCCACACCACTTATCTGGGCGGCGGCTTCGGCCGCCGCTCGGAAGCGGATTTCGTCGCCGCCGCCGCGCAGGTCGCCAAGGCGGTGACCGGACGGCCCGTGCAGGTGATGTGGCCGCGCGAGGAGGATATGCGGCACGACTTCTATCGCCCCGCCGCCCTGCATCGCATCAAGACCGGCCTCGACGGCGCCGGCCGGCCGATCGCCTGGAAGCAGGATCTGGCCTCGCCGTCCATCATGCGCCGGGTCTTTCCGCCGACCACCTGGCTCGGGCCGGACGAGACCTCCATCGAGGGCAGCCTCGACGGCGTCTACGGCATCCCGAACGCGGCGTTGGAATACGTGGCTGCCGAAACGCCGGTGCCGGTCGGCTTCTGGCGTTCGGTCGGGCATTCGCATAACGCCTTCGTCAAGGAATGCATGATCGACGAAGCCGCCCATGCCGCCGGACAGGACCCGTTCGCCTATCGCCGCGCGCTACTGGCCGGCAGCCCGCGCCATCTGGCGGTGCTTGAATTGGCGGCCGCCAGGGCCGGCTGGGGCACGCCGCTTGCGGCGGGTAAAGGCCGCGGCATCGCCCTGCACGAAAGCTTCGGCACCATCGTCGCCATGGTTGCCGAAATCAGCGTCGATGACGGCAGGATAAAACCCGATCGCATCGTCTGCGCCGCGGATGCCGGCACTGTGATCAATCCCGCGATCGCCGTCGCTCAGCTGTCCGGCGGCGCGATCTTCGGCCTGACGGCCGCGCTCTATGGCCGCGTCACGCTGCAGAATGGCGCGGTGCAGGAAGGCAACTTCGATACCTATCAGATGCTGCACATGGCCGATGCGCCGCGGGTCGACGTCCATCTCATCGGGAGCGAAGCGGCGCCGGGCGGACTGGGCGAGCCGGGCGTGCCGCCGGCCGCGCCGGCTCTGGCCAATGCGGTTTTCGCCGCGACCGGCGAACGCCTGCGCAATCTGCCGCTGTCGCTCACCGGGCACAGGGCTTGAGCGTCACCGCCTGTTCGGGACCGATCCCGGGGAAATAGCTGCCGAGATCGCGACATTCGCCTTTGATGCAGACATGCCAGTCGCCGGGCGTATAGGGCGAACGGGTCAGGATGAGCTGCGGCTGCGGCGGCAGTTTCGGGTGCCAGACCCAGAAACCGTCCTTGAAGACGGCATTTTCGCCCGGATCCATGCCCGCCCCGCTGGACTGCACGGCAGCCTGCTTGACGACGAGACCGGCATCGGTAGCCTGCCAGGTCTCGCGCCACTCGGTCTTCTGCACGCTATGGGTCCAGCGCAAATCCACCGTACCGGCATGCAGCGCAACGACCGCCGCGCCCAAAGCCAGACAAAGCCCCGGCATCAGGCCTCTGCCGGCTTGGCCTCGGCGCGCCGGGTCTTCCACCAATGGAAAGCGATGAAGGTTACCGCCAGCACGAAGCCGACTTCATCCGTCCACGGCACCGCAATGACGAAGAGGAAGGCGGCAGCCGTCGCCCAGATGCGTTCCACCCAGCTCATCCGGCCGATCAGCCAGGCGCTGGCGGCGCCGCCCCAGAGGCAGACCGCGATGATGGCCTTGACGGTCACATAGGTGGTATCGAACCAGGTGCCGCCCTGCAGCATCAGCGCCGGCGTATAGACCGCCATGAAAGGCACGACATAGCCGGCCAGGCCGATCTTGGTCGCGTTCAAGCCGATCTTGATGTGGCTTTCCTTGGCGATCGAGGACGCGGCCAGGGCAGCCAGGGCCACCGGCGGCGTCAGGTCGGCCATGATGCCGAAGTAAAACACGAACATATGCGCCAGCAGAATGGGAACGCCCATCTGCTCGAGCACCGGAGCCGCCATCGAACTGGTGATGATATAGTTCGGGATGGTCGGAATGCCGGTGCCGAGGATGATGCAGGTCACCATCGTCATCATCAGCGCCAGGAGGAGGTTGTCGCCGGCAACCGCGAGAATGCCGCGAGCCAGCTCGTTGGCCAGACCGGTCATCTGGGCGATGCCGATCAAAATGCCGACCAGCGCACAGGCGACGCCGACGCCGAGCGCGCCTTTGGCCGCATCGGCAAAACTCTGCAGCAGCAGTCTCTGCGTCTCCAGGCCGCCCTTGGTGAACCAGGTCAGCACCACCAGAAGAACGATCATGGCGATCGCGACGCTCTCCAGGCGCAGGCCGACGTAGCGATAGAGCACGGCGGCGCACAGGCCGAGGCCGACCCAGAAGATCACGCGATAGAGCGTCACCTTCAGCGGCCCGGTTGCCTGCTGCCCCAGGATGACCACCGTCGTCAGCGCCATGCCCATCGTGCCGGCGAACAGGGGCGTGAAGCCGGAGAACAGCAGATAGACCAGCACCGCCAGCGGCAGCAGCAGGTACCATCTTTCGATCAGCGCCTTGAGCGCGTTCGGGCAGTCTTCCTTCTTCAATCCGACCAGCCCGGCGCGGCCGGCTTCCAGATGCACCATCCAGAAAGCGGAGAAGAAATACAGCACGGCCGGAATGACCGCCGCCAATGCAACCTGCGAATAGGGAATGCCGATCGTTTCCGCCATGATGAAGGCGACCGCGCCCATCACCGGCGGCATGATCTGGCCGCCCATCGAGGAGCAGGCCTCGACGGCGCCGGCAAAGGCGGGGCGATAGCCGAAGCGCTTCATCAGCGGGATGGTGAACTGGCCGGTGGTCAGCACGTTGGCCACGCCCGAGCCGTTGATGGTGCCCATCAGGCCGGACGAGATGACCGCCACCTTGGCCGGACCGCCCTTGTGGTGGCCCACTGTCCCCAAGGCGAGGTCGTTGAACAGACCGATCATGCCGGCGCGCTCAAGCAGGGCGCCGAACAGAATGAACAGGAAGATGTAGGTGGCAGACACGAAAATCGGCGTGCCCAGAATGCCCTCGGTGCCGAAATACAGCGTGTCGATCACCTGGCCGAAATCGAAGCCGCGGTGCATCAGAAAGCCCGGCAGGCTGCGGCCAAAAATGGCATAGGGAATGAAGATCGAGCAAAGCAGCGGAAGTTCCCATCCCATCACGCGGCGCGCTGCCTCGATCACCATTACGGTCATGATCGTGCCGACCACGAGATCCATGGTCGACGGGTCGCCGGCGCGCTGGATCAGATCGCCCTCGAATATCCAGTGATAGAACGACAGAACGAAAGCAATCGCCGCCAGCGCCATATCATACCAGGGCGCGCGGTCGCTATGGTCGCCACGGCGAAACCGGAACAGCAGATATGTCAGGGTGAGCAAGAAGCCGACATGGACGCTGCGCAACACAAGCGTCGACAACGGGCTGAAAGCCGCCGTAATGATCTGGAAGAAGGTGAAGGCGATGGCAATGACGAACACTGCCTTGCCCTGCCAGCCCGAGAGAGCCGCCGCCCCGTGTACGGGATTCTCGCGGTCGACAATCGTCGTCGGCTCGTTATTCGCAGTCATGCAGCGCCACCCTGGAAGTAAACCTGTAAAAACGCCGGCGCCATGAAAGCGGCGCCGGCGCAGACATTGCGAAAGCCGTTACTTCAGCAGGCCGGCTTCCTTGTAGTACTTCTCCGCACCCGGATGCAGCGGCACCGGCGGATTGGCGGCCATCTCGGTCTTGACGATGCCCTTGGCCGCGGAATGCGCCGCATAGAGAGTGTCGAGGTTCTCGACCAGAGCCTTGGTCATCTTATAGGCGAGATCGTTGCTGACCTTGGTGGTGGTCACGAAGTAATTGGCCACCGCCACGGCCGGAACGGCCTGATCCTGACCGGTATAGGTTCCGGCCGGGATGGTCGCGGGAAGATAGGCGGCGTCGCCGATCTTCTTCACCACATCGGCAGGGACCGGAACTATCACGATTTCGACCGAGGAGGCGAGATCGCGGATGGACGACACGCCGAGGCCCGCCGACTGCAGGGTCACGTCGATCTGCCGGTTCTTCATCAGATCGACCGACTCGCCGAAGCCGAGATACTCGACCTTCTGGAAGTCCTTGTAGCTGATCCCGGCGGCGCCCAGCACGACGCGGGCATTGATTTCGGTGCCGGATTTCGGCGCACCGACGGAGATGCGCTTGCCCTTCAGATCGGCCAGCGACTTGATGCCGGAATCCTTGGTGGCAACGATCTGGATGTAGTTCTTATAGGCCGCCGCAAGGACCCGCAGCGTACTCAGCTTGTGCGAAAAGCCCGCCTCGGCATCGCCCTTCCAGGCATTGGACAGCGTATCGCCCAGCGTGAGCGCCAATTCGCCCTTGCCGGTGCTCAGCAGATTCAGGTTCTCCACCGACGCCTTGGTCGGCTGCACCTGCACCTTGGCGTTCGGAATCGCCTTGCTATAGATGTTGCCCAGCGCGACGCCGATCGGATAATAGGCGCCCGAGGTTCCACCCGTCAGGATATTCACGAATTCCTGCGCGCGAGCGCTGGCGGCACCAAGCGTGAAAGCAAAGGACACAGCCGCCGCGGCGACCAGGGTCCGGCGAGTAAAGGTCATGGGTATTCCTCCCGCATATCAAAGGTTTACAAAACCTACCTCAGGGCGACGTTTTTACCGACTGAGGGTCGATTCCGCAAACCCTTTCGGCCTGCCGGACCTCGCCCCACCCCGCGTCAAACGCCGATAATTGCAGTGCACAAACGATGTAGGTCTTTGACCTTGCATCGTTTGCAACGCCGCAAACCGGCTCCCACCGGCATTGCCCTGTGACAGAGGCAGGAAGCGACCAGAAAGAGAAAGGTTTCTCGCATGCGGTGCTGACGAAGGCATATCGCCTTCAGACTGCATCGCCGGATTTCCTCCCCCGGAGCACCATCCCGCTCTATCGGCAGGGCGGCTTCATGGTAGCAAGAGCCATACCAGCGGAAGGCTCGGCTAGAGCATTGATAATACAGGATTCGTTTTACGCCGGTTCTCGCCGATCGGCATAAATCCGCCGATACGGCGCCGGGCTGGGCGGATTTTTGCTTATCCGCGATCCTTCAGGCCTGCAGATATTGGCGCCGGTCGATGCCGTAGCGCTCCATCTTTTCGTTCAGGGTTCGCCGCGGCAGGCCCAGCCGTTCCATGGTCAGACGCACATCGCCCTTGCTTTCCGCCAGCGCCAGTTCGATGCAGCGCTTCTCATAGGCCGCAACGCTCGCCGCCAGGGTCTGCGTTGCCTCGGCGCCGTCCGGCGCCTGCGGCGTCAGCTTGGCCAGCGGCCCGGACATGGCCCGCAGGCCCAGCACATGGCGTTCGGCGACGTTGCGCAATTCGCGCACATTGCCCGGCCAGTCATAGGCCTGCAGCGCGGCGATCGCCGCATCGTCCAACGGCGAAGCATCGCGTGCATAGGTCTGCGCCGCCTCCTCCGCGAAATGGCGAAACAGCAGCGGAATATCCTGCCGCCGCTCGCGCAGGGGCGGCAACTGCAGTTCGGCGACGTTCAGGCGGTAATAGAGATCCTCGCGGAATTTGCCCGCATCCGAAGCGGCGCGCAGGTCGATCTTGGTGGCCGCGACGACGCGGATGTCGACCGGTATCGTCTTGTTGGAGCCAAGCCGCTCGATCGCCTTCTCCTGCAAAACGCGGAGCAGCTTGGCCTGCAAGGCCAGCGGCATGCTTTCGATCTCATCGAGAAACAGCGTGCCGCGATGGGCGTATTCCAATCGTCCGATCCGGCGGTCGGTGGCGCCGGTGAAGGCACCGCGCTCATAGCCCAGCAGCTCGCCCTCGAACAGCGATTCGGGAACCGCCGCGCAGTTGATCGCCACGAAAGGATGCGCCGCGCGCGGCCCGAGGTCGTGCAGGCAGCGTGCGACCAGCTCCTTGCCGGCGCCGGTCTCGCCGTGGATCAGCACCGCCACCGGATTGGCCGCCAGATCGAGGATGTCGCGCCGCAGATCCTCCATGGCCGGACTGGTCCCGATCAGCCTCGCGGCGATGCCGCTGGCCGAGGCGAGCTGCGAATGCAGCCGGCGGTTTTCCAGAACCAGCCGCCGCTTCTCGGCGGCCCGGCGCAAGGTCTCCGTCAGGCGCTCGGGCGAGAACGGCTTTTCGACGAAATCGTAGGCGCCCAGACGCATGGCCTCGACCGCCATGGCGATGTCGCCATGGCCAGTGACCAGGATGACCGGCAGGTCGGGATCGATCGCCTGCGCGCGCCGCAGCACCTGCAGGCCGTCGATCTGCGGCATCTTCACATCCGAAACGAGGATGGACGGGCAATCGCGCGACAGGCTGCCGATCGCCCTGGAGGCATCCTCGTAAAGCTCGACCGCGAAGCCGGCCAGCTCCAGCCATTGCCGGACCGAAAGACGGACCGGCTCCTCGTCGTCGACGAATATGACCAAAGGCTTCTCAGCCATTTGCACTCCTCGCCTGCGCCGCCACGGTCTCGGTGGCCGGCACTGGCAGCCACACCGTGAAGACGGCGCCGCCCGCCGCACCGTTCTCCGCCGTCAGACGGCCGCCGAAATCCCGCACGATGCTGCGCGAAATCGCAAGTCCCAGCCCCAGTCCGTCGCCGATCTGCTTGGTCGTGAAGAAGGCGTCGAACAGGCGCGCCTTGTGTTCGGCGGGAATCCCGGACCCGCTATCGGCAACCGTAAGCGCCCAGCCGCCGCCATCGCGCCTGGCGGCAATATCCAGATGCCGGACCGCGCTGTCCACCATCGCATCACAGGCATTGCGCAGCAGATTGATCACCACCTGCTCGAGCCGGATATCCTCGGCCATAACCTCGGCGGTGGCCGGGATGTCCAGATCGACCTCGATACGCTCCAGCCGGATTCTCGATTCGAGCAGAACCAAAGCCCGCTGGACGACCGACAGCAGCGCTACCGGCTGGCATTCGGCGCCGCCCTTGCGGGCAAAGGTCTTCAGATGCCGGGAAATCTCCGCCATGCGGCGGGTCAGATCCTCGATCATGGCGAGATTGCCGGTCACGCTTTTCAGATCGCCGCGCTCGATATGCAGCCGCGAGGCGGCGGCAAAGGTGTTGATGGCGGTGAGCGGCTGGTTCATCTCATGCGCGATGGCGGCCGACATCTGGCCCAGCGCCGCCAGTTTGCCGGCCTGCACCAGCTCGTTCTGCGCCTCGCGCAGCACGCGTTCGGCCCGCTCGCGCTCGCGCACCTGTTCCTGCAGATCCTTGGTGCGCTCGGCCACGCGGGCCTCCAGCTCGTCGCGTGCCTGCCGCAAGGCGGCGGCGACGGCCTCGCGGGCATTCTGGCGCTGGCGGTACTGACGCCAGAACAACAGGCTCAGCGCCAGCAGGGCGGCGCAGGCCAGCGTGCCGAAGGCGGCCAGACGCCCCTGCACCAGGGCCGGCGTGATGTCGGAAAGATAGATCATCCGCCATTGATAGGCCGGCAGATCCTGCTCCTGCCGCAGGTAGTCGCGCCCGTCGGTCTCGACCAGCGGATTGCCGTTCCAGCTGCCGCGGTTGGGCAGCGGCAGCAGGCGCAGCGGCGTGCCGACATATTTCTTGGTCTCGTCCAGGATGCGCCGCGCCGCGGGATCGAGCGGATGCAGAAGGCTGAAGCGCCAGCCCGCCCGGCTGGTGAGGAAGACGATGCCGAACTCGTCGGCGAGCAGAACCGTCTCGCCGGCCTCTTCCCATTCCCGCTGCAGCGGCTCGATGTCGAGGCGGACGACCACCGCGCCGATGACGCCTTCCGCATCGCGGATGGCTTCGGCGAAGAAGAAGGCCGGCTGGCCGGTGGTGACGCCGATGCCGAAATAGCGCCCCCGCCCCTCGGCCAGGGCGTGCTTGAAATAGGGACGGAAGCTGTAGTTCTGGCCCACGAAGCTCGTCGGCCCGGCCCAGTTGCTGGCCGCCCGCGTCGTGCCGGACAAATCCATCACATACAGCACCGAGGTGCGCGCCGCGCTGTTCAGATGCTCGAGCCGCCGGTTCACATTGGCGGCAAGCAGCCTGTCGTCGGGATGATGCAGCAGAAGCTGCACGTCGCGGTCCTGCGCCAGCACGGCGGGCAGGTATTCGTATTTTTCCAGATGATTGCGGAAGGACGACAGATAAAGCCCGAGCCGCTGGCGCCCCTTCATCTCCAGATCGTCCATCGCCGACTGCCGGGCCGCATCGGCAAGCCACCAGGCCAGCATCAGCGACAGCGCGCAGAAGACGATGCCGAAGCCGATGAGCCGCCGGCGTCCCCCGATCCACAATGACGCCTGCCTGGCCATGATAGAGAGGCGTTCTCCTTGCTGGCGGGGCCCTGCCCCGGAAGGCGCGATCTTATCCTTCCCGCAGGCTTGCGGCCACCCTGCGCGGCCGTGCCGTTTGGGCGGCGCATGGGTTGCGCGCGGCCAGGAGATTGGCCAGCAGCGGCAGACTGTAGGCGGCGGCCGTCGCCGACCAGTAGATCGCTTCGCGATTGCTCAGCCGCTCGATCACCAGCACCAGCACCGGCAGGACGAGCAGCAGATAGCCCAGGATCGCCTCGACGCGGAAGCGGCCCTTGCAGGCCTGCTGCGGCTGAACCCTGCCGAAGCCGAAGCCGAGCGCAAATAGCGCCGCGCCGCGTTCCGCCGCGCCGAATGCGGATACGGTCAGGCGCAGGGCAAGGAAGCCGACGGCCGGCAGCAGGAAATAGTCGAGCGGGAAATCGCGATAGCGCCCGGCCACGACCAGCATCAGGCATTGATACGCCGCCAGCACGGCGAAAAGCGCAAACAGCCATTCGGCGAAGCGGATGCGGCGCAGGCTTTGCAGCTCGTATTGCTGCGCCGGCGGCAGCTTCCGGCGGCGGAACGGCAGATAAGACCAGCCCCAGCGGCGCAATTCCTGCAGGCTGAAATCGAGCGAGCGCAGCGGCACCGCCGGCCGCGCCAGCCCCTGCAGCCGGTCGAGCAGTTCGCCATACAGCATGGCCGCGAAAACCGCCTGCAGGCACCCCATCGCGACGAATTCCGCAAAGCGAAGCGTCGAGTAGTTATGCTCCAGCCCGTATTCCAAGGTGGCGGCCAGAAAGGCGCCGATGCCCTGCGCAAACAGCGCAGCGGCCAACATGCGGCCGGGCGGCAGGGCGGCGACACGCTGCGCCCGGGGGATGACGACGATCAGCGCGATCAGCACCGCCATCGCGGCGATCAGCGGCCATTGCGGCAGGTTCGAAACCGCGCCGCCGAGCTCGTATTTCGGATGGCGGAACTCGTCCAGAACGCCCCAGCTGCCGCCGACCGTGCCCTCCAGCGCCACTTTCCAGGGCTGATCGAAAGCCTCCACCAGATTGTATTCGAGCCCCTTGTCCTGGGCGAGCCGCAGGAAATCGGTGATGAAGGTCGCCGCCTCGGTACGGGTCGGCACGGCGGCGCGGCGCGAGCGGCCTTCGCTCGGCCAGCCGACCTCGCCGATCAGCACCGGCTTGCCCGGCAGGTTCTTGCGGATAGTGTCGTAGACCCAGAGGATATGCGGCATCGCGTCGTCGACGCCGACCGGCTGGTCCTCCCAATAGGGCAGGAAATGCACGGTGATGAAATCGACCTCGTTCAGCAGCTGCGGATTCTGCAGCCAGTATTCCCACACATCGGCATAGGAGACCGGCTGCTTCACCGCCGCCTTGACGCGGCGGATATAACCGATCAGTTCGTCAGCCTTGAGATCCTTGCGCAGCAGCACCTCGTTGCCGACGATCACGCGCTTGATGACGTCGGGATAGCGGTTCGCCTGCTCGATGAGGGCCGCGACCTCCTTCTCGTTGATGTCGTGCTCCTGACCGAGCCAGGCACTCGCCGTCATCTCTATGCCGTAGCGGCGGGCGATCTCGGGCACGACCTGCATGCCCTCCAGCGAGGTATAGGTGCGGATGCCCTTGGCGATGCCTTTCAGACTGGCGATGTCCTCCTCGATCTGCTCGCGGCTCGGATAGACCTTGTCGAGCGGACCCTGGCCGCGGCGGAACGGCGCGAAGGAAACGCTGTCGATCAGGCCGACCTTGGCGCCATGCGGATCGCTGCCGACCGCGACCGGCCGGCTTGGCCACCACCAGCCGGCGACGTTGAGCGCGGCCGCGAGGCCGACGCAGAGCAGCAGCAACAGAAGGCGGGAAGCCGGCTTGGAGGTCGGCGCATGCATGGGGCGATCCGCGGCGGGCGAGGCGGGTTACTGGCGGTTCGTCACGGGAACGACGTCACTGGGCAGGGCTGCCCTGCGAGCCGATCTCGGCCTGCGCGGGCGGCTGCGGCGCCGGCGCCGGGACGGTCTTGCTCGGCGGCTTCGGCGCCACGTTGATCGCCGCCAGGACCAGCGAGGCCCAATAGGGCACCGATTGCGCCCACATGACGACCGCCCAGAGCCGCGCTTCTGGATCTTCGCCGCCCTGGAAATTCCACATGGCGATGCCGGCCAGCACCAGCAGCGCGCCGAGCAGCGTTTCCTCCTGCGCCATGATCAGCGCCTGCAGGAAAGCCGGCTGGTCCTCATGCTTGGGCGTGCGGATGAACGGCAGCTTCGAGGTGAACAGGCCGAAGATCATCGCCCGCGCGATCGTATAGGTCAGCGCCAGGCCGGCAAGGCCGGCCCCCATGCGCTGGCGGAAAGTGCAGGGCACGCGTATCTTATAGAGCCAGAGGAACTGCGCCAGCTTGGCGCCGAACACCGCCACCACGGGCAGCAGGAACAGCGCCAGCGGCAGTTCGAAATATTTCGGCAGGGTCATGACGCCGACCGTCCAGATCAGCGAGGCGATGGCGAAGACCAGGCCCAGCGCATCGGCGAACCACGGCATCCAGCCGGTGATGAAGTGATAGCGCTGCATCGGGTCGAGCTTGCGATCCGCCCCCGGCAGCATGTCGCGCCAATGCCGCTTCATGATCTGCACCGCACCATAGGCCCAGCGGAAGCGCTGGCTCTTGTAGCCGGCGAAGCTGTCCGGCGTCAGCCCATAGCCGAAGCGGCGGTCGGTATAGACCGAATGCCAGCCGCCGGCGAGCAGGCGCAGGCCCATCTCGGCATCCTCGCAGATGCACCATTCCGCCCAGGGGCCGACATGCTCGATGGCGGCGCGGCGGATCAGCGTCATCGTGCCGTGCTGGATGATGGCGTCGCGCTCGTTGCGCTGAACCATGCCGATCTGGAAGAAGCCGGCATATTCCCAGTTGATGAATTCCTTGAAGCGGTCGTTCTTCCAGTCGTGATGATCCTGCGGCGCCTGCACGAAGCCGATATCGGCCCGGTCGAAATACGGCACCAGCGACTTCAGCCAATCCGGCTCGATCAGGTAGTCGGCGTCGATCACGCCGATGATCTCGGCATCCTTGGCGGTATGGCGCAGCGCGAAATTCAGCGCGCCGGCCTTGAAGCCCTTCAGCGGCGCGACATGGAAGAAACGGAAACGCTCGCCGAGCTGTTTGCAGTATTCCTCGATGGGACGCCAGACCTTCTCGTCCTTGGTGTTGTTGTCGATGATCAGGACTTCGAAATTCGGATAATCCAGCCGCGCCAGCGCATCGAGCGTCTTCTTCAGCATCTCCGGCGGCTCGTTATAGGCCGGGACGTGGATCGACACCTTCGGCCAGCTGCGCTCGATATCGGTCTTGAAGGGAAGGAAATGCCGCTTGCGCCGGCTCGACCAGATCACCTCCGACATTTCCAGCCCTTCGGCCAGCACGACGAGGAACAGCATGAACAGCAGCGGCAGCAGCATCGCCCACATCACCGCGATGCCGGGGCTCATATAGGTGCGCAGGCCGGAATCGATCACCATGACGATGGCGCTGGTCACCAGCTGGATCAGCGCGACGAAGAAGACGCGGCCGATGAAGCGCAGCTCCGCCCAGCGCGCCAGGAACCAGGCCATCAGCGGCAGCGCCAGCAGCACGGAAGCCGCCGCGAGCTGCGGCCAGTTCGGGCGGTTGCTGACCGGGCCGACCATGGGGAACTTCGGCGTGCGATCGGCGGTATAAAGACCCCAATATGCGCCGACGCTGCCTTCGATATTGCGCTTCCAGGGCTGGTCGAAGGCTTCCTGGACGTAATAGTCGAGCCCGCGCTGGTTGGCGATGTTGAGGAACAGGCGCAGGAAGGAGGCCTGGCTGGTCGGGCTCGGCACCGCGTCGCGGCGGATGCGGCCTTCGGAGGGCCAGCCGACCTCGGTGATCACCACCTTCTTGGTCGGGTAGGCGTCCTTGACCTGCTGATAGCGCTCCAGCGCGTATTCGACCGCCTTCTCCGGCGACTGGCCTTCCCAATACGGCAGAAGATGGATGGCGATGTAATCGACTTCCTTGCCGAGCTGCGGATAGCGTAGCCAGATGTCCCAGGTCTCGGCGGTGGAGACTTCGACATGCTTGCCGCGATTGGCCAGCTCGGTGCGCACCCGCCGGATATACTGGATCAGATCCTGGAGCGGCATGTCGGCGCGCAGCAAGGTTTCGTTGCCGACCAGCACGCGATGTACGTTGTTCTGGGTATCGGCGATGCGGACGAGGTTCTCGATTTCCTTCTCGTTGCGGTCCAGCCGGTTGTCCAGCCAGGTGCCCTGCATCACCTCGAGGCCGTAGCGCCCGGCGATCTCGGCGATCTTGCCCTGGCCGTCCAGCGTCGAATAGGTGCGGACTTGCCGCACCTGGCCGGCGAGGATCTGCATGTCCTGCTCGATTTCCTCATCGGACGGGAATTTGCCGGCGCGCGGATCCTGATCGGCACGGAACGGCGTGTAGTCGACGCCGCTGATCACTTGGCCCCAGGGCCGCGGCTCGACGGGCCAGTTGAGATAGGCCCATCCGGCAAGATTGAGGACGGCAACGAGGAGAAGGACGACAAGTCCCGAATAGCGCATGGCTGCCCTTGGCAGATATGAGGTGACCTTGCCGGCAGCAACCATCGACCGGCCAACCTGCCCGCTCGGGCAGTCTCTAGGCGGTCAATATGGCGGCTTTGCGGCGGACGGCGGACTATACGGTGACGCCGAAATAGAGTCGAGAGGACGGTACGTTATCGTGCGTTCGGGCCCGCGGCTGACGAAATCTCCTGGCTAGCTGTCCGCTTTGGCGAGATGAGACAGCGGCAGAGGCGCATCGGTCTTCACCGGACGGATGACGAAGTTCGAGCGGATATCCTTGACCATCGGCAGCGACAACAAGCGCTGGGTCAGCAACTCCTCGTAGGCCGCTAAATCCGGTACGACGACTTCGGCGACGAAATCCGGCTCGCCAGAAACCATATTGACCGCGACGACCTCCGGGATCGCCTGCAGAAGCTGCTGGTGGAGCGCCGCGTTCTCGGTGGAATGCCGTTCCACCTTGATCTCGACGTAAATGGTCAGCCCCAGGCCCAGCCGGCGGCGGTCAAGTACCGCCCGGTAGCCGCGGATATAGCCTTCCTGCTCCAGCCGCCGGACCCGGCGCAGGCAGGGCGACGGCGAAAGGCCGACCCGCTCGGCCAGTTCCACATTGCTCAGCCGACCGTCCTCCTGCAGCGCCGAGAGGATCTTCCAGTCGAACACGTCCAGGTCAGGATTTGGCATAATCTGCCTCTTGCAAAGAATAATCTGCGTATATATTGCCGAAATATCCTACAGAAGGGCATAAATAGCAAGGACATGCCCTGCCCTTCCGCGCCATGGTAAGCCCATCGCAAACGCTTCCAGGAGCCCCCCATGTCCGTCGATACCTGCCTTCCCGCAACCGCCGCCCTCAGCCGGGCCGAACCGGACCGGACCCGCCTGCTGGGGGCTGCCGCCGCGCTGTTCACCGTCGTGCTCTGGGCGGCGGGCATGGTCGCAACCCGCTTTGGCGTGACCGGCTCGCTGTCGCTTTACGACGTCGTCTTCCTGCGGCTCGTGCTGCCCGCCCTGCTGCTGCTCCCCCTGCTGTGGCGGTCGGCCCGCGCCGAAGCCTTCCGCGGCATTTCCCGCCCGGTGCTCGCCGTCCTGGCGATCGGAGCCGGGGTTCCCTTCATGCTGGTCAGCAGCGCCGGAATGGTCTTCGCTCCGGCCGCCCATGCCGGAGCGCTCATGCCCGGCGTCATGCCGCTGTTCGCCGCCCTGCTCGCCCTGCTGCTGCTGGGCGAGCGGTTCAATGCCGCCCGCAAGGCCGGCATCCTTCTGATGCTGCTGGGCGCCGTCGCCGTTGGCGGCCATCAGGTGGTTAACGGCACCACCGGCGCCTGGCGCGGCGATCTTTTGTTCATCACAGCCGGCGCGATGTGGGCGTCCTACACCATCGCCATGAAAAAGAGCGGCCTCACCGCCTGGCAGGCGGTCGCCCTGATCTATGTCTCGTCCTTTATCCTCTATGCTCCGGTCTATCTTCTCTGGCTCGACAGCCGCCTGCCGGCCGCGCCGGTTTCGGAGATCGCGGTGCAGCTGGTGCAGTCGGTCGCCTCAGGCCTGCTCAGCATGGCGGCCTATGGCTTTGCCGTGCGCCGGCTCGGCGCCGCCGGCGCGGCCGCTTTCGGCGCCCTCACTCCGGCGCTGACGGCGCTCATGGCGATTCCCCTTCTGGGCGAATGGCCGGATACGGCGACCTGGAGCGGCATCGCCGCCGTCAGCTTCGGCGTCGCGCTGGCCAACGGCGTCTTCGCCAGACGGCCCCGGCCGGCATGAACATCCTGGTTTCACCATCTGAGCAACGACCGACCATGTCCAAGCATAGCGACCGCGACTTTCCGATCCCGCAGCCCTCGCCCCGCAGCGACCTCGAGATCTACCGCATGTGGGAGATCTTCAAGGCGGTGAATGCGCGGGTGCAGGCCGGCGGCGAGGTCGTCAACCTGCTGGTCGGCGAGCCGACCTTTCCGCCGCCGCAACGCGCCGTGGCGGCGGCGCAGGCCGCGCTGCAGAAGGGCCGCGGGCTCGGCTATACCGAAGCGCTCGGGATCGACGCGCTGCGCCAGGGCATCGCGCGGCTTTACCGGCGGCGCTATGGCCTTACGATCCCGGCGGAGCGCATCGCCGTCACCATCGGCACGTCATCGGGCTTCATGCTGGCCTTCCTGGCCGCCTTCGAGGCCGGGCAGACCGTCGCCGTGGTCGAGCCGAGCTACCCGGCCTATCGCGGCACGCTGAAAGCGGTGAATCTCGATGCCTACCGTCTCGGGACCGATGCCAGCACGCGCTATCAGGTGACACCGGCGCTGATCGAGGCGCTGCCCGAGCATGTCGCCGGCGTGGTAGTGGCCAGCCCTGCCAATCCGACCGGAACCAAGCTTTCCGCCCGGGACCTGAAAGCCGTCTACGAGGCGTGCCGCCGGCGCGGCCTGTGGCTGATCGTCGACGAACTCTATCACGGCGTCACCTTCGAGCAGCCGGCCGGCAGCGTGCTGGCGGCGGGCGACGAGGTGATCGTCGTCAACGGCTTCTCCAAATACTGGGCATGACCGGATGGCGCATCGGCTGGCTGGTGCTGCCCGAGCGGCTGGTGCCGCGCATCGAGGCGCTGGCCGGCAGCCTGCAGATTTCGGCGCCGACGCTGTCGCAGATTGCCGCGCTCGCGGCGCTTGACAGCGACGAGGAGATGAATGCCCGGGTGCAGCTCTATCGCCGCAACCGCGACCGGCTGCTGGCGGCCTTGCCGCGGCTTGGCGTGAGGCGTTTCGCACCGCCGGACGGAGCATTCTATCTGTATGTCGATGTCGGCGATTTCACCGGCGATTCCGTCGCCTTCTGCCGCCGCATGCTGGACGAGACCGGCGTGGTCGCCGCCCCCGGCGTCGATTTCGACACCGCGCAAGGCGAACGTTACCTGCGCTTCTCCTTCTGCATGGAAGAGGCGGTGATCGACGAAGCGATCAGGCGCCTGGAGCCGTGGTTCGCCAGGCTGAACAGACGGTAAAGGCCCGCTCTCCATCGTTCCCGCGATAGCGGGCATGACGATCGGTCCGTCAATCCAGCTGCAGCACCTGCCATTTCAGATAAGCGCTTTCCGGCAGATGCGGATGCATCGGATGATCCGGCCCGGCGCCGCCGGACAGCACGATGCGGCCCTGGCGTCCGGCCTGGCTCAGGCCGATCGACACTTCCCTGGCGAAAAGATCGCCGGGCAGCAGATGCGCGCAGCAGGCGACGAACCAGAAGCCGCCCGGCGCCACCAGCGGCGCGGCCAGCTTGGCAAGCTTGCGATAGGCGCGGCTGCCCGGACCAAGATCCTTGCGGCTTTTGACGAAGTTGGGCGGATCGGTGATCACCACGCCGAAGCGTTCGCCCTGCAGCTTCTCCAGCGCCGCGAAGGCATCGCCCTTCTCGAACCGGGCAACATGATCGAGCCGGTTCGCCGTCGCCGCCTGGCTGGCCAGGTCGATGCCGAGTTCGGAACGATCGATGCCGCGCACCGATCGCGCGCCGGCCTTGGCCGCGGTCAGCGCGAAGGCGCCGATATGGCAATAGCAGTCGAGCACGTCCTGGCCGCGGCTGAGTTGGGCCAGCCTGGCGCGGGCCTCGGCGAGATCGTAATACCAGCCCGTCTTCTGCCCCTGCAGCAGATCGAGCGGGAAATGCACGCCGCCCTCTTCCACTTCTGGCTTCGGCTCGAGTTGGCCGAAGGCGAGGTCGATGCTGGGCGCCAGCCCCTCCAATTGCCGCACGGCGGTATCGTTGCGCAGCACCACGGCGCGCGGCGCAAACACCGCACGCAGCGCATCGAGCAAGGCCGGCGTGAGGTCGTCCGCACCCGCCGTATTGGCCTGCACGGTGAACACATCGCCGTAGCGGTCGATGACGAATCCGGGAAAGCCGTCCGCCTCGGCATGCGCGAGCCGATAATAGGGCTGCGAAAAAAACCGCTCGCGCAGCGTCAATGCGCGCCGCAGCCGCGTAGCGAGAAAGCCCGCATCTATGCGCGCGGCGGTATCCGTTGTCCATAATCGCGCTGCGATCAGGGAATGCGGATTGAAACTCGCCAGTCCGATATCGCCGCCATGCGCGTCAATGAGGCGGACGATGCAACCGGACGGCAGCGCTTTCGCCTTAGCGTCGATCTCGATCTCGTTGGAGTAAACCCAGGGGTGACCACCCCTAACACGGCGCTCTTCGCGCGCTTTCACGCGCAGGACGGGCAGCGTCGAAGCAGGCATGGACAAGGCCTCAAGGTTTGGTTTATCTCGCGATCCGATACCTGATCGCCGCCTGGATTGCGAGCCCTATTCGATGTTTCAACTCCATGATCAATTGCGCCGCGACACGCTTGCGGTCTGCCGCATGAAATTGTGTCTCGTGCAGTTGATGAACGATGCACAATATCCCTGGCTCATTCTCATTCCGGCGGCGGACAATCTGACCGAGATCGCCGACCTGAGCGAGAAGCAGCGCAAGCTGCTGATCAATGAGATCGCCCAGGCCGAACGCGTGCTGCAGCACATCTACAAGCCCTACAAGCTGAATGTCGGCGCGCTGGGCAACATGGTGCCGCAGCTGCACATCCACGTCATCGCCCGCTTTCAGGAGGACCCGGCCTGGCCCGCGCCGGTCTGGGGCCGCCTGCCGCCGCGTCCCTATGAGGAGGCGGCGCTGCGCGCCACGATCGCGAAGCTGCAGAACGCCTTCATCGCGCGGGTCTAGGCTGCCTCCCACCGCCCGCTTCGCCTAGCCAGGAGCCTGGCCCGAGCGTATAAGAGGCCTATGCGCCGCCGGGATTTCCTCAACCGATCCCTCGCCTTCAGCACCGCTGCGGGTGCGGCGGCTTTCCTCGGCCCGTCCGCCGGCGCCAGCGCCGCCGAAGGCCGCTTCTTCCGCATCCTGACCGGCTCGGCCCATACCACCGCCTTCCCGGTCGGCACGACGCTGGCCACCGCGATCTCCAATCCGCCCGGCAGCCGCCCCTGCGATCGCGGCGGCTCCTGCGGCGTACCCGGCCTGATCGCGGTCGCGCTGACCAGCCCCGGCTCGCTCGCCAATATCGCCTCGGTCGCCAGCGAAAGCATCGAATCCGGCTTCGCCCAGGCCGACCTTGCCTACAGCGCCTATCAGGGCGAAGGCGTCTATTTCCGCCACAGCAAGCTGTCCAACCTGCGGGTGCTGTCGAATCTCTATCCGGAAACCGTCCATCTGGTGGTGCGGCGCGGCAGCGGCATCGACGAGGTCCGCGACCTGGCCGGCAAGCGCGTTTCGCTGGACCGCGCGGGTTCGGGCACGCGGTTCAACGTCGAGATCATCCTCGCCGCCTACGGCCTGCGGCTGAACCAGCTCAAGGTGGTCGAAGTCGATCCGGGCGAGGCCGCCGATATGATGTCGAAGGACGAACTCGACGCCTTCTTCCTGATCTCCGGCCAGCCGGCCCCCACGGTGGGCGATCTCACCGACCGCGGCGTCGCCGATCTGGTCGCTCTGGCCGGCAAGCAGATCGACGGCGCGCTGCGCCGTCACCGCTTCTTCAGCCGCGACGTGATTCCCGCCGGCACCTATACCGACGTGAAGGAGATCAGCACGGTCAGCATCGGCATGCATTGGCTGGTGGCGGATTCGCTCGATGCCGATCTGGCCTACGAGCTGGTGCGCGCGCTGTGGCATCCGCAGAACCGCAAGATCCTCGATGCCGGGCCGCTGATGGCGCAGAAAATCCGCCTCGGCACTGCCGTGATCGGCATTTCCGCGCCGCCCCTGCATGACGGCGCCGCCCGCTTCTACCGCGAGCTGAACCTGATCACATGAAAGCCGCTCAGCCCTCCGGCAGCGGCGCTTCCTTGGCCGAGGCGGCGCACCATTCCTGCATCGCCGGCCAGGCATAGATCGCATCGACATAGGCCGCCGAGATCGGATCGAGCGCCACGCCATAGGTGCGGAACCGCGTCGCCACCGGCGCGAACATGCAATCGGTGATGCTGAAACGGCCGAACAGGAAGGGGCCGCCGCTGTCGCCGCCCTGATCGGCGCCGAAGCGGCCGCGGCAATCCTGCCAGATCTGCTGGACGCGGGCGATGTCGGCCTTGGCCTCCTCGCTGGCTGCGCCGGCGGCCTTGCCCAGGCGGGCGATGTCCATCGGCAGATCGCGGCGCAGGGCCATGAAGCCGGCATGCATCTCGGTGGCGATGCAGCGGGCCACCGCCCGGGCGCGGGCATCCTCGGGCCAGAGCCCGGCCGCCGGGAAGGTCTCGGCCAGGTATTCGCAGATCGCCAGGCTCTCCCAGACCAGCAGGTCGCCATGCTTGAGGATCGGCACCTTGCCGGCCGGGGAATGGGCCAGAATCTTGGCCCTGGTGTCGGGATGGCGCAGGCCGATCATCACCTCGTCGAAGGCCGCGCCGGTGGCCTTGAGCGCCAGCCAGGGCCGCAGGCTCCAGCTCGAATAATTCTTGTTGCCAATGACGAGGGTAAGATCGGCCACGTCCCGCTCCGTATTTCGTTGCCAGGCTGCAGCCCTTATAACCGAGGAGGCGTTTCCGTCCCAGAGTGGATATCCCGAGTTCAATCCTGACGTCCTGCCGAGGCCTGCCCGTGACCGTCACCCTGATCGCCAAAGCCCCCGCCGCCATCCGGCTCGAAACCTATAGCGCCAAGCAATGGACGACGCGGCTCGGCCGCGAACGGCCCAATATCGCCGGCCTGGCCGCCTCGCAGGGCTTCAAGGCCAAGCCCGGCCAGGTCCTGGTGGTGCCCGACGGCCGCAGCGGCCGGCCGGCCCGGGTGCTGGCCGGCATCGGCGAAACTCCGGACCCGTGGTCCTACGCCGCCATCGCCGCGGCGCTGCCGCCCGGCGACTACAAGCTGGCGGATGCGAAAGCCGGCGATGCCGCGGCTTTGGGCTGGGCGCTGAGCGCCTACCGCTTCGACCACTACAAGAAGCCGTCCGAGCGCAAGCCCGCCGCGCGCCTTCTCTGGCCGGCGAAGGCCGACCGCGCCCGCGTACAGGCGCTCCATGACGGTATCGTGCTGGCGCGCGACCTGATCAATACGCCCTCCAGCGATATGGGTCCGGCCGAGCTGGCCGAAGCCGCGCGCGGCATCGCGCTGCTGGGCGGCGCGCAATTCAACTGCATCGTCGGCGACGAGCTGCTGGAGCAGAATTATCCGATGATCCATGCGGTCGGCCGCGCCTCGGCGCGGCTGCCGCGGCTGATCGACATCACCTGGGGCCATGCCAGGCATCCCAAGCTGACCCTGGTCGGCAAGGGCGTCTGTTTCGATACCGGCGGGCTGGACCTCAAACCCTCCTCGGCCATGCTGCTGATGAAGAAGGACATGGGCGGCAGCGCCGTGGTGCTGGGGCTTGCCGCCGCGATCATGGCGCTGAAGCTGCCGGTGCGGCTGCGCGTGCTGATCGCCGCGGTCGAGAACAGCGTCTCGGGCAATGCCATGCGGCCCGGCGACGTGCTGAAAAGCCGCAAGGGGCTCACCGTCGAGATCGGCAATACCGACGCCGAAGGCCGGCTGGTGCTGGCCGATGCCCTGGCCGAGGCGGATCGCGAAAAGCCCGACTGGCTGATCGATTGCGCCACGCTGACCGGCGCCGCGCGCGTCGCCGTCGGCCCCGACCTGCCGGCGCTCTATGCCACCGACGATGCGATGGCCGAGGCGCTGCTGGCCGCCGGCCTGCAGGCGGCCGATCCGCTCTGGCGCCTGCCGCTGCACAAGCCATACCGCGACTATATCGAGGGCAAGGTCGCCGACATCACCAACTCGGCCGAGACGCCGTTCGCCGGCTCGATCACCGCGGCCCTGTTCCTCAACGAGTTCGTCGAAAAGACGAAATGCTACGCGCATCTCGACATGTTCGCGTGGAATCCGAAAGCGCGGCCCGGCCGCCCGCTCGGCGGCGAGGCGACCGGCCTGCGCGCGCTGTTCGCGGCGATCGAAAAACGCTACGGCCGGCGCTGAGAACCGGGGATCACGCGCGCGACGGCCTGTCGCGCGCGAAGGCCTGCATGTCGCGGATGAAGGCGACGAATGCCTTGAGCTGCCCGGCGATGAAATCGCGGCTCGCCTGATCGGTCAGCCGGCCGCTCGTTTCGTCCACCTTGCTGGCGACCTGGTTGACCATCACCTCGGGCACGTTCATCGCATAGGTGTCGAGATAGACCAGCATCTGGCGCAGGTGATACTGCGCCCGCGCGCCGCCGAGCAGGCCGGGACTGGCCGACTGGATCAGCACCGGCTTATGCTTGAACGGCTTCTCGGGCAGGCGCGACAGCCAGTCGATCGCATTCTTCAGTACGCCAGGTACGGAGTAATTGTATTCCGGCGTCACGAAGATCAGGCCGTCGGCGGCGCCGATCTCCTCGCCCACCCGCCGCACCGCGGCGGGAAAACCCTCCGCCTGCAGATCGGCGTTGTAGAGCGGGAAATCGCCGACGCTGCCGAGCGCGGCGATGGTCACGCTGGGCGGCGCGAGTTCGGGCAGGCTGCGGGCGATGGCGGCGTTATACGAGCCCCTGCGCAGGCTGCCGAGCATGGTGACCAGGGTCAATGGCGCTTCGGATGGCATGGAATTCCCTTCTCAGACCGGATGCCATCTAGGCTGCGATCGAGCATTGTCGATAGCGTCGCCAGGGCAGCGCCGCCAGGGCAGCGCCGGCAGCACAACAGCAGATGGAAAAGCGACGGCAGAAAAAACTTCCGCCGCCGGTGAACCAATCCTTAAGCATCGTGTTTTTGTCACAGACGTCACGAGGTTGTCGCAAAGGCGGCGCGATTTGCCACCTTAGACTGAAGCTCTCGAATGGGGTTCACGGGCACAAACAGAAAATGGAGGGAACCATGGCTTCCCCCGGTCTCATTTTTTTCCTCGTCCTCGCGGTGCTGCAATTCTTCATCATAGCCGACGGCATGGTGCAATGGTTCCATATCAACTGGCTGATTGCCGCCAATTGCGCCGCCTTCCTCAGCGGCCTGCCGCTTTTCGCCAGCTTCTACCTGCTGGGCAACCGGCGCGGCTGAGCCGGGGCGGGCGCCGGGCAATTTGGCAGCGGCGCAACTCTGGGTGATACCGCGCCGGACGCTCGCCGCGCCGCCGGCCGGCTGCCTCAGCCTCCGGCCGCGTCGCCGCCGGCCCGGCCGACAAAGCCGCGCAGCATCTCCATCGGGAAGGGAAAGACGATGGTCGAGCTATTCTGCGCGCCGATCATGTTCAGCGTGCCGAGATAGCGCAACTGCATCGCCTCGGGCCGCCGGCTCATGATCTCGGCGGCTTCCAGCAGCTTCTGCGCCGCCTGCAATTCGCCCTCGGCATTGATCACCTTGGCGCGCCGCTCGCGTTCGGCCTCGGCCTGGCGGGCGATGACGCGGATCATGCTTTCGCTGATATCGACATGCTTGATCTCGACATTGGCGACCTTGATACCCCAGGCATCGGTCTGCACGTCCAGGATTTCCTGGATGTCGCTGTTGAGCTTGTCGCGCGAACTCAGCATCTCGTCCAGGTCATGCTTGCCCAGCACGGAGCGGAGCGTGGTCTGCGCAAGCTGCCCCGTCGCCGCCATGAAATCGGCGACCTGGATGATCGCCTTGTCCGGCTCGACGATGCGGAAATAGATCACCGCATTGACCTTCACCGAAACGTTGTCGCGCGAGATCACATCCTGGCTCGGCACGTCCAGCACCAGGGTGCGCAGATCCGTACGCACCATCTGCTGCACATAGGGGATCAGGATGATCAGCCCCGGCCCTTTGACGCCGGTGAAGCGGCCGAGCGTGAAGACGACGCCGCGCTCGTATTCGCGCAGGATGCGGATCGCCGCCATCAGGAACAGCGCGATCAGGATGACAAGCGGCGCGATGAATGCGTATTGCTGCCACATCGGAGCGGTCCTTTTCTGGTTCTATGGAACTTTCATCTGCTCGCGTCCCGGATCGGACGCCGAGTCGGACGTCGGGTCGGGCGCCACGTCGAGCGTCAGGTCATGCAGCGCCTTGACGCGCACGCGCTGGCCCGGTGCGAATTGCGCCGCCGCCTCTGCTTTCCAGCGTTCGCCATGCACCAGCACGAAACCCGCGCCGTCGCCCCATTCCAGCACCGTGGCGGAAGCGCCGATCATCTGCTCGCGCCCGGTGACGACGCCGCGCCGCTGCGCCTTGTAGGCCAGACGCAGGATCAGCATGACGAAGCCGAGCGTCACGCCGGCGATGGCGGCCGTCACCGGCCAGTCGATCTCGAATTCCGGCAGCTCGGTATCGATCAGGATGGTGGCGCCCAGCACGAAGGCGATGGCGCCGCCGATCCCCAGGGCGCCGACCGAGGGCGTGAATACCTCGCCGATCATCAGCGCCACGCCGAGCAGCATCAGCCCGGCGCCGGCGTAATTCACCGGCAGCGCCGCCAGGGCGTAGAGGCCGATCAGCAGGCAGATCCCGCCGATCACGCCGGGGAAGAAGACGCCCGGATTCATGAATTCGAAGATCAGGCCGTAGATGCCGATCATCATCAGGATCAGCGCCACGTTCGGATCGGTGATCGCCGCCAGCAGCTTGGTGCGCCAGTCCGGCGCCAGCGGCACGACTGACAATCCGGCGGTGGCGAGGGTCGTTTCGCCGGCACCGAGCTTCACCTGGCGGCCATCGATCGCCTGCAGCAGCGCCGCTTCGTCGGCGGCGATCAGGTCGGCGACATGCTGCGCCGTCGCCTCGGTGGCGGAAAGGCTGACGCCCTGGCGCACCGCCTGCTCGGCCCAATCGGCATTGCGGCCGCGCAGCTCGGCCAGCGAGCGGATATAGGCGGTGGCGTCGTTGACCACCTTCTTCTCCATCGCGCTCATGCCTTCGGTGGCGGCGGGCTTCGCCGCGCCGTCATCCTGCTGCCCGTCCGTCTTGCCGCCATCCTTGGGCGCGGGCTTCTCGCCGCCGCCGAATGGCAGGCCGCCGCCCAGCCGCACCGGCGTCGCCGCGCCGAGATTGGTGCCCGGCGCCATCGCCGCGATGTGGCTGGCATAAAGAATATAGGTGCCGGCGCTGGCCGCCCGCGCGCCGCTCGGGCTGACATAGGCCGCAACGGGAATCGGCGAGGCGAGAATGGCGCGGATGATCTGGCGCATGGCGGTATCCAGGCCGCCCGGCGTGTCCATGCGCAGGATCACCAGCGCGGCGTTGCGCGCCTTGGCCTGTTCAAGACCGCGCGTGACGTAGTCCGCCGTGGCCGGTCCGATGGCGCCGTCGATCGTCAGTTCGAGCGCGATGCGGCCGTTCTGCGACAGCGCCGGCGCAACGGCCAAACCGATACCGCCCGCCGCCAATGCGAGCAGCAGGAAAACCCGCCGAACCAATGCCTGGACCTGTGCCACCGGCATGCCTCCAAGACGGCCATGACTCTAAGATAGGACGCCCGCCATTCGGCGGAAGACCGCAGATTTCAGCGGCTTCGCCATTGCCTGGATTTCGTTGTCCGGATTCCGTTGTCCGGATTCCGTTGCCCGGATTCCGTTGCCCGGATTCCGTTGCCCGGATTTCGCGCGCCCCTGCGCCACGACTCATGGCGCACCATGTTCTCATCACTTGGAACATAGGACAGAATAGCCTTGACTGCAAGCCGAAATGTTCTTATTCTGACCCAAATAGTCGTTCCCGGGCCTCCCCCTTCGCGGGGACGACGGAATACTGGGGTTGGACATCGTGGATCGGAACAGGCAATCCCGCCCAATCGTCACCCCGGGCGAGACGGCCGTTCGCCGGCGAGACCCGGGATCCCATTAAAGAAATGGGATTCCGGCTCGCGCGGCGCGGCGGAAAGCGCGCCGCGCGAGCCGGAATGACGGCAAGGAGCGACAGAAAATCAAAGGCTGCCACGAAAACCAGGCCGCCCCGGAATCGAAAGAGATTTAATTGGCTTTACTTGGCTCCAATTGGCTTCCAATCCGACGCAACCGGCTGCGCCAGCCGGTATCGCTCAGGCCAGAGGGGGCCGCGTCGCCTGCATGGCAGGCCGGGCGTCGAAAACGGCGAACCAGCGCGCCAGATCGGGCCGGCCGCCGCGCCAGCCGGCCTCCGGATGGCGGAAATCGTAGTAGCCGAGCGCGCAGGCGATGGCGATCTCGCCGATGCTGGGCGTTTCGAACAGGCTGGCGGCCTCCTGTTCGAGCACATCGAGCGCCGCCGCGATCGCCGCTTCCTGGCGCGCGATCACCGCATCGCTGCGCTGCCCGTCGGGGCGGCGCAACTCGACGAAGCGGCGGATGACAGCTTCGGCAAGCCCGTCGCCCAGGGCCTGACGCCGCAGGCTGCGCCAGCGCTGCGGCCCGCGCTGGGGGAAGATGCGGCCGGCTTCCGAACGGAGGCCCTCGGCCACGGCATAGCTGTCGAGGAACTCGCAGATCACCGGAGAATCATACAGCGCGACCCCGTCGGGCAATTCCAGCACCGGCACTTTGGCCAGCGGGTTGCTGCCGCGCAAATCCGCCGCGGTCCAGGGATCGGTCAGTACCAGTTCGATCCGCTCGGCGAGGCCGAGTTCGATGGCCGCGACCCGCACCTTGCGGGCAAAAGGAGAGGTCGTGGCATAGCGCAGCTTCATCGCGGGTCCTTATTAACAGGATCAGCGACAGAATAAACGCATGAAAGAAATTTTAGTTATGCTGCGATTGCAACGCTGCGTTCATGCCGCCTTGCTGTAGCTGCGGTCGACCAGGGCGACGATCTCGCGCATGATCGCCGTGAGGTCGTAATCCTTCGGCGTGAAGACGCCGGCGATGCCGGCGGCCTTCAGGCGCCGCTCGTCCTCCGGCGGGATGATGCCGCCGACCACCACCGGCACCTCGCCGATGCCCTCCCTGCGCATGCGCTCGATCACGTCGGTGGCAAGCTCGACATGGCTGCCGGAGAGGATCGACAGGCCGACCAGATGCACGCCCTCTTCCAAAGCGGCGGCGACGATCTGTTCGGGCGTGAGCCGGATGCCTTCGTAGACAACTTCCATGCCGCAATCGCGCGCCTTCACGGCGATCTGCTCGGCGCCGTTGGAATGGCCATCCAGGCCGGGCTTGCCGACCAGCAGCTTCAACGGCCGCCCCAACCGCTGCGCCACGGCCTTCACTTCCTCGCGCAATGCGTCCATGCCGTCATCGGCCAGCGCCGTACCCGCCGCGGCAACGCCGGTCGGCGCGCGATATTCGCCGAACACCTTGCGCAGGGCGGCAGCCCATTCGCCGGTGGTCACGCCGGCCTTGGCCGCCGCGATGCTGGGTTCCATGATATTGCGATTCTCGCGGGCGGCGGCTTCCAGATCGGCCAGCGCCTTCCCGACCGCTTTCGCATCGCGCTCAGCGCGCCACTGCTTCAGCCGCTCGATCTGCTCGGCCTCGGCCGCCGGATCGACGGTCAGGATCGCGCCGCCTTCGCTCGCCACCAGCGGCGACGGTGCCGACTCGGTGAACCTGTTGACGCCGACGACGACATGCTCGCCGGTCTCGATGCCGCGCACGCGGGCGGTGTTGCTCTCGACCAGGGCCTGCTTGAGATAGCCGCTCTCGACCGCCGGGATCACCCCGCCCATGTCGTCGATGCGCCGCAATTCGGTGCGCGCCGCCGCCTTCAGCGCCTCGACCTTGGCCTCGATCACCGGGTTGTTGTCGAAAATGTCGCCGTATTCCAGAAGATCGGTTTCGTAGGCGACGATCTGCTGCAGCCGCAGCGACCATTGCTGATCCCATGGCCGCGGCAGGCCAAGCGCTTCGTTCCAGGCCGGCAGTTGCACGGCGCGGGCGCGCGCCTTCTTCGACAGCACCACCGCCAGCATCTCGAGCAGGATGCGGTAGACGTTGTTCTCCGGCTGCTGCTCGGTGAGCCCCAGCGAGTTGACCTGAACGCCGTAGCGGAACAGCAAGGCCTTGGGGTCGGTCACGCCGTAGCGCTCGCGGCCGATCTCCTCCCAGAGATCGACGAAGGCGCGCATCTTGCAGATTTCGGTGATGAAGCGGATGCCGGCATTGACGAAGAAGCTGATGCGGCCGAAGGCCTGGCTGAAATCCTCGGGCGGCACCTGGCCGCTGTCGCGCACCGCATCGAGCACCGCGATCGCCGTGGCCAGCGCATAGGCCAGCTCCTGCACCGGAATCGCGCCGGCTTCCTGCAGGTGATAGCTGCAGACATTGGTCGGGTTCCATTTCGGTAGCTCGCGGTAGGTGAAGGCGATCACGTCGGTGATCAGCCGCATCGAGGCCGCCGGCGGGAAGATGTAGGTGCCGCGGGAGAGATATTCCTTGATGATGTCGTTCTGCACCGTGCCGCTCAGGTCGGCGCGCTTCGCCCCCTGCTCCTCGGCGACGGCGATGTAGAGCGCCAGCAGCCAGGCGGCCGGCGCGTTGATCGTCATCGAGGTGTTCATCTGGGCGAGCGGAATGCCCTCGAACAATACCCGCATGTCGCCCAGATGGCTGATCGGCACGCCGACCTTGCCGACCTCGCCGCGCGCCAGGACATGGTCGCTGTCGTAGCCGGTCTGGGTCGGCAGGTCGAAGGCGACCGACAGGCCGGTCTGGCCGCGGCTCAGGTTGGTCCGGTACAGCGCGTTGGAGGCCCGGGCCGAGCTGTGGCCGGAATAGGTGCGGAAAAGCCAGGGTTTGTCCCGGCCGCCTGCCGAACCACCGCTTTCGCGACCGCGAATGGTGTTAGCAGAAGCAGCATCGTTTGGGCGAGTCGCACACATAACTTTGTTCCGCGTTTCGTTGACGTAAGGTTATTATGTTTCCCCTTGCGCGCAGCAAGGGAAATAACATAACCTCTGCTGCAATGCAAAACGATCTTGCCATTTTTTCGCCGTTGCAAAAAGGTGGCAAATCGTCTGGCAGGGGACCGTCTTACGATGCCGGGGCAAGGCTAGTCCCGGCGGCCCCGGCCAACAAGAGAAGAAACACCGCTCGCCCGGCAGCGTTACAGGACGAGCGTTACAGGACGAGCGCTACAGGGACAGCCAAGAAGAAGGAGTTTCGCCATGTCGAATGCGGGTGGGTCCGTGGTCACCTTACAGACCGCCAATGGCGGGCCGGCCAAGGGCGGCTACAAGGACCTCTACGAAGTGGGCGAAATTCCGCCGCTCGGCCATGTGCCGAAGAACATGTATGGCTGGGTGATCCGGCGCGAGCGCCACGGCCCGCCCGAGCAGTCGATGCAGCTCGAAGTCATTCCCACGCCGGAGATCGACGCCGATGAAGTGCTGATCCTCGTGATGGCCGCGGGCGTCAACTACAACGGCGTTTGGGCCGGCCTCGGCGTGCCGATCTCGCCCTTCGACGTGCACAAGGCGCCCTTCCATATCGCCGGCTCGGATGCCGCCGGCATCGTCTGGGCGGTCGGCCGCCGCGTCAAGCGCTGGAAGATCGGCGACGAGGTGGTCGTCCACTGCAACCAGGACGACGGCGACGACGAGGAATGCAATGGCGGCGATCCGATGAATTCGCCGTCACAGCGCATCTGGGGCTACGAGACGCCGGACGGCAGCTTCGCCCAGTTCGCCCGCGTGCAGTCGCGCCAGTTGATGGCGCGGCCGAAGCACCTGACCTGGGAAGAAAGCGCCTGCTACACGCTGACGCTGGCCACCGCCTATCGCATGCTGTTCGGCCATCGCCCGCATATCCTGCGGCCGGGCCACAACGTGCTGGTCTGGGGCGCCGCCGGCGGCCTGGGTTCGATGGCGATCCAGTTGATCGCCACGGCGGGCGCCAATGCGATCGGCGTGATCTCGGAAGACACCAAACGCGATTTCGTCATGAGCCTGGGTGCCAAGGGCGTGATCAACCGCAACAACTTCGACTGCTGGGGCCAGCTGCCGCCGGTGATGGACGCCGAGAAATACGGCGCCTACATGAAGAAGGTGCGCGAGTTCGGCAAGGCGATCTGGGAGATCACCGGCAAGGGCAACGACGTCGATTTCGTCTTCGAGCATCCGGGCGAGCAGACCTTCCCGGTCTCCTGCTTCGTGGTCAAGCGCGGCGGCATGGTGGTGTTCTGCGCCGGCACCACAGGCTACAACCTGACATTCGACGCCCGCTTCGTCTGGATGCGGCAAAAGCGCATCCAGGGCAGCCATTTCGCCAATCTCCTGCAGGCCAGCCAGGCCAACCAGCTGGTGATCGAGCGGCGCCTGGATCCCTGCATGTCGGAGGTCTTTTCCTGGGCCGACATCCCGCGCGCCCATACCAAGATGTGGAAGAATCAGCACAAGCCCGGCAACATGGCGGTGCTGGTCAGCGCGAAGACGCCTGGCCTGCGCACCATCGAGGATGCGATCGAGGCGGGGAACAGCTGATCCCGCCGACCGACGCTGCCAGTCTTCCTGTAGATTGGCTGGCGGGCTCGTCCCGCCAGTCGTATTTTTGCCATCGCCATTGACGAGCCAAGATCATGTCCGCTGCAGCCAAGCCCGCCCCCGCCAACGAAAGCCTTCTCATCGCCGATCTTCTGCCGACCTGCGCCGCCGCCCTGAAGAGCGCCGAGGACTTGCTGGGCACCGCCACCGCCGCGGTCGCGCAGATGGTGCGCGGCGCCGATGGCCGCATCGACGGCGCCAGGCTGGAGGAAGAGCAGTTCGCCGCCCATGGCCTGGCCTGGCTCGCCACCTATGTCGCGACCCTGAAGGAGGCGCTGCATTGGGCCGAGCGGCTGCAGGCGGACGGCAAGCTGCGCGAGCTCGAGCGATTGATCCTGCAGGCCGGCTTCGGCGAGTATCTGGCGCAGATCGCCGGCGGCATCAGCATGAGCCAGGTCGAGGTCTGCCGGCTGACCGATCTCGGCATCGCTCCCGAGGCGCAGCAGCGTTTCCAGGGCGGCGAGGTTCGCCGTTTGATTCAGAGCGGCAACACCGGCCTCGTCCGCAGCCGCATCGCCGCCCTGATCCAGCATAGCCTCGAGACCGGCGATTTCGGCGAGCCCGGTCTGGATGAGACGATGGCGATGGTGCGCGAACAGTTCCACCGCTTCGGTGAGGACAAGGTCGCGCCCTATGCCCATGACTGGCATCTGAAGGACGCCTTCATCCCGATGCCGGTGGTGCAGGAGATGGCCGAACTCGGCGTCTTCGGCCTGACCATCCCGGAGGAATATGGCGGGCATGGGCTGGGCAAGATGGCGATGTGCGTCGTCTCGGAAGAGCTCAGCCGCGCCTATATCGGCGTCGGCTCGCTGGGCACCCGCGCCGAGATTGCCGCCGAACTGATCCTGCGCGGCGGCACCGAGGAGCAGCGCCGATACTGGCTGCCGAAGATCGCCTCGGGCGAAATCCTGCCCACGGCGGTCTTCACCGAGCCCAATACCGGCTCCGACCTCGGCTCCCTGCGCACCCGCGCGGTGAAGGACGGCGATGTCTACAAGGTGACCGGCAACAAGACCTGGATCACCCATGCCGCCCGCACCGATTTGATGACGCTGCTGGCCCGCACCGATCCGAACGAGCCGGGCTATAAGGGCCTGTCGATGTTCCTGGCCGAGAAGCCGCGCGGCGACGACGCCAACCCCTTCCCGGCCAAGGGCATGAGCGGCGGCGAGATCAAGGTGCTCGGCTATCGCGGCATGAAGGAATACGAGATCGGCTTCGATGGCTTCGAGATCAAGGCGGAGAACCTGCTCGGCGGCAAGGAAAGCCAGGGCTTCAAGCAGCTCATGGAAACCTTCGAGTCGGCGCGCATCCAGACCGGCGCCCGCGCCCTTGGCGTGGCGCAATGCGCGCTGGAACTGGGCCTGAAATACGCCAACGAGCGCATCCAGTTCGGCAAACCGATCTACAGCTTCCCGCGCGTACACGGCAAGATCGCCTGGATGGCGGTCGAGACCATGCTGGCGCGCCAGCTCTGCTACTTCGCCGCGCGCGAAAAGGATCAGGGCCGGCGCTGCGACCTGGAAGCCGGCATGGCCAAGCTGCTGGCCGCCCGCATCGCCTGGGCCAATGCCGACAATGCGCTGCAGGTGCATGGCGGCAACGGCTATGCCGAGGAATACCCGATCAGCCGCGTGCTCTGCGACGCCCGCATCCTCAACATCTTCGAGGGCGCGGCCGAGATCCAGGCCCAGGTGATCGCCCGCCGCCTGCTGGAAACGCGCAACGGTTAGGTTTCGATAAAATCCGTGCTGGTCGGATTGCCGCCGCAGACCAGCACGGCCAGCTTTTCGTCCGGCTTCGGCCGATAGCGGCCGGATAGCAGCGCCGCAAAGGCCGCCGCGCCGCCTGGCTCGGCGACGAGGCGCAGCTTGTCCCACAGAACCGCCTGGGCCTGCTGGATCGCCTCGTCGCTGACCAGCACGCTCTCGGCCACGTAGCGTTGGGCGATCGGAAACATCAACCGGCCGACCTGCCGCGGCGCCAGAGAATCGGCCGCGATGCCGCCCGCCGGCGCCTCCACCGGCTGCCCGGCCTGCAAGGCCATGTGCAAGGTCGGCGCCGCCTCCGGCTCTACCGCGACGATCTTCACCCGGCCTTCGTACCAGGCGGCGATGCCGCCGATCAGCCCGCCGCCGCCCACCGCGACCAGCAGCGTGTCCAGGTCAGGCGCCTGCTCCTCCAGCTCCAGTCCGACGCCGCCCTGCCCCAGCAGGGTTTCCGCCTGGTCATAGGCATGCACCGGCATGGCACCGCTTTCGGCCTGCCAGGCCTCGCTGGCGGCCAACGCCTCGGCATAGCGTTCGCCGCCCACCACCAGGTCGGCACCGTAATTGCGGATCCGCGCGATCTTCATCGCTGCCGCGATGCGCGGCACGAAAATCTTGGCCGGGATGCCGCGTTTCATCGCGGCATAGGCGACTGCCGCACCGTGATTGCCGCCCGAAGCCGCCACCACGCCGGCCTTGGGCACCGCACGCTTCAGCAGGTTGGCGAAAGCGCCGCGCGCCTTGAACGAGCCGGAATGCTGCAGCAGTTCCAGCTTCAGATGGATCGCCGCCAGGGGCAGGTCGAAATCCGCCCCGGCCACCGTCACCACCGGGGTCCGGCGGACATGCGGCCGGATCAGCGCGGCGGTGGCCCTGATCTCTGCGGGGGTGATGGAAGCGGCGGACAGGTCGGTCATCATCTTCATCCGTGAACGGAAGCTGGGGCTGAATGCGCCGTTGACATTAATTAGAAACATGGCTAATTGGCAATATGTCTATTCTAGATGTCGCCCGCGCCATAGCCAATGACCGCCGGCTGCAGATTCTCGCCTGGCTGAAAGAGCCTGTGCGGCATTTTCCTCCGCAAACGGATGGCGATCTGCAGAAAGACGGGGTCTGCGGGGTGCTGATTGCCGAAAAACTCGGCGTAAGCCAGCCGACCGCGAGCGAGCATCTGAAAATCCTGACCCAGGCCGGTCTGCTGCGCAGCAAGCGGATCAAGCAATGGACCTTTTATCGCCGCGACGACGCCCAGATTGCGGCATTGAAGAAAGCCATCACCGACGAACTCTGAGCCAGTCCGGTTGCGGCGGATTGCCGCGCGAGGGTCGATCACAACCGGGATGATTGGACCGGACCTGCCTCCGCATTATATCGTCGGCATATGGAAGCCATTGTAAAAACGCTGATCCCGGTCTTCGCCGTGGCCACCTTCCTGGTGCTTTGCGTCGGCATCTTCGCGCTGTTCCGCGGCGGACGGTTCAATCAGTCCTATTCCAATCTGCTGATGCGCTGGCGCATCCTATTGCAGTTCATCGCCATTATTCTGATCGCGATCGCCAGCTTCGCCTTCCGACATTGAGACGACTGCCATGGTGAAACTGGACCGGATATATACCCGCGGCGGCGACAAGGGCATGACCTCGCTTGGAAATGGCGAGCGGGTGCCGAAACACGATCTGCGCGTGGAAGCCTATGGCGCCATCGACGAGGCCAATGCCACCATCGGCCTGGCGCGGCTGCATACCGCGGGCTCCGACCTGGACGCGATGCTGTCGCGGATCCAGAATGACCTGTTCGATCTCGGCGCCGATCTGTCGACGCCGGAAGATGAAGAAGGCAGCCGCCGTCCCGCGCTGCGCATCGCCCAGGTCCAGGTCGACCGGCTCGAGGCGGAAATCGACGCGATGAATGCCCGGCTGGCGCCGCTGACCTCTTTCATATTGCCTGGCGGCAGCCCGGCGGCGGCCTATCTGCATCTGGCCCGGACCGTCATCCGCCGCGCCGAGCGGTTGGTGACCGCCCTGCAGGATGCGGAGGCCATCAACCCGGCGGCGCTTGCCTATATCAACCGCCTGTCGGACCACCTATTCGTGGCCGCCCGCCACGCCAATCAGGATGGCGCCGGCGACGTCCTGTGGGTCCCCGGCCTTAATCGCGGCTGAGCGCCGCTTCGATTGCAAGACGGCCCGGCAATTTCTGCCGCACGACACTCCCGGCGGCCTGCGACCGGCAGAAGTTTCCGCGTTTGCCGTCGCCGGCAATTCTTCGAAATCGTCTGCAATATCATCGTGTTACAAAGCGACACGCCGCTTGGCACGCCGCTTGCTCTGATTGGGGCAAATCGATTTCCAGCCAGGAGGCAGTGTTATGACGATCAGTGGTGCGATGCAGACTGCGATCACCGGCCTGAATGGCCAGTCGACCGCGATCAGCTACATTTCCGACAACGTGGCGAATGCCAACACGACCGGCTACAAGAAGG
This sequence comes from Ferrovibrio sp., assembly GCF_036381655.1. Taxonomy (GTDB): domain Bacteria; phylum Pseudomonadota; class Alphaproteobacteria; order Ferrovibrionales; family Ferrovibrionaceae; genus Ferrovibrio. The sequence goes on from NZ_DASVCJ010000037.1 coordinate 56,374, forward strand.
TCGAATCCCGCTTTCAGACACTGATCACCCAGTCCAGCGCCCAGGCGAACACCCATTCGCCGGGCGGCACGATCAACCAGCCCTTCTTCGCCAACAACGTCCAGGGCTCGATCCAGCAGGTCGCGTCCACCACCTCGATCGCCGTGGTCGGCAATGGCTTCATCCCGGTTTCGAAAAAGAACGGAGAGAACGCCGCCACCGGCCTGCCGACCTTCGAAACCACGGGCTATTACACCCGCGTCGGCGACTTCAACCAGAATGTCGACGGCTACCTGGTCAACTCCTCGGGCTACTTCCTGCGCGGCTGGAATGTCGATCCGGTGACCGAGGTGGTCGATACCTCGGCGACCACGGAGGTCCGCGTCTCCAACCTGCTGGATGCGCCGGTCGCCACCTCGGTGGTCGATTACGCCGCCAACCTGCCATCCAATGCGGTCGATCCGACGACCAGCACCGTCCCGGCGACGCTGTCGACCAGCTCGATCCAGATCTTCGACGCACTGGGCAACGCCCGCACTCTGGATCTGCAATGGACCCGCATCGGCACCAATAGCTGGACCTTGGAGGTCGGGGCGGCCGGCTCGACCGGTACGACAGTGGCCTTTGGCCCGGTTACGGTCGAATTCGGCGGTACCGTCAACGGCACCACCGTCTCCCCGGGTACGATCTCCGCCCTGGGCAACTCGAACGGCACCGCGACCAATGGCCTGACCGGCTCCACCGCCGGCGCCATCGATGACGATGCATCCTTCAGCTTCACCCTCGATTACGGCTCCGGCCCGCAGGCAATAAAGCTCGACCTGGGCTCATACGGCAATTCGATCGGCACGACGCAATATGCCGGCGATACCCTGACCCTGAACGACTTCAGCCAGAACGGCGTGCCGCAAGGCAACTTCAAGAGCCTGGCGATCGACAATGACGGCTTCGTCTCCGTCACCTTCGACAATGGCAACGTGAAGAAGTTCTACCAGATACCGATCGTCAAGTTCCGAGATCCAACCGAACTCGATCGCGTCAACGGCAATGCCTTCGTCGAGACGCCGAATTCCGGCGCCGCGGTTCTGGTCCAGCCGGGATCGAGTGGCGCGGGCGACTACGTCTCGGCAGCCATCGAAGGCTCCAACGTGGATATCGCCGAGGAATTCTCGAAACTGATCGTCGCGCAGCGCATCTACTCGGCCAATGCCCGCATCATCACGGCATCCGACGATCTGCTGCAGGAGACCATTAATATCCGTCGTTAACTGACATGACTCTCAGGCGGTCGTCCCGCCCGGGAGTCCCCGGCAGAGCCCGGCAGCGCAGAAAGCGCTGCCGTCAGCCGCAAAGGAAGCCGCGCCATGTCGTCGCTCAGTGCCGCCCTTAACACCGCCGTCATCGGCCTCTCGACCTTGCAGCAGCAGGTCCGGTTGGCCTCCGGTAACGTGTCGAATGCGCAGAATCCGGACTATACCCGCAAAGTCGCAACGCTCACCACGCCGGTATCGGACGGCCTTCCCGCCGCATCGCTGATTGCCAGCATCACGCGCATCGCGGCGCCGGAAATCCGCCAGGACTTCTACGCCAGTCAAGCGCAGTATGGCGAGCTCAGCGTGCAGCTGACTTATTCCAAGGATCTGGCCGAAGCACTGGATGCCACCAACACCACAGGCGATCAGCCGACCTTGACGGCCATGCTTACCCGCTTCGAGGATGCCTGGAAGCAGCTCGAAGCGACGCCGGAGGATACCGATCTGCGCAACCAGGTGGTCCTGCGCGGCCAGGAATTGGCAACCGAGATCCGCCGGCTCAACGGCATGCAGTCGCAACTGCAGACCCGGGCGCAGCAGGACGTCACCACGAATATCGACGCGATCAATACCGCCGCGACGGAGATCGCAAAACTCAATGCGAAGATCGCCTCGCAGACGGCCTCCGGCACCCCGACGGGCGATCTGGAAGACCTGCGCGACGCCGAAGTGGCCAAACTGGCCGACAAAGTCGGCATCCGCACCATTACGAATGATCGCGGCGAGCTGTTCGTCTACACCGAAGGCGGCGTGCAGTTGGTCGGAACCGTGGCACAGCAGTTTTCCTACGATACGCTGACCAACACCATCACCACGGTCGGCGGAACGGCTTCGCTCAACAACGGCTTCCTCAGCGGTGCCGTCCGTGCCTCTCTCGATTATCTCGACACCAGCACGACGGCGCTGAACGACAGCGATCCCAACGTCGGCATGCTGCAGAAGTTCTTCAATCAGCTCGACTCGTTTGCCGCCAATCTCGTCTCCGTGGTCAATGCGGCCTATGACGATCCCGCTACGGCCGCCACCGAAGAATTCTTCGACACGGCCGGTCTGACTGCCGGCCAGGAAGCCGGCACGATTTTCGTCGACTCGGCATGGACCACGACTCCGAGCAACCTGGATGCCACACGCGCCGGGGCGGTGCAGCAGGCATTGCGCAACACCGTCTTGACCTCGGCCCAGGTCAATCCGACGACGGATCCGAACGGCCTTGCGATCGGCAGTGTCAATATCTTCGGCCTGGTGAACGGCGTTCTGGCCTATCACGCCCGCACGGCCGCCACCAACGACGACAATAAAGCCACTGCCGAGCGGATGCAGGATGCGCTGGACCAGAAATACCGCAACCTGACCGGCGTCAATATCGACGACGAATTGGCGCAGCTTCAGATCCTGCAGAACAATTATGCGGCTCTGGCCAATGTCATGAATACCGTCACGCAGATGTTCGATCAGCTGGTGAATATCGGGAGGTAATGCGCAATGGTTGCAGTGACCGGCACCACCCAGCTTGCCACGCAGTTGGAAGTAACCCGCAATATCCGTCTGCTGAATCTGGAACTGAACAAGCAGAACCAGCAGCTCGGCTCCGGCCGCTACGCGGATGGCCTGATCGGCGTCGCCCCTCAGGCGCTCGAATTGGGATTGCTGAAATCGCAGCTCGGCACCGTCGACAACTACAAGGCGGGCGTGCAGATCGTTCAGAATCGGGTCAATCTTTACGCCACCACGATCGAACAGATCATCGATCTCGCCACCGATGCCAAGGATATGATGATCAAGAACCGCGATACGTTCTTCGCCTCGACATCCGCACCGCAGGTGCAGGCGAGCGTGGCGCTCGATCAGATCGGCAACCTGCTGCAGCTGCGCGATGGCAACCGTTATCTCTTCGCCGGCACCAACTACACCGACAACCCGATCAATGGCGCGATTTCCGGCCTGCCGACCATCTACCCCGCCGGCACGGTTCCCGGCGCCTTCACGCCTTTGACCGCCCCGACCACGTTCCCGGCCGGCAATTACACGGCAGCGACCGATTTTTATATCAACCCCACTGCGACGGCACCGGGCACCTACGACGATTTCTACGACAATACCAGTACGACCATCTATTCGGACGACAGCGAACAGATCAGCTATGGCGTGTCTGCCGGCGAAACCGGCTTTCAGACCCTGATCGACGCCATCATCCGCTTCCGCGATGCGACGGCCGATATTTCCACCGATCCGACGACCTATCAGGCCCGCGTCGACGACGCCATGGCGCAGCTCGATACCGCCATCACCCAGCTGAAAAGCATTGCCTCGCGCAACGGCTACAAGCAGCAGCAGCTTGCCGAGGTGATGGACCGGCACAGCCGCGCGGAGGATACGCTGAAAACCCGCATCGGCCAGATCGAAAACGTCGATATCGCCGAGGTTTCGGTGAACATCAAGAACCTGCAGACCTCGCTGGAGGCAAGCTACGTCATCACCCGCGACAGCCTGCAGCTATCCCTGGTGAACTACCTCAAGTAATCGCCAGGCTTTTCCGGTTTTCCGCGCCGCCGAGGCCCAGATACAAGGCCTCGGCCAGTTGCGCTTGGCCACGCATCCCCTATATTCCGGCTCGATACACGAGCTTGGCCATGCAGATTTATCTCTACAATACGCTGACCCGCCAGAAGGAGGCTTTCACGCCGCGCGATCCGCAGCGCGTGACCCTCTATGTCTGCGGGCCGACCGTCTACAATTTCGCTCATATCGGAAATGCGCGGCCGGTCGTGGTGTTCGATACGCTCTACCGGCTGCTGCAGCGGGCCTATCCGAATGTCGTCTATGTCCGCAACGTCACGGATGTCGACGACAAGATCAATGCGGCCGCCCAGGCCGAGAATGTCCCGATCGGCACCATCACGGAGCGCTATTACGAAGTCTACCGCGCCGATATGGCCGCACTCGGCGCTCTGCCGCCCAGCATGGAGCCGAAAGTGACGCAGCACATCGCCGCGATCGTTTCCATGATCGAGCGGCTGATCGCCAACGGTCATGCCTATGAGGCGGAAGGCCACGTGTTGTTCAACGTCCCATCCTTCGCGGCTTACGGTCAGCTCTCGCGCCGCGCCCGCGACGAGATGATCGCCGGCGCCCGCGTCGACGTTGCACCCTACAAGCGGGACCCCGCCGATTTCGTGCTGTGGAAACCGTCGCCGCCGGACCTGCCCGGATGGGACAGTCCCTGGGGGCGCGGCCGCCCTGGCTGGCATATCGAATGCTCGGCGATGATCGAGCGCAATCTCGGGCCCGATACCATCGACATTCATGGCGGCGGGCACGACCTGATTTTCCCGCATCATGAGAACGAGATCGCACAAAGCACCTGCGCACATGGCGGCCGCCTGTTCTGCCGCTACTGGATGCATAACGGTTTCGTCAACGTCGATGCGGAAAAGATGTCGAAATCGCTGGGCAATGTTCTGCTGGTGCATGATCTGTTGCAGACGGCTCCGGGCGAAGCGATCCGCCTCGCGCTGCTCTCCGCGCATTACCGGCAGCCGCTGGACTGGACCGATGCAGGATTGAAGGACGCCAAGGCGCAGCTCGATCGTCTCTACCGCGCCCTGGATGCCCTGAAAGATGTCGAGGCTCCGGCCGCTCCGGCGGCACCGGCGGCTTTCCTGGCCGCCCTTGCCGACGATCTGAACACGCCGAAGGCGCTGGCGGAACTGCACCAGCTGGCCAATGCCGCCAACAAGGCCACCGATACGGCTGAGCGCGCCCGCCTGAAGGGCGAATTATTGGCCGCCGGCTGGCTCCTGGGGTTGTTGCAGCAGGACCCGTCCGTCTGGCTGAAGGGAGAAGTGGCGAAAGCCGCCATAGCCCCCGAAGAGATCGAGGGGCTGATCGCCAGGCGCCACGCGGCGCGGGCCCGCAAGGATTGGGCGGAGTCGGATCGCATCCGGGACGAGCTGGCGGCGCGCGGCATCCTGCTCGAGGACAAGGCCGGGCAGACGACGTGGCGCGTCGCATCATAGGATGAAGCCATGAGTGAGAGCATTCGTGAGGCGCAGGAACAGATCGTCGATGACTTTTCCGTCTTCGACGACTGGATGGACCGTTACCGCTTCCTGATCGATCTGGGCCGCAGCCTGCCGGACTATCCGGAGGAGCTGAAAACCGATGAATGGCGGGTCAAAGGCTGCATCAATCGGGCCTGGCTGCATGGCGAGGCGCGCGACGGGCGGGTCTATTATCAAGCCTGCAGCGAGTCGGAGATCGTTGCCGGCCTGATCGCCCTGCTGCTCAAGGTCTATTCCGGCCGCACGCCGCAGGAGATCGTCGAAACCTCGCCGGACTTCCTGAAGAATATCGGCGTGTGGGAAAACATCACGTCGAACCGGATCACCGGCCTGAACAACATGATCGCCCTGATCCAGAACGTCGCCAAGGCCGAACTGAAGGCTGCTTAGGCGTTCAGGAGGCCTTGCGCCGCGCCTCGATCTGATCGATCGCCTTCACCACTGCTTCGAAAGGCAGCATGACGGCGTTATGCCGCGCCTTGTGCTCGCGCACCGGCACCAGCACCTCGAGATCGCGAAAAGCGCCCGCGGCGAAATCCGGTCCCGGCGGCGGGCCGCCCGCCTTGAGCATCGCCCGCATGATCCGCTCCAGCTCGCGCAGCGTGGCTGCGTCCTGGCCGACCACGTGCTGGCCAAGGATGGAAGCCGCGGCCTGGCCCAGCGCGCAGGCGCGGACCTGCTGCCCATAGCCGGTTACCCGTCCGTCGGCGAATTTCACATCCACGGTGATGCGGCTGCCGCAGAGGGGGCTATGCTGGGTGACCGTCGCGTCGGCGTCGGGCAGCCGCTCGGTCTGCCCGATATGTGCCGCAAAACCAAGAATTTTTTCGTTATAGAGGGCGTTCAGCATGGGACTCCTGGCGGCTGTGCTTGATGCACCGGCCACCCGACGATATATAACGGCCCATCTTTGAAGAGCAATCCGGGACCAGCCGCCCACCGGGCGCTTCCCGTGGGAGAAGGCTATGTTCGCCAAGCGCGTAAGTATCGAACAGGTCGAGGAAGGCAAGGAACTGGCGCCGAAATTCGACGCCGAGGGCTTGCTGCCCTGCGTGACCACACAGGCGCAGACGGGTGAGGTTCTGATGCTCGGCTATATGAACGCCGAGGCCCTGCGAAAGACCATCGAAACCGGCGAGGCGCATTACTACAGCCGCAGCCGCAAGGTGCTGTGGCGCAAGGGCGCCACCTCCGGGCTGGTGCAAAGGGTGGTCGAAATGCGCATCGATGACGACCAGGATGCGATCTGGCTCCGGGTCGAGGTGGCCGGCGATGCCTCCTGCCATGTCGGTTACCGCTCCTGCTTCTACCGTTCCGTCCCGACCGGACAGCCGGCTGGCGACGCGCCGATCGAGCTGAAATTCGAAGAGCGGGAAAAGACTTTCGATCCGAAAGCCGTCTACGGCGATGCGCCGAACCCGACGATCCTCTGAGTTTCAAGCGGCGTCTTTCACACGCATTCCAGGCAGGTTGCCCGCCTTGCCGGAGACAGGCAACTGCAAGTAGCATTTAAATAATCCGTCATCGCTGTTGTTAGGTATACGGCATTATGCTTGTTATCTCTGGAAGGGAGTGCCAGGGAGCCCCATTGCGTAACGCAATCCCCTACAATCGAAACGGGCGCCTGGGGAAATGACCGGGCATGGACCGCGCGCCACCTAAATCCCTCCTGAGCAAATTGGGTGCCCTGCTCTTCGGATCGGATGCCGATGAAGCCGGGCCCAGCGCCCGCCGCTCTCCCTCCTCTGCCGCCGGCAGGCGGGCAGCCGGCGCCGGCCGGCAGACCCCTTCGCCGCCGCTTTCGCCGATGCCGCTGCCCAGCAAGATGCCGGCGGGAACCTTGCAATTGCTCGGTCTGGGCGGCATTCAGGCCGTCCTGGGCGAGCGCTGGATGGAAAGAAGCGATCAGATCCACCGTCTGATCGAAGGCGTGCTGCGCCGCAAGCTGGACGTCACCGACGCCTTCTACAGGGTCGATGAGGAAAACTACCTCATCCTGTTCACCCGCCTCGGCCGCCGCGAAGCGGAATTCAAGGCGCGCGTGATCTCGGAAGAGATCGAGAAGCTGATCATTGGCGAATTGCCGGCCGGCCAGTCGGTCGTCGTTTCCTCGAACGTCACCGAGGTGGACCGCGGTGTCGTTCTGGAAAAAATCCAGTCTCTGGACGAACTGGTCGAGTATGTGCGCGCCGCAACCGGCCCCGAATTCGAGGACGGCAATGTCACCTTGTTCGGCGATGTCGGTGCCGAAAGCACGGAGCCGGCCAAAAGCGCGGCCGTGGGCGCCGGACCGGATCTGGCCGATCTGGATCAATCGCTGTCGGGCCTGTTCCAGAAAAAGAGCGTCGCCGCGTTCCTCAAGGAATGCCAGGTCGGCTTCTATCCGGCCTTCAGCATCAAGCGGCGCAACTTTTCCATCTATCATTCCTCGGTGGTGCACGTCCCTACCGGGAAGGCTGCCGACGCCGTCAACGATCCCTTTCTGGAGAATCCCGAGGAGCTGTCGTTCCAGTTGGACCGCTACACGCTGACTGCCGGCCTTCTGGGCGTCCACCGGATGTTGACGTCCGGCCGCCGCGGCATCGTGATCATGTCGGCTTCCTACGAGACTTTGGCGACCTCGAAGCTTCGCGACGTGTATTTCGCCCGCCTGAAGGAAGTGCCGGCCGGCATATCGAAATTCCTCGGCATCGCCGTGCAGAATATCCCGTCTGGAACGCCGGCCAGCCGCATCGCGGAGGTCATGGCTTACGTGCAGCCTTTCTTTGCGACGCGGGTTTTGCACGTGCCGCCGGATTTCCGCCTGATCGACATCTATTCGGGTACGGGCTGCCATACCTTCTCGACCTGGATTCCCGTCGAAGAGATCGATCAGAATCACCGCATGCAGATTCTGTCCATCTTCGCCAAGCGCGCCGCGCTCCATCGGATGGAATCGGTGCTGGTCAATGCATCCAGCCACGACGACGTGTCGCTGGGCGTGGCGGCGGGATTCACATTCATATCCGGCGATGCCGTGGCCCCGATCACCGAAACCCCCGGCATGGCCAAGAAGCTGAAGGCGGAGCATATCCTGCAGCAGATCGGCGGCAGTTCCTCCGCCTAAAGTCCGAGCACCGCGTAAGGATAGAAGCGCACCGGATCGCCCGGTTCCAGGCGAAGCAGCTCTTCGGGAAGTTCGATCAATCCGTCCGTGCGCGTCAAAGACGTTATCACGCCGGCGCCGTCGACCGGATATTTCTCGGCCCGCCAGCCGCCGCGGCCATCTTCGCGCAGCGAAACCCGCACCCACTCGCGGCGATCGGCTTTCTTCCTGTACGGAAAACCCGATGTGACGGCGAAGGCGCGCAGCGGCGCGGGATCGGCGCCGCCAAGTCGTTGCAATACGGGGCGGGCGAAGAAACAGAAGGTCAGCAGCGCGGCAACCGGATTTCCCGGCAGGCCGAAAAACGGGACATTGCCGATCTGGCCGAGCGCCACCGGCCGCCCGGGCTTGATCGCCAGCCGCCAGAAATGCAGCTTGCCGCCGGCAGCTTCTATCGCCGCCTTGACATGGTCCTCGTCGCCGGTCGAGACGCCGCCCGAGGTCACGACGGCGTCGTGATCCGCTGCGGCAGCAAAGGTGCGCGCCAGATATTCCCGGCGATCCGGCTGAATGCCGAGATCGCTGACCGCGCAGCCGGCCGCCCGCAGCAAGGCCGCCAGCAGCGGGCGGTTGGCGTCGTAGATGCCGCCATCGGGCAAGGTTCCGCCCGGCTCGTGCACCTCATCGCCGGTCGACAGCAAGGCGACCCGCAACAGCCGATGAACGGTCAGGGAGGCATGGCCGCTCGCGGCCGCCAAAGCCAGATCGGCGGCCGACAGAATCCGGCCAGCCGGCAAAACGACCTCGCCAAGCGCCACGTCTTCGCCCGTCAGGCGGCGATTGGCGCCGCGCTTGATGCCGGGTCGGACGACGACGTGATCCCCGTCCAGACGGCAATCCTCCTGCATCATCACCGTATCGGGATGAACGCCGTTGCTGCCCATCGGCATCACCGCGCCGGTCAGCACCCGAACCGCCGTACCGCGCGGCTGCATATCGGGAAAAGGATGGCCGGCGGCCGCACGGCCGATGACGGGAAGCCGCGTTTCTGCATCCAGGGCCAGATCATCATGATAAACGGCGTACCCGTCGACGGCGGAATTGTCGCGCGGCGGCACCGCAACCCTGGCCCGCAGGGGCTCGGCCAAAGCGCGGCCGGCGCAGGCCGCCAGCGGCAATTCCTGAATCCCGGCCACGGGCACGAGGCGTTGAGCCAAATCGGCCAGCGCCACATCGAGGCGGGTCAGCGCGCCGCCATGGGCGAAACAATCGTCACTGAGCTGCGCCACGGCAAACCTCGCCCTGCAAGCCGGGTTTTCGCATCCACTCGAGAATGAAATCGGCAATCTGCGACGGACGGTTGGCATCGAGCAGCGGAACGGCCAGATCCGGTATGGCCTGATCGCTGGCGACGGCGATGACGTGAGGATCGGCCGGCTGCAGCATCGGCTTGCCGACCGATCGGCGCCAGACCTCGATCTTGGGATAGCTTTCGTTCTTGAACCCCTCGACAAGCACCAGATCGACCGGCGCAAGCTTTGCAACCAGTTCGTTCAATGTCGGCTCCGCCGCCCCCCGATGCTCATGCATCAGGGCAAAACGCTTGGCCGAACTGATCAGCACTTCGGTCGCGCCCGCCTGACGGTGCCGGTACGAATCCTTGCCCGGCTGATCCACATCGAATTCATGATGCGCATGCTTGATGGTGGATATGCGCAGCCCGCGTGCGATCAACAACGGGATCAGATCGGACAGCAGCGTGGTCTTGCCCGAACCGCTCCAGCCGGCAATGCCGAGAATCTTCATACCTGCTTTTTCCCCGCCTTCGGACTGCCGGCCGGCCAGCTGTCGGCCGGCGCGCCGATGTCATCGCGATCCGCGCCCTCCCGCTCCGCAATGTAATCGTCCGTGGTACGGATCGCCGGGCGCGGCGGGCCGGCATAGGGATCGAGCCCGCTCTCGGTCTGCACGATGATCCGGCAATCGGCGCACATACGTAATCGCTCGACCATATCGGATTTATCATACATCCAGTGCTTGCCCTCAAGCTGGGCGACGATCCGCTCGATCGAGGATGTCGTGCCGAAGGCCTTGCCGCAGCGCACGCAATGAAACGGCTCTTCCTCCTTGATCAGGCGGGCGGCAGACGATGCCTCGGTGAAGTTCAGTCGCGGCTCCAAGGCGATCACCTTTTCCGGACAGGTGCTGCGGCACAAGCCGCATTGCACGCAGGCATCTTCGGTGAAGCTGAGCCGCGGCCGTTCGGGATCATCGCTCAGCGCCCCGGTCGGGCAGGCGGCGACGCAAGCCAGGCAAAGCGTGCAATGCCCGATATCGACCTGCAGGCTGCCGAATGGCGCACCCTGGGGCAGCGCCATCATCTCGACCGGCTGCGGCGCGGCCTTATGGAGCTGACGCAGCGCCTGGCGCGCCAGATCGCGGCTGCGGCCCATCGCCAGATGGCTGGAAGCCGCCAGACCTTCGCGTTTGGGCAGGGCGGAGAGCGCCGCGGCAAGCTGATCGGGATCATCCGTTTCGATCAGCCCCAGCCGGCCGGCTTCGAAGCCCAATCCGGACAGAATGGCGTCCGCCAGCATCAGCTGCTGATCGAGGCCGCCAAGGTCCGCATTCCGTTTCGCTGGCGCCAGGATCCGCAGCTCGGCGGCGCCATACGCGAAGGCAGAGGCAAAGAATGCCAGGCTGCATTCGCTCACCGCATGGACGGCCATCGGCAATACCCGGGCCGGCAGGCCATCTCCATATCGCGCCAGCGCATCGACCAGCGGCGCGCCGTGTTCGGCGTCATGCACCAGTACAACCGCCTGCCGCCCGCCCGCCTCACGGTAGGCCAGCAGCATCGCCCGAAGCTGTTCGATGCGCACCGCTGCCGGCGGCATCCGATAATCGGCGGCGCCGGTCGGGCAGACCGCGCCGCAATTGCCGCAGCCGCCGCAGACAAAGGCATCAATGGCGACATGATCTCCGGCCGGAACGATCGCTCCGGTCGGACAGATATCGAGGCAGCGCGTGCAACCGGTCTTATGCGACCGCTGGTGCGCGCAAAGTTCGGAATGGAAGTCGACATAGACCGGCTTTTCAAATTCGCCGATCAGGCCGCTGGCCTCGAACAGCGCCCGTTGCACCGCTGCGGGATCGTTCGGATCCGGCCGCAAATAGCCGTCCCGTTTCTCATGGGCGGGGAAGAGCGGCGTGCCGCCGGTCAGATCGATGATGATGTCGCAATTCGACTTGGCGCCGTTGCGCGCCGCGCCGAAAACCAACTCCCGGCGCGACGACGGCACCGGCAGGGCATAGTCATCGATGGTCAGTTCGAAAGCGCCGAAATGGCCGCGCGCCGAAACGATCCGCCCGCGCACGATGGGCAGGTCCATCAAGGGCTGCCCCGGCACGTCGCTCGGCCGATCCAGCATGATCGTCACATCGAGGCGGGTGCTGAGCTGCCGCGCCGCTTCGATGGCCCGTTCGTCCCGGCCGTAGATCAGGGCGATGCCTTGCGAGTTCAGGGTCAATGCCCGCATTAGCGGCACCGGCACGGCAGCCGCAGCGATCAGAGCGGCGATTTTCGGCGTCGCCAGCGGCGCTTCGCTCGACCATCCGGCGGTTTCCCGGATATTGACGTAAGTCACCGCGGCGTCGGCGCGCAACTCCCCGCGTTGCTCCTCAAAGACCGGGCTTTCCTGAGTACAGGCGACAATCAACGACTCGCCGGCTTGCAGCGCGGCCCGGAATTGCCGCAACTCGGCACGGCAAAGCTGCGTGGCGATGCCGGACGTATGGGAGGCGCCGCAAGCCTTGGCGAGAGCCGCGCCGTCCAGCGGCATCGTACCCTCGCAATTGCAAAGCAGGACGCGTCGTCCCTCCTGCGCCATGGCGGCTCTCGCCCCGATCCTTTGGCATAAATCCTGACCTGAACTATAGTGTTGAGGGATTGGGAAAACCAGCTGGAGAGCGGAGTTGCGCGCTGTACTCCTGGTCGTCTTTTCCCTGACAGCGGCTGATATTGCACACGCTCAGTCGGCTTCTGCCGAACAACTGGAGCCGCCGAGCCTGGCGCGCGGCGCCGAGCTATGGGGCAAATGCCGCAGCTGCCACACCATCGCGCCGCATGGCCGCAATACAGTCGGCCCCCGGCTGCATGGCCTTTTCGGCCGACCGGCCGGCCACGAACCGGACTACCATTATTCGGACGCCATGAGGAATTCCGGCGTGATCTGGACCGAGCAGACCCTGGACGCCTTCCTGGCCGCCACGCAGGATTTCATGCCGGGCAGCAAGATGTATGGCGGCCTCGCCATCGCGCAGGACCGGGCCGATCTGATCGCCTGGCTGAAGCAGCAGGCGGGCGCCCGTAACGGCCGATGATGTTGGAATCCGGCCGTCGAAACCCTATAATTTCCGGCAGATCAAGCCCTGATCGGGGAGGTCGCAGATGAAAGCTTTTCTCGCCGGACTTGTCGCCGCCTTGCTGATTGCCGTCGGGGCTGCGCTGATTCTGCAGCAGGTGAACAAACCGGCGGATGTGGCCTTCACATCCGCGGATGCCCGCGTCACGCATGAGGCGCATCAAAATTGATCCCGCCTTCCGGCCAGGTTAGGCGGCTGGGATCGGGCGGTCAGGTTTTGGGCGGCAAGGACTGCCCGGTTGCCAAGGACCAGATTTTGATCACCATGTCGTAACCGCCGGAGACCGCGCGTCTGCCATCCGGCGTAAAGGCAACCGACCAGACCGGCTTCTCGTGACCGGCAAACTGGCGTAGCTGCCTGCCGGTCTGCAAACCCCATAGCCGCATCAGCTTGTCGCCGCCGCCGGACAAGGCCTGGCGGCCGTCCGGGGAAACCGCCAGCGACGTCACGAATCCGCGATGCCCGGGCAGGCCGGCGATTTCTTGCTGCGCGGCCAGATCCCAGCGCTTGATGGCGCCGTCGGTACTGCCGGTCAGCGCAGTCCTGCCGTCGGGCGTTACGGCGACCGCGTTGACGCTGGCCCGGTGCCCCCTGAGCGCCGCCAGTTCCTTGCCGCTGGCGACCTGCCATAGCCGCACCGTCTGGTCGTAGCTGGCGGTGACAAGCTGCGCATCCTCCATGGCAAACGCCACCTGCATGACATTGGCGCTATGGCCTTCGAAACTGCGCAACGGCGTGGCGGAGGCGGCATCCCAAAGCCGGGCGGTGCGGTCCCAACTGGCGGAGGCGAGCAGGCGGGCATCGCGGCTGAGCGCCAGCCCGGAAACGCTGTTCACATGCCCGGCGAGCCGGGCGATCTCCCTTCCGGTTTCCAGGTCCCAGTGGATGATGCTCTGGTCCCAACTGCCCGACAGCGCCTGGTTGCCGCCGGGCAGGAAGAGCACGGCGTTGACGCTGGCGGCATGGCCATCCAGCACCTTCAGCTCGACCTGGCGGTCCAAATCCCAAAGCCGGACGGTATAATCCCAGCTGGCCGAGAGCAGGCGCCGCCCATCGGGGGAAACGGCAACCGCATTGACCATTGCGCCATGGCCAACAAGATCGGCGCGGGCCGGCCGCCCGCCGGCCGCGATCAGGCCCCCGGCCGTCCAGGCCAGGCCCGCGAGGATGTCGCGCCGCTTCATGCCTCGCGCCGTTTTGCCGCCCATGCAACCAAATCCCCGGTTGGACATTGTCAAATTGTCGCCATCAAATCATGCCAGGGAGGTTTTTCTTTACCGACCGATGCATTATGTAAGTCGATGCCCAGGCAAGGTAACGAATAAAGGAGCTGTTAAATGGGTGCCCCATTCACGATGAACCCCCTGCCATATGCAGAAGATGCGCTGAGCCCGGTGATCTCGGCCCAGACGCTCGGCTTCCATTATGGCAAGCACCACACCACCTACCTCAACACCTTGAACAAGCTGGTCGAAAACGATCCGCTGAAGGAGAAGTCGATCGAGGAAATCGTCAAGGCGACGGCCGGCAAGGAAGACAAGCGGACGATCTTCAACAATGCCGCCCAGGTCTGGAACCACGATTTCTACTGGCGCAGCCTGCGCCCCAATGGCGGCGGCAAGCCGAGCGGCCGCATCGGCGAGATGATCAAGGACAGCTTCGGCGATTACGACAAGTTCAAGTCGGAACTGGCCAATGCGGCGACCACCCAGTTCGGCTCGGGCTGGGCCTGGCTCTGCCTTGAGGGCGGCAAGCTGACCGTGCGCAAGACGCCGAATGCGGAAAACCCGCTGCACCTGAATGGCGTGAAGGCGCTGCTTACCATCGATGTGTGGGAGCATGCCTATTATCTCGATTACCAGAACCGCCGCGTCGATCATGTGAACGCCACGATCGACAAGCTGCTCAACTGGGAATTCGCCGAAAAGAATCTCGGCTGATCCCGGGTCCGGACGCAATTCAAAAGGGCGGTGGCCATACACCGCCCTTTTTATTTTCCCCGTTGGTTTTCCCTATTTGTCAGACGTGCGTTTTCAATCGTCGCCGATGCTGCGGATGCCCTGCTCCTTGACCCAGAGGCTATGGTGCTCCATGGCCCAGTTCATATCCACCTGGCCGGTTCCCATCGCATCGAAGGCGCCTTCCATGCCGATCGTGCCGATATAGATATGGGCGAGGATGACCGCGACCATCACAATGCCGGCCACCGCGTGAACAAGCTGCGCCAGCTGCATGCCGCCGATATCGGTCAGATAGAACGGAAACATCAGCGTATAGCCGCTCGCGGCCAGGACCACAGCGCCCAGCACCACCAGCCAGAAGATCAGCTTCTGGCCGGCATTGAACTTGCCGGCCGGCGGATGCACGCCGCGCCGCAGCAATCCGCCGCCCTGACGCAGCCAGTCCATATCGACGGCATTGGGAATATTGTGCCGGATCCACAGCACCGCCATCAGCAGCACGCCGAGCACGAAAGGAAAGCTCAGGAAATTATGCGACAGCTTGCCGAAGGCGGTCAGCGCCGAAAAGGCTTCCGGCCCGATGAGCGGCAGCACCAGCGCCCGTCCGAACGACAGGTTGAGGCCGCTCAGGCCCAGGATGACGAAGCAGATCGCCGTCAGCCAATGGGCGAAGCGTTCGACGCCACTGAAACGCCTGATCTTGCGGCCTGAAAGCCCGCCCTCGACCCGGATGCGGCCGCGGATCGCCAGAAAGGCGGCAAGGCCGATCACCGTCAGCACCAGCAGCCAGCCGCCGATCGATTTCACCGGACCCTCGAGCACGGCGCGCCATTCGCGGCCCTGCGGCTGGATCAGCACGGCGGACTTGCTGTCCGGTATCGACACGCGGCCCTCCAGCGGGCCGCCATTCATTTTCTGCAACAGCGCCGATTCGTCGGCCGCGGGTGCAGGCTGCGCCGAAGCGGATGGGGCGGCGGCGATCAGCAAGACTGCAAGGCCGAGCGCCAGGGCGGCGGCGATCAGGCCTTTCCATGCGATGAGGCGCATCTTTTCCCTCCTCTTTCGCTCAAGCCAATCGGCGCTCAGGCCGAGCTGCCGGATTTGTAGGCCGTCGCCCAGCCCCAGGCACCCGAGCCATAGCCGCGGCGGCTGACGCGCTCCTTGTAGATATCGGCGATCACCTCGCCGTCGCCGGCAAGCAGCGCCTTGGTCGAACACATCTCGGCGCAGAGCGGCAGCTTGCCTTCGGCCAGGCGGTTGGCGCCGTATTTGGCGTATTCGGCCTTGCTGTTGTCGTCTTCCGGGCCGCCGGAGCAGAAGGTGCATTTGTCCATCTTGCCGCGCGAGCCGAAATTGCCGACTTGTGGGTATTGCGGGGCGCCGAACGGACAGGCGTAGAAGCAGTAGCCGCAGCCGATGCACAGATCCTTGGAATGCAGCACCACGCCATCATCGGTGCGATAGAAGCAGTCGACCGGGCAGACCGCCATGCAGGGCGCGTCTTCGCAATGCATGCAGGCCATCGAGATCGAGCGCTCGCCCTTGTCGCCGTCGTCGAGCGTCACCACGCGGCGGCGGTTGATGCCCCAGGGCACCTCGTTCTCATTCTTGCAGGCCGTGACGCAGGCGTTGCATTCGATGCAGCGTTCGGAATCGCAGAGGAATTTCATGCGTGCCATGATGGTGTCTCCCTCGCCCCGCCTCAGGCCGCCTCGATGCGGCACAGGGTGACCTTGGGCTCCTGCATGAAGGTCACGGGGTCATAGCCGTAAGTCGTCACGCCATTGGCCGATTCGCCCAGCACGATCGGATCCGCGCCCGGCGGATATTTGCTGCGCAAATCCTGGCCCTGCCAGAAGCCGGAGAAGTGGAAGGGCATGAAGGCGACGCCCTTGCCGACCCGATGCGTCACCAGGGCCTTCACTCTGGCCTTGGCCTGATTTTCCGGACCGTAGACCCAGACATTCTGCCCTTCCTTGATCCCGAGCCTGGCTGCATCATCCGGGTTGATCTCGATGAACATGCTCTGCTGCAGCTCGGCCAGCCACTTGTTCGAGCGGGTTTCCTCGCCGCCGCCTTCGTATTCCACCAGACGGCCGGAAGTGAGGATGATCGGGAAGTCCTTGCTGACATCCTTCTGCTGGATCGTGTGGCCGATATTGGGCACGCGGTAATCGGCCTTGTCGGCGTATGTCGGATACTTCGCCACCAGATCGCGCTTGGGCGAATAGATCGGCTCGCGATGCACCGGCACCGGATCGGGCAGGTTCCAGGCATTGGCGCGGGCCTTGGAATTGCCCATCGCCTGGATGCCGTGCTCCATGCAGACGCGGATGATGCCGCAGCTCAGATCGATCGCCCAGCTCACCGCGTCGGGATTGTTGCCGCCGATCCTTTCGATCGTGGCGCGCTCCGCCTCGGTCAGTTCCTTGTCCCAGCCCATCTTCTTGAGCAGGCCGTAGGTGAATTGCGGATAGCCGTCCTCGATTTCCGAGCCGACCGGATAGGACCCCTCGGCCAGCATCGAAACGCCGTTGCGCTCGACGCCGAACCGGGCGCGGAAGGCGCCGCCGCCTTCCTTCACCGGCAGATGCGGATTGTAAAGGATGTGCGTGCCGGGATGCTTCATCTCCGGCGTGCCCCAGCAGGGCCATGGCAGGCCGTAGAATTCGCCCTTCAGCGGCCCCTTGGTGGCGCGCAGCGACACGATGTCGAAATCCGCCTGGTGCGCCATATGCGCCTTCAGGCGCTCCGGCGACTGACCGGAATAGCCCGTGGAGACGCAGCCGAGATTGAGCTCGCGCAGGATGTCCTCGACATTCGGCTCGTCGCCTTCGTCGATCTTGATGTTCCTGAACATCTCCTTCTCGAAGCCGAGCTTCTTGGCGAACTTGTACAGGATCCAGTGATCCGGCTTCGATTCGAAGATCGGCTTGACGATCTGCTCGCCCCATTGCAGCGAGCGGTTCGAGGCGGTGCGCGAGCCGCGCGTCTCGAGCTGCGTGCAAGCCGGCAGCAGATAGGTCATGTTCTTGCGGTCCGACAGCACGGCAGAAGTCGTCGGATGCGGGTCGACCACGACCAGCATGTCGAGCTTGGCCATCGCCTCGCGCACTTCCACCATGCGGGTCACGGTGTTGCCGCCATGCCCCCAGTAGAACATCGCCTTGATATTGTCGGGCTGGCCGAGATCCTTCTTGTCGAGCAGCACGCCGTCGAACCAGCGGGTCGAGGGGATGCCCTTGCCCTCCATGAATTTGACGTCAGCGAAGCGCGACTTCATCCACTCGTAATCGACATCCCAGACGCGGCACCAATGCTTCCAGGCGCCGGCATCCAGGCCGTAATAGGACGGCAGCGTGGTGACGTCGAGGCCGAGATCCGTGGCGCCCTGCACGTTGCAATGGCCGCGGAAGATATTGGCGCCGCCGCCATTGACGCCGATATTGCCCAAGGCGAGCTGCAGGATCGACAGCGCCCGCACATTGGCGGTGCCGACCGAATGCTGGGTGACGCCCATGCACCAGATCAGCGTACTGGGCCGGTTCTTCGCCATCATTTCGGCGACACGCTTCATCTGTTCGCCCGGCACGCCGGTGACGCGCTCGACCTCGTCGGGCGTCCATTTGGCGACCTCCTTGCGCACATCATCCATGCCGTAGACGCGCTGGCGGATATACTCCTTGTCCTCCCAGCCATTCTCGAAGATATGCCACAAAAGTCCCCAGATCACCGCGATATCGGTGCCCGGACGGATGCGCACATATTCGGTGGCATGCGCCGCCGTGCGGGTGAAGCGCGGATCGATCACGATCATCGGCGCCTTGTTCTTCTCCTTCCCCCGCAGCACATGCTGCAGCGATACCGGATGCGCCTCGGCGGGATTGCCGCCCATGATGGTGATGCACTTGGAATTGTGGATGTCGTTGTAGGAATTGGTCATGGCGCCGAAGCCAAAGGTATTGGCCACGCCGGCAACCGTGGTGGAATGGCAGATCCGCGCCTGATGGTCGATGTTGTTGGTGCCCCAGAAGGCGGCGAACTTGCGGAACAGGTAGCCGCCTTCGTTGGAGAATTTGGCCGAGCCGAGCCAATACACCGATTCCGGACCCGACTTTTCGCGGATCTCGATCAGCTTGTTGCCGATCTCCTCGATGGCCTGATCCCAGGAGATGCGGGTCCATTTGCCGTCGACCAGCTTCATCGGGTATTTCAGGCGGCGATCGCCGTGGGTCAGCTCGCGGATCGCGGCACCCTTGGCGCAATGGGCGCCCAGATTGATCGGGCTGTCCCAGGTTGGCTCCTGACCGACCCAGACGCCGTTCTCGACTTCCGCCGTGACCGTGCAGCCGACCGAGCAATGGGTGCAGATATTCTTGCGCTTGACGATGTCGGGCGCCGTCGAGGACGCCGCTTGCGCCCGCCCGATCATGGCCGGACCGAGCGCCGAGACGGCGGCCAGGCCGCCGGCGGCAAGGCCGGAGGCCTTCAGAAAGCCGCGGCGATCGACCGTCGGCGTCGCCGCGCCGGCCAGAATGGCCGACAGCCTGCTTCTGCCGGCAGGATTGGACTGCGCGGCTGCGGTGGTGACGCTTTTCCTGATCAGCATGACAGCCTCCCTCGTCCAGCCGCGCCTACAGCCGCGCTGTCGCGTAGAAGCGTTTGACGTGCTCGGTTTCCTTGTAGCGGCTCTTCTTGCGGGTCTCGGCATTTTCGGCCGCCTTGCCGGTCTTCGGCGCCGCGACCGTGGCCACGGCTCCCGCGGCGGCACCCATTCCCGCAGCGCGCAGGAAATCGCGGCGCGCAATCTTGCCCTTGATCTCGCCCTTGTCGTCCTTTTCCCTGCCTTTGCCCTGGCTCATGGCTCTCCTCCCGCGGCTTAGGCCGCAAGTGCGAATGCTTGCCCTTCGATGGCAATGAAAAGACGTCCGATTGTGCCGACGGGCCGGTAGAGCTTTGCGCTCCCCGCCTGTTCGAGATCGGTGAAAAAGCGGTCCGCCCAAGGGGCGATATGCTGCCGGAACATGCGTTCCTGCGTCGGCAGATCGGCAGCGGCATGGCCCTCGTCGCCGCGGATCATCAGCGCCATCAGCTCGCACAGCGCGCCCATATGGTCCTCGGGCTCGAAGACGCCGTCGGCACGGGCATAACCGAGCCGGGCCATGTCGCCGCGCAGCTTGGCGAGCGGCCGCTCGTACAGGAAGCCGGTCCGGTAGAACGAGGCATAAGGGACCAGCTCGCCGCGCGGCAGGCCGATGAACAGCGCGTCGTATTCCTCCTGCGCCCGCTCCAGCGACGTGGTCCCGGCACATTCGGCCAGGCCGGCCAGGGCTTGCCCGAGAGGCGTGCCGTCGCCCTGGATCTGCGCCAATGCGGTGAGCAGCGCATTGTCCGGCCGCCGTGCAAGACAGCGCCCAAGCAGGCCGTAGAGCTGGGCCCGCCAGACATCTTCCTCGGCGATGACGGGCGCCGCATTGCCGGATTGCGGATCGGGATAGAGATCGGGGCGGAGATCGTGACGGCTGACCTGGCCGCCGGTGGCCTTCTCGATGGCGAGAACATACTCGCCCGGAACGCGTTCAGCCTTCTTCAGCCAATGCCAGACATTGGCCTGCTTCACGCCCAGCAACCTCGCCAGCTGGGTCTGGCCGCCGACGATGGCGATTGCTTTCGTCAGTGCTTCGGCCACGGCTTTCCTTCCCCATGTGCAGACTCTACAAACTGCTTTGTAGCTGGACAATCGAAATCGACATAACTATCTGAATGGCTTCCGCTTATCGCGATGGCGAAATCTTGCAACGCATTCTCAGGACGGACAGCGCTGTAACTTCAGATAGCGTGCGGTGATTACGTTAACCTTTTCCCAACCCTTGGCCGCGACAAAGATTTCTCCGGTCCACGCACGACCGGAAAGGGAATAGATCCAACATGCCCGAAGAGACGCCGTTGATCACGGTCCTGGCGCTGGCCTTCGTGATCGCATTCGTACTCGGCTTTGCAGCGCGTCAATTCCGCATGCCTTCCCTGGTCGGCTATCTGCTTGCCGGCGTCATGGTCGGACCCTACACGCCCGGCTATGTGACCGATACCGTGCTGGCGCAGCAGCTCGCCGATACCGGCGTGATCCTTCTGATGTTCGGCGTCGGCCTGCATTTCTCCCCGCGCGACCTGCTGCAGGTGCGCTGGATCGTCGTGCCGGGCGCCTTGCTGCAGATCGCGATCACGCTGCTGCTCGGTTTCGGCCTGGCGCAGACATTCGGCTGGGGGCTCGGCGGCGGCATCGTTTTCGGCCTGGCCCTGTCGGTCGCCAGCACGGTGGTTCTGCTGCGGGCCATGGAAGCCCGCGGCGACCTCGACAGCGAGCATGGCCATATCGCCACCGGCTGGCTGGTCGTCGAGGATGTTTTCATGGTTCTGATGCTGCTGTTGCTGCCCGTCTTCACCGATGCGCTGAACGGCTCGTTTTCGGATTCGGCCGGGCAAAACCTGGCGGCGGCCTTCCTGTTCGCGATCGTCAAGATGGTTGCCTTCGGTGCGCTGGCGATGCTGGGCGGGCGGCATGTCGTGCCCTGGCTGCTGCAGCGGGTCGAATCGACCGGCTCGCGCGAGCTCTCGACGCTGGCGTTGCTCGCCACGGCGCTCGGTGTCGCCTGCGTCGCCGCCATCCTGTTCGATACGTCGTTTGCGCTGGGCGCCTTCTTCGCCGGCGTCATGCTGAACGAATCGCGGCAAGGCCATGCGGCGGGCCTGCGCGCGCTGCCGTTTCAGGATGCTTTCGCCGTGCTGTTCTTCGTTTCCATCGGCATGCTGTTCGATCCGTCGATCGTCACCGAGGCTCCTTGGGCGCTGCTCGGCGTTCTGCTGATCGTCATGCTGGGAAAACCGCTGGTGGCGCTCGTCATCCTGCTCTTCGTCCGCCATCCGCTGCCGACGGCGCTGACGGTCGCCGCCAGCCTGGCGCAGATCGGCGAATTCTCCTTCATCCTGGCCAGCTTCGGCCTGGCCTATGGTCAGCTGCCGACGGATGGGCGCGACCTGATCATGGCCGGCGCGCTGATTTCGATCGCCGTCAATCCGCTGCTGTTCCGGCTGCTGGCGCCGGTCGAAACCTGGCTGCGCGCCCGACCGGAATTGCTGCGGCGGCTGGGTGCCAAGGACGATTTGAGCCCCTGACCGCCACGGCTGATCGCCAGCATGGCAAGTCGGGGCGGCAGATCAGCGAGGCAGATCAGCGAGGCAGGGCACCGCCATGCCGGCGCCGCGGCGCCGGGCCCTGAGCGAGGATTTCAGGCTCCGCGGCGATGTCCTCGCCAGTGACCCCGGAGGTATCGGCCGCTTCGATTGCCGCCCCGGCTGAGCCGGCCACCGCTTCCGGTTCCTCTTCCTGTGCCGCTTCGCGGCCGGCTGCCGCCTGCGCCGGATCGGCCTTCCGCCGGCCCTCCGCCATGGCCTGCCGCAGCCTGGCGATCTGCTCCTGGGTGACGATCTCGCCATAGTCCGGCGCGTTGAAATCCCAGCCATATTCGACGAGCTTGTCGGGCTCCAGCACGCTGGGTTCGGTCAGCCACAATTTGCGCAACGCCGCCACGCGAAGCGCCGGCGGCACACCGGCCTTGAGGAAGACGGAAAAATCGCTGTCCGCCGTCAAGCTGTCGATCGGCGGCAAGCTGGCCGGATCGATCGGCGCGGCATCTGCTGCCCCCATATCCGCCGCCGCGGCATCCGCCTCCTGCGCGGTCTCCTCGGGCGGCGGCCTCTTGCGGCGGCTATCGGCCTTGCGCTGCGACCAGCGCGCCAGAAAGCCGCTTTCCGCCTCGCCAGCCGGCCTGTCGCCAGAATCCTTCATTCATCCTCCGGCATCTGCCGCAGCGGATCGGACTCATACAGACGCGGGCGCACCCGTGGACGAAGCGCCAGGGCCTCCGGGTCGGCGCGGGTCCGCTTGCGCTTGCGATAGGGCCGCGCCGGCGGGTGGCTCTGTATATAGCCGCTCACCCAGGCGACGATGTCGTCCGGCATGGCGATGCTCTCCACCAGATCGTCGCCGGTATCGTTATGCGCCTGTGCCTCGCCCGGATCGACCGTGGCGCCGAACAGTTCGATGCCATGCTCGCTCTCGCCATCCTGGCGCAGGAACACCCAGATCGAGGGCTGCGTGCTGTCCAGGTTGAACTGGTAATTCTCGGTCTCGTGGCGATACAGCGCCAGCTCGGCCTGCCCGGCGAAATACCATTCCCAGCCATCGCCGGCGGCAAGCCTGGTCCAGCGCGGCGATGCCGGCTGGCCAAGCAGTATCTGCACCGGCCGCCAACTGTGATCGATCCAGGGATTGTCCACCTTGCGGCGTTCCAGAACGATGCCGATGCTGCGCGTCTCGGTGCCCGGCGGCTTGATGCTCATGGTCCCTATCCTCTGCGCGACGCCGAGTTTACCACGAGATCGCGCGGCATCATGCGCAAAACGACACCCCCGCTGGTTGCCCGCCCCGCGCAATCCGGCTCAGGCGTCGGGCTCGATATCCCAGATTCGGGCATGCACGGCCTCGCCCGGCGGTGAGACGATGCGGAACTGCTCGCGGATCGCATCGCCTTCGATGAAGCGGTTCAGCGCCAGCAGCGTGTTGACCGGCTGCTCGCATAGCGAGGCGGCGTAGTCGACCTCCTCCTGCGCCGCGGCGCGGGCGGCGGCGATGCTGGGGGCGCCGTAATGCGCAACGAGGTGGCCGGCGAGATTGGCGACCGCCGCCTCGTAGTCGTCAGCCGTTGCGGTCGCGACGGTGACCAGCGTCGACCAGCCGAAGCTGCCCAGGCCGAGAAAGCCGTTCGCAAATGCCTGCTTGCGCGCATGATCCAGGGTATCGGGCTCGGCATCGGCGAAGACGAAGGTTCCCGGCACGGCCCATTCGCCCGGTTCCGCCGCCAGCGGATAAACCTGCGTATCGGACGGATCGAAGCGGATGCATCGCAGCAGTTTCATGGGGCCGTTCCCGACGCGGGCGGCAGGACCCAGCTTGGCCGGCGCAGCGTCTCGCGCAGGCTGCGCCAGGTCTTCACCACGCCCTCCTGAACCCAGATATCGCCATTCGGTTCGATATTGATGCCCCGGTCGCGCAGGACATTGCCCATGGCACGGCGTACCGGCTCGAAGCCTTCCTCCTGCCAGCGGTCGATCCAATGCAGCAGATGGCGGCTGAACGCTTCCACCAAGGCCGAGGCGGTCACGTCGCCGCAGCCCTCCTCGCGCAGATTGGTGTATTCCAGCTCGATCCCGGGCAGATCCTCGTCCACGCCGCCGGCGAGCTGCACGGCAATGCCGACCACCAGCCAGTCGGGCACATCGGCCAGGCCGGCCTTTTCGACCAGCGGGCCATGGGCGATGCGGATGCCGCCGATGCAGGCCTCATTGACCAGCAGCCGGTCCGGCCAGTCGACGCTGAGGGGGGTTTCCGGCGGCACCTCGGCGGCAAGGCCGTCATGCAGGCCGAGCATGGCGACATAGGCCAGCGTCAGCGCCACCTCGACCGGATCGAGCGGGCGCAGCACCACCGCCGCCTCGCAGCGGTTGCCGCTCTCGCGCCATAGCAGCCGGCCATCCTCGGCGCCCTCATCCGCGGCGGCGCGGCAGGCACCCTCGAAGGCATCGCTTATGCAGGATTGCGCAACGTAGCCCGGCGGAAAGGACGGCCGATCCGCAAGGCTCATGCAACCGCCTTGCCGAGCCGCGCCAGCAGGCGTTCGGCTTCCGCCATGTCCTCGGGCGTATTGGCGTTGAAGAAGGGATCGACCGGATGCACGGCGAAGCTGGCCTGCGCCAGCTTGTGCCGCCCGGTCCAGATGTCGACCTTGCGGATATCCTCCTCGACCACGGCGCGCCGCAGATCGTCATGCAGCCGCACCGGCCAGAGGCCCACCACCGGATGGGCGCGGCCTGCCGAGGCCGCGCAGGCGAGATCGGCGCGGGCGGCTTCCCGCGCCGCCACCAGATGGGCGACCAGATCGCGCGGCAGGAAGGGCGCGTCGCTGGGCACGGTGACGATATCGGCGATATCGGGCCGGTGCCGCCGCGCCCAGGCAAGCCCGGCCAGCACCCCGGCGAGCGGGCCGGCAAATCCCGTCACGGCATCTTCTGCCACCGGCAAATCATAGGCGGCAAAGCGCGCCGGATCGCCATTGGCATTGATGACGATGCCGTCCACCTGCGGCCGCAGCCGTTCCAGGATGCGATCGAGGATCGGTTGCCCGCCCAGGCTGCGCAGCCCCTTGTCGCCGCCGCCCATCCGGCGCGCCAATCCGCCTGCCAGCACCACGCCGAGAATCTTGCGCATCGTCACATCCCACGCCTAGTCGTCGCTGCGGCTGCCCTTGCGCTGCGTCCGGTCCGATTCCTCGGCCACGCCGGCCGGATCGGCATCGAAGCGCAGCCGCTCCGCGCCGGACAGGGCGATGAAGCGCTTGCCCTTGGCGCGGCCGATCAGCGTCATGCCGACCTGACGCGCCAGTTGCACCCCCCAGGCCGTGAAGCCCGAGCGGCTGATCAGGATCGGCACGCCCATCTGCGCCGTCTTGATCACCATCTCGGACGTCAGCCGCCCGGTGGTGTACATGATCTTGCCCTGCGCCGGGATGCCGTGCACCCGCATGTAGCCGGCGATCTTGTCGATGGCGTTATGGCGGCCGACATCTTCCATATAGATCAGCGGCCGGTCCGCCTCGCATAGTACGCAGCCATGGATCGCGCCGGCCTCCAGATACAGCGACGGCGTCAGGTTGATCCGCTTCGACAAAGCGTAAATCCAGGACGTGTGCAGCACGGCGGCCGCATCCAGGCGCACGCTTTCCACCGCATCCATCATGTTGCCGAACACCGTGCCCTGCGCGCAGCCCGATGTCTGCGTCTTCTTCTTCAGCCGCGCCTCGTAATCGGTCTGGCGCGAGGTGCGCACCACGATGGTCTCGATCTCGGCATCGAAATCGATGCCGGTGACCTCGTCGTCGGGCAGCAGCATGCGCTGGTTGATCAGGTAGCCGAGCGCCAGATAGTCCGGATAATCGCCGATCGTCATCATGGTGACGATCTCCTGGCCATTGAGAAACAGCGTCAGCGGCCGCTCGACCGGCACCTTGGTCTCGACCGCCTTGCCGTCATGGTCGATTCCACGCACGGTTTCTGTAAGACGCGGATCGAGCGGATCCGGACGGACCAGGTAATCTCCGGCATCGGCGGCGGGGCTGGTTTCGGGACGAAGCTGGTTCATGACCTCACTATAGCGCTGCGATCAGCCGGTGGCGATGTATTGCCGCAAGGCCTCGGCCTCCATCTCGGTATCGGCGATGCGCTTTTTCACCACGTCGCCGATCGAGATCATCCCGACCAGCCTTTCCTGGTCCACCACGGGCAGGTGGCGGATGCGCCGCTTGGTCATCAGATGCATCACGTCCTCCACGGTGTCGCGCGGCGAGCAGACCATCACGTTCTTGGTCATGATCGTATCGGCGCTCTGCTGCATGAGGTCGGTGCCGATCATCGCCAGGCCGCGTACGATGTCGCGTTCGGAGAGGATTCCGGCGATGCCGCCGTCCGGGCGCAGGATGAGCACGGCGCCGATGCCCTTGTCGGCCAGAAGCTGGCAGACCGCGTCGATGCTGTCACCCGGTCCGGCGCTGATCACGCCCGGCTTCTTGTCCTTGAGGATGGCTGCGACCGTCATGGTATGTCCTCCGTCGGTGCGCCTGCCGCCGCGGGGGCGGTCCAGGCCGTTTTGCATCCCATTCTTGATTTGGTTCGGGCAAAGCCTCCCGCAAGGCGCGCAGCGCCGGCCGGATCGCGCCAGCGCCGGTCGGCAAGCCATGGATTTCGCACAAAATACGGAGATCGGGCCGATTGGACGGCGCGGCGCCCGCCCGGCTGCTGCGGCCGGGCGTTTCCCGGCCTGGCGCGATGGATCGTCCCGGTGCTGCTGCGGCCTCTCATGCGGCCTCCCCCGGTCCCTCCTGCGGGCTGCCCCGCTGCGCCAAGTCTCCGCCAAGGCAAAGGCGAAGACAAGCCCAATCCTGCCGTCGCGGCGGAACCGCCCGGCCCGGGCAAACCGTTGAAGCGGCGGGGTGATTATAGGCGGCCAACGCCGGGACGGGGGCCTTGCGGCGAACGGCGGCATCGGTTAAGGTCCGCGCCGTTTTCGACCCCCGGCGGGATAGCATGCCAAGCCGGTCCCTCGCGGAGAGGTGCCAGAGTGGTCGATCGGGGCGGTCTCGAAAACCGTTGTGCGTGCAAGCGTACCGTGGGTTCGAATCCCACCCTCTCCGCCAATATCCAGCCTAAGATATTGAAATTATTCCCCTGCATTTCATGCGGGGCGCTCTACCCATAAACGTACCCACAAATGCCCTGTTGCTTTGCAGGGCGGGAAAAGACTGCCCCAATGCGCCTTGCTTTCGATAATAGTCCTGCTCGTTCAAACAAAAGAAGATAACCAGTAATTGCGGACCCGACATGCGCAAAAGCATAACTCCGCGTGACTTGCTCCGAGGGCACAAACCCAAACTGGGCATACTTAAATGTAAGCTGTTACATATGCGCGGTCGTAGCGTGATTTTCCCAGATGCCTTGCTGAACAATGAATCACGGCGTCGGATTTTTTATCTGCCTAAATTTTTCGATGCATGTCAGCTTTTCTTTGACAGTCCGGGCAGTGATTTTGCTCGACTTACTATGGTCGTTGGTCAAAAGACATTGTTACTGGTCGGCTTTTTTAAGGACGACAAGATTAAGGTCTGTAGAGACGGTAGCGTCATCTACAATTGCTACTACACGGTGATTGATGGCCCCCTTGACCCACCCCCTTCAGGTCGATGGCGCAGATCCGATGATCAGGTCCAATTGAGGGTGTTTCATCACACCAACGACCAAGGGTACCAAGGCATAACTTCCAGCCAATCGCTTTGGTCCTCACAGGTAAACCTTCAGGGGAATCTTCGACTAAAGAATATTGGATATGGATATTTCACGGTGCTTCCGAAGATTCGATCTGACTTCGATCTGATGGAAATTGCGATGTCTTCATCGGGTCTCGCAGGTCTAATACGAACAAATGCACCAATGGCTGCGGAGAACGTTCTTACGGTGGATATTCCCAAGCAAAGCAAACATGATCGTCCCCATGCTTTGACTTGCTGGGTGAACTGGGAATGGATTTCCCCAAACCATCTATGGCGACATGTGCCGCTTTCCGAACCCGCTTACTATGAGATAATTCACTCAAAAATTGTCCGCGTCGGGGTTATTCCCGGCGCCACTTTCTCACGAACTGAAGAATCAATTGCTATAAATGATGCCGACCTAAAATCATTCTCATATGTTGTAGTTGGAGATGCAGATACTGCAAACGGCCTAAAGGCGCCCTACAATGAAGAAGAAACCGGTGACATCGCACTAATTGAGAAAATCAAAACGTCGGAAGACATAATTTCTTTCTGGCGATCAAACGCGAACACGGATCTATTCTCATCCGGAGTTATCGAATACGCGTCCTTCGCAGAGCCTATAACTTCATCAATCAAGAACGTAAAGCTAGCTGCAAAGTAATTATTGTGCCGCTTGCATCTTCCGGGAACGGCGAAACGCCCCACATAGTTGATGCCCCTACGACCCGCTATTGGGTCAACCCGAACTCGGCTTCCACGATTTTCTTGATATCCCAAAGGGCGTCGTACTTCACATCAGCGTTTCCGCCGTAATGGGCACCCGATGTCCGACAGGCGCTCATCGCGCGGTTCATGTTTGCAGCAATGTTAGCGCGCGGGTTCAGGCCCATTCCGCCAGACATCACCGTGAGGCCGGTAAGAGATTCCTTCCAGCTTCCATCGGCCTGCTGCTCCATCACGCATTTAGCGTAGTTCTGGATGCGGCGGTCGTAGATAACTTCTTCCTTCATTGAATCCCAGGCGTGCAGCCCGTTGGGGTACACTATGGTTTTGACCTTGCTGCCCTTCGCCTCAAATTTCTTCGCATAAGCTAGGCAGACATTTGGGTCTGCATAGTCGTCCTTGCCGCCAAGCAACATGTAAATCGGCGCTGCCGCGTTTGTGTCGAAATACTGGTTCGTGCATCCCGGATAGATCGGTATGTGCAGGGTGAACCGGTGCCCCTTCTCCGAATACTGCTTGATGACCGAAGGGATCGCGGTATGCAGCGTGGTCGAGCCGCCCTTCGAGAAGCCCATGATGCCAACCCGCGTCATGTCCACCTTCGGGTTCTCGGCGATGCGCTCAAGAACCTTGAAAGCATCATAGACCATGTTATCCGTATTCACTGCCGCCTGATCATACGCCGTGCTTTCGACCCCGCGATAGCGGAAGTGATCGGTGATCACTGACCAGACGCCGAGTTCGGCGAGCTGCCGTGCATACCAGAGTTCGCGTGAGTGGCTTTGTCCGCCGCTACCATGCACGATGAACATGACCGGGTATTTGTCGAGGCCGATGTCCTGGAAGACGGTATGGACAGAGACTTTCGACTTCTGGCCGTTGTAGTTCGTTTCGACGGCGAAGTGTTCCGGCAGCGGCGCGGCGGCGGCTGCCTGAGCAGCGAACAGTACGGCAGCGATTGTCCATGACAGACGCATAGAATTTCCCCCTCTTTAACCCTGCGGAGTCAGCTGAAAAGCCGACGAAAACCCGACTTCCTTTGAAGTCGGCTTATTAATACCGATTAAAAGTCGGTATTATCGGATACGTCAACCCATTCTATCGACTTCGGGTCGATGGTATTGGGCCTGGCTCCGACAGAAAGTCGGGGCTATGAAAGCATCGGATCGGAACAAACTGCTTGGCCGCCGCATACGCGAGCTGCGGAAGGAGCGTGGGCTTACCCAAGAACAACTGAGCGAAAAAGTTGGTAAGACCGACGAGGTGATTTCCAATATCGAGACGGGTGCAGCGTCAACTCGTCTATCGACGCTGTTTGATATTGCTGATGCGCTAAAGGTCAGTCTGCTCGATATCTTTGACTGGGTGACTCCTCGGAAGCTAACGGCCGACGAAATCCGGCAGGAAGAACTGGTCAGCCGGGTCCGCAAAATACTACGCAGCGAGATCGCTGCTTCGGCAGAAGACTTAGCTGAGATCAATACGGCCTTGGTTCGGGCGAAGCAAAAGAAGAGCCGTTAAAGGTCTTGCGGGTTGACGACCCGAGGGCCTGTTGGACCGAGTTCCCCAAGGAAACACCGTGACACATTTCCAGCTGCCACCAGCCATCGCCGACCTCGTCCAAGCCAGAAATAAGCTCCGCACGCATTTTGCGTCCGCCGGACTAAAGTTCACGCTCGATGGCAATTTAGTCGGCGATCTTGGGGAAGCGGTAGCGGCAGAGCTATTCGATATCCGACTCGTACCTGCCCGCTCAACACAAGGCATTGATGGATATGCCCCCGACGGACGAACAGTCCAGATTAAGGCGACAGGAACCGGTCGAGGCCCCGCCTTTAGGCTGGTCGAAACTCGAGCAGATCACCTGCTCTTCCTCGACCTTGA
>NZ_DASVCJ010000038.1:0-41289 GCF_036381655.1 Ferrovibrio sp.
TGATGCCGGGCGACAACGTGGCGATGGATGTCGAGCTGATCGCGCCGATCGCCATGGATGAGGGCCTGCGCTTCGCCATCCGCGAAGGCGGCCGCACCGTCGGCGCCGGCGTCGTCGCCAAGATCATCGCGTAAGCGGCGATCTGGTGCGCGTGCAGGGGTGTAGCTCAATCGGCTAGAGCACCGGTCTCCAAAACCGGGGGTTGGGGGTTCGAGTCCCTCCACCCCTGCCAGCGTGACGCGGAAGTAGAGCTTAGGTGGATAGTCAAAACGATGGCGAAGGTCAGTCCTATTGAGTTTTTCCGGCAGGTCCGGCAAGAGACTGCGAAGGTCACCTGGCCGAACCGCAAGGAGACCCTCGTCACCACGGCGATGGTGTTCCTGATGGGGCTGATCGCCGCCTTGTTCTTTTTTACGGTCGATTCGATCCTGCGCTTTGCCGTGCAGTTGATCCTCGGCCTAGGGAGCTGACGATGGCGGCGCGCTGGTACATCGTCCACGTATATTCGAATTTCGAGAAGAAGGTCGCCCAGGCGCTGCGCGATGCGGCGGCGCAGAAGGGTATGGGCGACCTCTTCGAGGAAATTCTGGTGCCGACCGAGGAAGTGGTGGAAGTTCGCCGCGGCCAGAAGGTCAATGCCGAACGCAAGTTCTTCCCTGGCTATGTGCTGGTGAAGATGGAGCTGACCGACGAGACCTACCATCTCGTCAAGAACACGCCGAAGGTGACCGGCTTTCTGAGCTCGGGCGGCAAGCCGTCGCCGATCACGGAAGCCGAGGCGCAGCGGATCGCCAACCAGGTGAAGGAGGGCGTCGAGCATCCGAAGCCCTCGATCACCTTCGATGTGGGCGAGCAGGTGCGGGTCGCCGACGGTCCGTTCACGTCGTTCTCCGGCGTGGTGGAGGAAGTCGACGAGGAGCGCGCGCGCCTGAAGGTGGCGGTGTCGATCTTCGGCCGCGCCACCCCGGTGGAGTTGGAATACAGCCAGGTCGAGAAGCTCTGATCTGGTTGCGCGTAGCCGGGCCTGAGTATCGCCCGGTTCATCGCGTGGGAGGCAGCTAAGGTCTATCGCCGGACCGATCCTGCCGTACCGCGCATCCGCCAAGGGAGCGGCGTAGCCGCTCCAGCAGGAAAGGACAGAGAGTATGGCGAAGAAGATTGAAGGCTACATCAAGCTGCAGGTTCCGGCCGGCAAGGCCAACCCGTCGCCGCCGATCGGCCCGGCCTTGGGCCAGCGCGGAGTCAACATCATGGAATTCTGCAAGGCGTTCAACGCGCAGACGAAGGATCTCGAGCAGGACATGCCGATCCCGGTGGTGATCACCGTGTATTCGGACCGCTCGTTCACCTTCATCACCAAGACCCCGCCGGTGACCTACTTCCTGAAGAAGGCCGCCAAGATCCAGTCCGGCGCCAAGGTGACCGGCCGCGAGAAGGTCGGCTCGGTGACGATGGATCAGGTCCGCGAGATCGCCAAGCAGAAGATGAAGGATCTGAACGCGCATGACATCAATGCGGCCTGTCAGATGATCATCGGTTCCGCCCGCTCCATGGGCTTGGAAGTCCAGGGCCAGTAAGGGGAGGGCTGACACATGGCACATAAGGGCAAGCGTTACGCCGCCGCTGCGAAGACCGTGAACCCGGATAACCGCTATGGTCTGGAAGAGGCCGTCAAGCTGGTGAAGTCCAACGCCAAGGCGAAGTTCGACGAGACGATCGAGATCGCCATGAATCTCGGCGTCGATCCGCGCCATGCCGACCAGATGGTCCGCGGCGTGGTGACGATGCCGTCGGGCACCGGCAAGACCGTGCGCGTCGCCGTCTTCGCCAAAGGCCCGAAGGCGGAAGAGGCCAAGAAGGCCGGTGCCGATCTGGTCGGCGCCGACGATCTGGCCGAAATCATCAACGGCGGCAAGATCGAATTCGATCGCTGCATCGCCACGCCGGACATGATGGCGGTGGTCGGCAAGCTCGGTAAGGTGCTCGGCCCGCGCGGCCTGATGCCGAACCCGAAGCTCGGCTCGGTCACCATGGATGTCGCCGGCGCGGTCAAGGCGGCCAAGGGCGGCCAGGTCGAGTTCCGCGTCGAGAAGGCCGGTCTGATCCATGCCGGTATCGGCAAGGCGTCGTTCACCGAGGAGCAGATCCTCGCCAATGTGCGCGCCTTCATCGATGCCGTCCTGAAGGCCAAGCCGACCGGCGTGAAGGGTCATTACGTGAAGAAGATCGCGCTCAGCTCGACCATGGGGCCGGGCGTGCGCATCGATCTCAGCGACGCACTGGGTGGCGGCACCGAAAAGGCCGCCGCCTGACAATTGACGAGTTTCGCCGCCTCTTCGGAGGCGGCGGAGCGGCGTTTCGGGCCAGATAGTACATGGCCTGGAATGTCCGCAACCTGTCCGAGACTGCAGGCGCCCGAGGGCTTCGGTCCGAAGGTTTAATGGCAAGCCACCTGCATAGACGGGGAAGAGAAGCTTCACGGGAGCGGCGAGCGATCGACCGCTCCCAGGAAGGTTCGAGCCCTGGGACAGGCGAACCGGGTGATCGGTTCGCCGCCGAAGGCAGCGATGCCGGAAGCGACGCATCGGTCGCTCAAGTGCCAACGGGACAGGGGCAACCCTGTCTCTGTTAAGGAGACGAGCAGTGGATCGTGCTCAAAAGCAGGAGCTGGTGAACACGCTCAACCAGGTCTTTAAGGAGACCCAGGTTGTCGTGGTGACCCAGAATTCCGGTCTGACCGTCGCTCAGGTGACTGAGCTGCGCCGTCAGATGCGGGAGGCTGGCGCCAGCTTCAAGGTCGCGAAGAACCGGCTTGTCTGCCTTGCCCTGGAGGGCACCCCCTACGAATCCTTGAAGAACCTCTTCAAGGGGCCGACCGGCATCGCTTATGCGAATGACCCGGTCGCCGCAGCGAAGGTCGCCGTGGAGTTCGCCAAGAAGAACGACAAGCTCGTCGTCGTTGGCGGCGCCATGGGCGCAACCGTGCTGAATCCGGAGGGTGTGAAGTCGTTGGCGAGCCTGCCGTCGCTCGACGAGCTGCGCGGCAAGATCGTCGGTCTGCTCAAGGCGCCTGCGACCAAGGTCGCCGGTGTCGTGCAGGCGCCCGCTGGCCAACTGGCCCGCGTGCTCAACGCGTATGCCACCAAGGGTTAAGGCCGCAAGCCACACGTAAACGTCTAACCAGGTATCGAACCTTTATCAGGAGTCACTGAAATGGCTGATTTGCAGAAGATCGTCGACGAATTGTCGTCGCTGACCGTCCTCGAGGCCGCCGAGCTCGCCAAGCTTCTCGAAGAGAAGTGGGGCGTTTCGGCCGCCGCTCCGGTGGCCGTTGCCGCCGTTGCTGGTGGTGGCGCTGCCGCCCCGGCTGCCGAGGAGAAGACCGAGTTCAACGTCATCCTCGCCGATGCGGGCGCCAACAAGATCAACGTGATCAAGGAAGTGCGCGCCATCACCGGTCTGGGCCTGAAGGAGGCCAAGGACCTCGTCGAGGGTGCGCCGAAGCCGGTCAAGGAAGGCGTCAACAAGGACGAGGCCGCCAAGATCAAGGCCCAGCTCGAAGGCGCTGGCGCCAAGGTCGAGGTCAAGTAAGTACGCGTATGGCGGCGGGGCGGGTTCGGTGTGGACCTGCCCCGTCTGCCGCCCTAAATTGGGCGAAACCACACCTCCGGCCCGCCACGGATATTTATCGGCGGACAGACGATCCGGATTTGGGCGCGGCGATCGCCCGGCGGGATAATGGGCCCGCAAAACTCATCGCTATCCGGCTTGTCCGCGGCAGCATTTCCTGCCGCCAGCAGAAAGATTTGGGACAGACATGACCTTGTCGTTTACCGGCCGCAAGCGCGTTCGCAAGAGCTTCGGGCGTATCCCGAGCATTACCTCGATGCCCAACCTCATCGAGGTGCAGAAAAGTTCCTACGACAGCTTCCTGATGATGAATGACAACCCCGACACGCGGCCCGATGTCGGCCTGCAGGGCGTCTTCAAGTCGGTCTTCCCGATCAAGGATTTCTCCGAAACGTCTTCGCTCGAATTCGTCAAATACGAATTCGAGGCGCCGAAATACGACGTCGATGAATGCATGCAGCGCGGCATGACCTATGCCGCGCCGTTGAAGGTGACGCTGCGCCTGATCGTGTTCGAGGTAGACCCCGATACCCAGGCCAAGACCGTGCTCGATATCAAGGAGCAGGACGTCTACATGGGCGACATGCCGCTCATGACCGACAAGGGCACCTTCATCATCAACGGCACCGAGCGCGTCATCGTCAGCCAGATGCACCGCAGCCCGGGCGTTTTCTTCGATCACGACAAGGGCAAGACTCATTCCTCGGGCAAGTATCTCTATACCGCCCGCGTGATTCCCTATCGCGGCTCGTGGCTGGACTTCGAGTTCGACGCCAAGGACATCGTGCATGTCCGCATCGACCGCCGCCGCAAGCTGCCGGTCACCACGCTGTTTTTCGCGTTGGGCCTGACCCAGGAAGAGATCCTGGACGCCTTCTACAAGAAGGTGATCTACAAGCGCGACAAGAAGGGCTGGCGCACCGACTACAACGCCGAGCGCATGCGCGGCCTGCGCGTCAACAGCGACCTGATCAACGCCAAGACCGGCAAGGTGGTGGTCGAGGCCGGCACCAAGATCACGCCGCGCCTGGCCCGCAAGCTGGCCGAAGAGGGCCTCAAGGAGCTGCTGGTCACGCCGCAGGACATGGCCGGCAAGTACAACGCCCTGGATATCATCAACGAGGAAAGCGGCGAGATTTATCTCGAAGCGGGCGAGGAGCTCGACGTCAAGAAGATCGAGATGCTCGAGGCCGCCGGCATCGAGCAGATCTCGGTACTCGATGTCGATCACGTCACCATCGGCGCCTATATCCGCAATACGATGATGGGCGACAAGAACCAGGGCCGCGAGCAGGCCCTGTTCGAAATCTACCGCGTCATGCGCCCGGGCGAGCCGCCGACGATGGACACCGCGGAAGCGCTGTTCCATGGCCTGTTCTTCGATCCGGAGCGTTACGACCTCTCCGCGGTCGGCCGCGTCAAGATGAACGCCCGTCTCGGCCTGGAGGCGGACGATACCGTCCGCGTGCTGCGGACCGAGGATATCCTCGCCTGCGTCAAGACGCTGGTCGAACTGAAGGACGGCCGCGGCGAGATCGACGACATCGACCATCTCGGCAACCGCCGTGTCCGTTCGGTCGGCGAGTTGATGGAGAACCAGTACCGCATCGGCCTGCTGCGCATGGAGCGCGCGATCCGCGAGCGCATGAGCTCGGTGGATATCGACACCGTGATGCCGCATGACCTGATCAATGCCAAGCCGGCGGCGGCGGCCGTGCGCGAGTTCTTCGGCTCCAGCCAGCTCTCGCAGTTCATGGACCAGACCAACCCGCTGTCGGAGATCACCCATAAGCGCCGCCTGTCGGCGCTTGGCCCGGGCGGCCTGACCCGCGAGCGTGCCGGTTTCGAGGTGCGCGACGTGCACCCGACGCATTATGGCCGTATCTGCCCGATCGAGACGCCGGAAGGCCCGAATATCGGCCTGATCAACTCGCTGGCGACCTATGCCCGCGTCAACCAGTATGGCTTCATCGAGAGCCCGTATCGCCGCGTCCGTGACGGCAAGGTGACCGACGAGGTCGTTTACCTGACCGCCATGGAGGAGGGCAAGTACACCATCGCACAGGCCAATGCCGAGGTCGATGCCAAGGGCAAGATCGTCGGCGAACTGGTCTCCTGCCGCCGCAACGGCGACTTCGTCATGTCGCGGCCGGAAGCGATCGACTTCATGGACGTCTCGCCCAAGCAGCTCGTTTCGGTTGCCGCCGCGCTGATCCCGTTCCTGGAGAACGACGACGCCAACCGCGCGCTGATGGGCTCGAACATGCAGCGCCAGGCCGTGCCGCTGATCCGTGCCGAGGCGCCGCTGGTCGGCACCGGCATGGAAGAGGTGGTGGCCCGCGATTCCGGCGCCACGATCGTCGCCCGCCGCTCCGGCGTGATCGACCAGATCGACGGCACCCGTATCGTGGTCCGGGCGACCGACGAAACGGATATGTCGAAGTCGAACGTCGACATCTACAAGCTGCTGAAGTTCCAGCGCTCGAACCAGAATACCTGCATCAACCAGCGTCCGCTGGTGAAGGTGGGCGACGTCGTGCAGGCCGGCGACATCATTGCCGACGGTCCCTCGACGGAGCTGGGCGAGCTGGCGCTCGGCCGCAACGTGCTGGTCGCGTTCATGCCGTGGAACGGCTACAACTTCGAGGACTCGATCCTGATCAGCGAGCGCATCGCCAAGGACGACGTCTTCACCTCGATCCATATCGAGGAATTCGAAGTGATGGCCCGCGACACCAAGCTGGGCCCGGAAGAGATCACCCGCGACATCCCGAATGTCGGCGAGGAGGGCCTCAAGAATCTCGACGAGGCCGGCATCGTCTATATCGGCGCGGAAGTGCATCCGGGCGACATCATGGTCGGCAAGATCACGCCGAAGGGCGAAAGCCCGATGACGCCGGAAGAGAAGCTGCTGCGCGCCATCTTCGGCGAAAAGGCCTCCGATGTCCGCGACAGCTCGCTGCGGGTGCCGCCGGGCGTCTCCGGCACGGTGGTCGAGGTGCGCGTCTTCTCCCGCCATGGCGTGGAGAAGGACGAGCGTGCCTTGGCGATCGAGCGCGCCGAGATCGAGCGGCTGGCGAAGGACCGCGACGACGAGAAGGCGATCATCGAGCGCTCCATCTACAGTCGTCTGCGCGAGCTGCTGATCGGCAAGCAGGCCGATAAGGGCCCGAAGGGCTTCAAGGATGGCGGCAAGATCACCGAGGAGGTTCTGGCCGAGCTGACTCCTGGTCAGTGGTGGCAGATCAGCCTCAAGAACGAAAAGAACATGGCCGACATCGAGGCGCTGAAGAAGCAATACGATGCCGCCGCCGCGCGTATCCAGCGGCGCTTCGACGACAAGGTCGAGAAGCTGCAGCGCGGCGACGAATTGCCGCCCGGCGTGATGAAGATGGTCAAGGTCTTCGTCGCTGTGAAGCGCAAGCTGCAGCCCGGCGACAAGATGGCCGGCCGTCACGGCAACAAGGGCGTCATCTCCCGCATCGTGCCGGAAGAGGACATGCCCTACCTCGAGGACGGTCAGCCGGTCGATATCGTGCTGAATCCACTCGGCGTGCCGTCGCGCATGAATGTCGGTCAGATCCTGGAAACCCATCTGGGTTGGGCTTCGGCGGGCATCGGCCGGCAGATCGGCGATACGCTCGATAAGATGCAGCGCAACCACGCCAAGGCGGAGGATCTGCGCAAGCTGCTGAAGAACATCTATTCGAAGCAGGAGTTCACCGACAAGATCGCCGACCTGTCGGACGAGCAATTGGTCGAATTGTGTTCGAATCTGCGGCGCGGCGTCCCGATGGCGACCCCGGTCTTCGACGGAGCGCATGAGCCGGATATCGTCGAGGCGCTGGAAAAAGCCGGGTTCGACAAGTCCGGCCAGGTCACTTTGATCGATGGCCGCACCGGCGAGCCGTTCGACCGGAAGGTGACGGTGGGTTACATCTACATGCTGAAGTTGCACCACCTGGTCGACGACAAGATCCACGCCCGTTCGATCGGTCCGTACTCGCTCGTCACCCAGCAGCCGCTGGGCGGCAAGGCGCAGTTCGGCGGGCAGCGCTTCGGCGAGATGGAGGTCTGGGCGCTCCAGGCCTACGGCGCAGCCTACACCCTGCAGGAGATGCTGACGGTCAAGTCGGACGACGTCGCCGGCCGCTCCAAGGTCTACGAGGCCATTGTGCGCGGCGACGATAACTTCGAGGCCGGCATTCCTGAATCGTTCAACGTGCTGGTCAAGGAGATGCGGTCGCTCGGCCTCAATGTCGAGCTGTCGCAGCGCTCCTACTGACCGTCACGCAACGCATTCTCCAATAGGAGACGACACAGATGAACGAACTGAGCAACGTATTCGGGCAGCCGCAGGGCGCCCAGAGCTTCGATCAGATCCAGATCTCGATCGCCTCGCCGGAGCGTATCCGCTCCTGGTCCTACGGCGAGATCAAGAAGCCGGAAACGATCAACTACCGCACCTTCAAGCCGGAGCGGGACGGCCTGTTCTGCGCCCGCATCTTCGGCCCGATCAAGGATTACGAGTGCCTGTGCGGCAAGTACAAGCGCATGAAGTATCGCGGCGTGATCTGCGAGAAGTGCGGCGTCGAAGTCACGCTTTCCAAGGTCCGGCGCGAGCGCATGGGCCATATCGAGCTGGCCTCGCCGGTGGCGCATATCTGGTTCCTGAAGTCGCTGCCGAGCCGCAT
The DNA here is from genome assembly GCF_036381655.1 of Ferrovibrio sp. Lineage (GTDB taxonomy): Bacteria > Pseudomonadota > Alphaproteobacteria > Ferrovibrionales > Ferrovibrionaceae > Ferrovibrio. The sequence continues at coordinate 8,325 of NZ_DASVCJ010000038.1, forward strand.
CGGCCTCATGCTCGACATGACCCTGAAGGATCTCGAGCGCATCCTGTATTTCGAGAACTACGTCGTCGTCGAACCGGGCCTCTCACCGCTGAAGCAGTTCGACCTGCTGACGGAGGAGCAGCTTTTCCGCGCTCAGGAAGAGTATGGCGAAGACGCTTTCGTCGCCAAGATCGGCGCGGAGGCCATCCGCGATCTGCTGATGGCCATCGACCTCGAGAAGGAGCGCGACAAAATCCGCGAGGAGCTGGCCGAGACCACGTCCGAGCTGAAGCCGAAGAAGCTGGTCAAGCGCCTGAAGCTGATCGAGTCCTTCATCGAATCCGGCAACCGCCCGGAATGGATGGTGCTCACGGTCGTGCCGGTGATCCCGCCCGAGCTGCGCCCGCTGGTGCCGCTGGATGGCGGCCGTTTCGCCACTTCGGACCTGAACGACCTGTATCGCCGCGTCATCAACCGCAACAACCGTCTGAAGCGGCTGATCGAGCTGCGCGCGCCGGACATCATCGTCCGCAACGAGAAGCGCATGCTGCAGGAAGCGGTCGATGCGCTGTTCGACAACGGCCGCCGCGGCCGCGTCATCACCGGCGCCAACAAGCGTCCGCTGAAGTCGCTGTCCGACATGCTGAAGGGCAAGCAGGGCCGCTTCCGGCAGAACCTGCTCGGCAAGCGCGTCGATTATTCGGGCCGTTCGGTCATCGTGGTCGGCCCCGAACTGAAGCTGCATCAGTGCGGCCTGCCGAAGAAGATGGCGCTCGAACTGTTCAAGCCGTTCATCTATTCCAAGCTTGAGCTGCGCGGCCTTGCCGCCACCGTCAAGATGGCGAAGAAGATGGTGGAGAAGGAGCGGCCGGAGGTCTGGGACATCCTCGAGGAGGTGATCCGCGAGCATCCGGTGCTGCTCAACCGTGCGCCGACGCTCCATCGCCTGGGCATTCAGGCTTTCGAGCCGACCCTGATCGAAGGCAAGGCGATCCAGCTGCATCCGCTGGTCTGCGCCGCGTTCAACGCTGACTTCGACGGCGATCAGATGGCAGTGCACGTGCCGCTGTCGCTGGAAGCCCAGCTCGAGGCCCGCGTGCTGATGATGTCGACCAACAACATCCTCAGCCCGGCGAACGGCAAGCCGATCATCGTGCCCTCGCAGGATATCGTGCTCGGTCTGTATTACCTGACCATGGAACGCCCGGCGCCGCTCGGCAACGTGCTGAAGGTCAGGGACGGCAAAACCGGCAAGATCAAGGATGAGGACGCGACTGCGCTGCTCAAGGCCTGGGCCGAGGACGACGTCATCCTCTTCGACGGCAAGACCAAGGTCGAACTGCCCAAGACTGCGGTAAAGGCCGAGTTCGTGCGGCTGATCGAGGCCGGCGCGATCGTGGAAAAGACCCCGGTCTTCTCCACCGTGGCGGAAATCCAGCAGGCGCTGGATGCCAAGGCGATCTCGCTGCATCACCGCATCAAGGCGCGCCTTGATACCGTGGACGCCGAGGGCACGCCGATCGTCGCTCGCGTCACCACGACGCCGGGCCGCATGCTGCTGAGCGAAATCCTGCCGAAGCACAAGAATGTGCCGTTCCGCGTGATCAACCAGCAGCTGACCAAGAAGGAGATCACCAACGTCATCGACGTGGTGTATCGCCATTGCGGCCAGAAGGAGACGGTCATCTTCTGCGACCGCATGATGGCGCTCGGTTTCAACCGCGCCTTCAAGGCGGGCATTTCCTTCGGCAAGGACGACATGGTCGTGCCGAGCACGAAGGAAGGCCACATCGAGGAGACCCGCAAGCTGGTCTCCGAATACGAGCAGCAGTATCAGGATGGCCTGATCACCCAGGGCGAGAAGTACAACAAGGTGGTCGATGCCTGGTCGCAGTGCACCGACCGCGTCGCCGACGAGATGATGAAGGTCATTCAGACCGACATCGACCAGGTCACCGGCGAGCGTAAGCCGATCAACTCGATCTGGATGATGGCCCATTCCGGCGCCCGCGGCTCCGCGGCGCAGATGAAGCAGCTCGCCGGCATGCGCGGCCTGATGGCCAAGCCGTCGGGCGAAATCATCGAGACGCCGATCATCTCGAACTTCAAGGAAGGCCTCACCGTGCTCGAGTACTTCAACTCGACCCACGGCGCCCGTAAGGGCCTGGCCGACACCGCCTTGAAGACCGCCAACTCGGGTTATCTGACCCGTCGCCTCGTCGACGTGGCGCAGGATTGCATCATCACCGAGGAGGATTGCGGCACCGAGCGCGGTCTGACCGTCCGCGAGGTCGTCGAGGGCGCCGAGGTGATCGCTACCCTGGGCGAGCGCATCCTGGGCCGCACGGCAGCTCTGGATGTCAAGCACCCGCTGTCCGGCGAGGTGCTGATGAAGGCCGGCGAACTGATCGAGGAGCGCGATGTCGACCGCATCGAGACAGCCGGCGTCGAGAGCGTCCTGATCCGCTCGGTGCTGACCTGCGACAGCCAGACCGGCGTCTGCGGCAAGTGCTATGGCCGCGACCTGGCCCGCGGCACCAAGGTGAACATCGGCGAGGCGGTGGGCGTCATCGCGGCGCAGTCGATCGGCGAGCCGGGCACCCAGCTCACCATGCGCACCTTCCATATCGGCGGCACCGCCCAGGTGGCGGAGCAGTCGAGCCTGGAGGCGGCCTATGATGCGACCATCAAGATCGCCAACCGCAACCTGGTCACCGACAGCCAGGGCCGCTTCGTGGTGATGGGCCGCAATTGCGAAGTCATTCTGGTCGACCAGAATGGCCGCGAGCGCGCCCGCCACAAGGTGCCCTACGGTGCCCGTTTGGTTGCCGATGAAGGCGGCACGGTCAAGAAGGGCCAGCGCATTGCCGAGTGGGATCCGTATACCCGCCCGATCATCACCGAGCGCGAGGGTATCGTGAACTACCGCGACCTCGTCGAGGGCGTGTCGATGCGCGAGGCCACCGACGAATCGACCGGCATCTCGTACAAGGTCGTCTCCGACTGGAAGCAGAACCCGAAGGGCAGCGAGCTGCGTCCGCGCATCACGCTGCGTGACGAGAAGGGCGAGGTGCTCACGCTGGTGAGCGGCGCCGAGGCCCGTTACTACCTGTCGGCGGATGCGATCCTGTCGGTCGAGGACGGCGCCCATGTCCATGCCGGTGACGTGCTCGCGCGTATTCCGGTGGAAGGCACCAAGACCCGCGACATTACCGGCGGTCTGCCGCGCGTCGCCGAGCTGTTCGAGGCCCGGCGTCCGAAGGATCATGCGGTCATCGCGGAGATCGACGGCCGTGTCGAATTCGGCAAGGATTACAAGGCCAAGCGCCGCCTGATCCTGCAGCCGGTCGATGGCGGCGGCGAGCCGGTCGAGTACCTGATCCCGAAGGGCAAGCATATTGCCGTTCAGGAAGGAGATTTCGTGCGCAAGGGCGACCATCTGCTCGATGGCAATCCGGCGCCGCACGATATCCTCAAGGTGATGGGCGTCGAGGCGCTGGCCAACTATCTCGTCAACGAGATTCAGGAGGTCTATCGCCTGCAGGGCGTGAAGATCAACGACAAGCACATCGAGGTGATTTGCCGCCAGATGCTGCAAAAGGTCGAGATCACCGACCCCGGCGAGACCACCTTCCTGGCTGGCGAGCAGGTCGACCGCGCCGAGTTCGACGAGGTCAACGCCAAGACCGCGGCGGAGGGCCGCAAGATCGCCAAGGCCATGCCGGTTCTGCTCGGCATCACCAAGGCGAGCCTGCAGACCCGCTCGTTCTTCTCGGCGGCCTCCTTCCAGGAGACCACCCGCGTGCTCACCGAAGCCGCCGTCGGCGGCAAGGTGGACAAGCTGGTCGGCCTTAAGGAGAACGTCATCGTCGGCCGCCTGATCCCGGTCGGCACCGGCGCGATCATGAGCCGCATGAAGCAGCTTGCCGCCCAGCGCGACCGCGAATTCGCGGATGCCCTGGAAAGCGAGCTGCAGGCCGCCGTCGGCGACGCCGCCGAGTAAGCCTCAGTCACAGTCGCGACACGCGAAGGGCGGGCCCGCGAAAGGCCCGCCCTTTTAATTTCGACTATGCTTGCCGCGCAGCCGGGAATCACCTTAAGTCCATCGCATGGAATGGCAGGATGAAGGCGTTATCCTGAGCGTGCGCCATCACGGCGAGAACGCGCGCATCGCAACGCTGCTCACACGGGCCTATGGCCGTCATGCCGGATTGCTGCGTGGCTCCGGAACCGGGAAGGGCGGCGCGCTGCAGCCGGGCCAGACCGTGCGGGCCACCTGGCGGGCACGGCTGTCGGAGCATCTTGGCCATTGGCAGCTCGAATCGCTGGCCCATCCCGCCGCGCTGATCCTGGACGATCCGGCGCGGCTGGCGGCGCTGTCGTCCGTCTGCGCACTCATCGATGCGGCATTGCCGGAGCGCGAGCCGCATCCGGCGCTGTTTGCCGCCACCAAGGTGCTGCTGACGCATATGGCGGAACTGGACGAGCCGGAGAATTGGGGCGCGCTCTACGTGCGCTGGGAAATGGGCCTGCTGGCGGAAATGGGCTATGGCCTCGATCTGGAAGCCTGCGCCGCCACCGGCGCGGTTACCGGCTTGACGCATGTCTCGCCGCGCACCGGCCGGGCGGTCTCCGCTGCCGCGGCCGAGCCCTATCGCGACCGCCTGCTGGCGCTGCCGGGCTTCCTGGTGCCGGGGCGGGGGCAGGCCGCGAACGATCTGATGGCCGAAATGCTGGCCGGCCTGGCGCTGACCGGCCACTTCCTTGAGAACCGGCTCTTCGCGCAGCTGCATGCGCCGGTTCCCGCGGCGCGGACACGACTGCTGGAGGTCGTGCGTAGAACCGGAACAACATCTGGTGTAGAAAGCGGATCATGAGCAAGCATCTGCCGCCCAAAGACATCCCTGAAGATATCCGCAATGTGCCGCTGCCCGATGCCCTCTCGGAGCGCTATCTGGCCTATGCGCTGAGCACGATCACCGCCCGTTCGCTGCCCGATGCGCGCGACGGGCTCAAGCCGGTGCAGCGCCGCGTGCTGTTCGCCATGCGCCAGCTCCGGCTCGATCCCGGCCAGGGTTACAAGAAATGCGCCCGCGTCGTCGGCGACGTGATCGGTAAATACCACCCGCATGGCGATCAGTCTGTCTACGACGCCCTGGTGCGCCTGGCGCAGGAATTCGCCCAGCGCTATCCGCTGGTCGACGGGCAGGGCAATTTCGGCAATGTCGATGGCGACAATGCCGCCGCGATGCGATACACCGAGGCGCGGCTGACCGAGGTGGCCAATCTGCTGCTGACCGGCCTCGACGACGACACGGTCGATTTCCGGCCCAATTACGACGGCGAGAATGACGAGCCGGTGGTACTGCCGGCCGGCTTGCCGAACCTGCTGGCCAACGGCGCCAGCGGCATCGCAGTCGGCATGGCGACCTCGATTCCGCCGCATAACCTGCCGGAATTGTGCGACGCGCTGCTGCATCTGATCAAACACCCGAACGCGTCGATCGAGAAGCTGGTCGAGCATGTGCAGGGGCCGGATTTTCCGACCGGCGGCATTCTCGTCGAGCCGCTTTCCAGCCGCATCGAGGCTTACAAGACCGGCCGCGGCAGCTTCCGTATCCGCGCCCGCTGGCACAAGGAAGACCTGCCGCGCGGCACCTGGCAGATCGTGGTCACCGAGATTCCCTATCAGGTGCAGAAATCGCGCCTGATCGAGAAGATCGCCGAACTGATCACCGAGCGCAAAGCGCCTCTGCTCGACGACGTGCGCGATGAATCTGCGGAGGATATCCGTATCGTCATCGTGCCCAAAAGCAAGAATGTCGATCCCGACGTGCTGATGGAAAGCCTGTTCCGCAGCACCGATCTGGAGACGCGTTTCCCGCTCAACCTCAATGTGCTGGACGGCGGCAAGCAGCCCAAGGTGATGAACCTGCGGGAAGCGCTGCAAGCCTATCTGGATCATCGCCATGAGGTGCTGGAGCGGCGCAGCAAATACCGTCTGGGCAAGATCGAGCACCGCCTCGAAGTTCTCGAAGGCTATCTGATAGCCTATCTCAATCTCGACGAGCTGATCGAGATCATCCGCCGCGAGGACGAGCCCAAGCCGGTGATGATGAAGCGCTTCAAGCTCACCGATGTGCAGGCCGAAGCGATCCTGAACATGCGTCTGCGCAGTCTGCGCAAGCTCGAGGAGATGGAAATCAAGGGCGAGCACAAGGCGCTATCGAAGGAGAAGGCCGAGCTGAAGAAACTGCTGGCCGACGAGGCGTTGCGCTGGCAGGCCATCGCCGGCGAAATCCAGGAGTTGAAGAAACAGTTCGGGCCGAAGACGGCACTGGGCAAACGCCGCAGCAGTATCGGCGATGCGCCGGTGATCGCCGAAGAGGCTTTCGAGGCGATGATCGAACGCGAGCCGATCACCGTGATCTGCTCGGCCAAGGGCTGGATCCGCGCCATCAAGGGCCATGTCGAGGAGGATGGCGGCGCCTCGTACAAAGAGGGCGACAAGGGCCGCTTCTGGCTGCACGCCGAAAGCACCGACAAGCTGATTCTGTTCGGCACCAATGGTCGCGCCTACACGATCTCTTGCGATAAGCTGCCGCGCGGCCGCGGCCATGGCGAGCCGGTCCGCCTGATGGTCGATCTCGGCAACGATCAGGACATCGTCACGCTGTTCAAGTATCAGGGCGAACGCAAGTTCCTGGTCGCCGCCAGCGATGGCCGTGGCTTCATCTGCCCCGAGGCGGAAATGCAGGCCGGCACCCGCGGCGGCAAGCAGATCCTCAATGTCAGCCCGCCGGCGGAAGCCGCTGTGTGCCGGGCCATCGAAGGCGGCGATACCGTCGCTGTCATCGGCGATAACCGCAAGCTGCTGCTTTTCCCGCTCGATCAGCTGCCCGAGATGATCAGAGGCCGCGGCATCACCTTGCAGAAATACAAGGACGGCGGCCTCTCGGACGCGAAGGTCTTCACCTACAAGGAGGGCCTGAGCTGGGTCGATTCCTCCGGCCGGGTGAAGACCGAGACCGATCTCAAGGAATATCGCGGCGAACGCGCCCAGGCGGGCCGTATCGCGCCGCGCGGCTTCAACAAGAACAATCGTTTCGGCTGAGAGGGGCCGGGACCGGCCCCAGGAAATGTTCGGCCTCCTTCTCCATGATGTGCCGGAGGGGATGCAGCATGGCTTCCTCCGCGGGCTTTTGTCTCTCGCCGCCGCGATTTAAGCAGGGGATGTTGTCTCCTCCTGCGACAATTTTTCCCGTCGGGCCTCTATCGGTCACAATACGTGGAACAAATACAATAAGATAATAATCGGAATCGGGATGCCGAGCAGCCACAGCAAAATGCCGCGCATGTGTTCCTCCGGGTTGTTTCCGACTGAATAAACCCGGTCGGGGGAGAAATCGGTCCACCCTGTATGAAAGACGGGTAGATTGCTCTTGCCTGAAGTCCTATAAATGTGCTATATATGTTCTATAGCCTCGGCAAGCCGGGGAGCGGTGAATCAAGAGGAGCATCCGGCCCCGCCATGCGCAGAATGATTTCGGGATCGCCAGACACTGAGCGCTGGCTCGAGCTGGCTCGGACTGGCTCACATTGGCTCGCCGCTGGGCCCAAACCGGCCCGGATCGGCCGTGCCGGCGCGAGGGATTGCCGTCCATGATGCTTGAATATCTCCAGGCGGCTTTCCTGGGAGTCGTTGAAGGACTTACCGAATTCCTGCCGGTGTCTTCCACGGGTCATCTTATCCTGCTGGTCGATCTGCTCGGTTTCCAGGGCCCGCCCGGCAAGGTCTTCGAGATTGCCATCCAGCTTGGCGCCATCCTCGCGGTCCTGGTCATCTATTGGCAGCGCTTCTTCAGCACGCTGATCGGACTGGGGCGCGTGCCGCGCGCCAACCGCTTCACCGTCAACCTTCTGCTCGCCTTCCTGCCGGCGATGGTGATCGGCTTCTTCGCCTACGGCTTCATCAAGACCGTGCTGTTCAGCCCCTGGGTCGTGTCGGTCGCGCTGGTCGTGGGCGGCGTGGCGATTCTGTGGATCGAGCGGGTGGTCGGGCAGGGCGTCATCGAGAGTGTCGACAGGTTCGACGCCCGTCTCAGCCTGAAGATCGGCTTTCTGCAATGCCTGGCGATGATACCTGGAGTGTCGCGCTCCGGCGCCACCATCATCGGCGCCCGCGTGCTGGGGGTGCAGCCGGCGGCAGCGGCGGAATTCTCGTTCTTCCTGGCCGTACCGACCATGTTCGCGGCCACCGTCTACGACCTGTACAAGCACTGGTCGGAACTGAGCTGGGAGGGCGTCGGGGTCATCGCCGTCGGCTTCGTGATCGCCTTTCTGGTCGCCGCCGTTGTCGTACGCACCATGGTCGGCTTCATCACCCGCTATGGCTTCGCCCCCTTTGCCTGGTACCGCATCATCATCGGGAGCGCGATGCTTGTGCTGCTTGGCCTGAGCTGAATAAAGTACGGCGAAATAAAAAGCTCGGGGAGGAGCGTTGGCATGAATCTGCCTGCGTCGGTCTATGCCGCTTTCAGCACCACGGCAGCACGGCATCCGGAAAAGCCGTTCCTGTGCGTGCCGCCGGGACCGGAGCGCAGCTACGCGCAGGATGGCTTGGAACTCAGCTACGGGACGGTGCTTGGCATCGTCGATGCGCTGAAGGAGAAATATGCGGCTGCCGGTTACGGCATGGGCCACCGTATTGGCCTCCTGCTGGAAATGCGGCCGGAATTCTTCTTCCATTACCTGGCGCTGAATGCGCTCGGCTGCGGCATCGTGCCGATCAATCCCGATTACCGGCATGATGAAATGCTCTATCAGATGGAGCATTCCGAGGCCGACCTCGCCGTTGCCCTGCCGCATCGGCTGAGCGATCTGCAGAAGGTGGCGGCCGAACGGCAGGGCAAGCCGCTTCCGGTACTCGACGCGCTGGCCATGCCAAAAACCGTTCCGTCGCCCCAGGCGCCGGCGCGCGGCGGCATTCCCGATCACGATACCGAATGCAGCCTCCTTTACACCTCGGGCACCACGGGCCGGCCGAAAGGCTGCATCCTCAGCAACTTCTATTATCTGAATGCGGGGGCCTGGTATCGCGATCTCGGCGGCGCGCTGACCATCAAGTACGGCGAGGATCGTTTCTATAATCCGCTGCCGCTGTTCCATATGAATCATCAGGCGGTGACCGCGACCTGCGCGATCCTGACCGCCAACTGCCTGGTCCTGACCGAGCGTTTCAGCCCGACGCGCTGGTGGCGCGAAGTGGTGGAGAGCCGGGCGACGATCATCCACTATCTCGGCGTGGTGCCGCCCCTGCTGCTGAACCAGCCGGTCACGGATATGGAAAAGCGGCATTGCGTCCGCTTCGGCCTTGGCGCGGGCGTCGAGCCGGAACTGCACCGGCCATTCGAGGAGCGCTTCGGCTTTCCGCTCGTCGAGGTCTGGGGCATGACCGAAACCGGCCGCATCTTTGCCGATTGCCATGAACCGCGGCAGGTCGATACCCGCGCCTTCGGCCGGCCCCTGCCGCATTTCGAGGCCATGGTGGCGGACGAGCAGGGCCGTGAATTGCCGCGCGGCGAGCCGGGAGAGCTCCTGGTGCGCAGTTCGGCGGCCGATCCGCGCTACGGCTTCTTCTCGGGCTACCTGAAGAACGAGAGGGCGTCGGCGGAGGCCTGGGCTGGCGGCTGGTTCCATACCGGCGATGTGGTCCGCATGGCCGAGGATGGCATGCTCTATTTCGTCGACCGCAAGAAAAACATCATCCGTCGCTCGGGCGAGAATATCGCGGCGGCGGAGATCGAGGCCTGCCTGCAGGCCCATGACGCCGTGGCGCAGGTGGCGGTGCTGGCGGCGCCGGACGAAATCCGGGAAGAGGAGGTCATGGCCTGCATCCTGCCGATGGAGGGGCGGGAGCCGGATCAGGCCCTGGCGGAGGAGCTGTTCGCCTGGTGCTTCGAGCGATTGGCCTATTTCAAGGCGCCGGGCTGGCTGCTCTTTGTCGATCGCCTGCCCACCACGGGGACCCAGAAAGTGCAGAAGACCCAGATTTTCGCGCCGGGCGAGGATCCGCGGAAGCGGCCGGGGATTTACGATTTCCGGAACCGTAAGAAGCGCTGAAAACCGCGTCAATCCGGCGCAGCCGCAAGGCTTTCCGGCGCCGCGGCAACAGTCTAAATGAAGGCATCCCAAAAGCTTTGGAGGCCGCCTGTGAGTACCGCCGCCACGACCATGTCCATCCGTCCTGCAGCGGCCGAGCCCGCACGTGCCATGGCCTATTGGCTGTTTGCAGTGGCAGCGCTGGTCGCGCTGATGGTGGTGATCGGCGGGCTGACGCGGCTGACCGAATCGGGGCTTTCCATTGTCGAATGGAAGCCGATCACCGGCGTGATCCCGCCGCTGAACCATGCCGAATGGGTCGCCGAATTCGAGAAGTACAAACTGTTTCCCGAATATCAGAAGATCAATATCGGCATGACGCTGGAAGGCTTCAAAAGCATCTTCTGGCTGGAATACATCCACCGTCTGCTCGGTCGCCTGATCGGCGTCGTCTTCGCCCTGCCGATGATCTGGTTCTGGCTGCGCGGCCGCATTCCTGTCGGGATGAAGCGGCATCTCGTGGCCATGTTCCTTCTGGGCGGCAGTCAGGGCGCGCTCGGCTGGTTCATGGTCAAAAGCGGGCTGGTCGACAATCCGGATGTCAGCCACTATCGGCTGACGGCCCATCTTGGCCTGGCACTGCTGATCTTCTGCTACATCCTCTGGGGGGCGCTGTCGCTCGTTCGCTCGGGCCGTATGATCAGCGGCCGGGGCGGCGGAATCGCCGCGGCGCTTGCCGTTGTGGTGTTCGCGCAGATTCTCTCCGGCGGGCTGGTTGCCGGCCTCAATGCCGGTCTGGTCTACAATACCTGGCCATTGATGGATGGCCAGTTCGTCCCGGACGGCCTGCTGATCGCGAATCCCTGGTGGATCAATTCCTTCGAGAACGTGATGACGGTGCAGTTCCAGCACCGCATGGGCGCTTACACGGTTGCCACCCTGGCAATCGTTACGGCGCTGCTGCTCAAGGGGAAGGCCGCCACGGGGTTGCGCCATGCGCTGCTGACGGTCGTCGCCGTACAGATCGGGCTGGGGATTGCGACGCTGCTGCATCACGTCCCGGTCGCACTGGGCACGCTGCATCAGGGCGGTGCGGTGCTGGTCCTGACCACGGCGGTGGCGCTGTGGCATGACCGGGCCATGAAGGCTGCCGCATGAGCGAGATCGTCCTGCTCTACTGCACGGCGGCTACCGCCGCGGAAGCGGAGCGGGTGGCCGAGGCCGTGGTCGGGCAGCGGCTGGCGGCCTGTGCCAATATCATCCCGGGCATGCGTTCGCTTTACTGGTGGCAGGGCAAGCTGGAGCGGGGCGAGGAGGCGGTGCTGATCCTCAAGACGCGCGCCGATCTAGTCGCGGCCGCGACCGCGGCGGTGAAGGCGGCGCATTCCTACTCCGTACCCTGCGTGCTGCCGCTGCCGGTCGGCACGGGCGGCAATGCCGAATATGTCGATTGGCTGCTGGCGGAAACGAAGGGCGGGGCGGGTCCGGCCGCCGGCTGACTTCGCGGCATCCTGCTCATCTGCGGCGGCCGGCGCCCATTCGTCAGCCGGCTTTCAGGACGGCTGTTATGAAAGCCATGAAGGCGGCGTGCGCCTCGACGGTTCCGGCATAGGTGACGCCGATCCCGATACACTGCCGCGCATATCCCGCAGGCCGGCTGCATCCGTCACCCTGCTGCCGTCCGCCAGGATCAACATACCGGTTTCATCAATGGCGAACGGGCAATTCGCCGCGCTCTGCACATGCGGCATCGAACGGCTCCCGTTGATCAAATCGAAAGCATGCGCCGACTTGGGATATACGTGCACTTCCGCTTGGATACCGGCAGCTTCCAGGGCAGCGGCATGTTCTTCACAGGCGGCCGCCGGCGTCAGGTCGTCCTGGGCGCCTGACAGCACCAGAACCGCAGCTTTCATCGGCTTGACCGGCTTCTGATATCGATTGCAGCTCGCATGGTAGAGCGCAAACGCAGCAAAGGACTGCCCGGGACCCAGCCACCGCTCGGCAAGGGTGGTTGAATTCGCCGTGACCTCGGCCGTGCCGCCCGCGAGAAACCGGCTGCGCCGATGCGGCTGCCGTCGATCTTCGGATTCGCAGCCAGCACCTTGTAGGCCATGAGCAAATCGACCGCGGTGCTGGGAAAGCCGACCTTGGACGGGTCGGCCGTGCTGTTCGAGACGCCCCGTCCGGTGAACCAGTCCATAGCAAGCGTTGCAAGCCCCCGGGCGTTCAGTTCCTTCGCAAGAGAGGTTTCATGCTCGGACACTCCGCCGCTGCCATGCATGATGACGACAGCCGGGTATTTCTCCGCCTGCACCGAGGGGAAGGACAGCATGCCGGTAAGGGTAACCTGCTTCAGGCCGTCTTTCGGCCCACCATAGAGGTCGGTATTGCCGGAAGATCGTAGCTTGGGATATCGATTTTGACCTGGGCATCCGCCGCATGGATGCCGAAAAAAGCGATAGCGCCAATAGACAGAATCGCCGCGAGTTTTGTTTTCATCGTTTCCCCTTTAGGCCCGCTCTGCCTGGCGGGCCCCGCGAAAATGTTTATGCAAAGGCCGCGTTATGGAAAAGCCGGAAATCCGCCAACCTTGATGCCGGCGCAGTGTCGGCATGCAATTCCTGCATTGTTCCGAGCGCGGATGGTTTGATAACCTCCCACCCTGGAGGAGAACCGCCCATGGCCCGCTATGCCAGCTTCCTGACACTCGGCTTTTCGAGCATTGCCCACACGTTTTCGCACCTCTTCACGCTGCTCTACGCCACCGTGGTGCTGGTGCTGGAGCGCGAATGGGGCATGGGCTACGACACGCTATTCGCCCTCTCCATCCCGATGAGCATCCTGTTCGGCGCCGCGGCGCTGCCGGCCGGCTGGCTGGGCGACCGCTGGAGCGCCTCCGGCATGATGACGCTGTTCTTCCTCGGCGTCGGCGCCTGCTCGGTGGCGACGGGTTTGGCAAATACGCCGCTGACGATCTGCCTGGCCCTGGCCGGCATCGGGCTGTTCGCGGCGATCTATCATCCGGTCGGAATTCCCTGGCTGGTGCGCAACGCCACCAATCGCGGCCGGGCGCTGGGGATCAATGGCTTGTTCGGTTCGGCCGGCACCGCCGGCGCGGCTCTGGTGGCGGGCGTGCTGGCGGATCTCTATGGCTGGCGGGCGGCCTTCATCGTGCCGGGCGTGGTCTGCCTGATCGTCGGCGTCGCCTTTTTATGGGCACGCCAGACCGGCCTGCTGCTTGATCGCGGCGAGGATCTCGTGCCGCAGCCCGCGCCGGGCAAAAGCGACATCTGGCGCGTCTTCTGGGTCATGTCGGCCACCATGCTCTGCACCGGCTTGATCTTTCAGGCCACTGCTTTCGCCCTGCCGAAAGTGTTCGACGAGCGTCTGGCGGATTTCTTCCACGACAGTGTCTTCGGCATCGGCGGCATGGTGACCATCGTCTATACCTGTTCGGCCCTGTCGCAGCTCATCGGCGGCGAGCTGGCAGACCGCTTCTCGCTGCGCAGCGTCTATATCGCCGTGCAATGGCTGCAGATTCCGGTGATCATTTTCGCCATGACGGTCATCCATCCCGCGCTGGTGGGCGTCGCCGCCCTGATGGTCAGCCTGAATGTCGCGGGACAGCCGGCAGAGAATTCGCTGCTGGCGAAATACACGCCGCCGCAATGGCGGGGCCGTGCCTTCGGCGGCAAATTCGTACTGACGCTCGGCGTCTCCTCGATCGGCGTGGCGGTGATCCCGCTGATCTACAAGCTGACCGGCACGCTGGATGTGCTGTTCATCCTGCTGGCGGCCTGTGCCGCCGGGGCGGGCATCTTTGCCATCCTGCTGCCGCGCGATGGCAAGCCCACAATGATGGCCGAGCCGCAGGCGGCGGAATAGGTCAGGCGTTCAACGCCTTGTCGAGGTCCTTGATCAGGTCTTTGACATCCTCGAGGCCGATGGATAGACGCACCACATTATCGCCGGCGCCGGCCGCCTCGCGCTGCTCGGGCGTGAGCTGGCGATGCGTGGTCGAAGCCGGGTGGATGATCAGGCTGCGCGTGTCGCCGATATTGGCGAGATGCGAGAAGATATTCACCGTCTCGACCAGCTTCAGACCGGCCTCGTAGCCGCCCTTCAGGCCGAAGGTGAAGACCGAGCCGGCGCCCTTGGGCAGGTATTTCTTCGCCAGCTTGTGATAGCGGTCCGTTTCCAGCCCGGCATAGCAGACCCATTCGACCTTCGGATGCCTGGACAGGAATTCGGCGATTGCGAGGGCGTTATCGCAATGCTTGCGCATGCGCAGGCTCAAGGTCTCCATGCCGGTCAGGATCATGAAGGCGTTGAAAGGCGAGATCGTCGGACCGAGGTCGCGCAGGCTGACGGCGCGGCAGGCGACGGCAAAGGCCATGTCGCCGAAAGTCTCCCAGAAGGTGAGGCCGTGATAGGCGGGGGAAGGCTGCGACAGGTGCGGAAACTTGCCGTTCTGGGCCCAATCGAACTGGCCGGAATCGACGATCACGCCGCCCATCGAATTGCCATGACCGCCAAGGAACTTGGTCGCCGAATGCAGGACGATGTCGGCGCCCCATTCGATCGGGCGGCAGAGGTAAGGCGTCGCCATCGTATTGTCGACGATCAGCGGAATGCCGGCCTGATGGGCCACATCCGCCAGCGCCTCGATATCCGAAATCACGCCGCCTGGATTGGCCAGGCTTTCGACGAAGATCGCCTTGGTTTTCGGCGTGATCGCCGCCGCGAAGCCGGCGATATCGTCCGGATCGACGAAGGTGGTGTGCCAGTCAAAGCGTTTGAAGCTGATGCCGAGCTGCGTGATCGAGCCGCCATAGAGCTTGCGCGACGCGACGATATGGTCGCCCGGATTCATCAGCATGTGGAAGGCGACGGCCTGGCTGGCATGGCCGGTTGCCACCGCCGTCGCGGCGCGGGCGTTCTCCAGTGCCGCCACCTTCTGCTCCAGCACGGCCGTGGTCGGATTGCCGATGCGGGTATAGATGTTGCCGAAGGTTTGCAGATTGAACAGCGAGGCGGCATGGTCGGCATCGTCGAAGACGTAAGCCGTCGTCTGATAGATCGGCGTGGTGCGCGCGCCCGTCGCCGGATCGGGCGCGGTGCCGGCATGAACCTGCAGCGTATCGAAGCCGTATGGCGAGGTATTTGCGGCGGTACGCTGGTTTGTGGCCTTATCCGAAGCCATACTCAGATCCTGTTCTGCTTCTTGCTGTTGATCACGCGGGTATTGACGCCCATCCAGCCGATTTCGCGGCTCAGGCGCCCGAATTCGATTTTCGGACAGCGGTTCATCACCACTTTCAGGCCGGCGGCTTCAGCCTTTTGCGCCGCCTCGTCATTGCGCACGCCGAGTTGCATCCACAAGACCTTGGCGCCGATCCTGATGGCGTCCTCGGCAATCGGCGGTATCGCTGCCGAGGCGCGGAAGCAGTCGACCATGTCCACCTTGACCGGGATGTCGCTCAGGGAGGCGTAGGCCTTTTCGCCCAGGATTTCCTGGCCGGCTTCCTTCGGATTGACCGGGATGACGCGATAGCCCTTCTGCTGCAGATATTTCATCGCGAAGTAGGATGGCCGGTTCCAGTTGGCGCTGGCGCCCACCATGGCGATGACATTCACCTTGCGCAGGATGCCCCGGATGTAATCGTCGTCGTAATTGTCGTGGTCGATCTTTTCCAAAGTCGCAGTCATGACCCTAGCAGCCCTGCCATTTCGGTTCGCGCTTTTCGATGAAGGCGTCGATGCCCTCGGCGGCATCGCGCGCCAGCAGGTTTTCCGTCATCACCCGGCTGGCGTAATCATAGGCTTGCGCCAGCGGCATCTCGAGCTGGCGGTAGAACGCTTCCTTGCCGATCTTCACCGTCAGCGGCGATTTCGAGGCGATCATTCCGGCCAGCGACAGAACCGCGCTGTCGAGTTCGTCTTCCGGCACCACGCGGTTGACCAGCCCGAGCTCGCGGGCGCGGGAGGCAGCGACCATCTCACCCGTCAGCAGCATCTCCATCGCGTGCTTGCGGGAGACACTGCGCGACAGCGCCACCATGGGGGTCGAGCAGAACAGGCCGATATTGACGCCTGGCGTGGCGAAACGGGCCGTCTCGGCGGCGACGGCAAGATCGCAGCTTGCGACCAGCTGGCAGCCGGCCGCCGTCGCAATGCCATGCACCTGGGCGATGACCGGCTGGGGCAGGGCGATGATTGATTGCATCAGCATCGAGCATTGCCGGAACAGCGCCTCGGCCGCCTGGCGGCCGGGATTGGCGCGAACCTCTTTCAGGTCGTGCCCGGCGCAGAAGCCCGGGCCGTTGGCGGCGATGATGACGACCTTGACGCTGCGGTCCGCCCTGATGGCATCCAGCTCGTTTTGCAGCGCTGTCATCAATCCAACCGACAGGCTGTTATAGGCCTTCGGGCGGTTGAGGGTCAGGCGCACAAGACCCGCTTCCGGCTGGTCGCGGAGCACGGGCGGCGTATCTGGTTGAATCTGGGGTGCGGCCGACATCGGCATCCTCCACTAGTTTCGTCGGCATGATAGGGCGGCGGAGCCGTTCAGGAAAGGCAAGCCCAGCGGGAAAGAGGGCCCTTGATGTGCCAGGAAGGCGTTGAAAACGGGCCAAAATTTTGCCCCATTACCCCGCCATGGAGGACCGGAACGGTCACAGGGCAGCCGTTGCGCCGCAATCTGCGGCAGCGTAAAACCGCGCGACGCGGGGGCCCGAATCTGTGAAACCGCCAAAAACGAGAGAGTCCAGATCATGAAACGTCCGATCCGCAAAGCCGTGTTTCCTGTCGGTGGACTTGGCACCCGTTTCCTGCCGGCCACCAAGGCGATGCCGAAGGAGATGCTGCCCGTTGTGGATAAGCCGCTGATCCAATATGCCGTCGAGGAAGCCCAGGCGGCAGGCATCGAGGAATTCATCTTTGTCACCGGCCGCGGCAAGCAGGCGATCGAGGATCATTTCGACCGCTCCTACGAGCTGGAAAGCGTGCTGCGGGAGCGCGAAAAACGCGACCTTCTGGAGTCGATCGTCGGCTGGGTGCCGAAAGCAGGCCAGGTTTCCTATACCCGTCAGATGGACCCGCACGGCCTGGGCCATGCGGTGCGCTGCGCCAAGGCGCTGGTCGGCGATGAGCCGTTTGCCGTATTGCTGGCCGACGACCTGATCCTGTCCAAGGAGGGCTGCCTGGCTGAGATGGTCGAGGCCTACAACGACGTCGGCGGCAACATCATCGCCGCCATGGACGTGCCGCAGGAGCACACCAAGCGTTACGGCATCGTCAAGCCGGGCAAGGACGGCGAGCGGCTGGTCGAGGTCAAAGGGCTGGTGGAGAAGCCGGCACCGGCCGAGGCGCCCAGCCGGACCGCGGTGATCGGCCGCTACATCCTGCAGCCGTCGGTTTTCGACCACCTGGACCAGGTGCCGCGCGGTGCCGGCGGCGAAATTCAGCTGACCGATGCTCTGGCCCGCATGATCGGCGAAGTGCCGTTCCACGGCCTGCGCTTCAGCGGCACGCGGTATGATTGCGGCGACAAGGTCGGCTTCCTGCATGCTAATATTGCTTTTGCCCTGGCGCGTTCGGATATGCGGGGCGAAGTCGAAGCGATCCTTCGTGACGTAAACAAGCAGCTTTGATCGTCTGCGGACCCTGGGGGTAGACCATGCGTGTGGCAATGATTGGCACCGGCTATGTTGGCCTGGTGTCCGGTACCTGTTTTTCGGAGTTCGGCCATACCGTTATCTGCGTCGACAAAAACCCGGACCGCATTTCCGCGCTCCAGCGGGGTGAAATCCCGATTTTCGAGCCCGGGCTGGAGGATCTGGTCGACCGCAACGTAAAAGCCGGCCGGCTGTCGTTCACTCAGGACATCAAGGCGGCCGTCGACGGCGCCGATGCCGTGTTCATCGCCGTCGGCACTCCGTCGCGGCGCGGCGATGGCGAAGCGGATTTGTCCTACGTTTATGCGGCCGCCAAAGAGATCGCCCAAGCCATGAACGGCTTCACCCTGGTGGTCACGAAATCGACCGTGCCGGTCGGCACCGGCCGCGAGGTCGAGCGCATCATCCGCGAGACGCGGCCGGATGCCGATTTCGAGGTCGCTTCGAATCCGGAATTCCTGCGCGAGGGCGCTGCCATCGAGGATTTCATGCGGCCGGATCGCGTCGTCTGCGGCGCCCAGAGCGAGCGCTCGCGCGAGATTCTGCGCAACCTGTACCGGCCGCTCTATCTGAACGAAACCCCGATCCTGTTCACCGAGCTGGAAACCGCCGAGCTGATCAAGTATGCCGCCAATGCCTTCCTGGCGATGAAGATCACCTTCATCAACGAGGTGGCCGACCTCTGCGAGCGGGTCAAGGTCAACGTTCAGGACGTCGCCCGCGGCATCGGCCTGGATGGCCGCATCGGCTCCAAATTCCTGCATGCCGGTCCGGGCTATGGCGGCTCGTGCTTTCCCAAGGATACCCTGGCGCTGGTCGCGACCGGCCGGAAGTATCAGGCGCCGCTGCGCATCATTGAGACGGTCATCGACATCAATGACCGGCGCAAGCGGCACATGGCCGACAAGATCATCGGCGCCTGCGGCGATTCCGTTGCCGGCAAGACCGTTGCGGTGCTGGGCTTGACCTTCAAGCCGGAAACCGACGACATGCGCGACAGCCCCAGCCTGGACATCGTCCCGACCCTGCAGGCGGCGGGCGCGACCGTGCGGGCTTACGATCCGGAGGGCATCCCGGAAGCGAAAAAGCTGCTGAAGGATGTGGTCTGGTGCAGCGACGCCTACGATGCGGCGAATGGGGCTGATGCCCTGGCTATCCTGACCGAGTGGAACCAGTTCCGCGCCCTGGATCTGCGGCGGCTGAAAACCTTGCTCAAGCAGCCGCTGATGGTCGATCTGCGCAATATCTACAAGCCGGCCGAGATGCAGCAGGCCGGCTTCACCTATCACTCGATCGGCCGGCCGGTGGTCGCCCCCAAGGCTTCCGGCTAACTGTCCCGGCGCGGCAGGACGTACCAGACCAGCGAGAGAATCAGCAGGGCGGTCGGAATGCCGAAGGCCCAGCTATAGGCCTCGGGCGGGTAGCGGCCGTCGACGGCTTTCGGCCAGAGGTCGATCAGCCAGCCCATTCCGGCCTGGATGATAAATGTGAGGCCGAACACCACCGCATTCAGCAGCGCATTCACGCGGCCTGACTTTTCGACCGGGAACATGCCGCTGGTGATCGGATAGGCCAGCACCGTGGTCATCGAGATCACGCCGAAGGCAATCCAGAGCAGGGGGCTGGCGGGGACGAAGCCGGCGGTCAGCAGGCAGAGGCAGACGATATAGAGCAGCGTCGTCGTCGCCATCGTCTGGGCGAGCGTGATGCCGAAACGCTGCAGGCGGTCGGCAATGATCCCGGTCAGGGTAAAGCCGACGGTCAGCGCGACGGCCAGCATGAACTGGATCCGGGCCGCCTCGGCCTGATTGAGGCCGCCGACATCGCGCAGGAACGGGCCGCACCACAGGGTCTGGATCGCCATGCCGCTGCCCATGCCCATGATCGAGACCGGCGCGATCCGCCAGAAATGGCGGTCCAGCAGAAAGATCCCGCAATCCTTGAGCTGGGCGATCAGGCTGTTGTCGCTGCCGCCGCCCTCGTCGGGGACCACGAAGTAGATCAGCAGGGCGGCCAGAACCGCGAAGCCGCCCAGGAACCAGAACAGCATCTGCCAGCTCGTATATTGCAGGCTCCATTCCACCGGCACCGTGGCGACGAGGGCGCCAATGCCGCCGGCGGTCAGGAAGACGCCATTGGCGACGGCCCAGCGCTCGCGCGGCAGCCAGATGGCGATAGCCTTCATCGCGCTCATCAGGCCGCCGGCGAAGCCCAGGCCGATCAGCGAGCGCGCGAAAGCCAGCAGGGTGAGATTGCCGGCTGTGGCGAAGAGCGCCGCGCCCAGCGCCCCGATGATCAGAAGGCCGGCCTGCACCTTCGGCGGGCCGTAGCGGTCGAGCAGGATGCCGACCGGAAGCTGCGCCGCCGCGAAGGTGATGAAAAAGGCCGCCGTCAGCGTGCCGAGATCGCCCGCGCCGATGCCGAGGTCATGCTGCAGATTGGGTGCAATGACCGCATTCACGCTGCGGAAAAGATAGGAGAGGAAATAGCCGCAGGCGAAAGGAAGCAAGACGCGGACGGCGACGAAAGCCATTGAAGGCTTGGTCTCGATTTGGCTGAGCAGCATCGACTGGTTCGGGTTGGGCGGGCGGGGATACGTTATCGTTGCCTTGCATCATATAGCGCCTGGACGCTGCCGGAAAAGCAACGCAGCAGGCCAATGTTTATGCCTGCATGGCAGCAATCGAGGGGGTGAACGAAAAAGCCGCGGCAGAGGTGCCGCGGCTGCGATTTTATCCCGAGCGAGTGCGATCAGCCGGCGTCCGGCGATATCACCGAACAGTTCATCTTCTCCCGCTTCAGCTTCTGACAGGCGCTGCGGGCGTCAGCTTCGCTCAGGCCGGTGAACCGGGCACGGTACAGCTTTTTGCTGCCGGACTGGACAGGGTCGACCAGCGGCTCCGCAGAAGGCAGCTTGCCGCGGACCTTGCGCAGCAGGTGTTCGGCCGACGAAGCCTTGCGGAAGGCGCCAAGTTGCACGGCCCAGTCTCCGGCCGCATCGTCGGCGTTCTTCAAGGCCTTGGCGTTGATCGGGGCGGCGGGAGTCGCCTCGGCATTCGAGATCAGGCCGAAGCCGCTGCTCTCGCTCTTGTCCGCCACCATCGTCGCCGGCGCGTCGTCGTTCTCGATCTTGGCGAAGCCGGTGTCCAGCAGCTGGATCATGCGGTTGTCGCGCGCTTTGACGCTGCTGCCGCCGAATACCACGGCGACGATGCGATGCCCGTCGCGCTTGGCCGAGGCGACCAGATTGAAGCCCGAGGCGGCGATGTAGCCTGTCTTGATGCCGTCTGCGCCTTCGTAGCGGGTCAGGATGTGGTTGTGATTGGGGATCACCGCATCCTTCCACTCGAACTCGGCGGTGGAGAAGTACGAATAATAATCCTTGTGGTTCTTCACCAGGGCGATGCCGAGCTTGGCCATGTCGCGCGCGGTGCTCTTCTGATGTCGGTTCGGCAGGCCGGAGGCATTCTTGAATACCGTATTGGTCATGCCGAGCTGGTGGGCACGCTTGGTCATCATCTCGGCGAATTTAGCCTCGGTGCCGCCGATCGCCTCCGCCAGCACCACAGCCGCGTTGTTGGCCGACTTGGTGATGGCAGCCAGGATGGCGTCATGCACGGTGATGGTTTGCCCGGCGCGCAGGTCGATGCCATAGGGCTGGGCCGCGGCATGGGCAGAGATCGGCAGTTTCTGGTTCAGTTTCAGCCGGCCGGCCTTCAGGGCGTCGAAGGCCAGGTAAAGGGTCATCATCTTGGTCAGCGACGCCGGATAGCGCGGGGCGTCCGGCTTGTAGGCGTGCAGAACCTTGCCGTCGTCGGCGTCGACCACGATGGCCGAATAAGCGGCAGCATGGGCAGACTGGGACAGGGTGGAGAGGAACAGGAGGCCGGCAAGACCAATCAAGGCTAGTGTCAATAAACCCCGCCCGCTCGCGATGCCAAAGTGCCGCATTGCCCCCTCAACTCGGTTACGCTGAAACTGTATCCTGACAGCGCCCGGGCTCCCCCCTGGTCGCGAATCGGGAGAAAGAGTATTAACCATGGACCACCTTGTCCAGCGGAATGTTTCCTAACAGGTTGAATCTGCATGGATTCACGCCAAATAGTGACAGCGGTTCAGCGCGAAAGAGCCACAATATGGCCATAAGTTTTAACAAACGGTTCATCTGGCGGATCATGGTCTTGGGTGTCGCCGCCCTGGGGGCAGGGTGTGCCGCCATCGGTCCCACGGACAATCCTTTCCTTCGCAGTCTGACCTGGGACCGCTACGTCGGCGGCGACGACATTGCCAGGGCCTGCGCACCTGGCCAGCCAGCCGTCTACCGGCTGGTCTACAATGCCGTCGAGCGCGAACAGCAGCGGACCTACGACATCCATGAACTGCCCGAGGGCGGGGCCATGCTGGAGGCACGCGTCGTCGGGCCGGCCAATCTGAACGATTCCCGCAATCCGATTTCCCTGCAGGATCCTCTGGCGCCGTGGCGCGGCCAATCGGCGATGTACCGCCTCAGCGACGCAGATTTCGCCAAGATCAAGTCAGCCTTGACGGAGGCGGGGTTTGAGCAGGCCGCGCCGAAAGGGCTTTTCCTGCGCGGCGACAGCTTCTTCTGGACCGCCAGCGCCTGCCGCAACGGCGAATTTCACTTCCATGCCTGGGGCTCTCCGTCGCCCGAATTCGACCGTATGGCCGTGCCGCTGCTGGAGGCGGTCCTGCCATATGACAAGACGGGTGTGCCGGCACGGCGGCCCTACGAGGTCGCGCTGCCGCCCTATAGCATCTATCTGATGAATGATCCGGCGACCGGCCGCCGCTATATCCCGCGCCGGTTCCAGGTCGGCGATAACGGGCTGCAGTACAGCCAGGGGACGATCAACTAGCTGGAATTATTGAGAAAAGTAGTGTTTCGTTAGGCGGCGCAGCAATTTTTTGTGCATCGCACAAAATTTCTGTTGACTCGCCCCGGGCGAAGGCTTAGAAACTACCATATTGCAGCGCAGCATTATAGCCGTCCCCGCTCTGCGGGTCTGGCCCCGTTACAAAACCGGACAAGCAAGGACGACCCCCTATGGCTACCAAGATCAAGACCCCCAAGACCGAGGCCGAAGTGACCAACGGCAGTGCCTTCGACGTGACCGGCAACGCCTATGAAAGCGTCGTTTCGGTTTCGAAGGAGCAGATGGAGAAGGCGATGAAGGCGGGCACCGAGGCCGTTGAAAAGGCCATCGCGATGAGCAAGCAGCGTTTCGACGCCGTTGCCAAGAGCGTTGACGATGTTGCCAAGCTGGGCAAGGACCAGGTTGACGCGATCGTCAGCGCCGGCAATGTCACCGCGAAGGGCTTCGAAGCGATCAACGCGGAGCTTCTGGCCTTCAGCAAGAGCCAGTTCGAAGACCAGATTTCCACCGCCAAGGCGATGATGGGCGTGAAGACCCTGCAGGAATTGATTGAACTGCAGAACGATTTCGCCAAGAACGCCTTCGAGGCCTACACCGCGCATACCACGAAGATCAGCGAAGTCGCGGCCAAGACGGCCCAGGAGGCTTTCGCGCCGATCAACGCCCAGCTTCAGGCCGCCGTCGAGAGAATGGTGAAGCCGCTGGCCGCCTGATTGTGACCGTGGCCTGGCGCCGCCCCCGCGGCGCCAGGATTGCCCGCATTGCATACAACAGCCCGGCTGCGTAGCCGGGCTCTTTTTTTGTTCGTCCGGTGCTGGTATTTTTTAACGGTGAAGCCATATCATCCTCCGTGTGTCCTCGGTTGAGGACGCCGCTGCAGCTGGGTTCAGGGCATGAGCGAACGGGATGGACGTGACGGGCGCGGGCGCACCGAGGTCGGCGTGGTCACCAAGACCCGGCCGAAGACGCAGAAACCGCCCATGTATAAGGTTCTGCTGTTGAATGACGATTACACTCCGATGGAGTTCGTCGTTCATGTGCTGGAACGTTTCTTCAATAAACCGCGCGAGGAAGCTACGCGCATCATGTTGCATGTGCACCAGAAAGGGGTCGGCATCTGCGGCGTGTTCACCTACGAGGTGGCGGAGACGAAGGTCACGCAGGTGATCGATTTCTCGCGCCAGCATCAGCACCCGCTGCAATGCACAATGGAACGTGATTGATCATACGGAGTAGCTTCTGTGTAGGAGCGTTCAGTGAGTAGCGGTCGAGTGAGTTCTGTAATCGAGACCCGGTCTGAGACCGGATGGATGGAGGCGTAAGGCGCATGGCATCCTTTTCGCGCACGTTGGAGCAGACGCTGCATCGGGCTCTTTCGCTCGCCGGCGCCAAGAAGCATGAATTCGCGACGCTGGAGCATCTGCTCTTTGCATTGACCGAAGATCAGGATGCCATTGCGGTTCTGCGCGCCTGCAACGTCGATGTCGAGAAGCTGCGGCAGCGGCTGGGGACCTTCATCGACGAGGAACTGCGCGGCCTGGTGGTCGGCATTCCCCAGGACGCCAAGCCGACTTTGAGCTTTCAGCGCGCCGTGCAGCGCGCCTTGTTCCACGTCCAGTCATCGGGCCGCGAGGAGGTGACCGGCGCCAACGTGCTGGTTGCGATCTTCTCCGAACGCGAAAGCCACGCCGTCCATTTCCTGCAGGAGCAGGACATGACCCGGCTGGACGCGGTCAGCTATATCAGCCATGGCGTCGCCAAGGCGCCGGGCCGCAGCGATCGCCGTCCGGTGCGCGGCGCCGACAGCGATGTCGAGCAGAGGGCCGAGCGCGCGGATCGCGGCGAGCGCGAGCGCAGCAGTGCCAAGGACAAGGAGGCGCTCAACGCCTATTGCGTCAACCTCAATGAAAAGGCGAAAGCGGGCAAGATCGACGCGCTGATCGGACGCGAGGCGGAGATCGAGCGGACGATACAGATCCTGTGCCGCCGCACCAAGAACAACCCGCTCTATGTCGGCGATCCCGGCGTCGGCAAGACGGCGATTGCGGAAGGTCTGGCCCGCCGTATCGTGCGCGGCGAGGTTCCCGAAGTGCTCAAGGAGTCGGTGATCTATGCCCTGGACATGGGCAGCCTGCTCGCCGGCACCCGCTACCGCGGCGATTTCGAAGAGCGTCTCAAGCAGGTCATGCAGGAGCTGGAGAGTCAGCCGGGCTCGATCCTGTTCATCGACGAGATGCATACCGTGATCGGCGCCGGCGCCACCTCGGGCGGCGCCATGGATGCTTCGAACCTTCTCAAGCCGGCGCTGGCCTCCGGCGCGCTGCGCTGCATCGGCTCGACGACCTATAAGGAATTCCGCTCCTATATCGAGAAGGACCGCGCGCTGCTGCGCCGCTTCCAGAAGATCGACGTCAACGAACCCTCGATGTCGGATGCGGTGAAGATCCTGCGCGGTATCAAGACCTACTATGAGCAGCATCACGGCGTGCGCTATACCGACGATGCGATCAAGGCCGCGGTGGAGCTGTCGTCGAAATACATCAACGACCGCAAGCTGCCGGACAAGGCAATCGACGTGATCGACGAAGTCGGGGCGGCGGAATTGCTGAAGCCGGAAAGCCGGCGCCGCAAGACCATCGGCGTGAAGGAGATCGAGGCGATCGTCGCCAAGATCGCCCGCATTCCTCCCAAGTCGGTATCGCGCGAGGACAAGGAAAGCCTGCGGAATCTCGATGCCGAGCTCAAGCGCGTGGTCTACGGCCAGGATCAGGCCATCGAGGCCCTGTCCAGCGCGATCAAGCTGGCCCGCGCGGGCCTGCGCGAGCCGGAGAAGCCGATCGGCTGTTACCTGTTCTCCGGTCCGACCGGCGTCGGCAAGACCGAGGTGGCGCGCCAGTTGGCGGCCATCATGGGCGTCGAACTGATCCGCTTCGACATGTCGGAATACATGGAGCGGCACAGCGTCTCGCGCCTGATCGGTGCGCCGCCGGGTTATGTCGGCTTCGATCAGGGCGGTCTTCTGACCGATGCGGTCGATCAGCATCCGCATTGCGTGCTGCTGCTGGACGAGATCGAGAAGGCGCACGGCGATCTTTTCAACATCCTGCTGCAGGTGATGGACCACGGCAAGCTGACCGACAACAACGGCAAGAGCGTCGATTTCCGCAACGTGGTGCTGATCATGACCACCAATGCCGGCGCGTCGGAGATGTCGCGGCAGGCCATCGGCTTCGGGCGCGGCATGAAGGAGGGCGAGGACGAGGAAGCGATCAAGCGCCTGTTCACGCCGGAATTCCGCAACCGCCTGGATGCGGTGATCCCCTTCGCCGCGCTCTCGCCCGAGATCATCAGCCGGGTCGTCGACAAGTTCGTGGCACAGCTCGAAGGGCAACTGGCGGATCGCAACGTCACCATTTCGCTCACCGACGAGGCGCGCTCCTGGCTGGCCGAACGCGGTTACGACAAGCTCTATGGCGCGCGTCCGCTTGGCCGTGTGATCCAGGAAAACATCAAGAAGCCGCTGGCCGACGAATTGCTGTTCGGCAAGCTGGTCAAGGGTGGCCATATCCTGGTGAAGGTCGTCGGCGGCAAGCTCGATTTCGAGATCACCGCCGAAAAGGGCGGAGGATCGAAGGGCAGCGGCTCCACGGATGGTTCGCCGGATGGCGGCGGCAAGGTGCCGGAATACGCCAACTGACGGGCTGATCGTCAGTCGGGCTGCATCGCCCGTTTGACCGCAGCTTCCCACTGACGCCGCTTCACGGCGTCGGCGGGAATGCCGGGGCGGCCGTCGGCGTAGAACCTCACCAGGTCCTGCATCGCTGCGACATAGCCTTCGCCGGCCGCCCGCTCGAGCCAATCCTGCTCCTGATGGAAATCCTGCGCCACGCCGATGCCTTCGGCGTAGCGGCCGGCCAATGCATAGGCTTCGGCGGCGTCGCCCAGCTCGGCGGCATTCCTGCTCGCCAGGAGGGCTCCGCTGTCGTCTTTCAGGAAACGGTAGCAGTCCGCCAGCAGCGACCAGGCCTTCACGTCGTCAGGCCGCACGGCGACGATCTGCTTCAACTCGTCGGCCGCCTCGACGAATTCATTGATCAGCGCCGCATAGCCGGCGAAGCGATAGCGATAGTCCGGTGCGCCATGCGATTTCTCGATGGCGATCCGCATGATCTGCAGGCCCTCAAGGTAGGAGCCAGCCGTGAAATAGCCCTGGCCGAGCAGGGCGTAGAGTTCCGGATCGTCGGGATCGGCCTGCACGGCCTGTTCGCATGCCGCGGTCAATCCGCGCGCGGCGTCGTTGCGGCAGCGCGCGGGCCAATCCTGCGCCATCGCCGGCAAGGCTGCCGGCAATGCCAGCGCCAGCAGGGAAATGCCGATGGCCGCCTTGCCGATCATGCGGCGCGGCCTACAGGCGCGCCCGGATATCGGCGGCCAGTTTGGCGATCGATTCGTGATCGCCCGGGGTGAGGTTCCAGTTCAGCTTGGCATTGTCGCCGATCCGACGCGGCAGGACATGGACATGGTAATGCAGCACCGATTGCGCGGCACCCTGACCGTTGGCCTGAACGATGTTGATCCCGTCGGGCTTGACCGCGTCGGCGACGGCGGCGGCGATCTTCTTGGCGGTGCGCGCCACGGCGGAGACGCTGTCCTCCGTCGCTTCATGCAGATTGGCATAATGGCCCTTGCTCAGTACCAGGGCATGGCCGTGATTGAAGGGGTTGATGTCCATGATGGCGAAGGTGAGATCGTCTTCATAAAGCTTGAAGCTCGGCGCTTCGCCTTTGACGATCTTGCAGAAGATGCACCCGGCGTCATGCGGCAAAGTCATTGTGTCTTCCTCCCTGGGCAGCCGCCCGGCATTCTATCCCGCCATTTGGCGCGGCGCTATTCCGTTTCCGGTGGCGGGCCGACCTGGCGGAACGGCGAATGCTCGTCCAGTGCCTGGATCAGGCCGGTCATATAGGCCCGCTCGTCCTTCAGGTAGCGGGCGACGGCATCCTGGAAACGCGGATCGGCCAGCCAGTGCACCGAATAGATCGGCGTCGGCAGGTAGCCGCGCGCCAGCTTGTGTTCGCCCTGGGCGCCGGCCTCGACCCGCTTGAGGCCGTGCCGGATGGCATACTCGATGGCCTGGTAGTAGCAGCATTCGAAATGCAGGCAGGGGTGATACTCGATGCAGCCCCAGTTGCGGCCGTAGAGCACGTCGCCGCCGCGCATGTTCCAGGCACCGGCGATCCAGCGGCCCTTGCGCCGCGCCATGACCAGGACCACGCGATCGGCCATGGTTGCATGCAGGCGGCGGAAGAAGTCGCGGTTCAGATACGGCCGGCCCCATTTGCGGCTGCCGGTATCCATGTAGAAATGGAAGAAGGCGTCCCAATGCTCCTCTGTCAGCTCGTCGCCGGAGAGAGCCACGATGTCGATGCCGTCCGCCACGGCCTCGCGGCGTTCCTTGCGGATCGCCTTGCGCTTGCGCGACGCGAGCTGCGCGAGGAAATCCTCGAAGTCGCGGTAGCCGGCATTGGTCCAGTGGAATTGCTCGCCCAGCCGCAGCAGCATGCCGGCGCCTTGCGCCCAGTCGCTTTCCCGCTTCGGCAGGAAATTGACGTGCAGGGATGACAGGCCGTGGCGGCGGACCAGCTCGCGGGCGCCATGCAGCAGCGCACCGGCGACGGTGGCGAAATCCTGCTCTGGCGCGACGAGGAAGCGCGGTCCGGTCACCGGCGTGAAGGGCACGGCCGCCAGCAGTTTGGGGTAATACTGCCCGCCGGCGCGGGCGTAGGCCTCGGCCCAGACATGGTCGAAGATGTATTCGCCCTGGCTATGGCCTTTGACATAAAGCGGCATCGCGCCGATGACGGTGCCTTGCGTATCCTCGGCCACCAGATGCATCGGCTGCCAGCCCGTGCACGGCGTCACGCAGCGGGACTGCTCCAGCGCATCGAGGAAGGCATGGGCGAGGAAGGGATTGTCCTGGCCGGCGCAGCGGTCCCACTCGGCTGCAGCGACATCGGCGATCCGCTCGAGCGGCCGGATGGTAATCGTCGGTGCAGTCCCTGCTGCCCTGGCCATCAAGCTGCCGATAAGTCCTCGAAGATGATGTTGTCGGCATGGGCCGCGGCCCGCGCCCGTTCGGTGGCCGAGCGCACCGTCCAGCTCAGGATCGGTATGCCGCGCCGCCGCGCCGCCGCCGTCAGCTCCGACGGCAGGTCGCGCACGTCATAGGCAAGGTAATCGGGATCTCCGTAACCGCTCATCAAGGCGTGTTTCAAACGAATCTTGTCGAACCAGTTAAGGCCCTTGGTCATATTGGCAAGATCCGTGGCGATCTGGCCACGCACGATCTGCGGCGCATGTTTCTGGAACCACTTCACGGTGCGCGGATTGAACGACTGCACAACAAACGGTCCCGGATAATGCTGCAGCATGCGGGCGACAGTCACTTCCAGCAGGCCCGGGGCTTCGCCCTTGTTCTTCTTGATCTCCACCACCAGCGGAACCTGGCCTTTCACAAAGTCCAGCACGTCGCGGAAGCTGGGTACCGTTTCCCCGGTTCCCAACAGGGTGAAGGTCTTCAGCTCGGAGAGCGGCAGGCGGCCGACGATGCCGTCCCGGCTGCACAATCGCCGTAAATCCTCGTCGTGGAAGACCACGACCTGATTGTCGCCGGTAATGCGCACATCGAGTTCGATGGCATAACCGGCCTCGATGGCCTTCTGGAAGGCGAGGCGGGAATTCTCCGGCACGCCCTTGGCAATGTCATGCAGGCCCCGATGCGCCACCGGCGTCTTGGTCAGCCACTTGGGAAGCTCACGTCGACTCATGGGGTATGGTCTCGTCAGGCAATCTCGAAAATGGCTTCGACCTCGACGGCGACGCCGCGCGGCAGGACATTGGCACCGACGGCGAAGCGGGCATGTTTGCCGGCATCCTGGAAAACCTCGACCATCAGATCGGAAGCGCCGTTGATCACCTTGGGCTGGTCGGTGAAATCCGCCGTGCAATTCACAAAGCCGCCGAGCTTCACGCAGCGCTTGACCCGATCGAGGTTGCCGCCGCAGGCGGCGCGGACCTGGCTGATGATGTTCAGGCCGCAGATGCGGGCGGCCGAGACGCCATCTTCCAGAGACAGGGTTTCGCCGATGCGGCCGATATAGCGCACCTCGCCGTTCCACAGGGGAATCTGGCCGGCGACAAAGACCAGATTGCCGCTGATCACATAGGGGACGTAATTGGCGACCGGCACGGTCGGCTGCGGCAGTTCCAGCTTGAGGGCGGCAACGCGGGCTTCATGGCTCATGGCGGTTTTCCCAGTCTAGACGGCTGAAGGGGCTTCAACCGGTTCTAGCTTGGATGCAGCAGGCTGGCAACGTGCTCAGATCTCCGGTTTTCCGCCTTGGGAGGCAGGCCGCCTGGCCTGTTTGTTCGCGTACATCGCCCGGTCGCTGGCGCGGATCAGGTTGTCCAATGTACTGGTGCCGTCATAGCTGGTAAGCCCATAGCTGAGGGCCAGTGGAATCAGCTGATCGCCGAAGCGCAGCGGCTGCCGCTCGATCCGGTTGATCAGCTCCGTCATGCGGGGCGTGGCCTTTTCCGGACTGGCTCCCGACAGCGCCAGGACGAATTCGTCGCCATGCAACCGGGCGATGAAGTCGGCCGCCCGGGCCGCCGGGCGCAGGCGCTGCGCCACCTGGCACAGCACGGAATCGCCGGCCGCATGGCCATAGCGGTCGTTGATCGCCTTGAAACAATCGAGATCGAGAAAGGCGAGGCTGCCGCCGCGGCCATCGCGCTGGCTGCGCGCCAGTTCGGCCCGCATGTATTGTTCGAAGCCGCGACGGTTCGGCAGGCCCGTCAGGTCATCGGTGGTGGACAGCGCCTCCAGCTCGGCGACGCGTTCGGCCAGTTCGGCAAGCTGCTGTTCGCTTTCTGCCGCCGCGGTCAGGATATGCTCGACCAGTTCGCGTTTGCGGGGGTCCGGATCGCGCCGCAGGCATAGGCGCAGGCGCAGGACCAGACTGGCAAATCCAGGGGCGTCCTGCTTCCCTTCCGGCGCATCGCCGGGCGCGGGCGGGCTCCAGCGCGAAGGCTGGCTATCGTTGGCTGGCATCGCAAAAGACATGACGAAACCGCTGCTGGCAAAATGTTCAGCTTGTGTAAAGCAAGCGGTATGCCAGCGATATTTGGCGGAAAACCGAGATCGCGCTGATATCGACCGGGCAGTTTTTGCCGGTTTACCACAGACGGTTCGGAGCAGGCCGGCCCTGCAGCGCCGCGTCGATATTGTCGAGTGCGGCGTATCCCATCCGATCGCGCGTCTCGATCGTGGCGCTGCCGATATGAGGCAGCAGATAGACGTTCGGCAGGGCAAGAAAGTCTTTATGCAGGTTCGGCTCGCCGGCAAAGACATCGAGACCGGCGGCCCGGAGCTTGCCCGATTTCAGGGCCCCGATCAGGGCTACATCGTCGATCATGTCGCCGCGCGCGGTATTGACCACGACCGCCCCGTCCGGCAGCAGGGCAATGCGCTCGGCATTCAGCGCGTTGCGCGTATCCGGCGTCGACGGCGCGTTGATCGACAGGATGTCGCTGACCCGCAGCAGGTCTTCCAGCGTTGCGTGATATGTCGCCTGCGCCTCGAGGTCATGCGGCAGGCGGCTGCGATTGTGATAGTGAATCTCCATCCCGAAACCGCGGGCGCGGCGGGCGACCGCCTGACCGATTCGGCCCATGCCGTAGATGCCGAGCCGCTTTCCGTGCAGGTCGATGCCCAGCAGCATGGTCGCGTGCCAGCCTTTCCACTGACCCTGCCGGACCAGTTGCTGGGCTTCATAGCTGCGCCGGGCTGCGCCCAGGATCAGCAGCATCGCGAGATCGGCGGTTGCCTCCGTCATCGTGCCGGGCGCATTGGCCGCAACGATGCCGCGCGCTTCGCAGGCCGCGATATCGATATGCTCGTAGCCCACGGAAAAGGTGGCGATGACCTTCAGGCGGTCCGGCAGCTTTTCAACCAGGGCCGGCGTGATCTTTTCCGATGTGCAGATCAGCATGCCGTCGGCATCTGCGGCCAGGGCGGCCAACTCGTCGGAGGTGTAAATCCGGTCATCCTGGTTGAGCTTGGCATCGTAGTCGCGCCTGAGCCTTGCCTCGACGGCGGGGGGCAGGCGGCGGGTGACCAGAATAGTCGGTTTCGGCATGGCGGCCTCTGGGTGACGGGGCTGACCCCAAGCTCTTTTTCAGGCAGCTGCAGTTTTCACGCGACCGCCAGTTTTCTTCTTCTCCCCCGAAGGTTACCTTATCGCAAGCCTCAATCGGACCCGAGACCGCAATTGTCCATCCAGCGATTGTTTTTCCTTCTCGTCCTGCTGACCGGCATGAGCGTCGTTCCGATTGCAGCCGGAAATGCCGGCAGCGCGGCGAGCGGGCCGCAGGCGATCGGCCATAATCTGGCATCCCACAAGGCGTTTTATACGCTGTCCTTTTCTCGCCTCGATCCGCGCAACTACCGCAACGGCATCGCCGGCGGCCTCAGCCTGGAATTCGCCAACGACTGCGAGGCCGGATATACGCTGAACCAGCGTTTCGTGATCGAGACCAACACCGAGGACGGCCCCAGCCTGAGCGACATGACGCTCAATTCCTGGGAGGCGCAGGACGGCGCGCAGTTCCGCTTCAAGCTCAAGGATGTGCTGAACGGCGATGTCGATCAGGAGCTCGACGGGGAAGCCACCGCCAGCGAGGGAGATGCCGGTCTGGTCCGTTTCTCCCTGCCTGAGGGCGTCGAGCTGGCGCTGCCGCCGGGGATACTGTTCCCGACCCAGCACACGATCCGCCTGCTGGCGCTGGCGCATGAGGGCAAGAACTGGCTGCAGGCCCCGGTCTATGACGGCTCCTCGGCGGACGGCTATACCGATGTCGGCGGCTTCATCGGCAGCGAGCTGCCCGTCGAGGCTGGCGAGACGCCGGTGCTGGCCCCGTTGAAAGGCCTGCGATCCTGGCGGGTCCGCCTTGCCTATTTCACCTCCGACAAGGCGCAGGATTCGCCCGACTACGAAATCGGCTATCGGCTCTACGACAATGGCGTGGTCGACGATATCGTCTTCGATTATGGCGACTACGCCATCCGCGCGACCTTGCAGAAGCTGGAAATCAAGCCGAAGAACGCGTGCTAGAGCGTAGTTCGATGTCTCTGAATCGTGTCTTGGGACCTGTTTGAGACGGTGGTGAGTCCTTTGTGAGTCGGCGCCGGTTTTGGGTTTCGGGTTTTCGACGAATCAGATTCACCATCCCTGCTGGTAGGAGGTCAGC
>NZ_DASVCJ010000039.1:0-16329 GCF_036381655.1 Ferrovibrio sp.
GCTGACCTCCTACCAGCAGGGATGGTGAATCTGATTCGTCGAAAACCCGAAACCCAAAACCGGCGCCGACTCACAAAGGACTCACCACCGTCTCAAACAGGTCCCAAGACACGATTCAGAGACATCGAACTACGCTCTAGAGCATCATCCGCCATAGAGCCAGACATTGCCGTTATGCGCCTGGTCGGCGGTGCGGCCGGACAGGAAGGCGTTGCGCAATTCGCGCACCGGCCCGGTGGCATGATAGAAATCGCCATAGACGCGCGCCATGATCTGCACCCGCGCCGTGCGCAGGTAGCGCTCCTTCTGATAGGCGATGAAGGCCTTGTTCGGATCGTCGCGCGACTGGCTGAGATGATCCGCCAGGCAGACGGCATCCTCGATCGCCATGCAGGCGCCCTGCGCAAGATACTGCAGCATCGGATGCGCCGCGTCGCCCAGCAGCGTCACACGGCCCTTGGTCCAATCCGCGACCGGCTCGCGGTCGCACAGTACCCACATGCGCCAGGCTTCGATCTTGCCCAACAGGGTGAGGACCTCGGGCTGCTGACCGGCGAAGCGCTCGTGAAGCTCTTCGGGATCGCCGAAGCTGTTCCAGCCTTCTTCGTAGCGGTTGCTGTGAAAAACGGCGACGAGGTTGTACAGCGTGCCGCGGCGTAGCGGGTAATGCACGAGATGCGTCTTCGGTCCGGCCCATAGCACCACGTTCCTCTCACGCTGCGCGGCGGGCACTTCGTCGATCGGCAGGACGGCGCGATAGGCGATATGGCCGGAGACGCGCGGCTTGCCGTCGCCGACGACGGCATCGCGGACCTGCGACCACAATCCGTCGCAGGCGATCAGGCTGTCGCCGGCGATCTTCTCGCCATCGGCCAGGGTCACCCTGACGCCGTCGCCGGTATCTTCGTGGCCGACCACTTTCGTGCCGGTGCGCAATTCGATCGACGGCTGCGCCTGGCAGGCCTTGAGCAAAGTGCCGTGCAGGTCGGCGCGATGCGTCACCGCGTAGGGCATGCCGAAACGGGCGATGCAGGTCTCGCCCATCGGAATGCGGGTGACTTCCTCTCCGGTCAGCGCATCGCGCATGATCAGGTTGTCGGGAAAGACCGCGTCAGCCTCGATGGCCGCGCGAATGCCGAGCCGCGCGAAGCGGCGGAAGACGTTGGGGCCGAGCTGAATGCCGGCGCCGACCTCGCGGAACTCGCTCGATTGCTCGAGCAAGATCGAGCGGATGCCCTTGAGCGCCAGAGCGAGCGCACTCGTCAGGCCGCCGATGCCGCCGCCGATGATGATGACAGGCCGGTCCTGTTGTTGCGTCATGTTGCAGTCCTCCCCCCTTACGCCCGCAGCTTCGTGCGGTTGCTATAATCCGTATACGGACTTAATCTCCGTGTCAATAGCTTTCTGCTGCTTAAAGGACCCGTCAGGGTCCGGCCAGCATGTCGTATGGACTGTCTTCGTATGGCAGGTCGTAGCCGAGCAGCGCGTGCTTGTCCCGCATGGCGCCATGTCGTCGCGCCGTGGCGGTCCGGATCGGCGCGCTGGGCGGCGGCATGGCGCGATCCAGCGCGTCGCCAAGCTTATGGAGGAATTGCCGGGTCTCGGCCGGCAGATCCTGCTTGCCTTCCAGATAGGCGGCAAAGCGCGCCGGACCGGCATTGTAGGCCGCGAACAATCCCGGCCAGCCGAACTGATCGTACATCAGCCGCAGATAGGCCGCGCCGGCAAGGATGTTGTCGCGCGGATCATGCGGGTTCTTGCCGAGCCCGAAGGCCTTGCGCAGCTTGGCATAGGTTTCCGGCATGATCTGCATGAGCCCCATCGCGCCGACCGGCGAAACGATGGGCCGGCCGTGCGCCATGGTACGGCCGCTGCTTTCCACCTCCATGACCGCGCGAATCCACCATTCCGGAATTTCAAACCGTCTGGCGGCAGCGTGGATCAGCGGCTGCCATTTGTCCGGAATGGTTACGGACCTGATCGCGGCGGAGTCGCGGTTATGCGGCGGCAGCGAGGGGCCGGCTTTCGGCTCTGCTGTTCCGGCAGCCGCGGACAGCAGGATCAGTGTCAGGATGTCCATGCCGCTATAAACGCGGCAAACGATGCTCCGGCCCCGGTGCGTCCACGATTGGTCACCGCGTTCCCGCAGTTTTCCACAGAATTCGTGCCTTCAGCGCAGGGTATACAGGTAGGCGGCGATATCGCGGGCCTGTCGTTCGCTCAAATCCATATCCGGCATGGCATTGCCGGGGGCGATCCGCTGCGGATGTTGCAGCCAGGCCATGAGATTCTCGGGGGTGTTCGGCAGCACGCCGGCGACATAGGCGCGCCGCCCCATCTGCGACAGCGGCGGCCCGGCCAGACCGCGCGCGCCGGTCACGCCCGGAATGATGTGACAGCTGCCGCAGCCGATCTGGCTGATGGCCGATTTGCCCCGTTCGGCGTTGCCGCCGAAATCTTTCATCTGCGCCGCCTGCGGCTCGTCGCAGCCAGCCATGAGCAGCGCGACGATCAGCAGCGGACCGATCGTGGTCAGGCGTGCATTGGCGCGCTTCTCGGCGTCCCGCAGCCAGCAAACGAACAGCGCGCAGATCGCCGCAAGATAGGCCATGCCTGCCGGTATCCACATGATCAGGCCGGCCAGCTGCTGATCCTGCAGCGGCGTCAGGCTCCATGGCATTACCGTCACGGCATGCGCGGCATAAAGCAGATGCGTCGCCAGGATCATCAATGCCCCGGGCAGGCCGCTGAAGATCGCCGCACTGGCCACGAATAGCAGCGACGTGCCGTAATCGAGGCGGCGCCGGCCATCGGGAACGATAACGACCGACCAGAAACCGTATGCCGCGGCAAGCAGCGACACATGCTCGAAGCTGTGCAGCAGATCATCGCCCAGGGCCCATTGATACGGCCCCGGCAAATGCCAGAAGACGAAGATGCCGCAGAACAAACCCCAGAGCGACAGGGGATGCGCGGCCCAGCCGACATGCCGCGGCAGGCTGCGCGCCAGCCAGCCGGCGGCCAGCCGTTTGCGCCAGGCGCGCGGCAGCGACCAGAAAAGCACCAGAAGCGGCCGCGACCAGGCCAGCAGCGGGGCGGCGACGATGATCAGCAGAAGATGCTGCACCATATGAATGGAGAACAGGATCGTGGCATAGCCGTCGATCGGCGAAATAAGGGCGGCGGCCAGTGCGGCCATCGCTGCGTAGAACGCCAGCCGCGCCGTCATTGCGATCACCGGACGGCCCGCGCGCCGCGACAGCCGCCGCCGGCCCGCTGTATAGAGCGCCACTGCGGCAAGCAATGCGGCAATCACCCACGGATCCTCGAGCCAACCGGGATCGGCGGCAACCGACGCGGACTGCCCATGGGCGGCCGCGTTTCGCGTAAAGGCGGAAACCGCTGCAGCCGCGATGGCGGCGACGGAAAGCATCGGCCTCAACATAGCGGCAGTCCGAAAACGGCAATGGTGTCGAACGCGGTCGCCACCAGGAATCCCAGGCCGCTCATCATGCCCCAGAGCGAGAAGAACCGCGTGCGCCCCAAGCCGGTCTCGATCGGATGATGCGGGTCGCTGGTCGTCTCCTCCCGCGTGATCCGCCAGTTCCGCCAGCCGACCCAGGCTGCCCAGGCCGCAACCGCCAGAGCCAGCAGGTTGATGACCAGCAATCCGCCCCAGACCCATCCCCATCCCGGCAGGGCCGCCGAACGCGGCAAGTCCGCGGGGTAGCAGGCGTGGCTGGACAGGCCGTAATTGACCACGAGCTGCAATCCCCAGGCGAGCGGCGCGCCCCAGAGGCCGAAGAACAATGCGGACAGAGAAATCCTCCCGCGGTGCGGGGCCGGATGCTGGATGGCGTCGGGCGAGTCGGATGCCATGGCCTCAACTCAGATAGGGCGTGACGTAGAAGGTGGTGAAAACGCACAGCCACACCACATCGACGAAATGCCAGTAGACCGATCCAATCGGCACCGGGGCATGCCGCTTACTGTCGAAGTAGTTCAAAATCGCCCAGACCAGCAGCGCAATCAGGATGATCAGGCCGACGACGACATGCGCCATGTGGAAGCCGGTCACGGTGAAATAGAGCGAGCCGTAGGAGCTGGTGCTTATCGTGAAGGTCTTTTCCGACCACTCGATCAATTGCACGCCGACAAAGGCGATACCCAGCAGGATGCCGATGGCGAGGCCAAGGACAAGTTGGCCGCGCCGGCCTCTCTTGATGCCGCGCTCGCCCCACCAGACGGCAACGCTGCTGAGGA
The DNA here is from genome assembly GCF_036381655.1 of Ferrovibrio sp. Lineage (GTDB taxonomy): Bacteria > Pseudomonadota > Alphaproteobacteria > Ferrovibrionales > Ferrovibrionaceae > Ferrovibrio. The sequence goes on from NZ_DASVCJ010000039.1 coordinate 4,264, forward strand.
GGAGCATCGCGGTGTTCGGCACCGACAGCCTGAAGCTCGGCAATTCGTTCGGCAGCCAGCTTCGCCCGTATTGCAGCGCGATGTAGTAGTAGCTGAACAGCAGATATACGAAGAGCGCCGCCTCGGTCAGGATCAGCGTCAGCATGCCCCACCAGCCGGCGGCGCGGCGATCGACGCTGCCGACCGGGAGCGGCCGGTTGGTCAGCACCGTGTCGCTCATGGCCTGCGCTCCGTCATCTGGCCGAGGCGCGGCTCCGGCCAAAGCCAGACCAATACGCCCAGCAGCACGCCGCTCAGGCCGGCTCCGGCGATCCACCACCAATGCAGCAGCAGCGAAACGAAGCCAAGCGTGATGGCGAGCGTCACCACGAGCGGAGCGTAGGAATCCTCCGGCATCTTCACGATCAGATCCGGCTCGCCATCCAGCGTCGTGCTGGCCAGCGCCTCCTTGCCATGGTCCAGGACGAAGCCGCGCCGGATCGACGATTGCCCTGGACCTTCCTGCAGCCGGTCCTCCCAGAGCGGATGCCGGCTGGCGATGATCGGGATGACGGCGAAATTGTAGGAGGGTGGCGGCGACGGCGTGGACCATTCCAGCGTCGGCCCCTGCCACGGATTCGGCCCGGCCGGCCGCCCGCTGCGCAAGCCCTGGAAGACATTGACCAGGAACAGGAGGAAACCGACGGCGAGGATGAAGGAGCCGATACTGGTGATCAGGTTCAGGGCGTCCCAGCCGAAATGCGCCGGATAGGTGTAGATGCGGCGCGGCATGCCCATCAGGCCGGTGAGGTGCATCGGCAGGAAGGCGATATTGAAGCCGGCGAAGATGAACCAGAAGGCCCAGCGGCCCAGCTTTTCATCCAGCATCTTGCCGGTCATCTTGGGAAACCAGAAATAGACCGCCCCCAGAACGGCAAAGACATTGATGCCGATCAGCACGTAATGGATATGCGCGACGACGAAGTAGGTGTCGGTGAACTGCAGATCGGCGGGCACCGCAGCGGTCATGAAGCCGGAAACGCCGCCGATGACGAACATGGCGATGAAGCTGGCGAAATAGAGGAAGGCGACGGTGAAGACCGGCCGGCCCGTCCAGATCGTCGCCACCCAGGCGAAGACGGCCACGGCGCTCGGAATCGTGATGACGAAGGAGGCGCCGCTGAAGAAGGACACCGCCATGAAAGGCAGGCCGACGGCGAACATGTGATGCAGCCAGACGCCAAAGCCCAGCACCATGGTCGCGACCGTCGACAGCGCCACCGCGGTATAGCCGACCAGCGGGCGCCGGCAGAAGACCGGCAGGCCGTCGGAGACCATGCCCATCGCCGGCAGCACGATGACATAGACCCAGGGATGCGCGAAAATCCAGAACAGGTGCTGCCAAAGCAATGGATGCCCCTCGCCTGCAATATCGTAGAAATGCGTGCCGATATTGCGATCCAGCCATAGCAGGAGGAAGGCGAGGCTGACGGCGGGAACCGCCAGCAGATTGCCGAACGAGACGGTGAACGTGCCCCAGATCATGATCGGCAGGCGGTTGATCGACATGCCGGGTGCCCGCATGCGCCAGACGGTGACGACGAAATTCGCCGCGCCCACCGTGGTGGAAATCCCCAGCAGAATCATCCCCAGCGCGTAGAAATCCATGTTCAGCCCGGGATTGAACGGCCTGGAGGCATAGGGCGTGTAATTGAACCAGCCGTCGTTGGGGCCGGCGCCGATCGCGAAGCCGGCATACATGAAAATTCCCGCCGCCAGATAGACCCAGTAGGAAAAGGCGTTCAGCCGCGGGAATGCCATGTCGCGCGAGCCGAGCAGCAAAGGAAACAGGAAATTGCTGAAGCCGGACAGGATCGGGGACGCATAGAGGAAGATCATCGTCATGCCATGCGTCGAGAACAGCTCGTTATACTGCTCCGGCGTCAGCAAGGCGCTTTCCGGGCGCGCCAGTTGCAGACGCATCACGAGCGCCTCGATGCCGCCCAGGATCAGGAAGACGAATGCCGTGACGATATAGCGGCGGCCGATCTCCTTGTGATCGACGGTGGCGAACCAGGATTTGGTCTTCCAGATGGTCTCCAGCATCTCCGCCGTCGGCGAGTCGTAGCCGAGGGTTTCGATCCGGGGAGAGCGCTCATAACTGCCGCCGGCCATCGAACCTCCTCATTTCAGCGTTTCGACATAGGCGCGGATGCTGGCCAATTCGGGGCCGGACAAGCCGATATTCGGCATCAGGCTGCCGGGCTTGATGGTCTGCGGGTTGGCGATCCAGCCGGCCAGATTCGCGGTCGTATTCGGCAGGGTGCCTGCAGCGATGGTGCCGCGGCTCATCACATGCGTCAGATCGGGTCCCATGATGCCGCCGGCCTGCGTGCCGCGCACGGTGTGGCAGGCGCCGCAGCGCTGCACGAAGAGCTGCCTGCCGCCGGCCAGGCCATCATGCGGTCCTGACGAAGCCTGCGCCCGCAACTGGCTGTCCCACCAGGCGCGGAACTCGTCGGGCGGCTCGGCAACGACGACAAACCCCATACGGGCATGCTGCAGGCCGCAATATTCCGTGCATTGGCCGCGATAGGTGCCGGGCTTGCGGGCTTCCAGCCAGGTGGCATTGGTCTGGCCGGGAATGGCATCCAGCTTGCCGCCGATCGCCGGGACCCAGAAGGAATGAATGACATCCGAGCTGGCCAGGTTGATCTTGACCGGCGGCCCGACGGGAATATGGATTTCGTTCGCCGTCCTGAAGATTCGCGACGGATCGCCGCTGAGATAGCGCGCCTCCCACCACCATTGATGCGCGCGGACTTCGATGGTCAGGTCCGGCTGGCGCGACGGGCGGTTGATCGCCGCCATCGTCGCCACGGTCCATACCATCGCCGCGATCAGCACCAGGGTGGAAAGCCCGACGCCGATGGTGATCCAGGGCAGGCCCGAACCCGCCCGCTCGACCGGCGGCATGGCGTCCGGGTTTGGGGAGAAGGCCCGGCCACGCCGCAGCGCGCCGACAAGCACCAGCACGGAAACGATCACGACCACGATGATCGAGATGACCGCCAGCCCCCAGATCAGCGGCACCACCTTGTCGGCCTTGATGCCGAAGGCTTGCAGATAATTGAGCGGCGCCTGATCGATCATCGCTGCCGCCTGCCGCTACGCCCCGTCACGGCTTCTGGCCTTTGCGGAAGGGCTGCGTGTATTTCCACGGTTGCGTGGTCTTGACGAATTCGGCCGGCACCTGTTCGTAATCGGGGCTGGTCGGCGATATCGTCCGGCCCCACTGTGCCTTCGGCTCGTTGCTGATGCTCTTGATATAGGCAACGAGGTCCCAGACGATCCGGTCGGGCAGCGTTCTACCCCAGGCCGGCATGCCGTTCGGCCGTCCCTGCAGGATGGTCAGATAGATGTTGGCGGCGGAAGAGCCGTACAGGAAGATGTCGTTGCTCAACGCCGGCCCCATGCCGCCGGCGCCGTTCGGGGCATGGCAACCGACGCAATTGAAGGCGGCGAAGGCCCGCATGCCACGCTCTGGCGCCTCCGGGTCGTTCGCCACCGGATTCCGAATATCGGGGCCGGTCCCGACGTTGCCAGGGAATATCTTTGAGACCGGAACCTGCAGCAAAGACGGCCGCGGCGGCGCGGCATTGCCGGTGGGGTCGGTGCCGATGCGGGTGCTTTGGCCGGCCTGGCTTATCGGCTGATTGACTTGCGCGGCGCCGACCGCCGCCGCGCCGGCGGCACCGAGAATGCTTCCGGCCAGGAGAGGGATGCGAAGGCGGAACTTTCGCATTCACGGACTCCTATCGGCGCCCTTGCGCGCTTTCGCTCCCGCCGTCGAGAGGCGGCAGCAGCGGCACGCCATAGCTTTTCAGCAAAGCCTCGATATCCGCCTGCCGGCGCGCGATGGCCCGATCGAGCTGGGCCCGCAGCGCCTTGTCCTGCTTGCGCACGCCCATCGCGACATCGAATTGCAGCGCATATGCCGGCTGATCGGCGCGGTCGGTGATCAGTCTGACGGTGAGCGGAACGGGCGATCGCCCGGCGAAGTAGCCCGCCAATGGCCCCCAGGCCGCGGCAATGTCGATATCGCCGTCGACGACCGCCTGAATCAGCCGCGCCGGCGGATTGGGCTCGCGATAATCGCCATAGATGGTGTAGCCGACGACATTGTCGACGATGCCTTCATGGCCGAGGATGGTGGCCGGCGGGGTATTCGCGCCGTCATCGCCGATCAGGTGTACGCCGATCCTCAGGCTTTTAAGGCGCGGATCGGCCAGCGATGCCATATCGATATGGCGATCCGCGCGGGTCACGAAGACATAGGATGAGCGGTAATACGCCCGCGTCGTCGCCACCATCTCCAGCTTCGCGGGCACGCCGATCACGACATCGCAGTCGCCGGCTTTCAGCGTGTTGCGGATGAAGCCGCGGCGCTGCGCCCACCAGGTGTAGGAAACCTCGCCGCGCCCCAGTTCCGCCGCCATCATGTCGGCCAGCCTGTTTTCGAAGCCCTGCTTCGCCTGGTTCGAGAACGGCAGGTTGTTCGGATCGGCGCAGACCCGCAGGACATCCGCATTCATATCCTCGGCCGCATGTCCGCAAGCCGGCCCGGCGATGGCAGCGAAAGCCGCGAAGGCGAAAGCGGCCCGATTACTGCGGCCCGGCATTGCTCTGCTCCGCCTTTTGGGGCAAGGCGAAAACCAGCAACTCGCTGCCGCCCACCGTATAGGCCGGCAGCGCCTGCACCGCACCGGTGAATCCCAGCGCGCCATTGCGCACCCGCGGATCCAGCTCCGAATTCGCCAAGGCGCCCGGCCAGCCGCCGACACCGGCCATGATCGCGACATACTGCCGGCCATCGCCGCCGACGAAAGTGGTGGGCTGACCGATGAGGCCGGAGCCGGAATGGAACTTCCACAGCACGTCGCCGCTCCTGGCGTCCACCGCCTTGAACCAGCGATCCAGCGTGCCGTAGAAGGCGACGTCGCCGCCGGTCACCAGGGCGCCGCTCCAGACGGGGAACTGCTCCTCGATGGCCCAGGCCTTGACGCGCTTGACCGGGTCCCAGGCCATGAACTCGCCCGCGTGACCGCCCGGTCCGGCATACATATCGACCTCGGCGCCGACATAGGGCGTGCCGGCGATATAGCCGACCTCCTCGCTCTTCCAGTTCATGCAGATATGCTGATGCGGGACATAAAGCAGCCCGGTGCGCGGCGACCAGGCCGTCGGCTGCCAGTCCTTGGCGCCGGGTGCCGCCGGACAGATATCCTTCACCGTCTTGCCGACACGGGTTTCCTTCTCGGCATTGGGAATGATCGCTCCGGTCTTCAGATCGACGCCCTTGCTGCTGGTGACGGTGTCGTAGGCATCGGCCGACAGGATTTCGCCGCTGGCGCGGTCGATCACGTACATATAGCCGTTGCGGCCGGGATGGATCAGGACCTTGCGGCTCTCGCCGCCGATCGGCAGCTCGACGAGGACATTCTCGTTGATCTCGTCATAGTCGTATAGATCGTGCGGATTGAGCTGCACCGCCCATCGCGCCGAACCGTCCTCCGGCTTGCGCGCGAAAATCGCCGTGGTCCAGAGATTGTCGCCGGGACGCTGATCGGCATTCCACGGACCGGCATTGGCGGTGCCGTAATAGATTAGGTCGAGCGCCGGATCGTAGGAGATCCAGCCCCAGACCGTGCCGCCGCCGATCTTCCAGTGATCGGCCGGCCAGGTCTTCACGCCGAGATCCTTGCCTTTCAGCTTGCCGTAGAAGGGTCTGAAGCCGTCGCCGATCAGCACGTCCTTGTCGGGACCGGTGGTATAGGCGCGCCAGGCGATCTTGCCGGTCTCCTCGTCCAGCGCCGTCAGCCAGCCGCGCACGCCCATCTCGCCGCCGCTATTGCCGACCAGCACCTTGCCCTTGACCACCAGGGGCGCCATCGTGATCGTCTCGCCGCGGCTGATCTCGCCGAGCTTGGTGTGCCACAGCTCCTTGCCGCTGCCGGCATCGAGCGCGACGGAATGATTGTCCAGCGTGTTGAGGAAGATCCTGCCGTTGTCGTAGGCCAGTCCGCGGTTGACGACGTCGCAGCAGGCAACTCCCTGCGCCGACGGATTGGGCCTCGGCTCGTAGCGCCATTTCAGCTCGCCGGTGGCGGCATCGAGCGCGAAAACCTTGTTGGGATAGGGGCCGACCACGTAGAGGATGCCATCGACGACCAGCGGCGCCGCCTCCTGGCCGCGATTCCTGCCGACCGAAAAGGTCCAGGCGAGCTGCAGCCTGCCGACATTGGACGTGTTGATCTGCTCAAGGCCGCTGAAGCGGGTATTGGCGTAATCCTTCGGCGCCATCGGCCATTGCCGGTCGTCATGGCTGAGCGCTTCGAGCGTCTGCTGCGCATGCGCCGCCGGCCCGGCAGCAAGCCCCGCTGCCAGGATGGCCAGGAGAAATCGCCAGCGCTGCTGCATGGACGCAACACCCTCCCCGCCGCTTCGGAACCATTCCGGATGCCTGTGCTCAAGGCTTGTCGCGGCGGGAAGTTCCGGCTCGGAAAGCCGCTGTACGCAACCGTACGGAGCAAAACGCCCCGCGCTCCTGCCAGATTGCAGCTTTGTTGTCCTGACCGGACCGGGTGGAAGGAACTTCCCGCAGAGGCGCCGTGTTGCTGATGTCGCACCCTTCCTTCGCCCTGCTCGCACACCATGACTGCCCATACCCCTTTGCGGATTCGCGACCGGATGACGTTTCAGCGGCTCGCCATCTCGGCCGGCAATCCGCGCAACGGCCTGCTGCGCCAGCTACCGGCGAGCGAGCTGATGCTGCTGCATGCCCATCTGCAGCCGGCGAGCTATGCGCCGGACATGCCGATCCTTTCGCCCGGCACCCGCCTGCAGCATTGCGATTTCATCGAGCAGGGCCTGATCTCGCTGATGGGACGGACCGGCTGGGACAAGCGCGTCGAGGTCGGCAGCGTGGGCCGCGAGGGCATGCTCGGCGTCGGCGCGGCGCTCGGCATCGAGCATGCCGGCCATTACGCCGTGACCCAGACCGCCTGCCAGGCGATGCGCATCGATACCGGCCGCCTGCGCGAGCTGCTGCCGATGCTGCCGAATCTGCACCGGCTGCTGCTGCGCCACGCGCATGAGCGCATGATGGAGGCGATGCAGCTTTCCGCCTGCAATGCCAGTCACAGCGTGGAGCGGCGGCTGGCGCGCTGGCTGCTGGCCGCCGGCGAGCGGCTGTATCCGGCGCCGATCGAGATCACCCATGCGCGGCTGGGCGCGCTGCTCGGCGTGCGCCGCGCCGGCATCACCGTGGCGCTGCACATGCTGGAAGGCGAGCGGGCGATCCGCGCCAGCCGCAGCCAGATCGAACTGCGCGATGCTGCCCGGCTGGAAGCCTGCGCCTGCGCCTGCCACGGCCTGTTGCGTCGGACCCTGCAGGCCGATCATCCGCCGGCAGAGCAAAGCCGCCCCTGCGAGGCCGCACCGCTCAATTAGCGGCGCCGCTGCTTATTTCCCGGCTAAATCAGCCATTTGGCCGCCGCCAGATTCCGCTGCCGCGCCTGCCGCCGCTGGCTTATACTGCATACAACATCAGGCAGGCGCCAAGGGCGGGCGACATTCGGCTAGCCGGTCATACATACGGCTGGCGAGGGAGGCTGCCATGATGCCGGAAGAAGCGGCTCGCGTGAATGCGCTGCATCAGTATCACATCCTCGACACCCTGCCCGAATTCGATTTCGACGCCCTGGCCGAACTGGCGGCGCAGATCTGCGATTGCCCCGCTGCGCTGATCGGCCTGATCGACGAGCGGCGCGAATTCCTCAAGGCGAAATACGGCCTGCCGTTCGAGCTGACCGAATGCCCGCGCGACATCTCGGTCTGCAACGAGGCGCTGTGCCGCAACGACCTGCTGTACATTCCCGACACGACCAAGGACGAGCGCTTCAAGAATTGCGGCACCGTCATCGGCGAGCCCTATGTGCGCTTCTATTGCGGCATGCCGCTGATCAATCCGGAAGGCTATGCGCTGGGAACCTTCTGCGTCATCGATTTCACGCCGCGCGACCTCAGCCCGCGCCAGCAGGATGCGATCCGCCGCCTGGCGCGGCAGACCATGGCGCAGCTCGAATTGCGCCGGCAGGTGCGCGAGCGCGACGAGACGCTGCGCCAGCTCAACGAGGCGCGCGCGGCGCTGCTGACCGAGAGGGACAAGTCGGAACTGCTGCTGCGCGACATCCTGCCGGCGCCGATTGCGCAGGAGCTGAAGGACCATCGCCGGGTGCAGCCGCGCTATTACGAATCCGCCAGCATCCTGTTCGCCGACTTCAAGGCATTCACGCATCTGACGGAACGGCTCGATCCGGTCAGCCTGATCGGCGAACTCGACCGCCGCTTCGCCGCCTTCGACGATATCGTCGCCGCCAATCGGCTGGAGAAGCTGAAGACCATCGGCGACGCCTATCTCTGCGTCGGCGGCGTGCCGGACGAGAACCGCAGCCATACCTTCGACGCCTGCCTTGCCGCCCTGCAGATGCAGGCGCTCACCGCGCGCTCGAACCGGCAGCGCGAAAAGCTGCGCCTGCCGCTCTGGGAACTGCGCATCGGCATCAATACCGGCTCGCTGGTCGCGGGGGTGGTCGGCAAGCGCAAATTCACCTATGACGTCTGGGGCAATGCGGTGAACGTGGCCGAACGCATGGAGGCGGCCTGCGCGCCCGGCGCGGTCAACATCGCGGCCACGACCGCGCAGCAGGCCGGAAGGCTGTTCGAGGTCGAGCCGCGCGGCCAGGTCGATGTCAAGCATAAGGGGCCGATGGAAATGTATTTCCTGCGCCGCATCCGGCCGGAATTCTCTGCCGATGCCGAGGGCATGACGCCGAATGCCGCCTTCTGGCAGGCGGCGGGCGGCACGGCGGCCCCCATCCCGGCAGCATGAGGAAACGGCGGATCTCCCGGGAAAAAACCGCCCCAGCCGGAGCCCGCTGGCGCTTGAAAAGCTCTGCGCGATCAGATTTTTACCCGCCCGGCCGGAGCTATCGGCTATGCTGGGCCGGCGGAGGGGGGAGCTGTGAATCAGCAAATCGTCAATAGCCGCTTCCGCTTCGATCCGGACCTGCGTTTCGAGCGGCCGGAGCTGCAGAGCCTGCTGGAGCTGTGGCACGGCAAGCGCAACGGCCGCCGCGTTCCAGACCGCGCCGATTTCTCGCCCTTCGTGCTGCGGCCCTACCTGAGCCGCGTGATGATCTACGAGGTGGTCGAAGGCGCGCCGCGGCGCTTCCGCATCCGCCTGTACGGGACCTTGATCAGCCATTATTCCGGCCGCGACGCCACCGGCCGGTTCATCGACGAGATCATGGCCGCCGAGGCCCACGAGGATTTCGACACCGGCCTGTCCTGGGTGCTGGAGCACCGCAAGCCGTTGCGCATTCTCGGCACCTATTATTTCGTCGACCGCAGCTTCCTGCATTTCGAATCGGTCGCCCTGCCGCTGACGGTCGGTGCCGCCGAGATCGAACAGCTGCTCACGGTCACCTACTTCGCCGATGAGGCCTAAGCCCGCCTTGCGCGGGATCGAGCGGAAGAATGGGCGGAAATCCGGAGAGGATTGGCGCACCTAGAAGGAGAAACTTCGAACACTTTGTTCGAGGTTCTCGATGAGTGGGAGCGCCATCTCGCACAGCTAGACCCTACGGGTCGGCGGTGCGAGCATGACAAGCCTCCTACGCCGTGATTTCCGTAAAGCGGTTGGGGAAACCCCGCGCAAGTACGCCCTTCTCGCTGCGCCTGACGGCAGCCGAACGCGCGCGGCTGGAAAGCGAGGCGGCTGGCAAGACGCTCGGGGCTTATATCCGGGAACGGCTGCTCGGCGAGGATGCCGCGCCGCGCAAACGTAAGGGCAACAGCCCCATCCAGGACCATGAAGCCCTTGGGCGTGTCCTGGGGGCCTTGGGGCAGTCCCGGCTCTCCTAGAGAAAATCCGAGAAGATGTTAACCCTTATCGGCCGTAGCGGCAGGCAGCGGGGCAGGCCCTTCGCAGTATCATAATCAGAACTCCGCACTTAAAGCGGATTTCCTAATATGATCCGCGTCTTAGAATCATATTGAAATATCCGCTCTAAAAGCGGATAATGGGATATGACTCGAACTGAACGATCAGCGCTGTCTTCCTATGCCTCGCGCCTGCTGGCTGCGGGCCGGGGCGTCTTTTCCGCTGACGAAGCGCAGAAGGAAATCGGGATCAGCCGGGGTGCATTCCTCGACGCTGCCGAGCGCTTGCAGCGACGCGGCCAGCTTATCCGGCTCCGGCGGGGCTTCTATGTCGTCGTGCCGCCTCAGTACGCCACGATGGGGGCGCCGCCGCCGGAGCTATATATCGACGCCCTCATGCGCCATGAGAAACGGCCCTACTATGCGGGCCTGCTGGCGGCGGCGGCGGCGCACGGCGCGTCGCATCAGGCGGTGATGGAGTTCCAGGTCGTCACGGACAAGCTCTTGCCCGACATCGAGGCCGGGCGCACGCGCATCGCCTTTTCATACCGCAAGGACATGGCGGCAGTGACGGCGGGAATCGAGGATCGCAAGACGCCCTCGGGATATATGAAACTGTCGTCGCCGGAACTGACGGCGCTCGACCTGGTGCGCTATCCCCAGTCCGGCGCGGGCCTCGATAACATCGCAACAGTGCTTTCCGAACTGGCCGAACGGCTGCAACCAGAAAAACTTGCTTCCCTCTCGGGCGCTTTCGAGAAAGCGGTCGTGCAGCGCCTCGGCCATCTACTCGGAAGACTTGGCCATGCGGATAGGGTGGACGCGATGTTCACGGCGCTGTCCGCGCGCGGCGCGCTGCCGTGGGTCGAACTCGATCCCAAGCAGGCGGGCGATCCCGATCTTTCGCCGCCGCCATCCGAACGCGATGAACGCTGGCGCGTGATCGTCCGCCGCCCGCCGGAGATCGACGAATGATCCCGCAGGATTACATTACCGCCTGGAACAAGGTGGTGCCGTGGGCAAGCCAGCGGCAGGTCGAGCAAGACCTCATCATCAGCCGCGCGCTTGTCGCAATCTTCTCCGATCCCTTCCTGCGCGGCCTCTTCAATAGGGCTTGAGTGGCAGGTCAACTACAAGGGCGCGACTGGCTGGGACCGCACCACGATCGTGCCAGTGAGCCTGGTCTGCTTACAGCCAGGCGGCCGGCCCGGAGTCGGCTAGCCCGGGACTTGCCATGCAGATATGGCCGGGGGGGCGTAGGCAGTGGCTGAGCCCCAAACGATACTTGAAAAATACGGCATTTTGCCGTATGGTATGCCTCGAAGGAGGCCCCTATGCCCAAGCCGCACGTCGAAGCCGAGACCGCCCGATTGGAAGCGCGCATCCCGGTGCAAATCTATGACCAGATGCAGCGCGCAGCGCGCCTGCGCGGCATGACCCTGACCGGCTATCTGATCGCGACCGCCGGCGAGGACGCAAGGCGCGTCGTGGAGGACGCCGAGATCATGCGTCTCGCGCGCGAGGACCAAATCCGCTTCGCCGAGGCGCTGATCAATCCGTCCAAGCCGAATGCGCGGCTGGCCCGCGCGGCCAAGCGCCATGCCGAGTTGATCGAACGCCGGTGAGCGTCCGCTTCGCCATCGAGCCGCTGGCGAAGGCGCATAAGCGGGCGGATTTCACCTGCGGCAACGACCGGATCGACGCCTACTTCCGCGAGACCGTCGCGCAGGACGTAAAGCGCAATTACGCCACCTGTTTCGTCGCCAGGGAGATCGCGACGGATCGCGTGGCGGGCTTCTACACGCTGTCATCCAGCAATGTGCCCTTGAATGAGGTTCCCGCGCCGCTGGCCAAGAAACTGCCGCGCTATCCGACCGTTCCGGCCGTGCTGATCGGCTGGCTTGGGCGCCATAGCGACTACGCCGGGCAAGGGCTTGGAGCGGCCCTGCTGTTCGACGCCATCAAGACCGTGGCGACCGCGCCCATCGGCGCGCACGCAGTCTTCGCCGACGCCATCGACGATCGCGCAGCCGCCTTCTATGCGGCCTACGGTTTCTCGCCTTTGGCCCGGCGGCCGCGCAC
>NZ_DASVCJ010000040.1:0-179990 GCF_036381655.1 Ferrovibrio sp.
CGGCAGTAAGCCGGAAATCACTTCCCACTGCCGGTCGGTCAGTCCATATCGCCGCATCGGTCGCCCCCTCGCTTCAGGCGACCTCCTATGAATCATTCATTCAATACTTTGGGAATCCCATAATTGACGACACACCCTAGCCCTCCTCGGCGATCCGCCGGGCCAGGACGGTGTCGGTCTCGCGCCCCTCGTAGCGGCCGTCGATGTCGCGGATGACGCGCTCGCCGCGCTGGAGGTCGATGGCGAGCAGGACCGCGTCGATCTTCGCCTCCATGCGGTCGCTGCCCTCCTTGGATTGCGGCGAGCCGACATGCAGCAGGATGGCGAGGCCGCCGACCTGCCAGAGCAATTGCAGAAATTCCGACTGCCAGTTCTCGAGCACGTCGCGCGTCGTTTCCACCACGTATTCCGAAACTTTCAGGTCCTGCCCGTGCTGGCGCTGCTGATCGACATAGGCATACCAGGCGAAGACCCAATGACCGAGCAGCGACAGGAGGAAGAAGCCGCCCGTCACCCAGCCATAACCGTAGCGTTTCCAGACCGAACCCCGCATGACGACCTCCTTGCCCTGTTATTCCCGTCCCGTCCTTCACGGCTTGCGCGCTCCCGATCTGAAACAGCGCAACCCGCCCTTCGGCATGGCCGGGCCAATGATCTTTTCCGGGCGGCTTGCGATATAGATGATATGTTATACTATAACATTCATTATCCAAGCGCTGAGGACCCCGACCGTGCCAGACCGCCGCCTGCCATCCCGTCCTGTCCGGCTGTTTCCGGCGCTGCTGTCTCTCGCCGCGATCTGCCTGGCAGTCCTGCTGCCGCTGCGGCCGGCTGCTGCCGCCGCCGCGCCGCTGCGGGTCGTCGCCACCTTCTCGGTGCTGGGCGACATGGCGGCCGCGATCGGCGGCGAGCAGGTCGCCGTGACCGCATTGGTGCCGCCGGGCGGCGATGCGCATGTTTACGAGCCCAAGCCCGGCGATGCCCGGACCATCGCCGGTGCCAAACTGGTGATCGTCAACGGCCTCGGCATGGAAGGCTGGATCGACCGGCTGATCGATGCCTCCGGCTATCGCGGCCCGGTGACGGTGGCAAGCCAGGGCATCGTGCCGCAGACCATGCGCGCGGAAGAAGCGGACGGCGGGGAAGCGGATGGCGGAAAGGCCGCGGCGGCGACCGATCCGCATGCCTGGCAGAATCTCGCCAACGGCATGGTCTATGCCGACAATATCCTCGCCGGACTGATCGCCGCCGATCCGGCCGATGCCGAAATCTACCGCCAGCGCCATGCCGCCTATCGCGCCGCGCTCGAACAGCTCGATGCCTGGGTGCGCGCGCAGATCGCGACGGTGCCGCAAGCGAAGCGCCGGATCATCACCTCGCATGACGCCTTCGGCTATTTCGGCTCGGCCTACGGCATCCGCTTCCTTGCGCCGGTCGGCATCAGCACCGATGCCGAGCCGAGCGCCGCCGGCGTCGCCCGGCTGAGCCAGCAGATCCGCCGCGAGCATGTCAGGGCGCTGTTCATCGAGACGATGACCGATCCGCGCCTGATGCAGCAACTGGCCCGCGAGGCCGGCGCCGCGATCGGTCCGCCGCTCTATTCCGACACGCTGTCGCCCAAAGGCGGCCCGGCCGACACATACATCCGGATGTTCCGCCACAATGTGCCGGCCATGGTGGCGGCGATGCGGAAGAACTGACACCCGCCGCAGCAGGGCATGGGCGGCGCGACCTCCGGACCCATCAGGCCGCCTTCAGGCCGAAGAAGGGCCGCAACGGGCCGCTGCGCCGTACGATCTCGTAACCGGCAAAGCAGGCCGCGACGGTCGCCGCCACGATGATGCCGGCCTCCTCTGCCGCGGTAAGGCCGAAAGGCTTCAGCGCATGGCCAATCGTCACGATGACGGTCTGATGCAGGATGTAGAAGGGAAACACCGCATCGGTCAGATAGCGCCGCGCGGCATTGTCGTGATCGAGCCGGCGCCGGGCGAAGCCGAGCAGCATGACGATCCAGGCCCATTGATCGAGCGTCCAGACCACATCGCGCAGGCTGCCGGCGACGGCGACATGCCGCAGCATCGCCCAGGCGATGGTCGCATAGCAGCCCAGCGCGACGATCAGAGCCGGCCAGCGCAGGCGCTCGATCGCCTGCCAGACGGCGCCGTTGCGCGCAATGGCATAGCCGAACAGGAACAGCGTGAAATATTCGGCATGCAGATACCAGTCGTCGAGCAGCGCATGGGTTTCGGGAAAGCGCGGCCGCAGGCCGAGCCGGAAGGCCAGCAGCACCGGCAGCATCAGCAGCAGGATTCCCGGCGCGGTCAGGCGCGCGGCGGCCATCCGCATCCAGCCCCGCTCGGATGCCGCATGCAGCCACGGCCGCAGCGCCAGCAGGGTCATGGTATAGACCCAGAGATAGGCGACGAACCACAGATGATTCCAGGTCGGCACGATCAGGCGATGGCCGTTCGGATGCCAGCCGTCATAGCCGGTGAGGTAGAGCCGGTAGAAGGCGAGAACGCCGCCGTCCCAGCCGAGCTTTTCGGTGATTTCCAGGAAGGTTTGCGGCGGCACGATCACCAGCATGCCGAGGATCAGCGGCAGCAGCAGGCGCTTGCTGCGGGCACGCAGCAGGGCAATCGACGGTGTCTTCTCCGCCATGAACCGCGTCGCCGCGCCGGCGATCAGGAACAGCAACGACAGCCGCCAGGGGCTGGTCAGCAGCATGAGCGGCTCGATCGCCGGGCCGGCATGGGCGGATTTCACATGCCAGTCCCATGTGACGAAAAACATGCCCATGTGGTAGAAGATCAGCAATCCGAAGGCGATGATGCGCAGCCAGTCGAGATCGCAGCGCCGCGCGGCAGTCTTCTCCTGCGCGACGAAAGCGGAAGCGGCGGCAGCCGGCTTGGAAATGCAAAACGCGATGCCCATGGCCCATCCCTCCACTTGGCCCTCCACTTGGCCCTCCCTCTGGCCTTCCATCTGGCGGAGTCTCCCGGCCGGCTTGCCATGGCGGCGCGGCGGACGCGACACCGGCGGGACGGCCGGCGGCCTTCCTGCCATGAATGGCGGCCGGCGATGACCGAGGCGGGGACGAGTGGCGGGCCGCCAGGGACGAATGGCGTGATGAATGGCGCGGCGAACGGCGCGGCGCATGACGCGGTCAACGGCGCGCCTGACGCAACGACAAACGGCGCGGAAAACCGCGCCGGCAGCGGCCCCCGGCGCCGCTTCCGCTTTCCGCTCTGGATCTGGGCAACCTATGCCGGCATCCTGCTGATCGTCTCGGCGGTCGTCGCCTCCTCCTTCTGGATGGAAGCCGGCCGCACGGGCGCCGCCGGGCCGTTCTGGCCCTTCGCGCTGAACGAAGCCAGCAGCATCGTCATCATCTTCGCGCTGACGCCGCTCGTCTTCGCCTGGGCGGGCCGGCTGGATCCGCGCCGGATCGGCTGGCCCCGCATGCTGGCCGGCCACCTTGCCGGGCTCGCGGCCTTCGGCGCAGTGCATATCGGCGGCATGACGCTGCTGCGCGTGCTTCTCTATCCGCTATTCGGCGGCGCCTATGCGATCGGCCGGGACCGGCTGCTGGCGACGCTGATCTATGAAGGCCGCAAGGATGCGCTGGCCTATGCCGGCATGGTGCTGGGCGCCTGGCTGCTGGCGGCGGCATTGCGCAAACCCGCCATCGTCGCGGTGCCGGCAGCCGCCACGGCCGCAGCCGCGCCCGGCGGCCGGATCGAAATCCGCGACGGCGCGCGGCGCATCTTCGTCGATCCGGCGGAAATTTTATGGATCGAGGCGGCCGGCAATTATGTCGAGCTGCATCTGCCGGGGAAAAGCCTGCTGCAGCGGCAGACCCTGGCGGCGGCGGCGCGCGAACTGGCGGCGCGCGGCTTCGTCCGGATTCACCGCTCGCGGCTGGTCAACCGCCGGCATGTGCGGGCGAGCGAGACCAACGACAGCGGCGATTTCACCGTCACGCTGAGCGACGGCCGGCGGATCGCCGGCGGCCGGCGCTGGCGCGGCGCGCTGGACGGCCAGGCCTGAGGATCAGCTGACGCGCGGCTCGAAGCGGCCGCCGCCGCGACGGTAGCGGAAGAGATAGCCTTCGATGGTGCCTTCCACCGGCGTCGCCTGCTGGATGCCGAGATCGGCCAGCGTCCTGGCGCCGGGGCTGACGACATTGTCCGACTTCAACAGGTCGATCTGATCGCGCGTGATCGGCGGCGCGAAGATCGGCTGCAATTCCATCAGGCAGGCGGCGGGCTTGAGCAGCGCGCCCGGCAGCGACAGCAGCAGCCGCTTCTTCTTGATCTCCTGCAGCGTAAGCTGCAGCAGCTCGCGGAAGCTGTAGACCTTCGGTCCGCCCAGCTCGTAGGTCTGGCCGGCCGCGGCAGGATCGGTCAGCGCGCGCACGATCGCCTCGGCGACATCGCCGACATAGACCGGCTGGAACCTGGTTTTGCCGCCATCGACCAGCGGCAGGAAAGGCGAGAGGCTGGCCATCGCGGCGAAGCGGTTGAAGAACTGGTCCTCCGGGCCGAATACCACGGAGGGACGCATGATGGTCGCCTGCGGCATATGCTTGCGCACGCCTGCCTCGCCGGCGGCCTTGGCCTGGGCATAGCGCGAGCGGCTTTGCGCATCGGCGCCGATCGCCGAGACATGCACGAGCTGCTTGACCCCGGCTTCCCTGGCGCAGAAGGCGACGGCTTCGGCGCCGCGGGCGACGACGCTGGCGAATTTCTGCGGACCGGTTTCGTACAGGATGCCGACGCAGTTGATCACCGCATCGGCGCCGGCGACGGCGGCCTGCACGGAGCGGGGCGAGCGGATATTGGCCTGCACGATATCGATCTGGCCGACGCTGCCGAGCGGCTTGAGGAACAATCCCTCGTCCGGCCGGCGGATCGCGACGCGCACCCGCGCGCCATGCTGGACCAGCCGCTTGACCACATAGCGGCCGATGAAGCCGGAGCCGCCGAAAACGGTGACGAGCTTGGTGTGGAGCGGCATGATGCGAATTCCCCTGCCTGGCGCCCAAAGCGAAACGGGCCTGAATCTGCGCCGAACTATAGCGATTTCCGGCGCCAAGCCAACGGTTTGACCGGGGCCGTCGAACCGCCATAAGGTGCGGCATGGGTGCCGGATTTCCCACCATTGTCGGCCTGCTGCTGGCCGCGACCGTCTATTTCTTCCCCAGCCTGCTGGCCTGGCGGAGCCGCCATCCCTGGCGCCAGCGCATCCTGGTCGCCAACGGCCTGGGCGGCTGGACCGTGATCGGCTGGCTGATCTGCCTCGGCATCGCGCTGCGCCGGCCGCGCTAGGCCCGCCCGATCCCGCCGTCAGCCTTTCAGCGCGTCCTTCCAGAACGGCTTGACGGCGGCGAAGGCCTCCCAGGCCTCGCCCAGATGATCGAATTGCAGCCGCTCGCGGCCGGCGAACCAGCCGGCCAGCGCCGCCGCGGCCGCATCGCGCTCCGGCGCATCGAGGATGTTGCGCACCAGGCTGCCGCCGATATCGGCATCGTTGAGCACGCCGAGCCGGTCCTGCAATTCGGCCAGCGCCTCGATGAAGCGCCGGATTTCCTTGCGGCCGAAGAAGGGGCGGAAGAATTCCGCCGCATAGCGCAGCTTCTTGGCGCGGATGCGCAGCTGGTGCAGCTCGGCAGGCGGCAGGCGCGCATGCCGATCGCCCAGCGCCTTGATCTTCTCGCGGCGCTTCCGGAACAGCCGGGCGGCGAACTGGCGCGCCGGCATCTGCAGGATTTCCGGCCGCCCGCTCTTGCCGCCGGCGGCGATGCTCTGCTCCAAATCGTCCAGCAGATGCGCGAAGCCGAGCCGCCAGGCAGCGCAGCGCGGCGCAAGCAGCGCCGATTCGAGCGCGACCTGCGCGGCCTCACGGCGATCTTCCAGCACCGCGGCGAGATGAGCGAGCGCCGGCAGCCGGCTGCCCTGCCGCTCCAGCGTCTGCCGCAGCGGCGCCAGCGTCTCGGCGAGGAAGACATCGAGATCGCGTTTTTTGCCGAGCGGCTCGCTCAGCCAGCGCAGCTCTTCCTTCAGCGGCAGAAGAGTCTCCGGCGGCAGGATCGCCTTGAAGGTGGCGAGGATCGAGCGCAGGCGGCGCAAGGCGACGCGCATCTGATGCACGCCCTCGGCGTCGCGGTTGCACAGCACCGGCTGGATATTGGCATCGAACTGCGCCAGGCAATGCCGCGCGCCGGCGATGAAAGCCGCGCCGGTGCTGGCCGCCTCGTCGTCGATGGCGAAGGGAATCTGCCCGGCGCGCAGCGGCGGCGGCACGATCACGCCAAGGCGTGCCGCGGCAGCCAGCAGCGGCGGGCCGCCGCACCATTGCACCGGCAGGTCGCAAGCCAGCGCCGCGCCGAGCGCCGTCAGCCGCGCCGCCGCGCCGGGCGGCGCCGTCAGTACGAGTTCCTCGTAGGCCGCTGCCTGTCTGCCATGCCGCCAGGTTGCGCTGACGAACTGCGCCTCGAGCGGCACGCTGTCGCCGTCCAGCCGCAGAACCGAGACATTCGCCTCGCCCTGCGCCACCTGGCGCAGGGCCGGCAGGTCGGCCGGCGCCTCGCCCGCGGCGCAGGATTGCGGCACCACGGACAGGATTTCGCGCCGGATTTCTCGTTGAATCTCTCGTTGAATTTCTCTCTGGGCCGGCGCGGCGGCCGCCCCGTCTTCGAAGGCGGTCAGGCAAAGCCAGCCGCTGGCCGCGGCACCCGTCCCGTTCGGGCGCAGCAGGGCAAGCCGTTCGCGATGGCGCCGGGCCCGATGGCCCGATTGCAGCAGCGGATGCCGCCGCGCCTGGCGCAGGCCGCCAGCCGCTAAGCCCAGACGCAGCATGGCAGGCGGGTCGCTCATGGCCGGCGACTCTATCGGAGCGGCTGAAAAAACTCAAACAGCTCAGCCGTTTACGATTGTTACCATGACGCCGCAGATGGACAGGGCGGAATTCGCCCGGAGCGGCAGCGGTTTAAGCGCCCCGATACCGGCCAGGCCGCGCCGCCCGTCAGCGCCCGAGCAAATCCTTCATCGCCTCCACCGCAAAGCCGTAGCCTTTCGCGCCCAGGCCGGCGATCACGGCGGTGGCCACCTTCGAGACCAGGGAATTGTGATAATAGGCCTCGCGGCGATGGATATTGGAGATGTGGAGTTCGATGATCGGCCCGTTGAACATCTTCAGCGCATCCAGGATGGCGATCGAGGTGAAGGTGAACGCCGCCGGATTGATGATGATGCCGGCGCCGCCGTCGATCGCCTCATGAACCCAGTTGATGATCTCGCCTTCGATGTTCGATTGGTGAAAGCGCACCGGATGCTCGCCGGCCGCCGCGCGGCACATCGCCTCCACCTCCGCCAGGGTCGTATGGCCGTAGATTTCGGGCTCGCGTTTTCCCAGACGGTTCAGGTTCGGCCCGTTGAGGATGAAGATCGGCTTGAGAGTCGTCACGGCGGCATCTCCTTGCAATGAATGCGATCAGCCCTGGTAGCCCAGCAACCGGGGGAACCAGAGCACGAGGTCTGGAATAAGCGTGATCAGCGCCAGCGCGCCGAGCAGCGCAAGCAGAAAGGGAATGACGTCGCGGACCGTGTCGCGGATCGGCACGCCGGAAATCCGCGTCATGACGAAGAGCAGCAGGCCGTAGGGCGGCGTGATCAGGCCGATCATGATGTTGACGACGACGACGACGCCGAAATGCACCATGTCGATGCCGAGGCTCTTGGCGGTCGGAATCAACACCGGCACGACGACCAGCAGGATCGTGGTGCCTTCGAGGATACAGCCGAGCACAAGCAGCAGGATATTGACCAGGATCAGGAAGGTCAGCGGCGACAGCTGCCAGGCGACGAGCAGATGCCTGATGGACTCCGGGATGTTCTCGACGGTCACGACGTAGTTGAACACCAGGGCGCCGGCGATCAGCATGCCGATCGAGGCCGAGGTGCGGGCGCTGTCGAGGATCGAACGGTAGAAGGCTTTCAGGCTGACCGCCCGATAGAGCGACGCCGAGATGACGAGCGCATAGGCGGCGGCGACGGCGGCGGCTTCGGTCGGCGTCGCCACGCCGCTATAGATGCCACCGAGCAGCACCACCGGCATCATCAAGGTGGGAAAAGCGCGCCAGGTGATGCCCGGCAGCTTGCGCAGCGGAACCGGCGGCTCGACGGGCAGCTTCTCCCGCCGCGCGCTCAGGAACACCATGACCATCAGGCCGCCCGCCATCAGAAGGCCGGGAACCACGCCGCCGAGGAAGAGGTAGCCGATCGAGGCATCCGAAACCAGGGCGTAAATGATCATCGGGATCGAAGGCGGGATGATCGGGCCGATGACGGCCGTGGCGGCGATCAGCGCGGCGGCAAAGCTGGAACGGTATTTGCCGTCTGCCGTCATCATGCTGAACATCATCTTTCCCGGCCCGGCGGCATCGGCGATGGCCGAGCCGGACATGCCGGCGAAGATGATCGCCTGCAGCACGCAGACCTGGGCGAGGCCGCCGCGAAAACGGCCGACGATGGCATTGCAGAACCGCAGCATGCGGTCGGTCATCGAGCCGATATTCATCAGTTCGGCGGCCAGAATGAACAGCGGCACCGCGAGAATGATGTAGTTCGAATAGAGCCCGTTCAGCAGCTGCTCGGCCGCGGTGCCCATGTCGAGCCCGGCGAGCAGCAGATACAGGATCGAGCCGGCGATCATGGCATGGCCGATCGGCAGCCCGAGCAGGGCGAGGACGGAGATCGTTACGATCGAGACCGAGAAAGGACTGGCGAGAGTCATGGACGATCCGCTGCCTCCGCCGGGGTTGTCGCCGCCGGGGTCGAGCCGCGGATGGCGCGCCAGCCGAGCCACAGATAGCGGATCAGCGCGCCGGCGACGAAGACAATGTAGATCGAGAACAGCCAGTCGAAGCGGATGCCGAGATAGGCCGTCTTCTCCACCTTCATGAAGGTGACGTAGTCGAAAGCGGCTGGAAAGGACAGGCCGTACAGCACGATCAGCGCCGCCGCCGAGAGCAGCAGCATCGCGCGGCGCAGCCTGGGCCCGGCACCGGCATAGATGAGGTCGAAACGGATTTCCTCGTCCTCGCGCAACACGAAGGCCGCGCCCCAGAGCAGCAGCCAGATCCACAGCACCACGCTGATTTCATTGGTCCAGCCGATCGGGAAGTTCATCAGGTAGCGGAAGGCGATCTGCAGGATGAAGGCGACGAACATCGCCAGCTGCATCGCGGCAAGGATGTTTTCGGCGCGGCGGTAAAGCCAGCCGCCGATCCGGAGCAGGGTTGGATGCAAGGCCGATCTCCGCTGACTGGCAAACGAAGGCCCTGGCGGCATGTCCCGCCAGGGCGCCATCTACTCTGTTAGAGCGCGTTGATCTTGTCGACCATGCCTTTCGGCCAGTCCTTGGCCAGATCGGATTTCAGGTATTTCTCCTGGGCGTATTTGCGGAACGCCGCCTGATCCGGCTCGTAGATCTTCAGGCCCTTGCTCTTGAAGAAGGCGACCAGATCCTTCTCGCGCGCCAGATGCTTCTTGGTCGAGAAGTCGATGGCGGAATCGGCCGCCGCCTGGAAGCGCTTCTGCACGTCCGGCGCCATGCCTTTCCAGACCTTGTTCGACACCGTCAGCAAATCGAAGCCGACCAGATGCGAGGTCATCACGATCTGCGACATCACCTCATAGAACTTCATGTTCTCGACATTCGGCAGCGGATTGTCCTGGCCGTCGATCGCGCCGGTCTGCAGGCCGGTATAGACTTCGGCATAGGCCATGGCGACCGGATTGGCGCCGAGCGCCTCGCCGAGGAACTGCCAGGTCTCGCCCGGCGGCATGCGCAGCTTGATGCCGGCCATGTCGGCCGGCGTCGTGATCTTCTTGTCCGGCTTCAGCCCGACCTGGCGGGCGCCGAAATAGGTCGGCCCCAGAATGCGCACGCCGAGCTTGTCCTCGGTCATCTGCTTCATTTCCGCGCCGAGGTCGCTGGCGAAGAATTTCCGCAGATGGTCGGCATCGCGGAAAAGATAGGCTGCGGTCAGGATGGACCAGGCCGGAAGCTGCTTGGAGATGTCCTGCGGCGCGATATTGCCCATTTCCAGGTTGCCGCGCTGCAGCGCGACGAGTTCGGTGCCCTGCTTGAACAGATTGCCGCCGTAATAGCCTTCGAACGCGAAATCGCCGGCGATCGCGTCGGCGAATTTCTTCATCATTTCGGCGCGGATATCCTGTTCGGAGAAGACCGCCGAGAAGCGCAGCTTCGGCTTGCCGGCCGCCAGGGCCGGAAAACTCACGCCAACCGTTGCGGCGGTGGCGGCAGCGGCGCTGGCCGCGAGAAAGCTGCGGCGCGTGGTGTGCTGTGTCATTGTAATTCCTCCCTTTTTCTGACCGCCGGTTGCGGTGATTTACGCCCGAGTTGATCCTTCCAATAGCTGCGGCGTCCCGGGCTGGTTCAAGCCGCCGCCTCGAAATGACTGGCCATGGCCTGCATGTCCGGCTTGCGGCCGGTAAACAGCTCGAATGCCCGCACCGCCTGGCCGATCGCCATGCCGGTGCCGCTCAAGACCCGGCAGCCTCTGGCGCGCGCGCAGCGCAGCAATTCGGTCTCGTCGGGAAAGTATATGATCTCCGCCACCCAATGGCGGGCCTGCAGATGCGCCGCCGGAAATGGCGTGCCGGGATACTTGGCCATGCCGACCGGGGTGGCATTCACGACCCCGTCCGCCGCGGCGAGCGCCGCCGCGGCATCCTCGCCCGCATGCACGCGCGCGCCCCAGACGGCCTGCAGGCGCGCGGCGAGGGCCTGCGCCCGGGCCGCGTCGCTGTCGATGACGGCCAGATCCTGAACGCCGAGTTCCATCAGGGCATGCGCGACCGCCGCGCCGGCGCCGCCGGCGCCGAACAGCACCGCCTTGCCGAGAGCGACCCCGGCCAGGCCGCTGCGGAAGCTTTCGGCAAAGCCCCAGCTATCGGTGTTATGGCCGGTGGTCCGTCCGCCGGCGATGACCACCGTGTTCACCGCGCCGATCGCCGCGGCGTCCGGCGACAGCGCATCGAGATGCGGGACGATCTGCTGTTTGAAGGGATGGGTGACGTTGAAGCCTTGAAAGCCGGCCGCCGCGCCGGCGGACAGGACCGCCGGCAGGGCGTCATCCGTCAGTTGCAGGCGGTCGAAATCGATCAGCAGATAAGAGCAGCTGAGCCCGAGCCTTGCGGCTTCGCGTTCATGCATGACCGGCGACCGCGAGGCCTGGATGCCGCGGCCGATCAGGCCGACGAGCAGAGGCGGGCCGCCCGCCGGCATCCGCGCATTCGGATGTGCGGCAATCACGCCTCGCAGCAATGCCACGCAATTGTCGTGCTGGGCCGGCACATTTCCTCCAGAACGGCTCTAGACTCAGAATGTACGGAATAGTTAGTTTAGTCAATGCGGGCGCCACACAATAAGGCCCGCGGCCGGCCGGCAGCAGCAAATCCTGTTTCTTTTCGTCGCCTTAGAGTATGCAAGACGGCGGTCCGGCGGCTGCGGCAGACGCGGTCCTTGGCGCCGGCCGAAACGACGGATGGGGAATTCGCGGGGACATGCACGCCGATGAATGACATATCGAAAGCTGGCCGGACCCGCCCGCCGCGCAAGCCCCGCAGCCCAGAGGCGACCAAGCAGGACATCATCGCGGTCGCCATGCGCGAATTCGCGCAGAACGGCCTTTCCGGGGCGCGGGTCGACGAGATCGCCGCCAAGACCGGCTCGAGCAAGCGGATGATCTACTACTATTTCGGCGACAAGGAAGGGCTATACCTCGCCGTGCTCGAGGAAGCCTATCGCAAGGTCCGCACCACCGAAGCGCAGCTCGATCTCGAGCATCTCCGCCCCGTCGAGGCGCTGCGCCGGCTGGTCGAATTCACCTTCGACCATCATACCTCCAACGAGGCCTTCATCCGCCTGGTGATGATCGAGAATATCCACCATGGCGCCTATCTCGCCCGTTCGAAGACCATCCAGGAACTGAACGTCTCGGCGATCGGCGAGCTGGAACGCGTCTATCAGCGCGGCCTGCAGGAAGGCGTGTTCCGCAAGGGGCTGAGCGCCATCGACCTGCACTGGCAGATCAGCGCGCTCTGCTTCTTCAACGTCTCCAACCGGGCGACCTTTTCGCAGATTTTCCGCGTCGATCTCTCCTCCAGAAAGGCGCTGGCCGCCCTACGCGGCCATGTCGTCGAGATGGTCCTGCGCAACGTGCTGAAATCGCCGGCATAGGCCGGCGGGGCCTGTTTGACTCGGCAGCCTGCCGGACTATTATGTACTAACTGGTTCGCTCATTGCGGAGACGGCTCGCCGCTGAGGGAGGCACGACCATGAAAACCTCGATCGCCACCGTCACCATCAGCGGCACGCTTACCGAGAAGCTGCAGGCGATCGCCGCCGCCGGTTTCGAGGGCGTGGAGATTTTCGAGGCGGATTTCCTCGCCTTCGACGGCACGCCGCGCGAGGTGGGCCGCATCGTGCGCGATGCCGGCCTGCAGGTGACGCTGTTCCAGCCCTTCCGCGATTTCGAAGGCATGCCCGAGCCGCAGCGCAGCCGCATATTCGACCGCGCCGAACGCAAATTCGACGTCATGCAGGACCTCGACACCGACCTGATGCTGGTCTGCTCCAATGTCTCGCCGCTGGCCTTGGGCGGCATCGACCGCGCGGCGGAGGATTTCCACGAACTCGGCGAACGCGCCGCCCGGCGCGGCCTGCGCGTCGGCTACGAGGCGCTCGCCTGGGGCCGGCACATCAGCGACCATCGCGACGCCTGGGAGATCGTGCGCCGCGCCGATCATCCCAATATCGGCCTGATTCTCGATTCCTTCCATACCCTGGCACGCAGGATCGATGTCGCGTCGATCCGCTCGATCCCGAAGGACAAGATCTTCATCGTGCAGGTCGCCGATGCGCCGCTGATCGAGATGGATCTTCTGCATTGGAGCCGGCATTACCGCAACATGCCGGGCCAGGGCGACCTGCCGGTGGTCGATTTCATGCGCGCCGTGGCCGCCACCGGCTATGACGGCGTGCTGTCGCTCGAGATCTTCAACGACCAGTTCCGCGCCGGCTCGCCAAAAGTCATCGCCATCGACGGCAAGCGTTCGCTTGTCAACCTGATGGACCGCGTCTGCCGCGAGGAGCCCGGCATCCGCATGCCGGGACCGGCGATCCCCGACCGCATCCGCACCGAGGGCATCGAATTCGTCGAGTTCGCCGCCGACGAGAGCGAGGCAGCCGAACTGGAAACCCTGTTCCGCACGCTCGGCTTCCGGAAGGCCGGCCGCCACAAATCGAAGGATGTCACGCTCTGGCGCCAGGGCGGCATCAACCTGATCATCAATACCGAGCGCGAGGGCTTTGCCCATGCCGCCTATCTGATGCACGGCACGTCCGTCTGCGATATCGGCCTGCGCGTCGAAGACGCGCGGGACACCATGCAGCGCGCCCGCGCCCTCGGCGCGGAGCCTTTCGAGCAGCCGGTCGGACCCGGCGAACTCAGCATCCCGGCGATCCGCGGCGTGGGGGGCGGCGTGATGCATTTCATCGACGGCAAGAGCGACCTCGCCCGCGTCTGGGAGATCGAGTTCGAACCGGTCGCCGATGCGGCCGGCATCGCCCCTGCCGGGCTGGCCGCCATCGACCATATCGCGCAGTCGATGAATTACGAGGAGATGCTGACCTGGATTCTGTTCTACACATCGATCTTCGCGACACGGAAGACGCCGATGGTGGATATCGTCGATCCGGCCGGCCTGGTCCGCAGCCAGGTGATCGAGAACGAAACCGGCAGCCTGCGCATCACGCTCAACGGCGCCGAAAACCACCGCACGCTTGCCGGCCGCTTCATCGCCGAAAGCTTCGGCTCGGCCGTGCAGCACCTCGCCTTCGCCACGGACGACATCTTCCGCACGGTCGCGGCGCTGAAGGCAAACGGCTTCCACCCGCTGACGATTTCGCCGAACTACTATGACGATATCGGCGTCCGCTTCGGCCTCGAGCCCGCGCTGCTCGACCGCCTGCGGTCGGAAAACATCCTCTACGACCGCGATGCCGGCGGCGAATATTTCCAGATCTACAGCCGGAATTACGGCGAGGGGTTCTTTTTCGAGGTCGTCGAGCGGCGCCGGTACGGCGGCTATGGCGCCGCCAACGCGCCGTTCCGCATCGCGGCCCAGAAACGGGAATTCCGCCCCGCGGACCGCCTTGAAATCTAGGCCCCTCCTCTAAGCCTTTGATAATGCGGCATTTACCGGCGCTGCGGCGGGATTCGCGGCGCGGCCCGGGCTTCCGCCTCAATTCCGCCGTTTTTGTCGGCCACAGTCATTCTCATTCAACAGGCCCCCTCTCAGCAGGCCCTGTTCCCGGGTCGCCCGCCGCCCCTCCCCCCCAGGCAGCCGGCGGGCGACCCACCTCCTCATGAGACCTAGGACCGGCATTCCGGGCTCCGTCTTTTCCCGCCATGGCGCTCGCCATGCGCCTTCCTGCTTGCCGTTCCGCCGCACAGAACAATCAGAAAAAACGAGTCTGCGATGAACGAGCCGACCAAACCCAAGCTGGTGCTGCGCCAGGCGGCGCCGGCGGACATCCCGAAGATCCGCGCGCTGACCGCCAAGGTCTATGCCGCCCTGGGCAGCGACGGCACCTATTCGGAAGCGCAGCTGCGCGGCCATCAGCATCATTTTCCGCAAGGCCAGTTCGTCGCCGTCTATGACGATGCCATCGTCGGCTATTGCGCCACCTTCCGCATCGGCGAGGCGCTGGCGCTGGCGCCGCATGACTGGGCCACCATCACCGGCCGCGGCTATGGCTCGCGGCATGATCCGAACGGCGATTACCTCTACGGCATGGAGGTCTGCGTCGATCCCGATTACCGCGGCCTGCGCATCGGCCAGCGGCTGTATAACGCCCGCAAGCAGCTTTGCCAGCGCCTGCATCTGAAGGGCATCGTCTTCGGCGGCCGCATGCCCGGGCTGAACCGGCGCTGGAGCCAGGTCGGCTCGGCCGAGCGCTATGTCGAACTGGTGCGCGAAGGCCGCCTGCGCGATCCGGTGATCAATTTCCAGCTGCGCAACGGCTTCGAGCCGATCGGCGTGCTGCGCGGCTATCTCGGCACCGATCACGAATCGCGCGGCTTCGGCACGCATATGCTGTGGCGCAATCCGCAGATCGCCGAGGAGGCCGAAGTGGTGGCGGCGCCGATGCTGCCGCGCCTGAGTCTGGTGCGCGTGGCCTGCGTGCAATACCAGCAGCGCGCGGTGGCCTCGTTCGAGGAATTCGCCCGCCAGGTCGAGTATTTCGTCGACGCGGTCGCCGATTACAAGGCGGATTTCGTCGTCTTCCCCGAGCTGTTCACCCTGCAGCTTCTGTCGATCGAGAACCGGCATGTGCCGCCGGCGGAGGCGATCGCGGCGCTGACCGCCTATACCGACCGGATCAAGGCGATGCTCGGCGAACTGGCGGTCGGCTACAACATCAACATCATCGGCGGCTCGCATCCGACCCGCGACGCGGACGGGCAGGTCTACAACATCTGCCATGTCTGCCTGCGCGACGGCGCGATCCACGAGCAGCGCAAGCTGCATCCGACGCCGAACGAGCGCTATTGGTGGAACATCACCGGCGGCAAAAGCATGGACACCATCATGACCGATTGCGGGCCGATCGGCGTGATGATCTGCTACGACGCCGAATTCCCCGAAGTGGCGCGCCATCTGGCCGATCAGGGCGCGCAAATCCTGTTCGTGCCGTTCTGCACCGACGAACGCCAGAGCTATCTGCGGGTGCGCTATTCCGCCCAGGCGCGCGCCGTCGAGAATCAGTGCTATGTCGCCATGGCGGGCAATGTCGGCAACCTGCCGAATGTCGAGAACATGGATATCCAATATGCCCAGAGCTGCGTGCTGACGCCCTGCGACTTCGCCTTCGCCCGCGACGGCATCGCCGCCGACACCACGCCGAATGTCGAAATGGTGGCGATCGCCGACCTGCAGCTCGAAAGCCTCGTCACCGCCCGCCAGAGCGGCACGGTGCGCAATTTGAAGGACCGCCGCTTCGATCTCTACACCGTGACCTGGAAGGAAAGCGGCAGCTAAGCCGTCCTATCCATTCGTCATTCCGGCCGGGCGCCGCCCGTTCCATGCGGCGCGCGGGGCGGCCGATGCTTACCGGACCTTAACTTATGCCGACCGGGTGGCAGGGATAAAATGGCGGAAACTCACGACGATCCACCGCCTCTCCTGATATCATGAAACTCCTCTATCATTGGTCGGTCTCGCGCCTGACCGTCGGCATCTGCGCCGCGCTGCTCTTCGCCGTCTTCGGCCTGGTCGGCTATTCGATCCTGCTGGACTATCGCGAAACCCGCGATCAGGCCTATCGGGACACGCAGAACCTTGCCAAGCTGATGTCCGAACATGCCCTGCAGACCATGGCGGCGACCGACCAGGCGCTGCTGGGCATTCTCAATCAGCTCGATACCGCCCGCCTGAACGATCCCGCCTACCGGCCTTTCGTTCATCGCATCCTGCGCGAGCGGCTGCCGCTGCAGCCGAACATCTATGCCTTCTATATCGTGGATGCCGCCGGGCGTTTGCGGCATTCCTCCACCGCCGAGCAGGTCGACGGCATCGATTTTTCCGACCGCAACGTGTTCCACAGGCTGCGCGACATGCCGGGCACGGCGATGGCGATCGGCACGACGGCGGTCGGCCGGATCGACCATGCCAAGAACAGGTGGATCATCAGCATGGGACGCCGGCTGGAGGACCCCAAGGGCCGCTTCGCCGGCGCCCTCATCGCGGTGATGGCGCTTGGAACCTTCCAGAATACCTACGACCTGATCCGCCTCGGCACCCACGGCACCATCGGGCTGCTGCGCACCGACGGCCGCCTGATCGCCGGCACCCCGTTCAATCCCGAATTATTCGCCTTCGACTTCAGCCGCCTGCCAGTCTTCAGCGAATTGCTCCCCAAATCCCCCGCAGGCACCTTCGAGACGCCCGCCGCGGTGGACGGCCTGCGCCGCTTCGCCGCATATCAGAAAGTGCCCGGCCGGAATCTCGTCGTCTTCGTCGGCCTTGCCGAACGCGATGTTTTCGCCCATTGGCGTCAGGAATCCATCCAGCTGGCCGTGCTGGCCGCCATCATGATGGCGGTTGCGATCGGCCTGTCGGCCCTGGCCTTTCGCATCGTCCGCGGCTGGCAGCGGGACTCGAAACGCAATGAGGAACGGCTGGCGGCCATGGCCGCTGCCGCCGAGCAGGGGCGCCAGGATATCGAAGCGATCTTCCGCACCATGTCGGATGCCTTCTATACCCTCGACGATGCCTTCCGCTTCACCTATCTGAACCCGCGCGCCGAGCGGATCTTAGGCTCCGGCGGGGAGCTGATCGGCCGGATGCTGTGGGACGCCTTCCCCGACGCCCGCGATACCGTGGCATGGACCGAGCTGCATACCGTCATGACGCAGAGGCGGCCGCGCGAATTCGAGGTCTTCTATCCGCCGTTCGAGGCCTGGTTCGAAGTGCGCGCCTTCCCGCACAAGGCGGGCCTGGCGGTCTATTTCCGCGATGTGACCAAGCGCCACGAGATGGAAGAGCAGCTCCGGCAGGCCCAGAAGATGGATGCCATCGGCCAGCTCACCGGCGGGATCGCGCATGATTTCAACAACCTGCTGACCGTGATCCTCGGCAATACCGACCTGCTGGCGAGCCGGCTGGACGGCAGCGAACCGCTGGCGCGGGTGGCCGTTCTGGCGCGCGACGCCGCCGAGAAGGCGGCCGAGCTGACCCAGCGGCTCCTGGCCTTCGCGCGGCGGCAGACGCTGGACCCCGGCGTCATCGACGTCAATCAGACGCTGCTTGCGCTGCAGCCGCTGCTGCAGCATAGCCTGGGCGCGCAGATCACCATCAACCTCGATTGCGGCGAGAAGCTGTGGCCTGCCCTGGTCGATCCGGGCCAGTTCGAGACGGCGATCCTGAATCTGGCGATCAATGCGCGCGATGCCATGCCGCAAGGCGGCCGCCTCGATATCGAAACCGGGCAGTTGACGATGAGCGAGGCGGCGGCGCGGCAGATCCGCGAAATGCAGCCGGGCGATTACGTCACCGTCACGGTGAGCGATACCGGCACCGGCATGCCGCGCGAGGTCGCCGCCCGCGTCTTCGAACCCTTCTTCACCACCAAGGAGCTCGGCAAGGGGTCCGGCCTGGGGCTTCCCATGGTCTATGGTTTCGTCAAGCAATCCGGCGGCCATGTCCAGCTTCAGTCGGAGCCCGGGATCGGTACCACGGTGACGCTCTATCTGCCGCGCGCCAGGGCCGAAGCGCCGGCAGCGGACGCCGCCGCCGCGCCTGCCGCGCACCCCTCGCCCGCCCCTCGCGGCAGCGAGCGGATTCTGCTGGTGGAGGACGACGAGATGGTGCGGCGCCACACCGTCGCTCTGCTGAGCGGCCTCGGCTACGTGGTCACCGCTGTCGCCATGGCGGCGGAGGGCCTGGATGCCTTCGCCCGGCAATCCTTCGATCTCGTCGTCAGCGACATCATACTGCCGGGCGGCATGAATGGCCGCGAAATGGCGCTGCATATGCTGCAGGACAAGCCGTCGCAGAAGATCCTGCATATTTCAGGCTATGCCGAGAATGGCATTCTCGACGACCGGGAGGGCGTGCATCTGCTGTGGAAGCCATTCCGCAACCACGACCTCGCCGCCAAGCTGCGCGAAATCCTGGATGGCGATGCCGCGGTACGGCCGGCGGTTACAGATCGCGATACAGATCGTTGAGATCGAAGCGCATCATCGGGCCCGGCAGGTCGACCGGGGGCTCCACCATGACGCCATTGACCCATTCGAAGCCCGCCGCCATGGCGGCGAGCACCTGGGCAGGGTTGGGCAGGCCGAGCACATAGCTGCGCAGATCCGCCGGCGCGGCGTTTGGCCGAACGGATCGGGTGGCGGCGCCAGCCTTGCCGCTTGCCGGCCGGAAGGGGGTGACCACCTCGCCCGGCATCACATCACGCTGCCGAGCACCCGGTCGATGGCGGCGAGAAGCTGATCGGGCCGGAAGGGCTTGGCCAGCACGGCATCGGCGCCGAAGGACTTGGCATATTCGAGCAGGTCCATGTTGCGGGTGCGGCCGCCGCCCGATATGGCGACGATGCGGACATTCCTGCTGTTCCGGCGCAGCAGCATGATGGCCTCGAGCCCGTCGGTTTCCGGCATCAGGATATCGGTGATGACGACATCGAAGCCGTCATGCCGGGCCGCCTGGTCCAGGGCCCTGGCGCCGTTCTCGGCGGTAACGACGGAATGGCCCGCGGTCTGCAGCATCAGCTGCAGGCTGTCGCGCAGCAGGATTTCATCTTCGACCAAGAGAATCTGCGCCATCATCCGTCCCGATTCCGTTGCGCCGCCTCCGTTTATGGCAGATTGGCGCCAAGGATGAAGGTTACTATCCGGGAAGGTTACCGTCCGATAAGCTGCATGGCGGGGCGCTAGGCCCCGGCCGGCGGCTCGGCCGCGCGGATCAGATCGGCGGCCTTCTCGGCGATCATGATGGTCGGCGCGTTGGTGTTGCCGCCGATCAGCGCGGGCATGACCGAGGCGTCGGCGACCCACAGGCCGTCCAGGCCGCGCAGGCGCAGCGTCGCCGCATCGACGACCGCGCCGGGATCGTCGGCGGCGCCCATGCGGCAGGTGCCGACCGGATGGTAGATGGTATCGGCGCGCTTGCGGATTTCGCCCAGCAGGGCATCGTCGCTTTCGATGCCGGCGGTATAAAGCTCCTGCGGCCGCAGGGCCTGGAAGGGGGCGGCGGCCATGATGCGGCGGGCGAGCTTGACGCCCTTGAGCAGCAGGGCGGCATCGTCGGGATGGGTCAGGAATTGCGGATCGATCTTCGGCGGCAGCATCGGGTCGGCGCTTTTCAGGCCGACGCTGCCGCGGCTTTTCGGCCGCAATACGCAGGTATGCAGGCTGTAGCCATGGCCGCGATGCAGCTTGCGGGCATGGTCGTCGACCAGGCTGATGACGAAGTGAAGCTGCAGATCGGGCCGCGGCTGCGACGGATCGGAGCGCAGGAAGCCGCCGGCCTCGGCGTAATTGCTGGTCAACTGGCCGCGGCGCTCGCGGCGCCAGCGCCGGATTTCGCGCAACAGCCGCAGGCCGCCGGCGGCCGACAGGCCGATCAGCTCGGTGGTGGCGGCCTTGTAGAGCAGGATGAAGTCGACATGGTCCTGCAGGTTCTGCCCGACGCCGGGCAGCTCATGCAGCACCGGGATGCCTTCGTCCCTGAGCTGCGGGCCGGGGCCGATGCCGGACAGCATCAGCAGCTGCGGCGATTGCAGCGCGCCGGCGCACAGCACCACGCCGGCGGCGGCGCGCAGGGATAATTCCTTCCGTCCCTTTTTGACGATCGCGCCGACGGCGCGGCGCCCGGCCAGCAGGATGCGCAGCACCCGGGCATCGGTTTCAATATGCAGGTTGCGGCGGGCGCGCACCTCGGGCGGCAGATAGGCCCGGGCCGCCGACCAGCGCTCGCCGTTTTTCTGCGTGACCTGGTAATAGCCGACGCCCTCCTGCTCCGGGCCGTTGAAATCGGCATTGCGCGGCAGTTGCAGCGCGTCGCAGGCCTGCAGGAAGGTTTCGCTGACCGGGCTGGGCGAGCGCAGATCGGCGACATGCAGCGGGCCGTCCTGGTTGTGATACGCGCCGCCGAACGCCTCGTTGCCCTCGGCGCGCCTGAAATAGGGCAGCACGTCCTTGAACGCCCAGCCTCTGGCGCCGTGCAGTTCGGCCCAGTCGTCGTAATCGCCGGCATGACCGCGGATGTAGATCATCGCATTCATGCCGGAGGAGCCGCCGAGCATCCTGCCGCGCGGCTGATAGCCGCGCCGGCCGCCGAAGCCGGGCTGCGGCTCGGTCTCGAAGGCCCAGTTGTGCCAGCGGGTCGGCATGAAGGCGGCGGCGCCGATCGGCACGCGGCAGAGGATATGATCGTCCGGCGGGCCGGCTTCGAGCAGGCAGACCCGGCTGGTTCCGTCGTCGCTCAGGCGGCGCGCCAGCACGCAGCCGGCAGAGCCGCCGCCGATCACCACGTAATCGAACTCCATGGCGCGTCCACCTCCCATGCCAGCAGAGTGTCGGGCCAACGCCGCATCGACGCGCCCGGTTTACGCCTTCCGCTCTAGAGCGGCCGTGTCAAAGCGATGACCAGCAGCCAGATCGCGGCGGTCAAAATCGTGGTCCAGGTCAGCCCGATGCCGATGGCGCGGCCGGGCTGCGGCATCCTCGCGCTGGAGAGAATCCCCCAGGCATGGACGACGCGCCCGAGCAGCAGCGCGCTGCCGAGCAGGTGCAGGGCCCAGACCGGCGCCTGGCGGCTGAGTTCGAGCAGGAACAGCAGGATCAGCGCCAGCGGCACGTATTCGGTGAAATTCGCCTGGGCGCGGACCGCCTGGCGCAGGTCGTCATGGCCGCCATCGCCGAGGCTGACCCGGCGGGAGAAGCGGCCGCTGACCACGCGCAGGGACAGCAGCACCAGCAGGATGCCGCACAGCGCCGCATAGAGGGGCGTGACGAAGAACGGCAACTGCATGGTCGATCTCCCGTGGCGGCTGGCCTGATAATGGATGTTAGCAACGGCGCCGGCCGGCGGCTACCGGGCGCTAGAGGTCGTAGCGCCCGGCGCGCTCGGGCTGGTAGACGACCTTGTGCAGCTGGATGGCGCGGCGCTCGCCGCTGGCGGTCGACCAGGCGATGCTCTGCCCTTCCTTCAGCCCGAGCAGCGCGGCGCCGACCGGCGTCGCCACCGAGACGAAGGCGCGGTCGAGATCGGCCTCGCCGGGATAGACGATGGTGAGCCAATGCGGCCGCCCGGTATGCTCGTAGCCGAAGACGACATGGCTGCGCATGGTGGCGACATCGGCGGCGATCCGCTCGGGCGCGACCAGCGCGGCGCGGTCGAGTTCGGCGGTCAGCATGGCGGCGACGGCGGGCTGGCGCGGCCGGATCTGGTCGGCCAGCACGATCAGGCGTTCGTAATCGGTATCGGTCACGGTGATGGCCGGACGCGGTTCGAGAAAGGACATGGAGACCTCCTGCAAATCGACGGACCGCCGCCGGCGATGCCGGCGGGCGGCGACATGGAACAAGTTGAACTGGAAAGGCCGAAAGCCCCGGGCGGTCAGGCGGCGCAGGGCCGCGGGCGCACGGGGCCTAGCCGCCTGCGTGCAGGCGGCTGGCGCGACAAAGCGACAGGATGTCGGCGGCGCGAGCGGTCATGGCCCGATAAAGATGGCGCTTTTGCCGCCGACTTACAAGGGCAGCAACCTACTCGGCCGCCGCCTTGTGCTGCTGGCGGATCAGCGAGAGGATTTCGCTTGCCGCCTTGGGGATATTGGTGCCCGGCCCGTAAATGCCGGCAACGCCGGCGGCCTTCAGGAAATCGTAATCCTGCGGCGGGATGACGCCGCCGGTGATCACCAGAATGTCGCCCGCGCCCTGTTCGCGCAGCGCCTCGATGAGCTGCGGCACCAGGGTCTTGTGGCCGGCCGCCTGGCTGGAGACGCCGATGACATGCACGTCGTTGTCGATGGCGTCCTTGGCGGCTTCCTCCGGCGTCTGGAACAGCGGCCCGACATCGACGTCGAAGCCGAGATCGGCGAAGGCGGTGGCGATCACCTTGGCGCCGCGGTCATGGCCGTCCTGGCCGAGCTTGACGACGAGCATGCGCGGCCGGCGGCCCTCTTCCTTGGCGAACGCCTCGATCTCCTTCTGGATCCGCATGAAGCCCTCGTCATTGGCATAGGCGGCGCCGTAGACGCCGCTGATCGAGCGGATGGTGGCCTGATGGCGGGTGAAGACCTTTTCCATCGCCGCCGACATCTCGCCCACCGTGACCCGCGCGCGCGCCGCCTCGACGCAGAGCGCGAGCAGATTCGCCTTGCCGGCGGCGCCCTCTTCCAGCGCCCGGATGGCGGCTTCCGCCTTCGCCTTGTCGCGCGTGCTGCGGATGGCCTTGAGCCGCGCCACCTGCTGCTCGCGCACGCGGGTATTGTCGACTTCCAGCAATTCCGGCACGTCGTTCTGCGCCGCGCGGTATTTGTTGACGCCGACGATGACGTCCTCGCCGCGATCGACGCGGGCCTGGCGGCGCGCCGCCGCTTCCTCGATGCGCAGCTTCGGCATGCCGCTTTCGACCGCCCTGGTCATGCCGCCCATGCTTTCGACTTCCTGGATCAGCGCCCAGGCATGCGTCGCCAGCGCATGGGTCAGCGCCTCGACGTAATACGAGCCGGCCATCGGATCGACCACCTTGGTCACGCAGCTTTCTTCCTGGATGATGAGCTGCGTGTTGCGGGCGATGCGCGCCGAGAATTCGGTCGGCAGCGCGATGGCTTCGTCCAGCGCGTTGGTGTGCAGCGACTGCGTGCCGCCGAGCACGGCGGCCAGCGCCTCGATGGCGGTGCGCACCACGTTGTTGTACGGGTCCTGCTCGGTGAGCGAGACGCCCGAGGTCTGGCAATGCGTGCGCAGCATCAGCGAGCCGGGCTTCTTCGGATCGAACTGCTTCATGATCTTCGCCCACAAAAAGCGCGCGGCGCGCAGCTTGGCGATTTCCATGAAGAAGTTCATGCCGATGGCGAAGAAGAAGGACAGCCGGCCGGCGAAGGCGTCGACGTCGAGGCCGGAATTGATCGCCGTGCGGACGTATTCGAGGCCGTCGGCGAGGGTGAAGGCCAGCTCCTGCACCGCAGTCGCGCCAGCTTCCTGCATGTGGTAGCCGGAGATCGAGATGGAGTTGAATTTCGGCATATGCTGCGCGGTATAGCCGATGATGTCGGCGATGATGCGCATCGACGGGCCGGGCGGATAGATATAGGTGTTGCGCACCATGAACTCTTTCAGGATGTCGTTCTGGATGGTTCCTGAAAGCTGTTCGGGCTTCACGCCCTGCTCTTCGGCGGCGACGATGTAGCAGGCCATGACCGGCAGCACGGCGCCGTTCATGGTCATCGACACGCTCATCTTGTCCAGCGGGATGCCGTCGAACAGGATCTTCATGTCCTCGACGCTGTCGATGGCGACGCCCGCCTTGCCGACATCGCCGACGACGCGCGGATGATCGCTGTCGTAGCCGCGATGGGTGGCGAGATCGAAGGCGACGCTCACGCCCTGCTGGCCGGCGGCGAGATTCTTGCGATAGAAGGCGTTGGATTCCTCGGCGGTGGAGAAGCCGGCATACTGGCGGATCGTCCAGGGCCGGTTGGCATACATGGTGGCGCGCACGCCGCGCGTAAACGGCTCGAAGCCGGGCAGCGCGCCCAGCATCGGCAGGCCGTCGAGTTCCAGGCCCTCGAGATCGGCGGCGGTGTAGAGCGGCTTGACCGGGATGCCTTCCGGCGTCTGCCAGATCAGCTCCGACAGCGGCCGCTCGCCCAGCTCCTTCTGGGCCAGCTTGGCCCAGGCCTCGGGGAAGGACATCTGCCCGGTCTTCGGCTTTTCTGTCTTCGGCTTTTCGGTTTTCGGCTTCTCGGTCATCTATCTATCCACCTTGCACCGCTCCCGTCGCGTTCTCTTGCGGTGCACAATTTCCTCTCCGCGCCAGTATGGCGGCGATTATACACCTGTCAATTTGCCGCCCGGTCAGTGGTAAACCCGGCCATGGGTAATTGAGGCCGGGCGGCGACGCTTTCCAGCCCAGCGCGGCCCGGTTTTGACCGCTGGCGACCGTTTCCGACCGCCACGGACCGCTGCGGCAAACCGGCCACAAGCGGGAAGGCATCATCCTCTTAATTAGAACATTATAGCGATTTATGGGGGCGGTTGACGCCGCCCGCGCCGCCGAAGCGGGTTTCGGCCGCGCAACGACGCGCGCGCTTCGCAGCGCCGCTTGCGCGGAAAACGCCCTGCCCCCATAATCCGCGCCGTTCCCCGAGAAGTCGGGCTTGCTTGATACGTCAAATGCCTCGGCCTTCCGACCGGGGCGTTTTGCTTTCAGGCGGCCGCGGCCTAAGCCTTTAAGCCTTGCCGTGCCGCCTTGCAGCCCGGCCTCCGTCCTTAAAAAAAAACCTTCCTCCCCCTGTCGGCCCGGGGCGCGGCCGGACGTCTTCCAGTCAGGATGCGGCGCCTGCAAGGCAAGGAGAGCGAAAATGCGGAAGATCATCGTCGGCGCGTTCGTCAGTCTGGATGGCGTGATGCAGGCCCCGGGCGGGCCGCATGAGGACCCGGTCGGCGGCTTCGCCCATGGCGGCTGGGCGTTTCCCTATTTCGACGAGGTCGGCCATGCCGCCGTGCGCGAGATGATGGCCGAGCCTTTCGACCTGCTGCTCGGGCGCAAGACCTATGACATCTTCGCCGCGCACTGGCCCCATGCCGGGCCGGACGACTGGATCGGCAATCTGTTCAACCGCGTCACCAAATATGTCGCCAGCCGCCAGCCGCGGCCGGCCCTGTCCTGGCAGAACAGCCGGCATCTCGGGCCGGATGCCGTCGCCGCCTTGCGCGAGCTGAAAAGCGCGGCAGGCCCCGCCCTGCTCACCCAGGGCTCGACCGAGTTCCTGAAGCATCTCTTCGCCGCCGGCCTGGTCGACGAAATGCGGCTGTTCATCATGCCGCTGCTGCTGGGCAGGGGCAAAAGGCTGTTCGGCGAGGATGCGCAGCCGGCCGCCATGACGCTGGCCGGCTCGAAGGTTTCCGGCACCGGCGTGACGATCAACACCTATCGGCGCGGCGGCGCCGTCGCCACCGGCTCGTTCGCCTTCGAGCAGCCCACCCAGGCCGAGCTGGAGCGGCGCAAAAACTGGAGCTGAGGCGGCGGCGGAAAAAGCTGTTGAGCCACCGCTCGCCGCCGCTTTACGCTGGCGCCGTGCGCATCCGGCGAGGTCAGACTGCAGATCGAGCAGTTCAACCGGTAGCCGCCGCCCGTCCGGCCATCTTCTCAAATCCGGACTGCGGCATATCTGCGCCGCGACACACATGTGTATTCAACGATGCGGATTTCAGGCAGACGCGCGGCAGGGCGCGGCAGAATGACTTGCCGCGGACCGAGTCGGGATGCTGAACTGCGCGATGTCAGGCGTTTCGGCATCTTTGCGGCGAGGGTTTGCCGCGCCCGCATGCCATGCGCCTGCAAGCCCATGTTAAGAGGGGATGTCGATGGATGAATACACGACGGCCGCGCTGAACGGCACGCTGCTATCGCAAAGCTGGGGCCCCGGCAGCACCGGCGGCCTGTTCTACCTGCAGAACAATCTGCCGGTGCCACTCTACATGTATGGCGTCACCACCGCCGGCGAACAGATCCTGTCGCGGGAACTGGGCACCACGGTCACCGATCAAAAGCCGCCTTTGCTGTTCCCGGCGAATACCGCGACCTTGTTCAACATGGTGACCGACGCCTTCTACATCTTGCGCACCGCCTTCTCCGGCGCCTTCGTCTGCCTGCTGTATACGACGAGCGACGGCGCGTCCGATGCGTCCGACGCCGAAACCATCCTGGTCGATGCCACCAACCTGCTGCCGCCGAACCAGATCGGCCTGTTTCCAGGCGCCACCACCGACACGCCGATCCCGCCCGATTCGCCGCGCGTGCTGGTCGGCGTCGGCGCCACGCTGACCTCGCCGGCCAATCTGATCCTGCGCGAGCAATTCTGGCAGCGCATGGGCGATTCCTATTCCCTGGCGCCGGGCACCAAACGAACGGTGTCGACCACTCTGGTCTCCGGCATGCAGAACACCTCCTCGCATGAGGAATCGGTATCGAAAAGCCTGGGACTGAGCAGCGCCTTCGGCTGGGGGCCGGTCTCGGCCAGCCTGTCGGCGAATCTCAGCGCCAATTCCAGCAGCTTTCAGCAGATTTCGATTTCCACCGAGACGACCCAGTATGAATCGCTGGAACTGAGCAACACCACCAGCGACACGTTGTATTTCCTGCGCTGGCAGCTCACCGATGTGATCACCGTCTATCAGACCTATACGGCCACCGACTCGTCGCCGACCGAAGCATTGTCGCCGGCCGCCCCCAACTTCCCGAACCCGGCCAACGGCCCCGGCGGGATGAATCCGCTGACCACGGTGTCGATCGCGCAGAGCCCGGTATTGATCAGCGACGGCTACAATCCCGCCGCGCTGCCGGCCCCGCCGTCCGCGCCGGCGGCGCCGACCGAGAGCATCAACATGAACATCATCGCCACGGGCAGCGGCGATGCGGTCAGCCGCGGTCCGGTCGGACGGCGCGTCTACAAGCTGGGCCAGGCGTCAGGCACGGCGCGCGTGACGGGCGGCGCCAAATCGGGCAGGGCCGCCCCGCGCACGGCCGCACCGCGCAAGGGGGCACGGCAGCCGGGCAAGGGCACCGCAAAGCGGCGGCGCTGAAAATCCGCGGCGCGGCGGCGCCCTCATTCGTAAAGCGGCACCACGTCGACGCCGGCCACGGTGTTGCTGGCGGGGGCATAAAGCTGCGCGAAGAGGGTCCATTTGCCGTCCCGCCGCAGCAGGATGATGTTGGCCCGGCTGTCGCCGGTCTGCTTGCCGCCATAGACCTTGGTCGGGCGGTTCAGGTCGCCGGCAAAGCAGGCATGTCTCTCCTGCAGGATGTTCTGCAGCTTGACGCTGTCCTTCTCGCCCACCGGCGGCGCGGCCCTCAGGCCGGTCGGCTGGATATGGATGATCTTGACGTCCGGCACACCGCGTGTCGCCGGCCGGTAGCACAGCGAACAGCCCGATAGCTGCGCCGAAATGGCTATCGTGGTGTCGCCGCCAGCCGGCAGGGTCAGGCCGGGCAGCGCATGCAGACTGGCCTCGACATCGCGGTAAGGCGTCGTCGGCAGCACGTAGCTGGCGAGCGGCGGCGCGTAGCGATCCTCGGGCTTCGCGATCAGCATCAGTTCGTTCGTCAGTTCGCCGATGATCGGGTATTCGCGCACCATGTTCCGCGTCTCCAGCACCACGATCTGGCTCTGGCCGGCCACCGCATTCCCCTTCATGTTGACGACGAAGAAATTGCTGCCCAAAAAAGCCGCGAAGCCGTGCTGGTCCCTGTAGTTGTCCTGGAGAAACATGTACAGCTTCCAGCCCGCCCCCATCGCCGCCCTCCTGTGCCGCCGCCATCATGGCCTGCCGATTGTAGCGATGCTCGCGCAGAATGCATGGCGGGGCGAGCTGAAAAAATCCAAACGGCCATTCCGGCGCCGGCATATGGGAGTGTGCAGTCCGTCCGCCTTCCGCTTCCACAGGCCGGGATAGCGGGCGATGAAACCGCTGGGCGCCAGCCCGAACGCCATCGGGCATCGGGCCCGCTCCTCTCTCCCCCTCTTGCTCTTGGCGCAAGCAGGCCGCCTCATGCTAAAACCGGCCGCATGACGATCCGCAGGAAAGCGCGCAAGACGATCGCCGCGGCGGCGGCCGGACCCGGCATGGGTCAGGCCGGCATGGGCCAGGCCGGCATGCGGCTGCGCCTGCGGCTGATGCGGGGCAGCGAGATCGCGGTCGGCCCGGGCAAGGCCGATCTGCTGCAGGGCATCGCCGAGACCGGCTCGATCTCCGCCGCCGGCCGCCGGCTCAACATGAGCTACAAGCGCGCCTGGCTGCTGATCGACACGATGAACCGCTGTTTTCGCGCTCCGCTGGTGACGGCGGGAAGCGGCGGCAAGGCCGGCGGCGGCGCGGCGCTGACCGCCCTGGGCGAGGAAGTGCTGGCCCGCTTCCGCCATATGGAGCAGGCGGCGCAGAAAGCCTGCGCGGCGGATCTCAAGGCGCTGCGGGCCAGGCTGCGCAAGGAATGAGCGCAATGCGAGGCACGCGGCGGCGTAAGTAGCGCCATCGCCAATCCCCGGTTGCGCCGGGCGCAATTGCGCCGCTATAGTCGGCGCAGCGTTATATCCCAACCGCCATAACGTAGGCTGCATGCGCCGGATCGCTTTCCTCGCCGCCCTGATCCTCCCGATTGCAACGGCGCCGGCGGCGCGCGCCGACGCGCTGCTGGTCTTCGCCGCGGCCAGCCTGAAAGCCGCCCTGAGCGAGGTCGATGCCGGCTGGACGGCGCAGCAGCGGGCCGGCAAACGCGAGGATGACGGCGTGAAGGTCTCGTTCGCCGGCTCCTCGGCGCTGGCGCGGCAGATCGAGGCCGGCGCGCCGGCGGATCTGTTCATCTCGGCCGATCTCGCCTGGATGGAGTATCTCGCGCAGCGCCGGCTCGTCCGGCCCGGCACGCGCGTCGACCTGCTCGGCAACCGCATCGTGCTGATCGCGCCGGCGCGCTCGGCGCTGCAGGCGCGCATCGCGCCGGGCTTCGACCTCGCCGGCCTGCTGGGCGCCGGCGGCCGCCTCGCCATTGCCGATACCGATGCCGTGCCGGCCGGCAGATACGGCAAGGCGGCCTTGCAGGCGCTCAAGGTCTGGCCGCAGGTCGAGCGCCGTCTGGTCCAGGCCGAGAATGTGCGCGCGGCCCTGGCCTTCGTGGCGCGCGGCGAGGCGCCTTTGGGCATCGTCTATGCCACCGACGCCGCCGCCGAGCCCAAGGTGCGCATCGTCGATGCCTTCCCCGAGGAGACGCATCCGCCGATCGTCTATCCCGCCGCCGTGCTGGCGGCGTCGCGGCATCCGGCGGCGGCGGCGTATCTTTCCTATCTGCAGGGCGCGGCGGCGCGCACGGTGTTCGAGAAGAACGGCTTCACGCTGCCGGGGCGCCGGTGATTGGCCTCGGCCCGGAGGAATGGACCGCCATCGAACTCAGCCTGCGCGTCGCGCTGGTGGCGACGGTCTGCAGCCTGCCCTTCGGCGTGGCCGTCGCCTGGCTGCTGGCGCGGCGCGAATTTCCCGGCAAGGCGCTGCTCGACGCGGCGGTGCATCTGCCGCTGATCCTGCCGCCGGTGGTGACCGGCTATCTGCTGCTGCTGCTGTTCGGCCGGCAGGGCGTGCTGGGCGCCTTCCTCGCCGAGCGGCTCGGCCTCGTCTTCGCCTTCCGCTGGACCGGCGCGGCGCTGGCCTGCGCGGTGATGGGCTTTCCGCTGCTGGTGCGCGCGATCCGGCTTTCGCTCGACGCGGTGGACGAGAAGCTGGAGCAGGCGGCGGGCACCCTGGGCGCGGCGCCGGTTTTCGTCTTCGCCACGGTGACCCTGCCGCTGATCCTGCCCGGCATCTTCGCCGGCATGGTGCTGAGTTTCGCGCGCGCCTTCGGCGAATTCGGCGCGACGATCACCTTCGTTTCCAACATCCCGGGCGAGACGCAGACCCTGCCGACGGCGATCTACAGCTTCATCCAGACGCCGGGCGGCGATGCCCAGGCGATCCGGCTGACCGTCATTTCGATCGCCATCGCCTTCGTTGCGCTGATCGGCTCCGAGCTGCTGGCGCGCCG
Source organism: Ferrovibrio sp. (assembly GCF_036381655.1). Classification (GTDB taxonomy): domain Bacteria; phylum Pseudomonadota; class Alphaproteobacteria; order Ferrovibrionales; family Ferrovibrionaceae; genus Ferrovibrio. The sequence goes on from NZ_DASVCJ010000040.1 coordinate 30,402, forward strand.
GCTGGCCGGACGGCTCGGCGCATGACGCTCGCGGTCGATATCCGGCATGCGCAGGGCGGCTTCAGCCTGGAGGCGCGCTTTGCCTGCGACGCCGGCATCACCGCCCTGTTCGGCCGCTCCGGCGCCGGCAAGACCACGCTGGTCAACCTGATCGCCGGGCTGATCAGGCCGCAAAGCGGCCGCATCCTGCTCGACGGCCGCGTGCTGGCGGATACCGCCGCCGGCAGCTTCGTGCCGCCGCACCGGCGCCGCATCGGCTATGTCTTCCAGGAGGGGCGGCTGTTTCCGCATCTGAACGTGCGGCAGAACCTGCTCTATGGCCGCTGGTTCAACAAGGGCGGCCGGGATGCGGCCGGCTTTTCCCATGTGGTCGAGCTGCTCGGCCTGGGCGATCTGCTGCTGCGCCGGCCCGGCAATCTCTCCGGCGGCGAGAAGCAGCGCGTCGCCATCGGCCGCGCGCTGCTGGCGCGTCCGCATGCCCTGCTGATGGACGAGCCGCTGACCTCGCTCGATGTCGCGCGCAAGGAGGAGATCCTGCCCTATCTCGAACGCCTGCGCGACGAGACCAAGCTGCCCATCGTCTATGTCAGCCATGCGATCCCGGAGGTCACGCGCCTGGCCGATACCGTGGTGCTGCTGTCGGAAGGCAGGGTGCAGGCGGTCGGCAGCATCGCAGAACTGAGCGGCCGGCTCGACCTGTTTCCGCTCACCGGCCGCTACGAGGCCGGCGCGGTGCTGGAGGCGAAAGTGCAGAGCCACGATGCCGCCTACGGCCTGAGCGTCCTGCGCCTCAGGGCCGGGACGTTGCGCGTGCCGCTGCTCGATCTGGCGCCGGGCAGCATCGTGCGGCCGCGCATCCGCGCCCGCGACGTCACCCTGGCGCTCAGCCCGCCGCAGGATACCAGCGCGCTCAACATCCTGCCCGGCCGCGTGGCCGAGATCGGCGATGCGAGCGGCGCGATGGTGGATATCCGGCTCGATTGCGGCGGCGACATGCTGCTGGCGCGGATCACGCGGCTGTCGCTGGAGCGGCTCGGCCTTGCGCCCGGCAAACGCGTCTATGCCATGGTCAAGACCGTGGCGCTGGACCGCCGCAGCCTCGGCCGGCCGGAGGGCCGATAGACAGCGGAACGGGCTTTTGGCGCGCTGCGTAAAAAGGCGGTGCCGGGCCAGGATGACGGGCGAGCGGCCAAGGCGTTGAGGCGCATGCCGCCCGCCTTATATACTGGCCGGCAAAACGGAGCCTCCGTCCATGTCCGCCGCCCAACCCAGCCGGGGCCAGATCGATCCGGGCCTGCCTGACTGGGCCAAGACCTTCGCCGAGAACCTGCTGCGCGCGGTGGATTTCCATCGCTGGGCCGGGCTGGAGCTGGTGGCGCTGGCGCCCGGCCGGGCCGAACTGGCCTTCGCCGCCGAGGCGCGGCTGCTGACTCCCGGCGGCTATATCCATGGCGGCATCCTCAACGGCCTGCTGGAGCCGCCTGGCCTGCTGGCCTTGCTGGGCCATATGCGCGAGGATGAAAGCGCCATGACCCTCGACATCCATGTGCAGCATCTGCGCCCGATCGCGGCCGGCGCCCGGGTCGGCCTGACCGGCCGGATGCTGCGGCGGGGCAGGACCGTCGCCTTCTGCGAATGCGAGGCGCGGATCGACGGCCAGCCCTGCACGATTGCCCGTATCACCAAGACGATTCAGACAAAGGCTGCTTAAGTGACCGAGATCAAGACCGCCGAGAAGGGCCGCGTGCTCTGCGTGCTCGGACCCACCAATACCGGCAAAACCCATCTTGCGGTCGAGCGCCTGCTGGCGCATCGCAGCGGCATCATCGGCCTGCCGCTGCGCCTTCTGGCGCGCGAAATCTACGACCGCGCCGTCGCCATCAAGGGCGATGGCCATGTTGCGCTGGTCACCGGCGAGGAGAAGATCCTGCCCAGGGGCGCGCAATGGTTCGTCTGCACCGTCGAGGCGATGCCGCTGGAGCGGCGCTACGACTTCCTCGCCATCGACGAAATCCAGCTCTGCAGCGATGCCGAACGCGGCCATGTCTTCACCGACCGCCTGCTGCATGCGCGCGGCGCGGAGGAAACCATGTTCCTCGGCGCCGACACCATGCGCGGCCTGATCCGCAAGCTGGTGCCCCAGGCCGAGTTCATCGCGCGCCCGCGCCTGTCCGCGCTGACCTATGCCGGCTCGAAAAAGCTCTCCCGCCTGCCCAAGCGCTCGGCCGTCGTCGCCTTCTCGGCGGCGGATGTCTATGCCATCGCCGAGCAGGTGCGGCGCCAGCGCGGCGGCGCCGCCGTGGTGCTCGGCGCGCTCAGCCCGCGCGCGCGCAACGCCCAGGTCGCCCTGTTCCAGAACCGCGATGTCGACGTGATGGTGGCCACCGACGCCATCGGCATGGGGCTCAATCTCGATATCGAGCATCTCGCCTTCGCCGAGATCACCAAATTCGACGGCGTCGGCGTGCGGCCGCTGACGCCGGCCGAGCTGGGCCAGATCGCCGGCCGCGCCGGCCGGCATCTGCGCAACGGCACCTTCGGCACCACGGCGGATTGTCCGCCCTTCGATCCGGAGATGATCGAGCGCATCGAGAATCACCGCTTCGAGCCGATCACCCAGGCGCGCTGGCGCAACACCGATCTGGATTTCCGCTCGATCGACGGGCTGATCCGCACGCTGGAACTGCCGCCGCCGCGCGAGGGCCTGATCCGCGCCCGCGAGGCCGACGACATCGTCTCGCTGCAGGTGCTGCGCCAGGATGCGCAGGTGCAGGCGCGCGCCGGCGCGCGCGACCGCATCCGCCTCCTGTGGCATGTCTGCGAGATTCCGGATTTCTCCAAGAGCATGCATGACGTGCATGCGCGGCTGCTGACGCAGATCTATGTGCATCTGTGCGACCACGAGGGCCGCCTGCCGGCCGATTGGGTGGCGGGGCATCTGAAGCAGATCGACCGCACCGACGGCGATATCGACACGCTGTCGCAGCGGCTGGCGCAGATCCGCACCTGGACCTACATCGCCAATCGCGGCGACTGGCTGGACAACCCGGCGCATTGGCAGCAGGCGACGCGCGGCATCGAGGATCGCCTCTCGGATGCCCTGCACGAACGGCTGACGCAGCGTTTCGTCGACCGCCGTACCTCCATCCTGACCCGCGGCCTGCAGGAGGATCCGGCGCTGCTGGACGTGACCCTGGGCGAGGACGACGCGCTCACCGTGGAAGGCGAGATCATCGGCCATGTCGTCGGCCTGCGCTTCCGCCCGGTCGGCCATGACAGCGTCGAGCAGCGCCGCGCCATCCGCGCCGCCGCCAACCGCGTGCTGGGACCGGCGCTGCAGGACCATGCCGAGAAGCTGCTGCAGCTCGGCGACGAAAGCTTCGCGCTGTCGCCGGAAGGCGGCGTGCTGCTGGTCACGCCCGAGAAGGACAGCGTGGCCCTGGCCGTGCTGGCCAAGGGCAATACCGTGCTGGAGCCCAAGCTCGGCCTGCTCGCCGACGACCTGCTGCCGGCGGAAAGCCGCAAGGCGGTGGAGGAGAAGCTGTCCGACTGGCTGCGGCGCTATCTGCGCCAGCATCTGGGCGATCTCTACCGCCTGCGCGATGCCGAGCTGAAGGGCGCGGCGCGCGGCCTTGCCTATCAGCTCGCGGAAAATCTCGGCGCCCTGAAGCGCGACGATGTCGCCGACCTGGTGCGCAACATGGGCCAGGCCGAGCGGCATCCCCTGCGCAAGATGGGCGTCACCTTCGGCGAGACGCATATCCTGATGCCGAAGCTGCTCAAGCCCAAGCCGACCCAGCTCAAGACCCTGCTCTGGGCGGTGGCGCAGGGCAAGGCGCCGGAGGCGCCGCCGACGCCGGGGCTGACCTCGCTGCCGATCCTGGAATGGCGCGACGACGCCTGGTGGCTGGCGGCGGGCTTCCTGCGCGCCGGCCGCCGCGCCTTCCGCCTCGATGTCGTGCAGCGCATCGCCGAGGGCGCGCGCCAGGCCGAACAGGCCTCGCGCCAGGAGGCGAAGGGCGCCAAGGACGCGAAGAAAGACGCGAAGAAAGAAGCGAAGGCCGAGACGAAGGCGGCGGAGGAAGCCGCACAGGCCGAACCCATGCAGGCCGAACCCATGCAGGCCGAACCCCTGCAAGCCGCGCCCATGCCAGCCGAACCCGCGCCGGAGGCCGTCGAAGCCGCCCTGGCCGAAGCGGCGGCGACGCCCGCGCCGGAGCAGCCGGCGGAAACGGCCGGCGCCGGCAGCCTCGAAGCCGCACCAGATGCGGATGCGGCGGAGCTGGGCGAAGCGATCGCGCAGCCGCTGGAAGCGCCGGCCGCAGCGCCAATGCCGCAGATTCATCCGGACGCGCCGCCGCAGCCCGGCAAAGAGCCGCCCGGCAAGAAGCAGGCCGGCCCGCCGGGCAGCTTCCTGCCCGATACCGCCTGGATGAATCTCGCCGGCTGCAGCGCCGAGGAATTGCAGCGCCTGCTCTGGGCGCTGGGCTACAAGCCGCTGACGGCGAAGGATGCGGCCGGGCAGGCGGTGACGGTGTTCATCCGCTCGCAGAAGGCGATCGTCGCCAAGCGCAAGCGCGAGCAGGAAAAGCGCCGCGAGGACGAGGCCAGGATGGCCGACAGCCCGTTTGCCGCGCTGCTGAAGCTCAAGCCGGGCGCCCGGCGCTGACGCTCCGCAGGCGGCGGAATGCCGTCGATTCCCGATTGACTCCCGGCCGGGACCCTCAAGAGAATCGCCGGGCGAATATCGCGAGGGGGGCATCATGCGCAAATCCATCTGTGCCGCCGGAGCGGCGGCGGCCTTCCTGCTGTTCGCGCCGGTGCCGGCGGGCGCACAGCCGCTGAATGCCGACAGCAAGGGCAATGTGGTTTTCGCGGCGCCGACCTACGCCAGCATCGTCGAGATGCATGCCGACAAGGCGAGCGCCGCGGGCAAGGCCGCGATCTATATCTGGCTGCCCGATGGCGCCGGGCCGTTTCCGGCGGTGATGATTTCGCACACCGTGGGCGGCTGGAACGATGCGGTGGAAGGCGCGGCGGCGAAGCTGCTGCTGGCGCAGGGCTATGCGGTGGCCGGGCTCGATCATTTCGGCCCGCGCGGATTGAAGCCGCCCCTGGGCAAGGGCTTTTCGACCGCGACGGCGGCCAGCGATGCGCTGCTGGCGCTGAAGCTGCTGGCGACGCATCCGAAGATCGACAACAGCCGCATCGGCATCGTCGGCTATTCGATGGGCGGCGTGGCGGCGCAGCTTTCGGCCTATGAATATCTCGCCGCGCGCTATGCCGGCGAGGGCGGCCCGCGCTTCGCCGCCCATGTCTCGGTCTACGGCACCAGCCTCGGCCTGGCCCTGGACGGCGCCAGGACCATGACCGGCGCGCCGCTGCTGATGCTGGTCGCCGGCAAGGACGAGACGGCGCCGGTCAGGAAGATGGAGCAGATGGTGGCGCTGGTGAAAGCGGCGCAGCCGGCGGCGCGCATCGAGATGGTGGTCTATCCCGACGCCCATCACGCCTGGAACAATCCGGCCCTGTCGCGGCCGACCGAAGGCGGCTTTCATTCCGGCAGCTGCCCGATTTTCGATCTCGGCCGCGCATTCGGCGCCATCGCCGCAGATGGCAGCCGGCAGGCCTTCGCGCCGCAGGCCGCCGTCGCCTGCACGCGCGCCGGCGGCAAATACACCATGCTCCATGACGCGAAGACCGCGCAGCAGGCCGATGCGGCGATGCTGGCCTTCCTGGCCAGGCACCTCAAGGCCAGCAGCTGAAGACGGCGAGTAGCTGAAGACGGCGAGTAGCTGAAGGGCGGGGCTGCCGACGGCGCGGCCCGGCGAAGAGGCGCCCAAGACAAACGCGATAAAAAAGGCGGCGCGCCGGAGCGCACCGCCTTCTCCCACCCTCGGCGCAACCGAGGAAAATCGGAAATCCTAGATCGAGGCCGAGCGGTTGCGCGGCGCCGGCGTGAAGCGCAGCCGGGTGCCGACCTCCTTGCGGCCGATGCCGAGCGCGATGCCCTGCAGGCTGGCCTGCACTTCGCGCATGGCCTCGGGATCGACGGTCCAGTCCTTCTGCTCGTAGGCGAGGTCGCGGTACACGGCGCGCAGCTCGTCGAGCAGGATCGAGAGCAGCGCGATCCGCGAGGCGGCCGACATGCGCATCAGGCGGCGGTCGCGGCCGGTGGCGAAATCGTCGAGCACGTCGCGCAGCATGACGCCGCCTTCCAGGCCCTGGCTGGCGCCGAGCACCGCCGCCGGCGGCGCCGCGCTCTGCGCGCGCAGGCTGGCGCGGGCGGCCAGCAGGCTGAGCAGCGCGTGATACATGTTCTCGAGCGCGATGCCCCAATCCTCGAGCTGGTTCTCGTCGGCGATCGGGGCGGCGAGATTGGCCATGACGCGGCTGCATTCCGCGGCGCCGAGGAAGTTGGCGCCGTTGCGCAGGTTGCTGCGCACCAGATCGACGAAGGACTTGGCCATCTTGGTTACCCCGTTCTGCCTGCCGGCACCGCGCCGGACCCGCGGTCACTGTGCCATCATCACAATTAAATCACAGGTAAATTTTCAGATATATTCAGGCGAAAGCTGGGGATAGTTGCGCCGCGGCGGGCGGGGCTATTCCGCCGGGATTACTCCGCCGGGGCTACTCCGCTGAGACTGCTCCGCCGGGGCTATCCCCTTGGACTGTCTGAACGGAGCGGCGGCAGGCCGCCATCGGTTGCAGGATCGGAATGCCCCGGCTAGTGTTCGCCCGCCTGGCAGGCAGATATGGCGCCCCCTGCGGCGCCGGCGGCCGGATCAGCGTCCCCGTAGCTCAGCTGGATAGAGCGGCTGCGTCCTAAGCAGCGGGTCGGGAGTTCGAATCTCTCCGGGGACGCCAGTTTCCATGTATCGCAAAGACTGAAGATTCCGTCTGGCCACTCGTCGAGCCTCGGCGATGCCCGCCGCGGCAGCAGGCCGGCATCCGGCGCCTTGCGAACGCGCCCTCAGCCCTGGCGGCGGGCGGAGAGGACGGCGACCGGCAAAGTGCCGAGCAGATCGGCCAGCCGGACCGTTCCGGCGCTCGGCGTCAGCCGCCCCTCCGTCAGGTTGTCGCAAAACCGCAGCCCGTCCGGCAAACGGATAGAGCTACTGCCGCTACTGCCGCCGCTGCCGGCTGAGGCGGCATGATCCGGCCAGCGGCGGCCGCCATCGCTGACCGGGGCGAAGCGGCGCAGGGCGAGGCAGACGATCATGTCGCCGTCATGCGCGCGCGCGAAGGCGGTGACGTGCGGATCGCCAGCGACCGGCAGCGGGATATACGCGCCGCGCTCGAAAACGAGGGGCAGCCGTTTGCGCAATTGCAGCAGCCGGTATTGCAGGGCGAGCTTGATCCGGCCGTCTTGCCATCGCCGTTGCAGCGCCGGCCAGTCGGGCGCGCGGACGGCATCGAGGGCAAGCGCGCGCGCCGCCCAGTCGACCGGCCGCCGGTTGTCGGGATCGACCAGCGCAAGATCCCAGAATTCGCTGCCCTGATAGAAATCCGGCACGCCCGGCATCAGCGTCTTGAACGCCAGTTGCGACAGGCCGGACAGCGCGCCGAGCAAGGCGGCGCGCGCGGCCAAAGGACGGAAGGCGGCACGGAAATCGGCGTCGTCGAGCCGCGCATCGAGGAAGGCCAGCGCGGCCTGCTCGTAGGCTTCGTCCGGCTGCAGCCAGTTCGTCGCCGTCTTGCTCTCGCGCAGGGCCTTGACGGCGTATTGCTTCAGGCGGCGGCGGAAATCCTCCCCGGGCGCGCCGTCCCGGGCATTCTTTCGGGCATCGCCGCAAGAGCCGCCCTCGGCATCGTCCCAGGCGCCGAGCAGGGTCTGATAGAGCAGATATTCATGCCCCGCATCGAGCCCGGCGGCCGGCGGGCGGCGCAGCCAGGCCTTCATCAGCGCGATCCAGTCGGCGGATATTTCCGTCAGGCTGGCGATGCGCAGCCGCGCATCCTCGCCGCGCTTGGTATCGTGCGTCGCCGTCGCGGTGAGGCCGGCCGGCTGCGCGGCCTGGCGCTGCCGCAGGCGGCGATGCCATTCGTCCGTATCCGCGGCCGCGCTGTCGGGACTGCCGCCGACCTCGTTCAGCGCCAGCAGCGCCACCGCGCGATAGAAATGCGTATCCTCCAGCGCCTTGGCCATGACCGGGCCGGAAAGCTGCTGCAGCCGGGCGACGAATTCGCCCGCCTCCGCCGTGCCGCCGGCCGCCAGCAGGAGGCCTTCGAGCCGATCGAGAACCGCATGGCAATCCTGCGCCGCCGCCTGCCTGGCGTCGCGCAGGGCCTGGCGGACGATGGCGGCGTCGTGCGGCGACAGACGGCCGGGCGTGATGTAGGTGCGGTAGACCGGCAGGGCGATGATATAGGCCGCGAGCGCCTGGCGCAGTTGCGCGCGCCCGGCCTGCGCCGCCGCCATCGCCGGAAGCTGCGCCAGCCGCGAGACCAGCATCTCCAGCTCGCCGGCGAACAGGGTGTTCAGCACATAGGCCTTGGCATCGGCGCAGCTGCTCTGCCTGCCCTTCTCTTGGCCGCCCTTCTCTTGCCCGCCCTTCTCTTGCCCGCCCTTCTCTTGCCAATAGGCCCGCAGGGCCGACAGGCCGGCGGGATCGATCAGATGGCGCGTGATCAGGTTGCCCCATTCGTAGCCGGTCGTGCCGCTGACGCCGGGCAGATCGGGCAGGGGCTCGTCGGCTTCGAGGATTTTCTCGACCAGGATATAGGGCTGCGGCAGGCCGCGCGCCGCCAGCTCGGCCTCGAGCCGGCGGCAATAGGCGGCGGGATCGCGCAGCCCGTCGATGTGATCGAGGCGGACGCCGTGAATCCTGCGCTCCTCGACGAGCCGGAACAGCAGCCGATGCACGGCATCGAACACGGCGGGATCCTCGATCCGCAGGCCGACCAGTTCGTTGATGTCGAAGAAGCGGCGATAGTTGATCTCGGCGGCGGCGCGCTGCCAATGCACCAGGCGGTAATGCTGCTGCCGGAGCAAGGGCCGCAGCGCGCCGGCATCTGCGTCGCGATCCGCATTTTGCAGCGACGGCGCCGAGAGCGGCAGCCGGTGCTCGAAATAGCGAAGCTCGTCGCCGGCAATCCGCAACTGACGTTTGTCTATCGCCTCTTCCAGCGAACTGCCCAGGATCGGCAGGGTCACCGCCGGATGCTCGTATCCGTCGTATCGGCGCCAGTCGATATCGAAGAAGGCGGCGAAATCCGATTCCCGGCCCCGGCGCAGCACATCGTACCACCAGGGATTCTCCGCCACCGCCGCCATGTGGTTCGGCACGAAATCGACCAGGATGCCCAGATCGGCCGCGCGGCAGGCGGCGCAGAGCGCATCGAATCCCGCCGCGCCGCCCAGTTCGGGATTGAGCCGCGTCGGATCGGTGACGTCATAGCCATGCATGCTGCCCTTGCGGGCCGTGGTGATCGGCGACAGATAAAGATGGCTGATGCCCAGTTCGGCCAGATAGGGCACGCGCCCGGCGGCCGCGGCGAAGCCGAAATCCGGCGTCAGCTGCAGCCGGTAGGTCGCGCGCGGCGGATCAGGCGGCATCAGGCGCCCTCCAGCCACCAGGCGACATGCCAGGGCGGCAGGCCGTCGCCGCTGGCATTGCCCCAGATCACCGCGCCCTGCGGCCGGCCATGCCGGTCCTCGCCCGCCATGTCGGAGAGGTTGGCCTGCAAGGTCAGGCGCGCGACGCCCAGCAGCCAGGCGCAGCGCAGGCAATGGCCGTCGATCTCGCCGGCGGTCTGCAGCGGTTCGCAGCCCTGCAGCAGCGGCACGACATGGCGGCGGCGGATCTCCAGCAGCGTCCTGACCAGCGTCAGCCGCCGGCCGGCCTCGCCGGCGCGCCCGCCCGCCCAGTCGAGCTTCGTCATCAGGAAAGTATCGAGGGCGAGCGCGTCCGGCGGCTCCTCGCCGGGCCGCGCGGCGCGGAACATCGCGGCGAATTCCCGGCGCCGCCCGTTGCGCACGGCATCGGCCAGCACGCCGGTGAAATCGCAGAAGAAGGGAAACGGCTGCGGCGCGCCCCATTCCTCGCCCATGAACAGCAAAGGCACGAAGGGCGCCAGCAGGGTGACGGCGAGCGCGGCTTCCACCGCGCGCGGCGAGGCGATGGCGGACAGCCGCTCGCCATAGGGCCGGTTGCCGATCTGATCGTGATTCTGCAGGAAGTTCACGAAGGCGGCGGGCGGCAGCCCGCGGCTGGGCTGGCCGCGCCGGGCGCCGCGGCGATGCAGCGAGGCCTCGCCCTGATAGACGAAGCCCTGCGCCAGGGCGCGGAAAAGCTGGGCATGCGGCCTGGGATAATCCTCGTAATAGCCGGCCGTCTCGCCGGTGAGCAGCACATGCCAGGCATGGTGATAATCGTCGTTCCACTGCGCCCGGAACGCGCCGCCGCTTCGCTGCGGCGCCAGCAGGTCGGCGGCATTGTCGTCATTCTCCAGGATCAGATGGATGTGGCGGCCTTCCGCCTCGGCCAGCGTCCCGACCGCCTCGGCCAGCGCGCGCAGGATGTCGGGCTCGCCGCGCATGCGGATCGCGTGGACGGCATCGAGCCGCAGCCCGTCGAAGCGGTAGGCCGACAGCCAGTGCAGCGCATTCTGGATGGCGAAGGCGCGCACCGGCGCGCGGCGATAATCGATCGCTTTGCCCCAGGGCGTATGGCCGTCCTCGGTGAAGAAATGCGGCGCATATTGTTCGAGGTAATTTCCTTCCGGGCCGAAATGATTGTAGACCACATCGAGGAAGACCATCAGGCCGCGCTCATGCGCGGCGTCGATCAGCGCCTTCAGATCCTCCGGCCGGCCATAGGCGCTGTCGGGCGCGAACAGCAGCACGCCGTCATAGCCCCAGTTGCGGGCGCCGGCAAAATCCGCCACCGGCATCAGTTCGATCGCGGTAATCCCGGTTTCGACCAGATGGTCGAGATGCGCGATGGCGCCGCGGAACGTGCCCTCGGCGCTGAAGCTGCCGAGATGCAATTCGTAGATCACGGCTTCCGACCAGGGCCGCCCCCGCCATGCCGCGGCCCTCCAGCCGAATTCGTGATCGATCACTTCGCTGGGGCCGGAGACATCCTCGGGCTGGTAATGCGAGGCGGGGTCGGGCACGCGCAGCCGGCCATCCACCTCGAATTGGTAGCGCGATCCGGAGCCGGCCTCCGGCACGGCGCGGCTGAACCAGCCGTCCGGCGCCGGCTGCATCGGGAAGGCGCGGCCGCCCAGGATCAGCGCGACGGTTTGGGCGGCCGGCGCCCAGAGATTGAACGTGACCTTGCCCGGCTGCACGAGCGGACCATGGCGCAGGACGGCATTCCCGCTCATGGATAGCCGCCCAGGACCAGCACGGCATAGGGCGGGATGGCGACCTCGCCGCCGCCTTGCAGGCCGTGCGGCGCCGGCGCTTCGTCGAACGACAGTTCGGTTCGCCATTCCCGGATGCCGGGCCAGTCCGGCAGCATCTGCTGCACGGCGATATCGGCCCCGTTCATCGCGATCAGCACCGGCGGATGCCCGTCGGCCAGCGGACCGACGGTCCAGCACAGATAGCGCGCCTGCTCGAAATGCCAGTCGCCCTCGGTCATCTCGGCGCCGTCCGGCCGCCACCACTGGATCGTATGCGGCTCGCCCGGCCTGCCCATGCCGAGCCAGCGCTGCGAGGCCAGCTGCGGAAACCGGCGGCGCAGTTCCGCCAGCCGGCCGATCAGCGCCGTCATGTCGAAACCCGGATCGTTCAGGTTCGACCAGTCGACCCAGCCGATCGGGCTGTCCTGGCAATAGGCGTTGTTGTTGCCGCCCTGGCTGTTGGCCACCTCATCGCCGGCCAGGATGAGCGGCACGCCCTGCGACAGCAGCAGGCAGGCCATCATGCATTGGCGTATGCTCTTCCGCCTGGCGAGTATCTCCGGATCGTCCGTCGGCCCTTCGACGCCGCAATTGAAGCTGTCGCTGTGATCGGAGCCGTCGCGGTTCTCCTCGCCATTCTCCTCGTTGTGCTTTTCGGCATAGCTGACCAGATCGGCCAGGGTGAAGCCGTCATGCACCGTGACGTGATTGATGCTGGCGCGCGGCCCGCGGCCGTCGTGACTGAACAGATCGGCCGAACCGGAAAGCTTTCCCGCCAGCGTGCCGATCAGGCCTTCCTCGCCACGCCAGAACTTGCGGACGGTCTGCCGGAAGGCGTCGTTCCACTCGGACCAGCCATCGGGAAAGGCGCCGACCTGATAGCCGCCGAGGCCCAGATCCCAGGGTTCGGCGATCAGCTTCACATGCGACAGCGTCGGGTCCTGCCGGATCGCGGCGAAGAAGCTCGACTGCCGGTCGAAGCCCTGCGCGCCGCGGCCAAGCGTGGTGGCAAGGTCGAAGCGGAAGCCGTCGACATGGCATTGCTCGACCCAGTAGCGCAGCGAATCCATCACCATCTGCAGCACATGCGGATGGGTGAGGTTGAGCGAATTGCCGCAGCCGGTGAAATCCTCGTAATAGCGCGGCTCGTCCGGCTTCAGCCAGTAGTAACAGGCGTTGTCGATGCCGCGGAAGGACATGGTCGGCCCGAGCTGGTTGCCTTCGGCGGTGTGGTTGTAGACCACGTCGAGGATCACCTCGATGCCCGCATCGTGCAGGCGGGCGACGGTCGACTTGAAGGCCGAGACGGCGCCGCCAGTGGGGGCGAAGCGCGGCTCGGGCGCGAAATAGCCGATCGAATTGTAGCCCCAGTAATTGCGCATGCCGCGCTCGATCAGATGCCGGTCGTCGATGAAGGCATGCACCGGCAGCAATTCGATGGCGGTGACGCCCAGCCGCTTGAGATGCGCCACCATTTCCGGCGCCGCGAGACCGCGGAACAGGCCGCGCCAGGCTTCGGGCACGTCCTGGCGCTGCTGGGTCAGGCCTTTCACATGCGCCTCGTATATCACCGTATCGGCCCAGGAGGTGCGCAGCGGCAGATCGCCGCCCCAGGTGAAGGCGTCGTCCACCACGATGCCCTTGATCATGCCGCGCGCGCTGTCGCGCCGGTCGAAGGACAGATCCGCGCGCGCGCTGTCGGCGCGGTAGCCGAACAGGTGATCGCTCCAGATCAGCCGGCCGGTGACCGCCTTGGCATAGGGATCGAGCAGCAGCTTGTGATGATTGAAGCGGTGCCCCTTCGCCGGCTGATACGGCCCGTAGACCCGATAGCCGTAAAGCTGGCCCGGCGAGACATCGGGCAGATAGCCGTGAAAGACGTCGTCGGTGCGTTCGGGCAGGGCCACGCGTTCCAGCTCGCGATGGCCCTGGGGATCGAACAGGCAGAGTTCCACCTTCTCGGCATTGGCCGAGAACAGCGCGAAGTTGACGCCGCGCCCGTCCCAGGTGGCGCCGAACTGCTCGGCATGTCCAGGCAGCACCCGCATGCTCATGGCGCCGGCACCAGGAAGACGGTGGCGAGCGGCGGCAGGTCGAGCGTCAGCCTGGCGCCGGCCGCGTCCTGCTGCGCGCGGATTTCGCCGGCATTGCCGACATTGCCGCCGCCATAGAAGGCCGAGTCGGTATTCAGCACCTCGCGCCATGTGCCGCCGCGCGGCACGGCGAATGTGTAGCCGCGCCGGATTTCGGGCGTGAAATTCGACGCCACGATGCAGAGCGCATCCGGATCGCGGCCGCGGCGCAGCCAGACGAAGACGCTTTGCTGCACATCGCCGCCGACGATCCATTCGAAGCCCGCCGCCTCGCAGTCGCATTCGTGCAGGGCCGCGCAGCCCGCATAAAGGCGGTTGAGATCGCGGATCAGGGTCTGAACGCCGGCATGGCGCGCATCGCCGAGCAGATGCCAGTCGAGGCTGCGCTCGTGGCTCCACTCGGCGCGCTGCGCGAATTCGTTGCCCATGAAGAGCAGCTTCTTGCCCGGATGGCCGAACATCATGCCGTAATAGGCGCGCAGATTGGCGAAGGCCTGCCAGTCGTCGCCCGGCATGCGGGCGAGGATGGAGCCCTTGCCGTGCACGACCTCGTCATGCGACAGCGGCAGGATGAAATTCTCGGAAAAGGCGTAATGCAGGCCGAAGGAGATTTCGTCGTGATGGTGTTTGCGATGGACCGGATCGCGGCCGATATATTGCAGCGTGTCGTGCATCCAGCCCATGTTCCATTTGTAGCCGAAGCCCAGCCCGCCGCCCTCGATCGGCCGCGACACCTGCGGCCAGGCGGTCGATTCCTCGGCCATGGTGGTGGCGGCGGGAAAACGGCCGAACACTTCGCGGTTCAGCCGCTTGAGGAAATCGACGGCTTCGAGATTCTCGCGGCCGCCGAAACGGTTCGGCACCCATTCGCCCTGGGGCCGGCTGTAGTCGAGATAGAGCATCGACGCCACCGCATCGACGCGCAGGCCGTCGGTGCCGTAGCGGTCGAGCCAGAACAGCGCGTTGGTGAAGAGGAAATTCGCGACTTCGACGCGGCCGTAATTGTAGATCAGCGTGCCCCAGTCGAGATGCCGGCCCTGGCGCGGATCCTCGTGTTCGTAGACGGCCTGGCCACTGAAGCGGTGCAGGCCATGCGGATCGTCGGGGAAATGGCCCGGCACCCAGTCGAGAATGACGGCCAGGCCGGCTTCGTGGCAGGCCTCGACGAAATGCAGGAAATCCGCCGGCGTGCCGTAGCGGCTGGTGGGCGCGAACAGCCCGATCGGCTGATAGCCCCATGAACCGTCGAAGGGATGCTCCATCACCGGCAGAAGCTCGATATGGGTGAAGCCCATCTCGGCGGCATAGCGCGGCAATTCGTCGGCCAGTTCGCGGTAGGACAGCCAGCGATCGCCCTCCTCGGGCCGGCGGCGCCACGAGCCGAGATGCACCTCGTAGATCGAGATCGGCCGGTCGCGCCGGTTGGCATCGGCGGGCGCCGGCGTGATCTGCCTGAGGCAGCCCAGATCGAAGACGACGGAAGCCGTGTCCGGGCGCAGGCGGCTGGCGAAGGCGAGCGGGTCGGCCTTCAGCGGCAGCAGCGCGCCATGTTCGGAGATCACCTCGAACTTGTAATTGTCGCCCACCGCCGCGCCGGGCACGAAGATTTCCCAGAAGCCGGGGCCGCGCACCCGCATCGCATGCCGGCGGCCATCCCAGTGATTGAAGTCGCCGACGACGCTGACCCGGCGCGCATTCGGCGCGAAGACGACGAAGGCCACGCCGGCGACGCCGTCCAGCGTCATCGGATGGGCGCCGAGCTTGCGGTACATCTCCAGATGCGCGCCCTGCGACAGAAGATGCACATCCAGATCGCCCAGGATCGGCGGGAAGCGGTAGGCATCCTCGAATTCCGCCGCGCCGGTCTTGAACTGCACGCGCAGCCGGTAATGCGGGTCGGCCTTGGCGACCGGCCCGGCGAACAGCCCGGCTTCGTCCAGCCGCGGCAGGTCTATCTTCGCATTGTCCTGCAATACGCAGACCTGCATCGCGTCGGGGAAGAAGGCGCGCACCACCGGCTTGCCGCTTTCCTCATGCAGGCCGAGATAGCCAAAGGGATCGCAATGCTGCCCCTGGATGATCGCTCTGGCAGCTGGCGGCAAGGTCTTCATACCGGGGCGGCTTCGCTGTTGAACAGGAGGGTCCAGAGGCCGATCAGCGGCATATGCAGCCAGCTCGGCCGGTTCGAGAGTTCGTAGCCGACCTCGTAGATCACCTTGTCGACCTGAAGCAGGCGGATCCAATCATCGGCAAGCTCGTCCTCCGGCCAGGCGGGATGCCCGGCCATGCCGGCGCGATAGGCGTCCAGGAAGGCGGCGGCCGAGCGGTTGCGCCAGTCGGCGATCTCGGCGTTGATGCTTTCCGAGCCGTCCGGCAGGGTCTGCAGCAGCCGCTCCAGCGCCGACAGTCCGGCATAATCCAGCGAGCGGAGCTGCCCGGCGACATCGCGCAGCATGACGCCCTTGCGGCGGCGCTCCTCGATCCTGCGATGCGGCTCGCCCTCGAAATCCAGGATGTAGACATCGCCCTGCACGATCATCACCTGGCCGAGATGGAAATCGCCGTGATAGCGGATCTTGAGCGGCAACGGATGCGCCGGCACCAATCCGTCCAGCCGCTTCAGGATCGCATCCCTGCGGCCGAGGATGGCGGCGACGAGCGGCTGCGCCTTGGCGGGAATTCCGCCGCCCGCCTTCGTCAGGGCATCGAGCAGCGCCGTGGCGCGATCGAGGATTTTCGAGCGCTCGCCTTGCACATCCTCCTGCGTCATCCGCTCGGGCCGGAAGGCCTCGTCGCCATGGTCCTCGGCCAAAGCGCGGTGCAGCTCCGCAAGGCGGACGCCGATTTCCGTCATGCGGACCAGATAGGTGTTGTGCACGCCGTCGGAGGGCGCGTCCCCGGCGGGCAGCAGGCGGCGCTCCTCCAGGAAGCGGTCGAGATGGCCGGTGGTCAAAGCCCAGCCGTCGCCCTGATTGCGGATGAAGCGGTGCAGCACGGCCAGGCCATTCGCCGCGCCGTCCAGGTCGATTTCCGCCGCCCCGAGGAATTCCGGCGTGTTGCCGTAGCCGCGCGCGGCGAGGTGGCGGCCGATCTCGATTTCCGGATTCACGCCCGGCTGCAGTTGCCGGTAGATCTTGAGGACATATTCCTCGTTGATGATGATCGAGGAATTGGTCTGCTCCACGCCGACGCTGTGCGCCGTCTCCACCGGATTGAGCGCCGCCTGCCGGAATTGCGGCGTCGGCAGGAAGCGGATGGCCTGATCGCCCTGCGCCACGCTGCTGCCGCGATGGAAATGCTCCAGCATCTCGCGGGCGAAATCCGGCTCGTTGGTGGCCTGCGCCATGATGCCTTCGCGCGGCCCGCGCCGGATCGCGGCGAGGACCTGCTCGGCGGCGCCGGGCTTGGCGGGATCGACGCGCGCCCATCTGGTCATCAGCGGCAGCACATAGCGGCCCGACTGGTTGGCCGATGTCGTATCGACGATGGCAAGGCTGAGGCCGGGCTCGCCGTCCCGCAGCACCAGGTTCGCCTTGAGCTGCGCCTTCAGATGGCGGGACGACTTGTCGGAGAACCAGCGCTGCGCGCGGATGAATCCCGGCAGCGCCTCGGTTTCCAGCGCCACCCGGGCGACGCCCTTGTCGAGCGAACTCCAGGAGACCGGCCAGACCAGGGTGGGGAAAGCCGGCTTGACCGGCAGCTCCTTGTAGTCGAGCGGCTTCTTGCCGCAAAGCTGGAACCAGAAGAAGCCGTATGGCGCGAGCGTGACCTGAAACGGCTCCTTGGTGATGGCCGGAAACCAGGTGCGGCCCAGCATTTCCAGCGGATGCCGGCCGGCAAAATGGGACAGGTCGATTTCGGCCGCCTGCGCCGCGCGCGACAGATTGGCGATGCACAGGATCACCTCGTCGCCGTCCTGCCGCAGATAGGCCAGGATCGCGCGGTTGTCCGGGCGCAGGAAGGTCAGCGTGCCGCGGCCGAAGCATTTGCTCGACTTGCGCACGCCGATCAGCTTTTTCGTCCAGCTCAGATAGGATGACAGGCTGCGCGACTGCGCTTCGACATTGACCGCCTGATAGCCATAGACCGGGTCCATGTTGGCCGGCAGATAAAGCTGCGCCGGATTGCATTGCGAAAAGCCGCCATTGCGGTCCGGCGTCCATTGCATCGGCGTGCGCACGCTGTCGCGGTCGCCGAGGAAGATATTGTCGCCCATGCCGATCTCGTCGCCGTAATAGAGAATCGGCGTGCCGGGGAACGACAGCAGCAGGCTGTTCATCAGTTCGATCTTGCGCCGGTCACCATCCATCAGCGGCGCCAGCCGGCGCCGGATGCCGAGATTGATGCGGGCGCGCGGGTCGGTGGCATAGGTGGACCACAGATAGTCGCGCTCGACATCCGTCACCATCTCCAGCGTCAGCTCGTCGTGATTGCGCAGGAACAGCGCCCATTGGCAATTGTCCGGAATGTCCGGCGTCTGCCGCATGATGTCGGTGATCGGATGCCTGTCTTCCTGGGCGATCGCCATGTAGATGCGCGGCATCAGCGGGAAGTGATAGGCCATGTGGCATTCGTCGCCGTCGCCGAAATAGGCGCTCACATCCTCCGGCCACTGGTTGGCCTCGGCCAGAAACAGCTTGCCCGGCGCATAGGCATCCAGCTCGGCGCGCAGGCGTTTGATCACCGCATGGGTCTCGGGCAGGTTCTCGTTGCTGGTGCCTTCGCGTTCGAGGAGATAGGGGATGGCGTCGAGGCGGAAGCCGTCGACGCCCTTGTCGACCCAGAACCGCATCACCTTGACGATCTCGGCGATGACCTGCGGATTGTCGAAATTGAGGTCGGGCTGGTGCGAAAAGAAGCGATGCCAGTAATAGGCCTTGGCGGCGGGGTCCCAGGTCCAGTTGGATTTTTCCGTGTCGGTGAAGATGATCCGGGTTTCCGGATATTTCCGGTCCGTGTCGCTCCACACATACCAGTCGCGCCAGGCCGAATCCTTGCGGGCCTGGCGGGCGCGCTGGAACCAGGGATGCTCGTTTGAGGTGTGATTGATCACCAGCTCGGTGATGACCCGCAGATTGCGGCGCTTGGCCTCCGCCATGAAGCGGCGGAAATCGCCCATATCGCCGAAGGCCGGGTTGATCGAGCGGTAATCGGCGATGTCGTAGCCGTCGTCGCGCAGCGGGCTTTTGTAGAAGGGCAGCAGCCAGAGGCAGGTGACCCCCAGGTCCTGGAGATAGGCGAGCTTGCCGGTCAGGCCGGCGAAATCGCCGATGCCGTCATTGTTGCTGTCGCAGAAGGCCTTCACATGCAGCTGGTAGATGACGGCGTCCTTGTACCAATCGAGATTCTCCTCATGCGCCGCGACCGGCGGCCGCAGCGCGGTGAGGACTTCGGCGCCGACCGGCGCGTTCATGGCAGGCACCGGAAGACGATCATGGGATTGACGGCGGGATCCAGCGTCAGGCGTATCCCGCCCCATTCCAGCCGATGCTCGGAACCGTCGAGCAGGTTGACCAGGGCGGCGACCCTTTTCCGGTCGCCGGCCGGGCCGATCGTCAGGTCGCCGAAATGCAGCCAGAACTGGCGCGGCTCGGCGCCACTGACCGCGATGGCGCAGGCGATGGCGTTCGTGCCGTCGCCGGATTCCTTCAGGAATCCGATCGTGCCGTCGTGGTCGAGCAGCAGAAAGCGCAGATCGTTGGTCTGCTGCAGGGCCGGATTCTCGCGCCGCAGCCGGTTGAGCTGCGCGATGTAGCCCTTGATGTTGCCCGGCTTGTTCCAGTCGCGGGTCTTGAACTCGTATTTCTCCGAGTTGAGATATTCCTCCCGGCCGGGCAGCGGCTCGTGCTCGAGCAGTTCGAAGCCGTTATAGATGCCGTAGGCGCCGGACAATGTGGCGGCCAGCGCGAAGCGCGCCTTGAACAGCCATGCCTCGCCGCTCTGCAACTGGTAGGGCAGGATGTCCGGCGTGGTGACGAAGAAATTGGGACGGTAGAATTCGCGCGTCGGGAAGGCGGTGAGCTCCGAGAGATATTCGCCCAGTTCCGCCTTCGTGGTGCGCCAGGTGAAATAGGTATACGACTGGCTGAAGCCCAGCTTGGCCAGCGCCTTCATCACTTTCGGCCGCGTGAAGGCCTCGGACAGGAACAGGACATCCGGATCCTGCCGCTGCACCTCGCGGATCATCCATTCCCAGAACGGAAACGGCTTGGTATGGGGATTGTCGACGCGGAAGATTTTCACGCCTTCGCCGACCCAGAACAGCACGACGTCGCGCAGCGCCTTCCACAGATTCGCCCAGTCGCTGCAGTAGAAATCGACATTGACGATGTCTTCGTATTTCTTCGGCGGGTTTTCCGCATAGCGGATGGTGCCGTCCGGCCGGCGCTGGAACCAGTCGGGATGCTCGCTTAGCCAGGGATGATCGAGCGAGCATTGGATGGCGAAGTCGAGCGCCACCTCCATTTCGTGATCCCGGCAGGCCCGCACGAAGCGCCGGAAGGCCTCGATCCCGCCCAGCTCGGCATGAACCGCGTCATGGCCGCCTTCCGCCGATCCGATGGCGTAGAAGCTGCCCGGATCGCCCGGCGCCGCAATGGTGCTGTTGTTGCGCCCCTTGCGGTTGGTCTGCCCGATCGGGTGGATCGGCGTCAGATAGACGACATCGAAGCCGAGCGCGGCGATATCGGGCAGGCGCGCGATGCAATCGTCGAAGGTCGCGCTGCGGCCGGGCTCCGTGCCCTGGCTGCGCGGCACCATCTCGTACCAGGCCGAGGCGCGCGCCGCCGGGCGGTCCACCCGCAGCGGAAAATCCTGGCTGATCGAGCGGTCCGCCTGCGGCAGCGCTTCCGCCATGGTATGGGCGAGTTCCTCCGCGGCGAGCGCGCGGAAGGCTGCTTCCGGCGAGCCGGCCTCGCGGCGCGCCATCGGGGCGATGCGGGCGCGGTCGAGCAGCCGCCAGCCCTCCTCGATCTCCTGCTCGAGCGGCTGGCCGGCGGCCTGACGCACTTTCAGGTCGCGCTGCCAGCTTGCGAAGGTGTCCGTCCAGGCCTCGATCGCATAGACGTAGCGGCCGGGCTTGTCCGGCACGAAACTGCCCATCCAGCGATCATTGCCGTGATGCGTCATCGCCGCGGTGCGGCGGTCCAGCTCGCCCTCCAGCCCCCAGAGGATGCGGGCGGAGAGGATGTCATGGCCATCGCGGAAAATGTCGGCCCAGACCTCGACCTTCTCGCCGACGATGCGTTTGGCGGCAAAGCGTCCGTTTTCGATGGACGGATAGACGTCTTCGATGAAAACGCGGGCGGTTTCGGCGGGACGCAGATTGGCCAGCAGCTGGGGAGATGGGTGTTTCCGATCCTTCGCCAAGCCTGCCACCACTTCATCCGATGCCGCGAGGCCCCAGAAACCCCGCCGCGGGGACATTGGTTCCCTGTTTGCGGTTCCCTGTTTGCGGTTCCCTGTTTGCGTGCCGCCGGCGGCGGCGGCGCAGGACGGAACAGGTTCGCCGGCTGCCCTGTTCACATGATTTACATGGGCGAAGGCTGCGCGCGCGGCGCGAGCGAGGGGATGTGGCGGAAACAGCGGACCGGAAGACGACAGCGGACCGGAAGAGCTACACTGCAGCGTTGCTGACCGTTTACGAAGATGCCGAGGGCAAGCTGCAGCGGCCCTCCGCCGCGACGCTGGAAAAGCTCGGGAAACTGCTCTCTGCCTCGGCGGAGACGCAGCGGCATCCGGTGGCGATGGCGGGCGATGCCATCGACCTTGCCGCATTGCGCGGCAACGACGGCGGCAACGGCAGCAGCAGCAACGGCAGCAGTGCCAGCGCATGGCTGCTGAGCCGCGACGGCCGGACGGTGCTGAGCGGTTCGGGCGCGACGGCACGGCTGGCGGCCGATCTGCCGGCGGGCGAGTATCTGTTGCGCATCGCCGGGGATGCCGGCGCCGGCTGGCCGGTCCTGGTTACGCCCCGCGAGGCCTATCAGCCGGCATTCGCGCGCCAGGACAAGCGGACCTGGCTGCTGGGCCTGCAGCTCTATGCCCTGGCCTCGCCGGACAATTGGGGCCATGGCGATTTCGGCGATCTGCTGCGCCTGCTGGAGATCTGCGCGGCGGCGGGCTGCGGCGGCATCGGGCTCAACCCGCTGCATGCGCTGTTCCGGCACAGCCCCGAGGATGCCAGCCCCTACGCTCCGAGCAGCCGCCTGTTCATCAATCCCCTGTATCTCGATCTGCGCCGCCTGCCCGGCTACGCGGACGAGTTCGCAAGCCTGGCCCGCGATCTGCCCCGAAACGCCGCGCTGATGGATTACGCCTCGGCCGCGCGGACCAAATATGCCGTCATCGATGCGGCGTATCGGCGTTTCATCGCGCATCCGGATGGCGCTGCCGCTGCCGAATTCGCCGATTTCCGCCGGCGCAGGGGCGAGCCGCTGCGGCGCTTCGCCGCCTTCGATCTGCTGCAGGCGCGCCACGGCCTGGATTGGCGCGCATGGCCCGAGGCATGGCGCAGTCCGGACGACGCGCGGATCGCCAGGCTGGCGGCCGAGGAGCCGGAGGCGATCGGCGCGGCCGAATTCGCCCAGTGGCAATGTCACGCCCAACTGGCCGCCTGCCGCGACCATGCGCGGCGCAAGCGCATGCCGGCCGGATTGTATCTCGATCTGGCGGTGGGGTCGCATCCCTGCGGCTTCGATGCCTGGAACGACCAGGCGGCGTTTCTCCAGGGCGCCACGATCGGCGCGCCGCCCGATGCGCTGAATGCGGCAGGACAGAATTGGGGGCTGACCGCTTTCGATCCCGCGGTGCTGCTTCGCTGCGCCTTCAAACCGTTCCGCGACATCCTTGCCGCCGCCATGGAGTATGCCGGCGCCATACGGATCGACCATATCCTGGGCCTGAACCGCCTGTACCTCATTCCCGATGGCGCCAGCGCCCGCGAGGGCGCCTATCTGCGCTATCCGCTGCACGAGCTGCTCGCCGTTCTGGCCCATGAAAGCCGGCAGTGGCGCTGCCTGGTGGTGGGCGAGGATCTGGGCACCGTTCCGCAGGGCTTGCGCGCGCAGCTTCGCGCCGCCGGCATCTGGACCTACATCGTCACCCTGTTCGAGCGCGCCGCCGATGGCAGCTTCCGCGATCCGGCGGATTATCCCTATCGGGCGCTGGCGACATTCGCAACGCACGACCTGCCGCCCTTTGCCGGCTGGGCGGAGGGACAGGATCTTAAAACCCTGCGCGCGCTTGGCATACCGGCGCATGAAAGCGCGGCGGCGCGCCGGAAAGCCTATGCCGCGCTCATGCATGCCATCCGCTCCCGCCGCCCCGCCGCCGAAGGCTCGGCATTCGAGCGGACGATCGCCTGGCTGGGGGATTCCAACAGCGCCGTGATAGCGGTGGCCCTGGAAGACATCTTCGGGCTGAATCGCCAGCTCAATGTTCCCGGCACCCATACGGAATATCCGAACTGGCGTCACCGCACCGCCATCGGCTGGGCGGAGACGAAAACCAGGATCGAGACGATCGCCCGGATCCTCCATGGGCGGAGGTCGTGAGCTTCAGTAATTGGCGATGTTGCCTTCCGCGTCGGTCGGCAGCGAGCCGATCAGCAGCCGCGCGACGTCGCCCGCATCGTCGACGAATGGCAGCGTCAGGCGGTGCCAGCTCGAGACGAATTCGGCCCGCGCCGGCCGGCGCCGCGAATAGAGCGGCCGGCGGCGGCGGCAGGCGGCGCGGCTCTGCGCCAGCGCATATTCGGCGACATAATGGCTGGCGGGAAATTCGGAAAGCCGCTTGCCGGTCATGTCGAAGCCGGAGATCGCCGCGATGGTGCTGCCGTAGAGGCGGCAATGAAAATCCGCGCCGCCATCGAGCACGTCGAACTGGATGACGTGGCCCAGCGCCGGGCGCAGCGCGAAAGGATCGATCTGCGACAGATGCGGCGGGCCGCCAGCCGCTGCGGCCGACAGCGCGAACCAATGCTCCGCCAGGAAGCCCAGCACGGGCGGCAGCGCGTCTTTCGCCGGCTCCCAGACCAGTTCGACCGCCGAGCCGGTATGGCGCTCGAACACCTTGCGGATGCGCTTGAGGTCGGCCGCGGCGACGTCATCCGTCCAGCGCGCCACCCGCTTCCAATCGATGGCGTCGCCGGCCGCGGAACGGCTGCCGGCAGGATTCCTCAGTCGGCTGAACATGCAAGACCTGGCGCTGGCCCGGGGCGGGAGAGAGAGTTGAGTCCTGCGGAGAGCTTAGCCCAGGTCGCGGCCGGCGGGAAACCGCCGTGATGCGATAGCGGGGATCAGCGCCGCTGCATGTTGCGGATGCTGGAGACGCTCCGCCCGCTGCTGGGCACGCAGACGACCTTCACGCTTTCATCCTCGCGCAGGCCGCGGCCGATCGCGGTCTGGGCCACATAGGCCTGGCCGCGCATGGCGCACAGGCCGGGATGGCTAAACTCCTCGGGGACGCGCATGACGTCGATCGCCGTCTGGCGATTGCAGGCCGAAAGATCCGGCGTCGCCGCGAGCGAACATACGAGTACGAGAGCTGTCAGCATAAAATCCTCAATGAAAACGGGAAAATCACCCGTGGCTTCAGGTTCCTGGTCCAGTCGCTGGTTCCTGGTCCAGTCGCTGGGCCCTGAGCGGGCCTCGGTCCACCCGGCACACAATGCCCGACACACAACGCCCCACACAATGAATGCGCGGCGATGCGGTTCCGCATGGAACAAATCGCCGCATGGTCTCTCCCCGATTAACGCAATTTCCGCGCCCTCACAGCTCATTTTTTGGTAACGGCTGCGTCACAGCCATGCTGCCGATGCGTCGTGCAGCGCTGCCGGCGTTCAGCCGACGATGGCATGGAAGGTTTGCGTGATCAGCTCGTCGACCAAAGGCGGCGGCGGCTCGCGGCGTTCGAGATGACCGCGCACCGCGGCGACGGGCACTTCCGCCAGCACGAAAGTGGCGCGCCGGAGCTGGGCCGGGCCGACGCGCCCGAAAGCCTGGCGGGCGAAATCCCGCAGGCAGGCCTCGAAACGCGCGGCCTGATCGCGTACGTCTTTTTTCAGCGAAACGGGCCAATCGCCCTGAACGAAATCATGTCGGCTGTAGAGCAGCAAAAGCCTGGCGTCGTCGAGATGCCGGCGCGACCAGGCCGGCGTATGCAACGCGGCCGCCAGCCCGTCTTGGGCTTCGATGGCGGCAATGAAACCTTCCTGATAGGCCAGCACGGTCTGCACCCAGATTGCGCCGAGTAGGGCATCCCGCGATTCAAAGCGATGATAGAAGGAGCCTTTCGGCGCCTTCAACCGCGCGGCAACAGCATCGACCGTAACAGCCGCAGGGCCGCGCTCTGCCGCCAGCGTGCGCGCCGCCGCAAGAAAATCCCCATTGTCGAAATAGGCCTTTCCCATTTGGTTTTAGACTAAATGGTCTAGACCGTATGGTCAATACCGATTATTGTCACGCCACTCCTGCCGCAAACGAGGCTCGCCATGCCCAACACTGAAAATGGCCATAATGTCGCACGGCTGCTAGCCGGCGCGGCAAAGACGGTGCAAAGCGTGCGCTATTGCTGGTTGGTGACGGCACCGGAGAACGGCATCCAGGCGCGCCCGATGGGGCGTATCGCCTCGGATGCCGATATCAGCGACTGGACGATCCGCTTCGTCACCAATGGCCGTTCGCGCAAGGCAGCCGAATTGGACGCTAGCGCGGACGTAACACTGATCTTCCAGGACGATGCCAAGGATGCCTCTGCCGTCCTGAGCGGCCAGGCCGCGCTGCTGGCTGACGAAGCGACATTCCGCCGCCACTGGAAGGACGCATACAGCGTCTATTTCCCGACCGCGGAGGATCGCGCCGCGGCGGCTTTCATCGCTGTCACGGTGCTGCGCATGGAATTATGGATCCGCGGCGTGACGTCCGAGCCCTTCGGCCTGCACGCCACGGTGCTGGAGCGGGATGGCGCAGGCGAATGGCGATTGAAGCCCTCCCCCGCTCTCCCGGAAGGAAGGGGCTGATTACGCCACGCGGAAATTCTTGAACTGCCAGGGGTCGGTGCGGTCGAGCTCTTCCGGGAAGAGCGTTTCGCGCTCGAAGAGCGGCGTCCAGTCGCTGTAGACGCCGGCCATCTCGCCGAGATAGGGCCGGCAGATTTCCATGATGCGCTGATGATCGATCTCGTCGGCCTCGACCACGCCGGCGCGCGGATTCTCGATCGCCCAGACAAGGCCGGCCAGCACCGCGACCGTGACCTGCAGGCTGGTGGCGTTGTTGTACGGCACCAGCTTGCGCGTCTCCTCGATGGTCAGCCGCGAGCCATACCAGTAGGCGCCGCGGGCATGGCCCATCAGCAGCACGCCGAGTTCGTCCATGCCGCTTTCGATTTCGTCCATCATCAGCCGCTTGGCCGGCTGCATGGCCCAGTTCTTGCCGGCAATCTCGTGCAGCGACAGCACGGCA
Organism: Ferrovibrio sp.; assembly: GCF_036381655.1. Classification (GTDB taxonomy): domain Bacteria; phylum Pseudomonadota; class Alphaproteobacteria; order Ferrovibrionales; family Ferrovibrionaceae; genus Ferrovibrio. The sequence continues at coordinate 56,317 of NZ_DASVCJ010000040.1, forward strand.
TCGTCGCAGGGATGGTAGGCGTAATGCACGGTCGGGCGATAGACCACCGCATCGCCGCTTTTCACCGTGTAATAGTCGGCGATCGAGATCGACTCGTTATGCGTCACCAGAAAGCCGTGCATCGGCCCTTCCAGCGGCGTCCAGGAGCGCACGCGGGTGCCGGCGCCGGGCCGCATCAGATAGATCGCGGCGCCGCAGCCGAAATCGTGGTGCTTGCCGTCGGCGGGAAAATGCTTCTCATGGCTGCCCCAGCCGAGCTCGGACGGCTGGCAGCCCTCGCCGACGAAACCGTCGATTGACCAGGTGTTGACGAATTCGCCGCGCCGCTTCGGCCTGTCGGCCACCTGCGTGTCGCGCTCGGCGATATGGATCACCTTCACGCCCAGACGCTGCGCCAGGGCGGCCCAGCCGGCGCGGTCGCCCGGAACGGCCGTGCCATGGCCGGTATCGCGCGCGATATGCAGCAGCGCCTCCTTGACGAAATGCGACACCAGGCCGGGATTGGCGCCATGGGTCAGCACGGCGGTGGAGCCGTTCGGATATTTCCGCACCAGCGCGCGCGCCGATTCCCGCAAGGCATAGTTCGAGCGCTGCGAGGGGCTGAGCGACGGATCGGTATAGCCGCCGGCCCAGGGCTCGATGCAGGTATCGAGATAAAGCGCGCCCTGCGCCTGCGCCAGTTCGATCAGCGCCACCGAGGAGACGTCGACCGACAGGTTGAGCAGCGCATCGCCATCGCCGAGCAGCGGCTGCAGCACCTGGCGGTAATTCTCCCGCGTCAGTGCGATCCGCTCGAAGCGGATGCCGTACTCGCGCGCCTCGTCATGGCCGCGGTCTTCCGCCGTGACGATGGTGATGCGCTCCTTCGGCATGTCGATATGGCGCAGGATCAGCGGCAGGACGCCCTGGCCGATGCTGCCGAAACCGAGGATGACCAGGCGGCCGGAAAACGACACATGCTTCATGTTGGGCAGACTCCATCTTGGCGGCCGGTCCCCCGGTCCATCTCATGCCTTCTCTTAGCGGCGGGATATTGCCGCTGACAACAGCCGGATGCCCTTCAGCCGGATCATTCGGCGGCGTAGCCGGGCGTGAGCAGCAGCGGCGGGTCGGCCACCTCGACGAGCTGGCCGCGGTCGAAGCCGTTGAAGGCGGTGCGCAAAGTCGCGCCATAGGCGCCGAGCTGGCCGATCTCGATCCAGTCGCCCTCGGCCACGTCGGCAGGCAGCGCGAAGCCGCCCTCCATGCGGTCGAGGCTGTCGCAGGTCGGGCCGAACAGGGTGAAATCCTGCAGCGGCGCCGCGGACTCGCGCAGCAGCCGCAGCGGAAAGCGCCAGCGCAGCGCACCGGCATCCGACAGGCTGCCGTAAATGCCGTCATTGATATAGAGCGCGCCCTCGCGCCGCGCCTGCACCTGCACGACCACCGAAACACCCTGGGCGACCAGGGCGCGGCCGGGCTCCGCCCACAGCTCGTCCGGCGCCTTGCCGCCGAGCCGGGCGGCCAGGGCATCGCGGCCGGCCGTTATGGCGGCCATGATCGCGGCCAGCTCGGGCAGCCCGGCGCCGGGATAGGCGACGGGGAAGCCGCCGCCGACATCGAGGATGTCGAGCTTCACGCCGGCGGCCTGCGCGATCTCGCCGGCGCGCGCGATCGCCGCCGTCCACAGCGCCGGATCGGTCGCCTGCGAGCCGACATGGAAGGAGATGCCGAGCCGCGCGGTGCGGCCGCGGGCGCGGCGCAGCAGGTCCGGCGCGGCCTCGCCGGGCGCGCCGAACTTGCCGGACAGGTCCAAAGCCGCGCCGTTGCCGGGCGCCGTCTTGGGCAGCGCGATGCGCAGGATCAGGCCGAGATCGCCGGCCTGCCTGGTCTCGGCCAGGATCTTGTCCAGCTCGTCGGCGCCGTCGAAGGCGAAGTCGCGCACGCCATGCTCGAAATACGCCGAGCGGATGGCCGAACGGGCCTTGACCGGATGCATGTAGTGGATGCCGGCCTCGGGCAGCACCTGGCGCACCAGGGCCACCTCGGCCGGCGAGGCGCAGTCGAAGGCCCGCACGCCGCCGCGCCACAGCGCCGAGAGCACGCGCGGCTCCGGGTTGCACTTGACGGCATAGAGCGTGCGGCCGGGAAAGGCCGCGACGAAGGACCTGGCCGCCGCGGTGATCGCCTGCGGGCGCAGGCAATGCAACGGCTCTTCCGGGCGCAGCGCGGCGACCGCCGCCGCCACGGAGGGCAGGGCTTCTCGGCTGCGCCGTCGCGCATCGCGGCGCAGCGGGGATACGGCTACTCTCAGACGGGACGCGCGCATCGCACATCCTCCCAGGTACACTCCGGCCTCGCCGCGAACGGCGTGGCGGAACCAACAATGTCGGGGGAAACGCTAACCGATCCGGCGATCCCTGGACCGGCGCGCAACAAGGCTACAACCAACCTCTATGAGGCCAACCTCCATGAGGCCAACCTCTATAAGGCCAGCTGGCGCTGTCTGACGGCGCAACCATCGTCACCTCCTTCAAGGCACCAGCCCACGGATGGCTGGCTCTCCGAAAAGGACGCGTGCGTCGTTGCTTGACCCTGGCGGCCTTGGGCACGTGCGACCTGCGTCTGAGGCGTCATTTAACAACTCTGCGCCGCGACGCAAGTTAAAATTTGCCCGGCGGGAAAATTTTTGCCCGCGCGCCGGCGGCGGATGACAGCGTCAGGCCGGCAGCGCGAGGGCGAGATATTCGTAGACGAGCGTCGCCGCCGCCAGCGCCGTGATCTCGGCATGGTCGTAGACCGGCGCGACCTCGACCATGTCCATGCCGACGAAATTTAGGCCGCCCAGCCCGCGCAGCAGCGCCTGGGCCTGCCAGGTGGCAAGCCCGCCGATCTCCGGCGTGCCGGTGCCGGGCGCGAAGGCGGGATCGAGCGCGTCGATGTCGAAGGACAGATACGCAGCGCCGCCGGTCTTTTCCGAGCCGAGCACGGCGCGGATGCGCTCGACGATGCGGGCGACGCCCTGTTCGTGCACCTCCTGGGCGCTGACGATGCTCACGCCCTGCTGCAGCGTCCAGTCGAGCACCTCCTTCTGCACCGGCGAGCGGATGCCGACCTGGATCATGCGGCGCGGATCGACGAGACCCTCCCGGATGGCGTGGTAGAAGACCGAGCCATGGCCGTAAGGCTGGCCGAAGCTGTCCGGCCAGGTATCGACATGGGCGTCGAAATGCACCACGCCGACCGGACCGTGCCGCCTGGCCCGGGCGCGCAGCAGCGGCAGCGCGATGGCATGATCGCCGCCGAGCGTGACCAGATGGCGGATCGGCGCCGCCTGTCGCTCGATCAGCTCAAGGCTCGCCGCCACATCGCCGAGCGCGATCTCGAAATCGCCGATATCGGCGAGTTTCCCGGTCAGGTCGCGCCGCTGGGTCGGATGATCGCCATCGACCAGCATGCGGCTGGCGCGGCGGATCGCCTCGGGTCCGAAACGGGCGCCGGGGCGGTTGGTGGTGGCGATGTCGAACGGCACGCCGGCGATGACGGCCGCGGCATCCGGATCGCGGCGGGTGACGCCGAGAAAGCCGCCGGCGATGGCGAAGGTCGGGGTTCCGGTCATGACATTCCTCCAGCCTGGGGCGGGATGCGGGCCTGTTTTCGCCGGCTACCCTACAGCCCGGCCGGCCCGGGTCAACCGCATCCCGCAGACGCTCCGCGGCCCGGTGGTCCGGCCGGCGGCAGCCTGATACATTTCTGCGGGTTGCGCTTCCTGGAGCGGATAGCGGAGGGACTGCCATGCCGGACGATCGCAGAGCCCTGCCCGAGCAAGCGACCTGCTGCATCGTCGGCGGCGGCCCGGCGGGCATCATGCTGGGCTTTTTGCTGGCGCGCGCCGGCGTCGATGTCGCGGTGCTGGAGAAGCACAAGGATTTCCTGCGCGACTTCCGCGGCGATACCATCCATGCCTCGACGCTGGAACTGATGCGCGAGCTGGGCCTGCTGCAGGATTTCCTGCGCCTGCCGCATGAGAAGGTGGAATCCTTCACTGCCCGGTTCGGCCGCGAGGACGTGCGGATCGGCGACTTCACGCATCTGCCGACGCATTGCAAGTTCGTCGCCTTCATGCCGCAATGGCATTTCCTCGATTTCCTCGCCGGGCATGGCCGGCGCCATGCCGGCTTCAACCTGCAGATGGAAACCGAGGCGACCGGCCTGATCGTCGACGGCAGCGGCCGCATCGCCGGCGTGCGGGTGCAAACGCCGGCGGGCGCGCGCGAAATCCGCGCCGATCTCGTCGTCGCCTGCGACGGCCGGCATTCGCTGATGCGCCAGCAGAGCGGCCTGCCGCTGACGGATTACGGCGCGCCGATCGACGTGCTGTGGTTCCGCATCCCGCGCCGGGACGGCGATCCGCAGGAATTGCTCGGCCGCGTCGATTACGGCCATGCGCTGGTGCTGATCGACCGCGGCGCCTATTGGCAATGCGCCTATATCATCGCCAAGGGCAGCCTGGATGCGCTCAAGCGCCGGGGGCTGGCCGCGTTGCAGGCGCAGATCGCGCAGCTGGCGCCGTTTGCCGCCGACCGGCTGGACATGCTGGACGACTGGGAGAAGCTGAAGCTGCTTTCGGTGCAGGTCAACCGCCTGCAGCGCTGGCACCGGCCGGGCCTGCTTTGCATCGGCGATGCGGCGCATGCCATGTCGCCGGTCGGCGGCGTCGGCATCAATCTCGCGATCCAGGACGCGGTGGCGGCGGCCAACCTGCTGCATGCCGCGCTGCGCGCGCGCAAGCCGGTCGATCCGCTGCTGCAGCGCGTGCAGCAGCGCCGTTTCCTGCCGACCTGGCTGGTGCAGCGCTTTCAGGTGATGGCGCATGGCTTTCTGGCGCGCCATGTCCTGACGGCGCAGCCGGATCGCACCAGGAATGGCGCTTTGGCGCCGCCCTGGCCGCTGCGGCTGATCACCCGCCTGCCGGTGCTGCGCCAGCTTCTGCCGCGCTTCGTCGCGGTCGGCTACCGGCCGGAGCATATCGCCACGCCGCAGCTATAGGCTAGCCGGCAAGCCGCGCCGGGATGCCGGTGCCGGTACTCCTATTCATTCACCGGTCCTGTTATTCGCCGGGGCCGCGCACCAGGAAGCCGTAATGCAGGTCGAGCATGGCGACGCCGCCGCTGAGCATGCCGACCTCGGTGGCCGCCTGTTCGGCCTTGGCCTGCAGCATCTGGCATTCCCTCCGCTTCTGCTCGCAGAGCGCGGCATAGTCGTCGGGGCTTTGCGCCGCCGGGCCGCGCCTGAGCAGGCTGTTGAGTTCGGCCTCGCAATGCGCCTTGGCGCGGGACAGTTTCTGCTGCCGCTTGATGGCATCCAGGACGCGCTGCTGCGTCGCCTGACGCTGGCGGAGATTGGATGCGGCACTCGGGTTGGCGCTGGCCATGAGATGCTCCTGTCTGCGTGAAATGAAGATCGCGAAAACCAGTGTCGGGAAGTGTCGCATCGAAATGCGCCGCTATCGTGGCGCTATAACACCCGATGACGCGAAATGGTTGCATCGCAGCGGCGCTTTGGAACGGCAGCAGTCTGGAGCGGGGCGCCGGAACATGGCGGGGCCATCCCGGTTGACGGACAGCCGGTACTGGCCATGAGGCGGATGACAATGATCCCCGTCAGTTCCTCCACCCTGCGCGCCGTCGGCTACGAGCCCGAGCGCCGCATCCTGCGGCTGATCTTCAGCAGTGGCATAACCTACGACTATTTCGCCGTACCGTTGTCGGTCTATGACGCGCTGATGTCCGCCGTTTCGAAAGGGCGGTTTTTCAACACGCGGATCCGCGACCGCTATCGCTGCCGCCGCATGCCGCGGCAATGGAACAAAATGACCACCACGCGCGTTTGAATTACGTTGCGGCCTGTTGCCGCAGGCCAGCTGTCATGCTGGGAGTGTACTGGTGACTGTGAGTGTGCTGGTGACTGTGCGTTTCCCGACAGTGGGCGGCTGCAATCCCGTTTTCCTGCAGCCTTGTTGAACGGAGGGGGTACCATGCAGGTGAACGACTGGATCATCGATGTCTGCGCCAAGATCGTCGAGAACGAGGATTATGTCGTTTCGCTGTGCGACGATGCCGATGGCGGCTACGATGTTGCCTTCGTCCGCCCGAAGCGGCGCAGCCAGCTGGCCGGCATGGAGCAGATCGCCGGCCGCGAAGCCCTGATCGCCTTCCGCCAGGCTATGCGCGCCGCCGGCAGCCGCCACGGCTTCCGACCGTAATACTTCCTTACAAGTATTGATCGCGCCGCGATGGAACGCGGCGCGGCGCGTGGTGTTTCCCGCCCGCATGACTGTCGGGGATTCGAACGGGAGGCACCATCATGCAGATGACCGTGCTCCTACTGACGCTGCTGTTCCCCAACTGGGCGCAACAAAGCGCGCCGCACGCCCTGCAAGCCTGCACTGAACGCGCGACCATCCTGGCATCGCGGATGGAGGATTCGGCGGCGAAAGCCGCCGAATTGCAGCGCGCCTGCCGTGCCTTGCTGGCGGAAAAGCGGCAAAAGAGCTGACGCCGAAGCGGGCTTGAGGCGCCGCCGCCGAACAGGCGAGCTTGCGATCTCCTGCTAGCCGTTCAGCGCCGCCCACATCTCGCGGTCGCGTTCCGCCGTCCAGATGCGCGGATGATCCAGCCCGAGCGCCTCGTCGTAGGCGCGCGCCACGTTGAAGGGCTGGCAATGGTCGAAAATGGCGAAATTGCCGAAGCGCGGCCGCATCGCATCATTGGCGCGATCGAAGGCTTCCTTCAGCGACAAACCCTTGGCGGCGCTTTCCGCCACCGAGCCGTAGAGCGTGGTGAGGAAATCGCGGGTCAGCTGCAGGCCGTCGTTGACCTGCCTGGGATTGCTCAGCGCATCGCCGCGCCCGGGCACCAGGGCCTTGGCGTTGAAGCCGGCCAGAACGTCCAGCGTCTTCGGCCAGTCCTTGAAATGCGCATCGCCGCAATAGCAGGCCGAATGATATTCGACCAGATCGCCGGAGAACATCACGCCGGCATCGGGCACCCAGGCCACCGTATCGCCCGCGGTATGGCCGCGGCCCAGATGCATGATCTCGACCCGCCGCTTGCCCATATAGAGCGTCATCTGCCTGGGGAAGCTGATGGTCGGCCAGGTCAGCCCCGGGACGCTGTCGGCGGCCTGGAACAGGCGGGGGAAGCGGCCGTATTCGGAATCCCAGTCCTCCTTGCCGCGCTCGATGATCAGCGAGCGCGTCGCATCCGAGGCGATCACCTGCTGCGGCTTGTAGGCCGAGGCGCCGAGCACGCGCACGGCATGGTAATGCGACAGCAGCACGTATTTGATCGGCTTGTCGGTGACCTTGCGGATATGCGCGATCACCTGATCGGCCATCTTCGGCGTCGCCTGGGTGTCGATCACCATCACGCCGTCATCGCCGATGATCACGCCGGTATTGGGGTCGCCCTCGGCGGTGAAGGCATAAAGGCCATCGCCGAGCTGGGTGAAGGAAATCTTCTTCTCGGCGGTATCGGCGGTGGAAGCGAAGGCTTTCGACATGATGATCTCCCGCTATTTGCCAAACAGGGTTCCGGGCAGCCACAGCGCCAGCTCCGGAAAGAATACCGTCAGCAGCAGCGCAAGCAACTGAATGACGACGAAGGGCATGATGCCGCGATAGATGACGCGGGTGCCGATCTCCGGTGGCGCGATGCCGCGGATATAGAACAGGGCATAGCCGAACGGCGGCGTCAGGAACGAGGTCTGCAGGTTGACGGCGAACAGGATGGCGAACCACAGCAGCACCTGCTCCTTGGGCAGGCCGAAATCCAGCCCGGCAATGATCGGCGCCACGATGGGGATGACGATGAAGGTGATCTCCACCCAGTCGAGGAACATGCCGAGGACGAAGATGAAGGCCATGATGACGAACAGCACCCAATAGGCATTGGTGCCGGCCTCCTCGGCGCCGAGCACGTCGGCGATCATGGTATCGCCGCCCAGCTTGCGGAAAATGACGCTGAAGATGGTGGCGCCGATCATCACGAACATGATCATCGCCGTGGTCTTGGTCGTCTCCTGCAGCACGGCGGTGAACTGCCGCCAGTCCAGCTGCCGCGTCGCCAGCGCCAGCAGGAAGGCGCCGGCGGCGCCCAGGGCGGCCGCCTCGGTCGGGGTGGCGATGCCGGCGATGATCGAGCCGAGCACGAGCAGGATCAGCACCAGGGGCGCCAGCAGATCGCGCGCCAGGCCGAAAGCGGCGGCGGCGAAGCCGATCCGCTCGCGCCGGCCCGAGGGCGGCATCACCTGCGGGCGGAAGATCGCCAGCAGAACGAGATAGGCGACATACAGCACGCCGAGCAGCAGGCCGGGGATCATCGCGCCGGCGAACAGGTCGCCGACCGAGATGCGCAGGGTATCGCCCAGCACCACCAGCATGATGCTGGGCGGTATGAGGATGCCGAGCGTGCCGGTGGCGGCGATGACGCCGGTGGCCAGCCGCGGGTCGTAGCGGTTCTCCAGCATGACCGGCAGCGCCAGCACGCCCATCAGCACCACCGAGGCGCCGATGATGCCGGTGCTGGCCGCCATGACGATGCCGATGATGGCGACCGCGAAGGCATAGCCGCCGGGCAGCGTGCCGAGCAGGCCGGCGAGCGAGCGCAACAGCCGCTGCGCGATCCCGGACTTTTCCAGGATCAGCCCCATGAAGACGAAAAGCGGCACCGCGATCAGCAGCCAGTTGCTCAGGATGCCGGAGAAGGTGCGGGAAACCCCGGTGGAGAGGAAGATCATCGGCACGTCGGCGGCGAAGGCGAACAACACGCCGATGCCGGCCAGTACCAGCGCCACCGGATAGCCCGAGAAGATTCCGAGCAGCAGGGCGGCGCACATCGTCAGCGGCCAGAAATATTCCACGGTCAGGCCTCGCGCCGCGACGGAAGGAAGAAGGAGAGGATCAGGCGCAGCGCGCGCGTCACCCCCAGCAGGCCGAGCAGGCCGAAGCCGAGCGGCATCACCGCCTTGATGATCCAGCGGTCGACCAGGCCGCCGTAGGACGAGCTTTCGCCCGAGTCGAACGCCGCCGCCATGTAGCGCCAGGCGAACCAGGTCATCACGGCGGCGAAGGGCAGCAGGAAGAAGAGATCGCCGAAGATGGTGACGATGCGGCGCAGGCGGTCGGAAAAACTGCCGGCGAGGAAATCGACGCTGACATGGGCGTCGGCATGCAGGGCGTAGACGCCGCCCAGCATCACCAGCAAGGCGAAGAGATGCCATTGCAGGTCGTTGAGGCCGTTCAGGGTCAGGCGCTCGCCGAACAGCGGCACCGGCACGCCCCAATCGAGCAGCACATTGGTGCGGGCCTGCACCATGGCGACGCCGATGCAGACGCTGAGCGTCAGGATCGGCACGGTCCAGCCGATCACCCGCCCGAGTGAGGCGCAGCCGGCTTCGATCGATTCAAGCAACCTGATCACGGATATCATCCTCGATGAATCGAGCCGCCGCCGGCCTGCGCCGGCGGCGGCGTATTGACCCGGTCAGTTGCGCGGCAGGGCCTGCAGCTGGTTCCAGCGGCCGACGCGCTTGATATAGGCGGTCAGCGACTGGTAGGCCTGATTGAACAGCGCATCCTTCTGGGCCTCTTCCTCCATCACCTCGGTGGAAGCCTTATGCAGGGCGGCCAGCACCGGCTCGGGGAAGCGCTGCACCTTCACGCCGGCCTTCTCGATCTGCTCGATGGCGGCGATCTGCGCATTCATCTGGTCGTACATGTTGTAGGTGATGTTGGCCTGGCAGGCCTCGACCATGATCTGCTGCTGCTTGGGCGAGAACTTGTTCCACACATCCATGTTGACGATGATCGTGTCCCAGCTCGCCGGCTGATGCCAGCCGGGGAAGTAGTAGTATTTGGCGATCTTCTGCAGGCCGAGCCCGAGATCGAGCTGCGGCGCCGAGAATTCCGCCGCCTCGATGCGGCCGCGCTCCAGCGAGACGAAGATTTCGCCGGCCGGCACGAGCTGCACATTGGCGCCCAGCTTGGCCATCGCCTTGGCGCCCAGGCCGGCGATGCGCATGTTGAGGCCCTTGATGTCGTCGACGGTCTTGATCTCCTTGTTGAACCAGCCGCCGGCCTCGGGCACGACCAGATGGCAGGGGATGATCTTCACGTGATGCGGATCATAGGCCTTCTGGATGATCTCCAGGCCGCCGCCCTGGAACATCCAGCCGAGGAACAGGTCCGGGTCCGGGCCGAAGGGCATCGAGCCGACCAGATTGGCGACCGGGATTTTGTTGGCCCAGTAGCCGACCCAGTCGAAGCCCATCGGAATCGAGCCGTTGCTGACCGCGCCGAACACCTCGAAGGGCGGCACGAACTCGCCGGCGCCGTGCACCTTGATCTTGATCTCGTTGTTGGTCATCAGCGCGACGCGCTCGGCCCATTTGACCGGGCTGGGGCCGATCGACGGTACCTGCAGGCCGAACACGCTCTGCAGATCGTAGTCCTTGGCGATTGCCGGCGTGGTGGCGAGCAAGGCTCCGCCAAAGGCAATAGCCGCCGCCTTCAAGAATAGCTGACGCATAAGTCCCTCCCCTCGGGGTCTGAAAACCGACCGATCATCCGGCGGCCCTTCTGGGCCCCGGCTGAGCATTCCTCCAATCGCGATCGCAGACGGCCCCGCGAACGGCCCGCTTGCAATCCGACAAGACGGAGAATATGAAATAACGAATACGTTCGCAATACACGAATTAAGATAGGACAAGGACCAATGGCTAAACTATTGGAAAGCGATGTCGCTATCGTCACCGGGGCGGCGCAGGGCAATGGCCGGGCCATCGCCTTCGGCCTGGCCGAACAGGGCGCCGCCGTGGCGCTGGGCGATGTGAAGGCCGCCGACTGCGAAGCGGCCGCGGCGGAAATCCGCAAGCGGGGCGGCCGGGCCTTCGCCGCCGCGCTCGACGTGACCGATGCCGCGCAATGCGCAAGCTTCGCCGCCCAGGCCGAAGCCGCCCTCGGGCCCGCCTCGATCCTGGTCAACAATGCCGGCATCATCCGCCGCGTCGGCATCGACGACCCCGACTACGACCGGCACTGGCAGGAGACGCTGACGGTCAATGCCACCGGCATGAAGAACATGGTGCGCGCGCTGCTGCCGCAATTGCGGCGCACCAGGGGCCGCATCGTCAATCTCGGCTCGATCAACTCCTTCGCGACCGGGCCGCGCGCCACCACCTACACCGCCAGCAAGGGCGCGGTGCTGCAATTCACCCGCGCCCTCGCCGCCGAACTGGCGCCCGAAGGCATCCGGGTCAACGGCATCGCACCCGGCGTGATCGATACGCCGATGACGGAGGCGACCCGCGCCGATCCGGCCGCCATCGGCCGCTTCATGGCGCATACGCCGATGGGCCGCACCGGCCGGCCCGAGGAACTGGTCGGTCCGGTCGTCTTTCTCGCATCCACCATGTCAAGCTACGTCACCGGCGCCATGCTGCCGGTCGATGGCGGTTATCTGACGCTTTGAGCGGAGTACGGCAGTTATGAACGCATCCTCCCCGATAACGAAAACCCATGATTGCGACCTGCTGGTGATCGGCTCCGGCGCCGGCGGCATGGCGGCGGCAATCACCGCGAAGCTGCATGGCCTCGACGTGCTGATCGTCGAGAAGGAGCCCGTCTATGGCGGCACGACGGCGCGTTCGGGCGGCTGGCTGTGGATTCCGGCCAATCCGCTGGCGGCGCGCGAAGGCATCCAGGACAGCAAGGAAGCCGCCCGCACCTATCTGCAGCACGAGGCCGGCAACCATTTCGATGCGGCGCGCGTCGATGCCTTCCTGGAGAACGGCCCGAAGATGGTCGATTTCTTCCAGAACAAGACCGCGGTGCAATTCGTGCTCGGCGCGCAATTCTCCGACTATCATCCCTATCAGCCGGGCGGCCTGGCCGGCGGGCGGTCGATCTGCGCCGAGCCCTTCGACGGCCGCGCGCTGGGCGATCGCATCAAGACGCTGCGGCCGCCGCTCGCCGAGATCACCTTCGTCGGCATGATGATCGGCTCGGGCAAGGAGCTGCTGCATTTCTTCAACGTCACCCGCTCGGTGGTCTCGGCGGCCTATGTCGCCAAGCTGCTGGTCAAATACGGCCGCGATCTTCTCACGCATGGCCGCGCCATGCGGCTGACCAACGGCAATGCCCTGGCCGGACGGCTGGCGAAATCCGCCTTCGATCTCGGCATTCCGCTGTGGCTGGAAGCGCCGGCGCAGGAGCTTTTGCGCGAGGGCGAGGCCGTGACCGGCGCGATCATCGGCTGCAAGGACGGCCCGGTGCGGGTGAACGCCAAACGCGGCGTCGTTCTGGCCACCGGCGGCTTTCCGCATGACATCGCGCGCCGCGCCAGGCTGTATCCGCATGCGCCCAGCGGCCGCGAGCATTGGTCGCCGACGCCCGAGGGCAATACCGGCGACGGCATCAGGCTGGCCAGCGCGCTGGGCGCGACCACGGCCGACGAGCTGCCCAATGCCGCGGCCTGGGTGCCGGTCAGCCGCGTGCCGCGCAAGGACGGCAGCATCGGCACCTTCCCGCATTTCATCGACCGCGCCAAACCGGGCGTCATCGCGGTGACCCGCGCCGGCACGCGCTTCGTCAACGAAGGCAACTGCTATCACGATTTCTGCCAGGCCCTGGTCAAGGCGAGCAAGAACCTGCCCGGCGAAATCTGCGCCTGGCTGATCTGCGATCATCCGACCCTGCGGCGTTATGGCCTGGGCCATGTGAAGCCCTTCCCGGTGCCGCTGTCGCATCAGATCAGGAATGGCTATCTCAAGCGCGGCGCGACCCTGGCCGAACTGGCGCAGGCCTGCGGCATCGACGCCGCGGCATTGCAGCGCACGGTGGCCGACTACAACAGCCATGCGCGCAAGGGCGAGGATCCGCAATTCGGCAAGGGCAGCACGGCCTATAACCGCTATCTCGGCGATCCCACGGTGAAACCCAATCCCTGCATCGCGCCGGTCGAGACCGGACCCTTCTATGCCGTGCAGGTCGTGATCGGCGATCTCGGCAGCTTCGCCGGCCTGAAGACCGATGCGCAGGCCCGCGTGCTGGACGGCCGCACCGGCCAGCCGGTGCCCGGGCTGTATGCCGCCGGCAACGACATGGCCAGCATCATGGGCGGCAACTATCCCGGCGGCGGCATCACGCTGGGCCCGGCGATGACTTTCGGCTATATCGCCGGCCGGCATGCCGCCGGTGTCGCCGATTGACAGGGCACGATTGACAGGACGCGAATGACAGGGCGCGAGTGACAGGCGCGGCCATACCCGCTATTGAAGGGAAAACTGGGTAGGCGAAGCGGCATGTCGGAAAAGGTGGCGGGCGCACAGCAGCCGATCTCGCTATACAGCGAGAACGATTCCGAGGCGCGGCTGCGCATCGGCGGACGCGGCGTGCAGTCGGTCGAAATCGGCGGCCGGCTGCTCAAGCTGCTCGCCGATGCCAGCCAGCCGATGATGCTGCGCGATCTCGCCACCCAGGCCGAGCTGACGCCGGGCCAGGCGCATGCCTATCTGACCAGCTTCCGCAAGCTCGAACTGGTCGAGCAGGACGCGGCCTCGGGGCGCTATCATCTCGGCCCTTTCGCGCTGCGCCTCGGCCTCGCCCGGCTGCACGGCACCGATCCCTACCGCCTCGCCTCGGAAGCGGTGATCGGCCTGGCGGAGGAACTGAGCCTGATGGTGGCAGTCACCGTCTGGGGCACGCATGGGCCGACCATCGTGCTGGTGCAGGAATCCTCCAACTACATCCACGCCAATGTCCGCCCCGGCGGCATGTTCACCGTCACCGGCACGGCGACCGGCAAGATCTTCGCCGCCTATCTGCCGCCCAAGCTGGTCGAGCCGGTGATACAGGCCGAATTGCAGGCGGCGCAGAAGGGCTGGAACAACAGCGGCGCGCTCTCCGGCGAGGCGCTGACGCGCGAGATCGAGAAGGTGCGCCGCGACGGCATCGCCGCCACCATCGACCTGCCGGTGCCGGGCATCAGCGCGCTGGCGGCGCCGATCTTCAATCACAGCGGCCATTTGCAGCTGGCGATCACCGTAATCGGCCCGACGCCGAAGATCGATGTCGGCCTCAGCGGCCCGCATGCCGAGGCGCTGCGCAATTTCACCCGCCGCATTTCCGCCCAGCTCGGCTATTTCCCGCCATCGGCGTGAGGTGCCGGCGCGGAACAAGCCGCCATCCGCCCGGTTGTCTCCTTTCAACACAAGCATAGAGAGGAGAGACAACGATGGCGAAGATCACCGAATCCCGCGTCCTGATCATCGCGGCCAACGGCGTCGAGCAGTCGGAACTGACCGTGCCGCGCGACCGCCTGCGCGAAAAGGGCGCGACCGTCGAGGTCGCCTCGCCGGACGGCCGTCCGATCCGCGGCTGGAACAAGGACGATTGGGGCGAGGACATCAAGGCCGATTGCCGCATCAACGACGTCAATCCGGCCGATTACGACGCCCTGGTCATCCCCGGCGGCCAGATCAATCCCGATCTGCTGCGCGTCAACCCCAATGCGGTGAGCGTGGTGAAATCCTTCGTCGAATCCGGCAAGCCGATCGGCGCGATCTGCCACGGACCCTGGCTGCTGGTCGAGGCCGATGCCGTGCGCGGCCGGCGCATGACCTCATACAAATCGGTGCGCAAGGATGTCGAGAATGCCGGCGCCACCTGGCTGGATCAGGAGGTCGTGGTCGATGACGGCATCGTCACCAGCCGCTCGCCCGCCGATCTGGCGCCCTTCGTCGCCAAGGTGATCGAGGAAATCCAGGAAGGATCGCATCGCCGCCGCGCCGCCGCCGAATAGCGGCCGCGCCGCTTCGCGCATCAGCCGGCGAGGATCATCTCGACCACGCGCTGCACCTCCGCCGCTTCCCGCAGGCTGGCCAGGGCGAGGCCCGCGGGCGGCGGCGCCTTCGCCGTCATCGCCGCCACCTTCGCCAGTTGATCGCGCAGCACCAGAGGCCGCGCCTTCTCGTTCGGGATGGCGGCTTCCGCCTCGGCCCAGCGGCCATCGCTGCCCTCGCGCTCGGCCACCGCCCAGTCGCGCAGGCGGATGCGGCCGCTCCCGCCGAAGATGGTGAAGGTGTTGTGGTCCGGCTTGTCGGTGCTGCCCACGCCGCCCGCAAGCGTCACCGGCAGATTGCCGGCGGACAGCGACGCCGCGATGCTGCGCTCGCTGCGCCCGGCTTCAGGATAGGCGACGCTGTGGCTGTGCAGCGTGAGCGGCCCGAACAGCCGCCGGGCGAGGAACAGGAAATGCGAGCCGACTTCGCGGGTGAAGCCGCCCTGGGCGCGCGCGTCCAGCCAGCCGATCGCATCCATCTGCCAGGGCCGCGGCCAATGGGCGAAGGCGATCTCGACCTCGACGCGCTGCACGGCGCCGATGGCGCCCTCAGCCAGCCAGCGCACCAGCTGGGCGACGCCGAGGCTGGAGGCGAAGGGAAAATTCACCGCGCCGCGGGCGCCGGCGGCTTCGGCCCCGGCAACGAAGGCTTCCGCATCGGCGATATCGACGGCGAGCGGCTTCTCGCAGAAGACGGCGCGGCCGGCGGCAAAGGCGGCGCGCGCATAGGCCAGATGCGAGGCCGGCGGCGAGGCGATGTAAAGGCAGTCGCAGGCGGCGATCACCGCATCGGCCGAAGCCAGCCGCGGCACCGCGGGCAGATCCTGCGCCAGGCGCTGCAGCGCCGCCTGCGAGGGATCCCACAATCCGGCGACCTCGACCACGGCCGGCGCGGCGCTCAACGCGGCGCGCAGCAGGCGTTCGCCCATGATGCCGTAACCGATGATGCCGAGGCGGATGGGGGACATGCGTCAGACTCTTTTCTGCGTGAGGCCGGAAAACGCGCAGATTACCGGCAGCCCGGCGGCGGCGCCATGCTTCGAATCGCGCCCTGCATTCGCTGCATCTTGGCTATGAGAAAACTGCAATTCATCCATCAACGGGTTTTCAGCCATAAAGGCATCGCCATCAGGACGAGCAGTCCTGCTGACACTTTCCCGTGGGCATGGGAAAGTTCCCCCCAGGCCTCTGCGGCATGCCGAGTGATACCGGCGGCACGCCACGCAGCAGAGGCCCACCCTCATACCCGATGCACCGCCCCGCCGGCCTGGCCGGCCAGGAGATCATGATGCGCGTTCTGTCCCGATTGAATATTGGTCCCCGTATCTACGTCGTCATCGTCCTGATGGCGGCGCTGACCATCGGCATCGGCTGGATGGGCATCTTCGCGATGGACCGCTATCAGGGCCAGACCAACCAGATGTCGGCACTGACCGAACGCGCGCTGATCAGCGAGCGCGTCGCCCGCCAGGTGGCGCAGATCGAGGCGCAGAGCCGCGGCATCTATGCCGCGCAGAATCCCCAGGAGATCAGCGAGTATGCCGGGGCGATAGCCGATACCATCGCCAGCATCGAAAAGCAGATGGAGCATTGGCAAAGCGTGCTGCCGCCGGATGTGCGCGCCAGCTTCGACGAGCAGGTCAAGGCGCCGATGCAGTCCTACTTCAATACGCGGCGCATGGTTGCCGCAACGGCGCTGAACGAAGGCGTCGCCGCCGCCATGATCGTCGGCGAGGACGATACCGTGGTCAACATGCGCAAGAAGATGGTCGCCGCCCTGAGCGGCGCCAGCGAGCGCAATGGCAAGCTGGTCGCCGACATGAACGGCCAGCTCGCCGCCTTCCACGGCGAACAGCGCATGATGATGATCGCCATCACCGCCGCCGGCCTGCTGATTGCCATCGTGATCGCGCTGCTGATCGTGATCGGCACGATCTCGCGGCCGATCACCCGCATCACGGCAACGATGCGCAAGCTGGCCGACGGCGACCTCGAGACCGTCGTCTACGGCGCCGAGCGCCGCGACGAGATCGGCGCCATGGCGCAGACGGTGCAAATCTTCAAGGACAACATGGTGGCGCGCAGCAAGGCCGAGGCCGAAATCGCCGAGCAGCGCCGCGAAGCCGAGGAGCGGCGCGCGCTGCGCGAGGCGCGCGAGCGCAAGGCCATCGAGGAGATTTCCGAACTCTGCGACCGCATCGCCGCCGGCGATCTCGGCATGCGGCTGGACGAGACCGGCAAGGAGGGCTTCCTGCTGACCATGTGCCAGCGGCTCAACGGCCTGGCCGGAATGCTGCAGGCGATGACCGGCGAACTGGCGACGATCACCGGCGCGCTGGCCGATGGCGACGTCACCCGCCATGTCGAGGGCGATTATGCCGGCGTCTTCGGCGAACTGAAGGACGGCGTCAACCGCATGGCCGGCCGGCTGAAGGATTTCGCCCAGCGCCTGCGCGCCAGCGCGGCGGCCGTGCGCGATGCCTCGGGCGAGATTTCCGCCGGCAGCCAGGATCTGGCGAGCCGTACCGAGAGCCAGGCGGCGAGCATCGAGGAAACCGCCGCCTCGATGCACGAGATCACCGCGACGGTGAAGCAGAATGCGGACAATGCCGCCGCCGCGAACCAGCTTGCCACGGCGGCGCGCGATACCGCCGAGAAGGGCGGCAGCGTGGTCAAGGACGCCGTCGCCGCGGTCAGCCAGATCGAGACCAGCGCGCAGAAGATTTCCGACATCGTCTCGCTGATCGACGAGATCGCCTTCCAGACCAACCTGCTGGCCTTGAATGCTTCCGTCGAGGCCGCCCGCGCCGGCGAGGCCGGCAAGGGCTTTGCCGTGGTGGCGCAGGAGGTGCGCGCGCTGGCGCAGCGTTCGGCCAATGCCTCGAAGGACATCAAGACGCTGATCAACGAATCGAATGCGCAGGTCAAGACCGGCGCGCAGCTGGTCAATCAGACCGGCGCCTCGCTGACCGAGATCGTCACTGCCGTGAAGAAGGTGGCCGACATCGTCGCCGAGATCGCCGCCGCCAGCCGGGAACAGGCCAGCGGCCTGGAGCAGGTCAATACCGCCGTGGCCAGCATGGACGAAACCACGCAGCGCAACGGCGCGCTGGTCGAGCAGACCTCGGCAGCGGCCCAGGCGCTGAGCGGGCAGGCCGGCGAACTGGCCGAGCTGGTCGCCTTCTTCCGCACCGGCGAAACGCCGGTCGCCGCCGCGCCGAAGGCGGCATTGCAGCCGGCCGGGGCGCAAGCCCCGGCGCAGGCCGCGCCGGCCGCCGCAGACAGGACGGCCAAGCCGGCGGAAAAGACGGCGGCGCGAAAGGCTGTGGCGAATCCGAAGCCGCCGCCCGCCGCCGCGCCAGCGGACGATCAGGACGACTGGCAGGAATTCTAAAGCGCCCTGAAGCTCCGCGCCGGCCGTCATGCGGTCCCAACCGGATAAAAAAAATGACGGGCACCGGGGCGCCCGTCGAGTTGGGGGGAAGGACAGGAGAAGAAAATACCCGGCGCCGCTCAGCACGATGCGGCGCCGGGGACGCGAACTATGTCAGCGGCGGCCTGCGGCCGGTGACGAGATAGGCGATCAGGCTGATGACGAAGACCGCCAGGAAGATGAAGAAAAGAATCTGCGCGATGCTGGCCGAGGCGGCGGCAATTCCGGTGAAGCCGAAGACGCCGGCGATGATGGCCAGAATGAAGAAGATCAAAGCCCAGTAAAGCATGGTCGCTCTCCTTTCCGGTAGCGCGGTCAGGTGGACACCTTCATCCGCTCTGGCGTCCACTTGTCTGGCGCCGGGCTGGGATCAGTGCGGCGAGGATGAAACACGTCAGCCCTGCTTTTGTGCCCTGCCGTTCCGTTGCTCTTTTCGGAGCATGACGCCGCCATGCCGGCGGCCGGCTTTGCTTCGCCTTGAGGCTGGCAAGCGAATGCGGCTGGATTTGACGGAAATTGCGGCAAGATCGCGGCATTTGCGCCGCCGTGCCCGCGCGCCGCGAAGAACGCGGCGGGGAACGCAACGCGGGTTCGTCCATTGTCCCGGCAGCCGATCTCGATCACGCCGCGGCACGCGAATGCCGGGCCAGGGCCATCGAACGATCACAGATTTTCCGGCGGGCTTGTTTTCGCCCGCTGCCGGCGGCCGGACCTACTTCACCTGGAACGGCAGGTTGGCGGTGGCGGCGGCGTTCTTGCCGTCGCGCACGGTGACGAACAGGCGGTAATTGCCCGGCTTCAATCCGGCGATGCCGACGCTTCTCGGTCCCGGCTCGCGCAGCGCCTGCGGGAAGCTGGGCGGCACGCTTTCCGCATCGCCGCCCTTCTTCACGTCGGCGCTTTCCGCCATCACCGTCCAGACCACGCCGACCGGATCGCCGTCGGGATCCTCGGTGGCGATCTCGGCGCGGCCGGTCTTGTCGGCGGTCCAGCTATCGCCCTGCGTGAGCTTGAAGCTGGTGATGCGCGGCGCGTGGTTGCCGTTCGGCGTCGCGCCGCCCCAGGCGGTCGCCATCACCTCGGCGCTGCGCAGCCACTCGCCGTCGGGCAGCAGCTGGCCGTGCCAGGTCGGCGTCACTTCCTGCTTCTGGCCCCAGTAGAAGACGAGCTGGCCCTGCGTGCGCGGCATCAGCGCGGTCAGGTAGCGCGACAGCAGCACGGCCTTTTCATCGCTGGAGGGCTCGACCGGCGCGCCCCAGTCGGTGCGCCTGGCATCCCACTGGCCGAGCGCGCCGAGCTCGGTGACGATCAGCGGACCGGTCCAGCCCTGCGCGCGCACCCGGTCGGGCAGGCTGGCCAGCGCCTCGCCGAAGGAATTCACCCCGAGCACCTGGATGCTCGGCGCCAGCCGGCGCAGCTTGATGATCTTTTCCTTGCCGGTTTCCGCCAGCACGGCCATGACCGGATGATGCGGATCGCGCTGGCGCACCAGCCTGGCGGTCTCCTCGATCGCCTTGAAGGCCAGGGTGGCCTGCTCGCCATCCTCGGGCAGTTCGCCTTCGACCTCGTTGCCGATGCCCCACATCAGCAGCGCCGGACTGTCCTTGAACTGCTCGACAATGTCCATCAGCTTGGCGAGCTGCTGATCGACCGCCCTGCGGTCGGTATAGTCGAAGCCGCGCCGCGGCGGCTCCAGCCACAGCCCGGCGATCACCTTCAGGCCGTATTTCTGCGCCTCGCCCAGCACATAGGGCGTCTCGTCGCCGTAGCTGCGCACCACCGTGGCGCCGAGCTGGCGCAGCAGGTTGAGGCGGCTCTGGCCGTCAGCGCCGCGGATCGCAAACGGCTTGCCCTCGACCAGAATCCGATCGCCGTGCACGCTGACCTCGGCCGCGCGGGCCGGCGCAGCAGCGTAGAGCAGTCCGGCGCAGAGCAGGGCCG
Source organism: Ferrovibrio sp. (assembly GCF_036381655.1). Lineage (GTDB taxonomy): Bacteria > Pseudomonadota > Alphaproteobacteria > Ferrovibrionales > Ferrovibrionaceae > Ferrovibrio. The sequence continues at coordinate 76,570 of NZ_DASVCJ010000040.1, forward strand.
GCAGGGTGAGACGAGGCAGGAAACGGTGGCACAACATGGGCGACACTCTTGCCGCGAAGGATCGGCGGAGGCAAGCGACTAAACCGTGGTTCTTTGTCGCTTGACAGGAACCGGCCATCGGCGGCGGCGTTCCGCACCGCACTGTATCGCTATCTGGAGTAGGCAGGCGGGCCGGCGGTGCTAGCCGTTCAATCCGCCGGCGCGCCGGCAGGCACTTCGTCGCCGCTCATCCCCGGCGTCGTGCGCAACGGGATCTCGCGCAGCAGCAGGAAGACGGCCAATGCCACCGCCGCGATCACCGCGCCGAGGCCGAAGACCTCGTGGAAGCTGCGCAGTATCGCTTCGGCCAGCGCCGGATGCAGCGCCGCCGGCGCCAGGTCCAGCGCGCCGGTGCCGGCATGCAGGAGGCGGATGCCGGGCTCGGCGCCCAGCGCCGCCGCCAGGTCCGGCGCCTGCCCCGCCCAGTGATTGAGCCGGGCGATCAGCACCGCGCCGAACAGCGCCACCCCGAAGGAGCCGCCCATCGAGCGGAAGAAGGAGATCGAGGCCGTGCCGACGCCGAGATCGCGCGGCTCGACCGCATTCTGCACCGTCACCAGCATCACCGGCATGACCAGGCCGATGCCGAAGCCGCTCAGCGCCATATAAACGCCGACCCTCAGCAGCGAGGTATGCAGCGGCGCGGTGGCCAGCAGCGTCATGGCGATGGTCACCAGCGTCAGGCCGATCATGGGAAAGATCTTGTAGCGGCCGGTGCGGGCGACGAGCTGGCCCGAGGTGATCGCGCCAGTCACGGTCAGGCAGGTGAGCGGGATCAGCATCAAGCCGGAATCGCCCGGCGAGAGGCGGTAGACCACCTGCAGGAACAGCGGCAGGAAGATCAGCCCGCCGATCATCACCATGGAGAGCAGAAGCCCCGCCGTGTTGGCGACGGTGAAGGCGCGGTTGCGGAACAGCCGCGGCGGCAGGATCGGCTCGGGCGCGCGCGCCTCCTGCCAGAGGCTGAGCAGGAACAGCGCGGCGGCGGCGATGCCGAGCCAGAGGATGACCGGCGAGGACCAGGCGGCGTCGTTGCCGCCCATGGTGGTGATCAGCAGGATGCAGGTCACCGCCGCGACGATCAGCACCGCGCCGGGATAGTCGATCTTGTGGCGCAGGCGCTTGACCTGCAGCCGCTTGAGCGTGGTCTGCGCCACGAACAGCGCGGCCAGCCCCAGCGGCAGGTTGATCCAGAAGACCCAGGCCCAGCTCAGATGCTCGACGAACAGGCCGCCGAGCACCGGGCCGATCACGCTGGACGCGGCAAACACGCTGGCGATGTAGCCCTGATAGCGGCCGCGCTCGCGCGGGCTGACCACGTCGGCGATGGTGGCATGCGCCATCGCCAGCAGGCCGCCGCCGCCCAGGCCCTGCAACGCGCGGAAGGCGATGAGCTGGCCCATATCGCTGGCCAGGCCGCAGAGCAGCGAGGTGAGCAGGAAGATCAGGATCGCGGTCTGCAGCATCAGCTTGCGGCCATAGAGGTCCGACAGCTTGCCGTAGATCGGAGTGACGGCGGTGGAGGTCAGCAGATAGGCCGAGACGATCCACGACATATGCTCGACATCGTGCAGATCGGCGGCCATGCGCGGCAGCGCCGCGGCGATGATGGTCTGATCCAGCGCGGCGAGGAACATGCCGAGCATCAGCCCGGCGATGATGACGACCTTTTCACGATGGGAAAACTGCGGCCGTCCGGGAGCCGGCGATGCGGCAGCGAAAGCAGGGGCAGACATGGGGATTTCAGCTTTTTTCTAATGCGGCCGGCGCGAGACGAGCCGGACACCGATAATCGTCCGTATACGTTACGGCGGCGCCGGCGAACTGGCAAGGAAGAAACACGGTAACGTGACCGATGAACGCATGGCGGTTCTGCCCTCGTCATGCCGCAAGCCGGCATCCGGGGCCCAGTCCTGTTTCCGCGCGCGCGGCAGCGGCGCATCAGGCATTCCAGCCGGGAGTGTTTCCAGGTGTTCGGGAAATGCTCTAGCCTCTGCCGCCATGGCCGCCTCGCCCCTCCGTCCGACCATGCTCGTCGCCATGCTGATCCTGGCCGGCTGCGCTGCGGTGGCGGTGGATCCCTACCGGCCGACCCCGGCGGCGATGCAGCAGCCGCATCCCGAGGCCGTGCCGCATACCGACCATAAAGGCGCGGTCATGCTGCGTTACGATCCGCAGCGTTCGTTCCTGCCGCGCGCCCTGGGCGGCGCGCTGGTCGATTACCGGCTCGGCGTGCGGCGCGGTTTCGCGTCGGCTTTCGCGGCCGATTTCAATGCCGTCGCCGCCGATCCGGAGCAGCCGCTCGATGCGCTGCTGCGCGCCGCCGAAGGCTCCGGCGTCGCCCTGCTGCGCCCGCGCGAGGAAACGGCCGCCGCAACGCCTCATCCCGTCCTGCTGGATGCCGCGCCGGCGGTCGTGGTCAATGTCGCGCGCGATCCGGCCCGCATCGACGCCTTCGCCGCCATCGTCAAGGCGCATCCCAGGCAGCCGGTCTGGGCGATGCTGCCGGCGGCGGGCAAGCCGGGCCAGCCGATGCCGAACCCGGCGCAGGCGCGCGCCCTCGCCTTCGCCGCCCTGGTGCATGGCGCCAGCGGGCTGATCTGGCTGGGCGAGGACAATTACGCCGCGCGCAATGCCGGCGCGATCGGCATTGCCGCCGCGCCGCAGCTCGATTACGGCATCGGCACCGCCGATCCGCCGCCGCGCAGCAGCGTGGCGAAACCCTACATCGCCACGCCAAAAGAGGTGGCGGCGGCGAAGCGGCTCTGGGACAGCATCGCACGGCTCAACCGCGTGCTGATCCGGCTGACGCCGGCCTTGCTGCAGCCCGATGCAAGGCGGCCCTATTCGGTTGCCGTCGCCGCCAGTGACCGGGATGCCAGTGACCGGGATGCCAGTGGCCGCGATGCCACTGGCCGCGATGCGATGGCGGCGCCGGTCCGCACCCTGCTGCGGCCCTGGGAAGGCCGCGAGCTCGTGCTGATCGCGGTCAATCTGGAAAACCGCAGCCATGCCCTGCGCATCGCCTTCGCCCAGCCGCTGCATCATGTGGCGCGGCTGCCGGCCGGCGGCCGCCTCGGCGTGGACCGGGAAGCCGTGGATGCCGATGCGGCCGCCGGCACGATCCGCGACCGCATCGAGCCTTACGGCGTGCGGCTCTACCGCCTGGTTCCCTGAAAAACGGATCGCGCCGCGGCGGCTATCTGGTGAGCTGGAAGCGGTCGCTGAGCTTTTCCGCTACGTCGCCGGGCAGCGCATGGCTGTCGAAGGCATGTTGCAATTCGTGCGCCAGGGACTGCGCCGCCTCGGGAGAGCGGGCCGCCCGCACCCGCACGGATTTATTGCGCAGGGTCGCCACGACGAAACAGTTCGCACCCGGGCGGGCGGACTCGAAAGCGATATCGGCAGTATATAGACGCATGCAGGCGCTCCATCGCGAGTGCATTCACGGAACAGGTTGGAAGGCCGGGTTGACATTGAACACTGCAGCGGCGCAGATGTTCCGCGCCGCAATACCGCTCTCGCCGCATCGCCGCGATGCGCCGCCGCTCAACCCAGTGGTATGAAACGCCGGCTGCATCGCTTTGTTCCAGGATGGCACCGGCAAAATATTTTTCGCGGAAAGCGGCATTAACGGCATTGCAGTCCCGTTTTCGCCGCCTAGCTCATGTCTCATATCCACGCCTCTCTCATGCAGGAGGGATATGTCGTCATGGCTGCGATCCTTGCCCGCTGTCCTGCCCTTTGCCGCATCGGCGCGATGGCGGCGGCATTGGCGGCCTTCGCCTATGCCCTGCCGGCGGCGGCGCAGCAGGGCGGCAATGACGGCTGGAGAGCCGAGCGGCTCGGCTCCGGCTGGTATGGCGTGCTGAGCGGCGCCTGGCTGTTCCCGCGCGATGTCGACGGCAATGCCGACGGCCAGAGCGTCACCGTGGAAAGCAGCGACGGCTTTGTCCTCTATGGCGGCGCCGGCTATCGCTTCAGCAACAATTTCCGCCTGGAAGGCGAGCTCAGCTACGGCAGCCACGATTACGATTCGATTTCGATCGGCGGCGCATCGAGGGGCCTCGGCGGCGATCGCGATCTCTATGCCCTGACGGCGGCGATCTATTACGACATCGATACCGGCACGGTGCTGACGCCCTATCTGGGCGCCGGCGGCGGCCTGCTGTATCAGAATAGCGGCCGGCCGGCGGCGACGGCGAATGGCGCGACGGTGCCCGGCGGCGACAATTCCACCGACCTGACCGCCTTCGGCGAGGTCGGGCTCAGCTACAAGCTGAGCCAGCGCTTCGACCTGGTGCCGTCCTACCGCTATCAGTGGATCAACGACAACCATGCCGGCCTGGACGACAGCGACATGCATGTCCTGCGGCTCGGCCTGCGCTACTGGTTCGATTGAGCATCAAAGCATCGCGGCCCGCGCCGGCGGCCGTCCGCGCCTTTGCGTTTCAGGCATCCCCGCTCAGATCATCGAGGATCGGGCAATCCGGCCGCGCATCGCCGTGGCAGGCTTCGGCGAGATGCTGCAGGCTGCGCCGCATCGCCTGCAGCTCGGCGATCTTGCGGCCCAGTTCGTCGATATGCTTGAGCGCGATGGCCTTGACCGCCTGCGAGGAGCGCGTGCGGTCGCGCCACAGCCCGAGCAGGGCGCGGATATCCTCCAGCGAGAAGCCGAGATCGCGGGCGCGGCGGATGAAGCGCAGCATATGCACCTCCTGCTCGCCGTAGCGGCGATAGCCGCTGGCGCTGCGCCCGGCCGCCGGCATCAGGCCGATGCTTTCGTAATAGCGGATCATCTTGGCGGTGACGCCGGAGGCTTCGCTGGCCTGGCCGATATTCATAATCGCTCCCTCCTCCGCAGCGTCATGCCGGGCGCCAGCGCTTGAGCAGCAGGGCATTGGTCAGCACGGATACCGAACTGAGCGCCATCGCCGCGCCGGCAAAGACCGGATTGAGCAGACCGAAGGCGGCGAGCGGGATGCCGACCAGATTGTAGATGAAGGCCCAGAACAGATTCTGCTTGATCTTGGCATCCGTCGCCCGCGCCAGGGCGATGGCCGCCGCCACCAATCCGGGATCGCCGCGCATCAGGGTCAGCTCCGCGGTCTGCATGGCGACATCCGTGCCGGTGCCCATCGCGATGCCGATATCGGCCGCCGCCAGGGCCGGCGCATCGTTGACGCCGTCGCCGACCATGGCGATGCGCCCGCCCGTTTCCCGGCGCAGCCGGGCGATCAGCGCCGCCTTGTCCTGCGGCAGGATTTCGGCCTCGACCCGATCGATGCCGAGCCGCCGCGCGATCGCCGCCGCCGCGCCCCGGGCATCGCCCGACAGCATGGCGGTGCGGATGCCCATCGCCTTGAGCCGGGCGATGGCGGCGGCAGCGGTCGCCTTCGGCTCGTCGCCGAACGCGATCAGGCCGAGCAGGCGCGGGCCAGGATTCGATCCGGAATGCTGTCCCGGCGCGCTTTGCGCCAGATACGAGATCGTGCGGCCCTGCGCCGCCAGGGCGGCGGCGCGGTCCTGCAGCGGCGCAAGATCGACGCCATGCTCCTGCATGAGACGGGCATTGCCGAGCAGCAGCGGCCGGCCGTCGACGATGCCGGATACCCCTCTGCCGGGCAGGTCGCGAAAATCCCGCAGGCTGCCCAGCGGACCATGGGACGCGGCATGCATCGATGCGCGCTCGCGCAGCGCCTGGGCCAGCGGATGCTGCGAGCCGGCCTGCAGCGCGGCCGCCGCCTGCAGCAGCGCCGTCTCCGTGCCGACCTGCACGACGATATCGGTGACCGCCGGCCGCCCCTCGGTCAGCGTGCCGGTCTTGTCGAACGCCACCAGGCTGACCGCGCGCGCCGCCTCCAGCGCGTCGGCGTCCTTGATCAGGATGCCGTGGCGCGCCGCCAGCCCGGTGCCGACCGTCAAGGCGGCCGGCGTCGCCAGGCCGAGCGCGCAGGGGCAGGCGATGACCAGCACGGCAATGGCGTGCACCGCCGCCGTCTCGATCACGCCGCCGCCCAGCGTCAGGGTCAGCGCGAAGGTGAGCAGCGCGATCAGCGCGACGACGGGGACGAAGACGGCGCTGATCCGGTCGACCAGCTTCTGGATCGGCGGCTTGCTCGCCTGCGCGGTCTCCACCAGGCGGATGATGCGCGCCAGCATCGTCTCGCCGCCGCTGGCGGTGATGCGCGCGACGATCAGGCCGTCGCGGTTGATCGTGCCGGCATGCGCGGCGTCGCCGCGCAGCTTTTCGACCGGCAGGCTTTCGCCGGTCAGCATCGATTCGTCGACGCTGCCATGGCCTTCGACGATCTCGCCGTCGGCGGCGAAAGCCTCGCCGGCGCGCACGACCAGAAGATCGCCCGGCTGCAGCATCGCGCTCGGCACCGTTTCCTCGCGGCCGTCGGGCAGGCGCCGCCGCGCCGTCGCCGGCTTGAGCTGCATCAGCGCGCGCAGGGCCGCGACGGTCTGGCCCTTGGCGCGCGCTTCGAGCCATCTGCCGAGCCGCACGAAGGCGATCACCGCCACAGAGGCCTCGTAATAGAACTGCGGCGCCGCCGCGCCGGCGGCGAACAGGTTCCAGGTGCTCAGGCCCCAGGCGGCAGAGGTGCCGAGCGCCACGAGCAGATCCATGTTGCCGCTGCCGGCGCGCAGCGCCTTCCAGCCGCTGCGGTAAAAGCGCCAGCCGAGCAGGGCCTGCACAGGCGTGGCGATCAGGAATTGCAGCCAGCCCGGCGGCATGAGCTGATGCCAGCCAGCCAGCTCGAAGCCCATGCCGGCCAGCAGCGGCAGGCTCAAGGCCAGCGCCAGCAGGGCCAGGTTGCGTTCGCGCGCGATCAGGCGGGCTGCTGCATCGGCGCGCCGATCGAGCGATGAAGCAGCCTCGTCAAAAGGGCGGGCGTCATAGCCGGCCCTGTTCACTGCGGCGAGCAGCGCCGCCATATCGACCAGGCCGCGCGGGGCGGTGACCGCTGCCTGCCCGGCGGCGAGATTGACGCTGGCGGCCTGCACGCCGGGGACGGCCAGCAGGGCCTTTTCGACATGGGCGACGCAGGAGGCGCAGGTCATGCCGCCGATCCTGAGCGGCAGATGCTCGCGCGGCACGCCATAGCCGGCCGCCTCGATGGCGGCGACGAGCGGCGCGACGGGGGCGGCGGGGGCGGTCAGATCGACATGGACGCTCTCGCTGGCGAGATTGACCCGCACGGCGGCGACCTCCGGCAGGGTGGCCAGGGCCTTCTCGATCCGGCCGGCGCAGGAGGCGCAGCTCATGCCCTGCACCGGCAGGTCATAGGCGGCGCCGCTGGCGGCCGCCAGGGCGGGGGCGGGGGCAGCGGCGGGGACGGAAACAGGGTTCACGGACATGCAGGAACTCCGGATGGCAACGCTGCCCCATCAGATAAGGCTTCCCATCATGGGAAGGTCAAGGCGCGGATCTGAAATACCGTCGCTGACTGTGATATGAATTTGCAAATTCAATGAATTCAATACGGTAACCAAATCATAAGCTCTTTTTTACGCCGGCCTCCGCTATCATAGCGGGTATGAGCTTTGTGGCCACTTTACCGGCTCCGCTGACGGCGGACAGCCGCCGCTTTTTTGCCGCCTGGCATAGCTGGCGGCACGGCAACCTGCTGCCCGAGCGGCGCGATCTCGACACCAAGTCGCTCGGCGACCTGCTGCCGCGCTGCCTGTTTCTGGAAATCCGCGGCCGCGAGAACATCTATATCTGGTTCGCCGGCAGCAAGGTGCGGGAGATGCTCGGCACCGAGCTGTCCGGGCGCAACTATCTCGATCTGACCACGCCGGAGAACCGCCAGCGCCGCGCCGCGCTGCTGTTCGCCGAAGCCGCCCAGCCCTGCGCCGCGGTGATCTATTACTGGCTGCGCGACGGCGGCCATGGCGTGATGCCGGTCGAACTGGTATCGGCGCCGATGCTGGCCGACGATGCCATGCAGGCCAGCCTGATCCTCGCCTGCGCCACGCCGCTGATGCAGGCCGAGCAGGCGATCGTCGCGGCGCCGCAATCCTATGCCGAAGGAGAGGGCCTGCGCTTCATCGATATCGGCGCCGGCACGCCGCCGCTGACCGGCAGCCTGCTGCTGCCGTCGCAGCAGGTGCAGTAGCGCGGCATGGCGAAAAGCGGCATTGAACCCATGAGCCTGTTGCGGCCGCTTCCTCTCCTGCCGGCGGCTCTCGCGCCGGCTATGCCGGCTGCCGGGACTGCGCCGGCTGCACCGGGCGGCTTCACGGCCGAGAGCGAGAAATTCCTCGCCGCCTGGCATGGCTGGCGCGGCCCGGCCCCGCATACGGCATTGCTGCCGCGGCGCGCGCAGGTGGATCTGGTCTCGATCTGCCGCCTGATGCCGCAGCTTGCGGTGCTGGAAGTGCGTGGTCCCGACAAGGCCGTGTTCCGCCTGGCGGGCACCGAGATCGAAAGCCAGTTCGGCGCGCCGCTCACCGGCTGCAACGCCGTCAAGCTCGCACCGCCGGAACAGCAGCTCCAGCGCGGCAGGCGGCTGTGGCAGATGGTGCAGCAGCCCTGCGCCGCCGTGCTGCGCCTGACCGTCGAGCATCTGTCCGGCCGGCATGACGATGTCGAGATCGCCGCCGCGCCGGTTCTGCCCGACGAGGCGGGCGCGCCGGTGCAGGTTTTCGCCGTCCTCAGCCGTCTGCCGCGGCAGCGCTGGGGCGAAAGCGACCCGATCACGCGCAATATGACCAGGAATCTGCGTTTTCTCGATATCGGCGCCGGCCTGCCTGCCAAAATCTGATCCCGCCGCTTTGATCGATACGTCGCCCAGTTGTAACTGCTTGGCGACTTACGGGTTTTTCGCTAGCTTAAGGGCGAGTGAAACGCGGCCGCTTCGGCCCAGAGAAGGGGGAGACGACGCTCTGGCTTCTATCCGACAGCCTTCGGCGCAGCGCTGCATACTTCTGATAGAAGATTCCCAGCCGGTTCGCGCCGCCCTCCGCGCCGCCCTCGAAGCGGCGGAATATGCGGTGCGCGAGGCGATCGGCGGCAAGGACGGCGTCGAGCAGGTTGGCGGCGCCGATTTGATTCTCCTCGATCTCGGCCTGCCGGACATCACCGGCTTCGATGTTCTCGAACAGCTTCGTGACGGACCGCATGCCGCCAAGCCGGTGATCATCCTGTCCGGCCGCGACGAAGTGGACGCGAAAATCCGCGCGCTCGATCTGGGCGCCGACGATTACGTCACCAAGCCCTTCGATCCCGGCGAATTGCTGGCGCGGGTGCGGGCGGCCTTCCGCCGCATGGAGGAGAATGCCAGCGCCAGCGCAGCCGGCATCGTCAAGGTCGGCCCGTTCGAGATCGACGTCACCACCGGCGACACCCGGCGCGAAGACCGGCCGGTGCGGCTGTCGCCGATGGAGGCGCGGTTCGTCAAGCTGCTGGCGCAGCGCAGCGGCCAGCCGGTCGGCACGCGGCAACTGACCGAAACGCTCTGGGGCTTCGACAATGCCGAGCAGCGCCAGGCGCTGCGCGTGCTGGCCCGCAAGGTCCGCTGCAAGCTGGAAAAAGATCCGGACGAGCCGCGTTTCCTGCTGACCGAACCAAGGCTCGGCTATCGCCTGGTCGATCCGGAATTCTCCGCCGCCGGGCACTGACCCGCTATCTGCCACGCCGCTTCAGACCGGCCCGTCGCCGTTCAGAAACATCGGATCGATCTCGCAGGACGTCCAGGCCGGCGGCGCGTCCTTTCTCGGGCCCGCGGCGGCAAGATTGTCATTCGCCGCCGCCATGATGCGCAAAAGGCTATGCAGCACATACGCCGCAGTGGCGGCATCGCCGGGACCGGAGGAAGCGCAGATCCTTTGCAGGTCGATCGTCATCGGCATGCTCGTCTCTCCTCCTCGCTGTCAGCTTGCTGACCGGGCATTGCAAGGGTCGCATCGATGATGGCCGCGGCGCTGCGAATGTCGATTGAATGCGGTTTGCCGCCGCGGCAAATGATTTTGCGCCGCCGGACAGCCTTGCACGTCCCTGCACTGTGATTTGAAAAGTAATGCAGATGTCACGGGGGTTTTGCTAAAATCCTTGCCGGAATCACGGATCGGGCCAGCACGGATCGGGACAGCGATGCGTCCGCACCAGGCAGTGAAATTCGCGCCCGATGGCGCGCCGTCGGGGCCGCGCGGCAAGCGCCGGCTGCCGCCCTTGGTGGCGTTGCGCACCTTCGAAGTGGTGGCCCGGCATCTCAGCCTGATCCGCGCCGCCGACGAGCTTTGCGTCACGCCGGCCGCCGTCAGCCACCAGATCCGCACCCTGGAGGCGCATCTGGGCCTGCAGCTTTTCCAGCGTTCGGGGCGCAACATCACGCTTACCGAAGCCGGCCAGGCCTGCCTGCCCGGCATCCGCGGCGGCTTCGAGATGTTCGCCGACGCCATCGCCCAACTGGAAACCTTGAGCGAAGGCGGCGTGCTGACGGTCAGCGTCGCGCCATCCTTCGCGGTCAAATGGCTGGTGCCGCGGCTGGGCCGCTTCCAGCAGAGCCATCCCAATATCGACGTGCGGGTGGCGGCGTCGAACCAGCTTGCCAATTTCGTCAGCGACAATGTCGATATCGCGATCCGCTACGGCAAAGGCCATTACGCGGATGTCGCCGTCGAGCGGCTGCTGCCGGAGACGGTGTTTCCGGTCTGCAGCCCGATGCTGCTCGAACGGCACCGGCTCAAGACGCCGAAGGATCTTGCCGCCGTCACCCTGCTGCATGACGACAGCCCGGACGACGACCATTCCTGCCCGAGCTGGCAGGCATGGCTGCAGGCGGCGGGCGTCGAGGCGGCCGAGGTCAATCGCGGCCTGCGGTTCACCCAGTCGAGCCTCGTGCTGGACGCGGCCATTCACGGCAAGGGCGTGGCGCTCGCCAAGGCCGTTCTGGCGCAGGCCGATATCGCGGCCGGCCGGCTGGTGCGGCTGTTCCGCAAGGAGACGCCGCTGGATTACGGCTATTTCATCGTCGCGCCGCCGCGCAAGCTGAGCCTGCCCAAGGTGGCCGCCTTCGCGGCCTGGCTGCGCGCCGAGGCCATGCCGGCCCGCGCGGCCGACAAGACGGCCTGACATATCAAAAGCTTGCCGCAAAGGGCGGAAATTTTGCCCGCAATCCAGCTTGCCGGAGCGGCAAATTCCTTTCAATTGTCCCCATCGGCCCGGTTATCCAGACTTGTCCTGGCGATGCCCATCCCTGCCAAGAGGCCGACATGCTGAGACAGACATTCCGCCCGACCCGGCGCCAAATGCTGGCCGCCGCCGCCCTGGCGGCTTCTGCATGCGCCGGACCGGCCGAGGCCGCCGGCAAGCAGTTGCTCAACGTCTCCTATGATCCGACGCGGGAATTGTATCAGGACTACAATGCCGCCTTCGAAAAATTCTGGGCGGCGCAGACGGGCAAAAAGGCGACGATCCGGCAGAGCCATGGCGGCTCGGGCAAGCAGGCGCGCTCGGTGATCGACGGCCTGGCCGCCGACGTGGTTACGCTGGCGCTGGCCTACGACATCGATGCCATCGCCGGGCGCGGCCTGATCGCCGCCGACTGGCAGAAGCGCCTGCCGGACAATTCCGCGCCCTATACCTCGACCATCGTCTTCCTGGTGCGCAAGGGCAATCCGAAAGGCATCAAGGACTGGCCGGACCTGATCAAGCCGGATGTGCAGGTGATCACGCCGAATCCGAAAACCTCGGGCGGCGCGCGCTGGAACTATCTGGCCGCCTGGGGCTATGCCGAGCGCAAAGCCGGCGGCGCGGCCGAGGCGCGCAAATTCGTCCAGCAGCTCTACAAAAATGTGCCGGTGCTCGACACCGGCGCGCGCGGCGCCACCATCACCTTCGTGCAGCGCGGCATCGGCGACGTCTTCCTGAGCTGGGAGAACGAGGCCTTTCTCGCCATCAACGAACTGGGCAAGGACAAGTTCGAGATCGTCGTGCCCAGCGTGTCGATCCTGGCCGAGCCGCCGGTCGCGGTGGTCGACAAGGTGGTCGACCGCCACAAAACCCGCGCACTCGCCGAGGCCTATGTGAAGCACCTCTACAGCAAGGAGGGCCAGGAGATCGCGGCCAGGCACTATTACCGCCCGCGCGATCCGGAGATCGCCGCGAAATACGCCGGGACCTTCCCGCAGGTGAAACTGTTCACGGTCGACGAGCAGTTCGGCGGCTGGGCCGGCGCGCAGAAAACGCATTTCGCCGATGGCGGAATCTTCGATCAGATCTACAAGCCCTCCAATTGACGAAAGGGCGCCGCGCGACGTGACGCAACCGATTTCCCGCATTCCCTTCAAGCCATTGCCCAGCGTGATCCCCGGCTACGGGATGATGCTGGGCCTGGCCGTTTTCTGGCTCAGCCTTGTGGTGCTGGTGCCGCTTTCGGCGCTGTTCCTGAAATCCGCCACGCTGGGCTGGGCGGCCTTCTGGGCGGCGATCAGCGGACCGCGCGTGCTCTATGCCCTGCGGCTCAGCTTCAGCACCGCCTTCGCCGCCGCCGCGTTCAACGCCGTCTTCGGCCTTCTGGTGGCCTGGGTCCTGGTGCGCTACCGCTTCCCCGGCCGGCGCATCGTCGATGCGATGATCGACATCCCCTTCGCCCTGCCGACGGCGATCGCCGGCATCGCCCTGACCACGCTGTGGTCCGATACCGGCTGGCTCGGCGGCCTGCTGGCGCCGCTCGGCATCAAGGTGGCGTTCACGCCGCTCGGCATCGTCGTCGCGCTGGTTTTCATCGGCCTACCCTTCGTGGTGCGCACCGTGCAGCCCGTGCTGGACGATTTCGACCGCGAATTGGAGGATGCCGCCGAAAGCCTCGGCGCCGGGCCGTGGCAGATTTTCCAAAGGGTCATCTGGCCCAGCATCATGCCGGCGGCGCTGACCGGCTTTGCGCTGGCCTGCGCGCGCGGGCTGGGCGAATACGGCTCGGTGATCTTCATCGCCGGCAACCTGCCGCTGAAATCCGAGATTGCGCCGCTGCTGATCGTCATCAAGCTGGAAGAATTTTCCTATGCCGAGGCGACGGCGATCGCGGTGACCATGCTGATCGTTTCCTTCCTGCTGCTCTTGCTGATCAACAGCCTGCAGCGCTGGGCGGAACGGCGCGAAAGGCGCAGATAGCCATGACGGCGACACCGGATGCGATCACGGCGCGGCGCGTGCTGCTCAAGCCCGGGCGGTGGCTCGGCCGCGGCGCGCTGATCGTGGCGGCGCTGGCATTTTTGGGCATCTTCATCGCACTGCCGCTGCTGCTGGTTTTCCTGCAGGCCTTCGCGCAGGGCTGGAACGCCTATATCGCCGCGCTTGGCGAGCCGGATGCGGTGGCGGCGATCGAGCTGACCCTGCTGGTCGCCGCCATCACCGTGCCGCTCAACATGGCGTTCGGCCTGATCGCTTCCTGGGCGATCACCAAATTCGAGTTCCGCGGCAAGAGCTTCCTGGTCACGCTGATCGATCTGCCTTTCTCGGTTTCGCCGGTGATTTCCGGCCTGATCTATGTGCTGGTCTTCGGGCTGCAGGGGTGGTTCGGCGCATGGCTGGAGCAGCACGACCTGCAGGTGATCTTCGCCGTGCCGGGCATCGTGCTGGCCACCATGTTCGTCACCTTCCCCTTCGTCGCCCGCGAACTGATTCCGATCATGCAGGAACAGGGCAATCTGGAGGAGGAGGCGGCCTTCACGCTGAACGCGTCCGGCTGGCAGACCTTCTGGCGCGTTACCTTGCCCAACGTGAAATGGGCGCTGCTTTATGGCGTGCTGCTGTGCAACGCGCGCGCCATGGGCGAGTTCGGCGCCGTCTCGGTGGTTTCGGGCCATATCCGCGGCTACACCAACACCATGCCGCTGCATGTCGAAATCCTCTACAACGAATACAATTTCGTCGCCGCCTTCGCCGTCGCCTCGCTGCTGGCGCTGCTCGCCATCGTCACCCTGATCCTGAAGACCCTGCTGGAATGGCGCCTGGCCCGCGAGCGCAAGCCCGCCCTGGCCGCCGCGTCCTCCGCCGCCTGAACGAACGGACCGAAACAGATGCGTATCGATGTCATTGGCGTTTCCCGTCAGTTCGGCGAATTCGAAGCGTTGCGCAAGGTCGATCTGACCGTGCAGTCGGGCGAGCTGGTGGCGCTGCTCGGTCCGTCCGGCTCGGGCAAGACCACGCTGCTGCGCGTGATCGCCGGGCTCGACTGGCCCGATAGCGGCGACATCAAGTTCGACGGCCGCAGCGCCGGCGGCCGGCCCGTCGGCGAACGCCAGGTCGGCTTCGTCTTCCAGCATTACGCGCTGTTCCGGCACATGACCGTGTTCGAGAATGTCGCCTTCGGCCTGCGCGTGCGGCCGCGAGCGCAGCGTCCGACGGAGCAGGACATCCGCGACAGGGTCGGCGAGCTGCTGAAGCTGGTGCAGATCGACTGGCTGGCCAACCGCATGCCGGCGCAGCTATCCGGCGGCCAGCGCCAGCGCGTCGCCCTCGCCCGGGCCCTGGCCATCGAACCGTCCGTGCTGCTGCTGGACGAGCCCTTCGGCGCGCTGGACGCCAAGGTGCGCAAGGAGCTGCGCCGCTGGCTGCGCCGCCTGCACGAGCAGCTCGGCATGACCTCGGTCTTCGTCACGCATGACCAGGAGGAGGCGCTGGAACTGGCCGACCGCGTCGTGGTGATGAACAAGGGAAGGATCGAGCAGATCGACACGCCGGCGCGGCTTTACGATCATCCGGCCACGCCCTTCGTCTCCAGCTTCCTCGGCGACAGCAACGCGCTGGATTGCCATGTGGCGGCGGGCTCGGTGCTGCTGCCGGGCCTGGACACCTCGGCGCTGGAGCGCGTCGACCTGCCGAATGGGCCGGCCCGGCTTTACGTGCGGCCGCATGACATCGCCATCGGCGCCGCTGCCGGCGGCGAGGCGACGGTCCGTTTCGTTTCCACCGTGGGCGCCTTCGTCCGCATCGAGGCCGAACTGCCCGATGGCCGCGTCGTCGAACTGACCCGCACCCGCGAGGAGCAGAGCGAGGATCCGCTGGCGCTCGGCGCGCGGGTCAGTCTGCGGCTCTACCGCGCCCAGGTTTTCGCCAGCTAGACGCGTTCGCAAGCTGGCCGGCCTTCGCCGAAGCGGCGCGGCGGCTTACTGCGCCGCCGCCCGCATCACCTTGGCCAGCAGGGCCAGCAGCATGGCGCGTTCCTCGGCGCTCAATCCGTCGGTGATCTTTTCCTCGTGGCGCTCGATCAGCCCGAGCGCTTTCCTGTAGATGCGCTGACCTTCGCCGGTGAGATTGAGCGCATGCGCGCGGCGGTCATGCGGCACGCTGCGCCGTTCGACCAGACCGCGTTTTTCCAGCTTGTCCACTGCCGCGACGATGGTGGAGCGGTCCACCCCCAGGGCGCCGCCCAATTCGATCTGCTTCAGGCCCGGATTGGCGGCGATGATCGCCAGCACGCCGAACTGGCCGGGCGTCATGCCGGCGGGGCTCAGCTTGGCGGTGACATTGGCCAGGAAATCGCCGAACACCGCCTCCTGCGTGCGCCGCAGGGTATAGCCCAGCAGCCCCGGCAGCACGCCGAGCGCCGCCGCGCCGTTCCTGCGGTTGGCCTTTGCCGGGCTGCTTTCCGCGCCTGCGGCAGCCGTCGGCGCGGGGCGGTTCTTCTTCACGGAAATGTTCACATCTGCCACTTGGAAACCCGTTTCACGACCCCATATGGATGGCGTGCGACGGCATTCTTCCGCCGTCGCCGCTGCCGGGAGATCCCCCCCTTCCGGCATGCTAATGGCGCAGACATATTTGCGCATAACGCCCGGTTCGCCCCCCGACCGGGCGTTTTTTCTTTCTATAATCCTGTCTAGCCGATCCTGCCGGGATCGGCAATTGAACTGATTGTTTGTCATGCAAACAATTTGACATCCCCCGGTTCGCGGCCTAGTATCGGAATGGCCCGAGAGACGTAGGAGGAAGCGTTCCCGTGCCCCATCAGGTCATCGTCCGCCAATTGCCCGAGCCGATCACCGTCGAGGACGGCGACACCATCCTCTCGGCGGCGCAATTCGCCGGCTTCGACTATCCCTGCGGCTGCCAGTCGGGCAATTGCGGCGCCTGCAAGTCGATGCTGATCCGCGGCGAGGTCGAGCTGATCCCCTATTCGGAATTCGCGCTGTCCGACGAAGAGCGCGCCGCCGGGCTGATCCTGGCCTGCCGCGCCACGCTGCTGTCGGATTGCGAGGTGGCCTGGCTGGAGGAGGGCGAGATCGCCGCGCATCCGCAGCGCAAGCTGAGCTGCAGCGTGGCGAGCGTCGAGCCCGTCACCCACGATATCCGCCGCATCCGGCTGACCATCGACAGCGGCGGGCCGTTCGATTTCTCCGCCGGGCAATATGCCGCCGTCACCTTTCCCGGCCAGCCGGTGCGCGACTATTCGATGGCGAGCCAGCCGGGCGAGAAGGAGCTGGAATTCCATATCCGCCTGGTGCCCGGCGGCAAGGTCAGCCCCTATGTGCTCGACCGCCTGCAGCCCGGCGACAAGGTCGCCGTCGAGGGCCCGCGCGGCATCTCGTTCTTGCGCGAAAACCACAGCGGCCCGATTCTCGCCCTGGCCGGTGGCTCGGGGCTGGCGCCGATCAAGTCGATCGTCGAGCGCGCGCTCAAGCTCGGCATGAAACAGCCGATCCATCTCTATTTCGGCGTGCGCGACGAGCGCGACCTGTATCTGGAAGAGCATTTCCGCGCGCTGGAGAAACAGCACGCCAATTTCACCTTCACGCCGGTTCTCTCGCAGCCGAGCGGGCCGACCGAGCGGCGCACCGGCTTCCTCGCCGAAGCCGTGAAAGCCGACCATCCCGCGCTGGACGGCGCCAAGGCCTATCTCTGCGGCCCGCCGGTGATGGTCGAAACCTGCATGACGGCGTTGAGCGCGGCCGGATTGCCGCGCGAGCATTGCCATGCCGACGCCTTCTATACCGAGGCCGACAAGATCGCACTGAACAAAGGTGCCGCATGAGTGAGGAGCTTAAAGACCGCGTGGCCCTGGTCAGCGGCGGCGGCCGCGGCATCGGCCTGGCCATCGCCAGGGACCTGATGGCGCGCGGCGCCAAGGTGGTGATCGCCGATAACGGCACCGGCATCGACGGCATGGGCGCCGATCCCACGGTGGCCGCCAACGCCGCCGCCGAAATCGGCGCGGTGGCGTTTCCGCAGAGCATCGCCAGCCCCGGCGCGGCGCGGCAGGCGGTGCAGCTTGCCATCGACAGCTTCGGCGCCATCGACATCGTGGTCAACAACGCGGCGATTCTGCGCGACGCCTTCATCTTCAAAAGCGAGCCGGAGAATTTCGAGGCCGTGCTGCGCACCAACCTTTTCGCGGCCTTCTATCTCGCCGCCGCCGCGACGCCGGCGATGCGCGAACAGCAGAAGGCGGGGCGGACTTTCGGTCGCATCGTCAATATCGTTTCCTCCGCCGGCCTGTATGGCAATTTCGGCCAGGCCGCCTATGCCTCGGCCAAGGCCGGCCTGGTCGGCCTGACCCGCGTCGTCGCCATGGACATGGCGCGCGCGGGCGTGACCTGCAATGCCGTGGCGCCCTTCGCCGCCACCCGCGTGACCGACAGCATCAAGCCGGCCAACGAGGCGCAGGCCGCCTACAAGGAGCGCGCGCTGAAGATCGCGCCGCATCACGTCGCCACCCTGGTGAGCTGGCTCGCGTCGGATCATGCGGCCAAGATCACCGGGCAGCTTTTCGGCGTGCGCGGCCGCGAGATTTTCCTGTTCAACCAGCCGCGGCCGGCGGCGCGCACCGCCCGGCTCGACCGGGACTGGGATTTCGCCGCGCTGAGCGAAGCCGCCGCGCGGGAATTCGCGCCGCATTACGCCGATCTGAAAACCGATCTCGAAGCCTTCAATACCGACCCCATCGTTTGATCTCAGGAGATGCCCGATGAGTGCCGCAGCCCCGACCGTGAAAACCACCCATGACCTCGCCGGCCAGCCCGAGGAATTCCGCAAGGCGCTGGAGAAGATCGTCATCAGCCACGCCGTCAATGAACTCTATGGCGCGCGCGTCTTCGACGAGCCGGCCATCGCGCTGGCGCCGACCCCCTACGCCAAATGGCTGACCTGCCGCGTCGCCATGGAGGAATACGGCCATCATGTCCGCTTCCGCGAGCTGGGCGAGGAGATGGGCATCCCGGCGGAGAAGATGGTGCCGGGCGGCGACAAGAAGCCGCTGTCGATCTTCGAATTCCCGCTCAAGACCTGGGCCGAGTTCTGCGTCATCAAGGCGATCGCCGATCTGGCCGAGATCCTGCAGGTCGAGGACCTTGCGCATTGCTCCTTCCTGCCGCTGCGCAACCTGGCCCGCATGACCATGCCGGAGGAGCGTTTCCACGCCCAGTTCGGCAAGGATTTCTGCGACGAACTGCTGCAGACCGAAGCCGGCCGCGCCGAGGTGCAGGATGCCATCAACCGCTACTTCTCGTATCTGCCGGCCTTCTTCGGCAAGGCCGGATCGAAGAACAACGAGATCTACCGCAAATGGGGCATCAAGCAGCGCACCAACGAGGAGATGCTGGCGGATTATCTCGGCCGCGTGAAGGAGCTGGTCGAGGGCCATTTCAAGCTCAAGCTGCCGGAACTGCCGGCGGCGGCGTAGGCTTTTCGCGCGCCGCCCCGGCACGGCCGCGGGCCCGGGCATGACGAAGCGCCCGTTATGGGGTTAAATACCGAATGGAGTTCAATACTGAAATCCTCGCGCGGCGCGAGGAAGGGAAGCCGCCATGAACCAGCAGACCGCGCCTGATCCATCCGTGCTGCAGCAGCGCAAGGCCTATTACGACAAGATCGCCACGCAGAAACTGGCGCCGCTCTGGGAAGTGCTGCATGGCCTGGTGATCAAGGAGCCGAAAAGCGCCTGCCAGCCGGCGATCTGGCGTTACGACGATATCCGCGACCACATCATGGAGGCCGGCCGGCTGATCACCGCCCGGGAGGCCGAGCGCCGCGTGCTGGTGCTGGAGAATCCCGGCATGCCCGGCCAGTCGCGCATCACCACGTCGCTCTATGCCGGGCTGCAGCTGATCATGCCGGGCGAGGTGGCGCCCTCGCATCGCCATACGCAATCCGCCCTGCGCTTCATCGTCGAGGGCAGCGGCGCCTATACCGCGGTGGACGGCGAGAAGACCATCATGGAGGAGGGCGATTTCGTCATCACGCCGTCATGGACCTGGCACGACCACGGCAACGATTCCGACAAGCCGATGGTGTGGATGGACGGCCTCGACATCCCGCTCGTGCAGGCCCTCGACTGCTCCTTCATGGAACGCTATCCGGAAGAGAGCCAGCCGCTGTCGCGCCCGGTCGGCGACGCCCTGGCGCGCTACGGCTCGGGGCTGCTGCCGGTCGATCACGAGGTGACGACGCCGACCTCGCCGGTCTTCAACTATCCCTATCGCCGCACGCGCGAGGCGCTGGAGGCCATGCGGCGCACCGACGAATGGGATCCTTGCCACGGGCTGAAGCTGCAATATGTCAATCCGGCCACCGGCCAGTCGGCGATGCCGACCATCGGCACCTTCATGCAATTGCTGCCCAAGGGCTTTGCCGGCGAACGCTACCGCTCGTCGGACGCCACCGTCTTCAGCGTGGTCGAGGGCAGCGGCTATACCATGGTGGGCGAGGGCGATGCGGCGCAGTGCTTCGACTGGGGCAAGCGCGATACCTTCGTGATCCCGAGCTGGGTGCCGCACCGCCATTACGCGCCGGAGCAGGATGCCGTGATCTTCAGCTTTTCCGACCGTCCGGTGCAGAAGGTGCTCGGCCTGTGGCGCGAAAGCCGCGGCAACCGGTGACGAAACACCGTCCCGGCATACGCCGCCGCCGATGAGGATGCCGGCCGGAACGAGAACGAGGGTGAGCCATGCCGAAGATCACCAAGATCGTCGAAGTCGCCAATGACGACGATGACGAGACGGACACCGACACCGAGATCGAAGCCGCCGATACCGATGCCGCCTATGCCGATGGCGATGTGACCGGCGAGGATGCCGGCATTGACGCGCTGGACGGCCTGCGCGCCGTCGCCCGGCTGGCGCGGCTTTGCGGCCGGATCAACTGGTTTGCCGCGGTCGGCGAGCCGCTCGAGCCGTCCGAGATCGCCGATGCCGAAGCCTATGTCGCCAATCTGGGCTTTCCCGATGTCAGCGTCGGCGCCGTGGAGGACTGGCGCGCCGCCGCCGCCGCCGCGCAGGCGCCGGAATGGCGCCAGGATTGGTGGGATGCGGAAGAGCAGATGCGCCAGGCGCTGCTGCAGGAGGCGCTGCAGATCAATCCCGAGCCCGACCTGATGGTGGCGCTGACCCATGTCTCGACCAAGGCCAGCGAGGTCGCCCATGGCCTGGCGGCCGTCTCGGCGGCGCGCGGCGGCGTGGCCGACGAGGCGCTGATCCGGGTGGCGGCGGGCGCCGCGGCCCAGGCGGCCTATCAGGCGGCCCTGGTGCTGGCCGCGCAGGCGGAGTCAATGGCGGGCGATGCCGAGCATCCTTTCGCGGTCAAGTTCCGCCTGTTCGAGGCCGGCCGCCTGCCGCTCGGCATCGTCGGCAGCACGTTCAATCTCTTCTAGGCGGCCCTTTCAGGCGGCAACGCGGATTCTAGCGCGGAGAATTGCCGTCTTCGTTTCTTTCGCGGCGGCGGCCGTAGAGAAAGACGCCGACCACCAGTCCGCCGACGATCAGGCTGAAGCCGATGCCGAGGATCATCGGCACGGTGGCGGCGGGATCGAAGGGCACCCCCATATCGTGCCAGAAGCCGAGCGACATCACGGCCGCCGCGATCAGCGCCGCCACCAGGGCGATGGTGAGCACGGTGGCAAAGATCTTGTCGGTCCGGGTGATCATGGCAAACCTCCGTTCTTAACTTGGAGCAACGCTGCCCTATAATCCAGAACACCGCCTGCGCTAATCCGTCGCAGGGCGAGGGGAAACCATGCCTAGCCGCGACACCATAGAGGCCTTCATCGCCGCCGTCGAATCCAACGACCATGTCGGCGCCATCCGCGATTTCTATACCGAGGATGCCAGCATGCAGGAGAACCTGACCGAACCGCCACGTCAGGGTCGGCAGGCATTGATGGAGCACGAGGCCGCCGTGCTGCAGCGCGTCGCCGCCGTGCGCAGCCGCTGCATCCGGCCCTATTTGGTCGAGGGCGATACGGTGGTGATCCACTGGGTGTTCGAATTCGACCTGCCCGATGGCAAAATGCGCCGCATCGAGGAACTGGCGCATCAGACCTGGCGCGGCGAGAAAATCTGGCGCGAGCGCTTCTACTACGACCCGGCCCAGCGCGCGGCGCATTAGCGGTTGTAGAGGGCAAGGCGGGCGGGATATGGTCCTTGGGTCGCACTCCGAAGAGCCTGGCCGGTGACCTCCTACAAGCTGCCTTCGATCCTCTTCATCTCAACCGCCCTTGCCACCTTCTATGCCGCCCGACTGATCGGCCGAGGCGATCGCCGACGCCAGTTGCCGCGCCTTTTGCAGTCATTCATCCGCTCGCCGGAACTGACCGTGGTCGATAAGGTCGGTTGGGCCGAGGGCCATTGCTATGTCATCAATCTGGAGCGCGATGTGGTCGACGATCAGGTCGGGATATCGCCGCTGATGGTCTTGGAGAACGGCCGCCCGCTTCCGTTGCCGCATGCCGAGATGGTGGCTTCGGTCAAGCAGGAAGGCGGCGGCCGATATGTGCATCTCGACCGGTTCATCTACTTCTCTCCCAGCGACAACGCCGACCTGCGCAGCACGCAGCGCCGCTACGCCGTCATCGAAACCCTCACGCGCGATCTCAAAACCGTCGAAGCGCTGCTGCATCTGCAGAAGAGAGCCTCGACCTATCGCAATGTCGGGCTTTTCCAGTTTGCGAAACTGCAGACCTATCTCGGCACGCAGCTGCAGGTCGGAGAATCTGGCGCCGCGGGGGATCACGATCTGCGCCTCAAAAACGTCGAGCTTGCACTTGAAGACCTCGGCTTCGGCCGGCTTGCCGCATCTTCAGTCCGTGTTGCCTGGTCGCAACCGGCGCCATGGGGAATGCTCGATATCATCGTCGAAGACCTGACGGCGGATTGGCTGCCATCTCCCGCGCGGCTGACCCTGTCGCTGGGCTTTAAGTCGGATGCCTCGCTGCGGCTGGAGCGCTTCGCCTACGACACGACCGGGGAATTGCATGCAAAGGCGGTTCTGAACTGGCGCGAGGAGCGCCTCGCATCGGCGCAGTTGTCCGTCACGCCGCTGGATGGCCTGCGGCGGACATTGATCGAGGCCTGCGGCGGGGAAGCGGCGGCGGCCGCCTGGCTGCGGCAGATCGTCGCCGCGATCGGCTCCGGCGACCTGCCGCTTGTCGATCATGTCCCGGAGCAGACGCGGACCGCGCTGATCGCAGCCCTGTCGCCATCCGCCATGGCCGCAGGGCTCGACATCACACTTGGGCGCGAGAACGGCGCGCTGGTCATGACATGCGGACTATCCTGACATGGCGGCCATCGACCTCAGCATTGCATTGAAGAAGGCCCTCGATCCGGTTTTTGCCGCCCGGCTGATCGAGATCGTCCAGCCGCAAATCACGGCCGTCCGGGAGGATGCCCTGGTCCTGGCCGATGGCCGCAACATCCCCATCGTCAATGGCGTGCCGCGCTTCGTCGCCTCCGATCATTATGCCGCGTCTTTTTCCTTCCAGTGGACCCTCTACAGGACGACTCAGCACGATGAGGGGCACCAAACCGATTTCAGCCAAAAGGATTTCGAGCTGAAATTCGGCTTGACGCAGGCCGATGTGGCGGGCCGGCTGTTTCTCGATGCCGGCTGCGGCACCGGCCGCCTGTCGGAAATTCTCGCCGGCTGGGGCGCCTACGTCGTCAGCGTCGACCTGAGCGCATCGGTCGACGTGGCGCACGCCCATCTCGCCGGAGCGGATCGCGTCGCCGTGTTCCAGGCGGATATCGGCGCATTGCCATTCCGTCCGGAGAGTTTCGATTTCGTGATTTCGTCAGGCGTGCTGCATCACACGCCCGATACGAGGGCTTACGCCGCAAAGCTGGTGCCGCTGGTGAAGCCGGGCGGCGAATTCGCCATCTGGGTTTATTCGCCGCTGCACGCCAAGCGCAAAGAATGGATACCTCTCACGTCGCGGCTGCCGCATCCGGCCTTTCAGGCCTGGTGTAGCTGGATTGTCGATATTGCGCGGCAGAATCGCCAGAACCCGTTTCTGCGCGCCGTCAGGGAGCAGTTTCCCTTCACGGTGTATCACGAAACCGCGGCCCGGTCGGCGCTTACCCTGTTCGATGGCTACACGCCGACCTATCACGGCGTTCATAGCGAAGAGGAGGTCATCGGCTGGTTCCGCGATTTCGGATTGATCGACATCGGCACCAATGTGATCCCGACCTCGGTGCGAGGCCGCAAACCGGCCGCGGCCTGACCTCCCGATATTTCGGCCGCCGCCGAAGCATCGGCGCGGCGGCGAACGCTACAGTGGCGGCATGACAATGCCCGCCGATCCGCCGCCAGATCCCATCGCCGCCGTCACCCATCCCGATCCGTATCCCTATTACGAGCGGCTGGTGCGCGAGCGGCCGTTTCATTTCGACGCCCGCCTGAACCTGTGGGTGGCGGCGAGCGCTGCGGCCGTGGAAGCCGTGCTGACGAGCGATCTCTGCCGCGTGCGGCCGCCGGCCGAGCCGGTGCCGCGGCATCTCGGCACGGGCATGGCCGCCGCCGTCTTCGGCCGGCTGGTGCGCCAGACCGAAGGGCCCGAGCGCGACCGGCGCAAGCGCCTGCTGCAGGCGGCTCTGGCGGCCATTCCGGCCGAACAGGTCGCGGCGGCGACGCGCGAGCGGCTGCGGGCGCTGCGCGGCCTGCCGCCCGACGATCTGCTCTTCGCGTTGCCGGTGCAGGCGATGGCGCGGCTTCTCGGGCTGACGGACCGCCTGGACGAGACGGCGATGCAGCTCGCGCTTCTGGTCCGCAGCTTTCTGCCGCAGGCCGATTCCGCTGCGATGGCCGATGGCGATGCCGCGGCAAAAGCGCTCCTGGCGCGGTTGCGCGCGGCCGGCGGCCTGGCCCAGGACGGCCTGATGCGGCACCTGCGCGGCGACGACGTGATGCTGGCCAATGCGCTCGGCCTGCTGGTGCAGACGCATGATGCGACGGCGGCGCTGCTCGGCAATGCGCTGCTTGCCCTGGCGCGTCAGCCGGTCTTGCATAGGCAGCTCGCCGCCCGGCCGGACCTGCTGCCCGCCTTCGTCCAGGAGGCGATGCGCCACGATGCGCCGGTGCAGAATACGCGGCGCTTCGCTGCCGCCGACGGCACCCTCTGCGGCCAGGCGGTGCCGGCCGGCGCGGCGGTGCTGGTGCTGCTGGCGGCGGCCAATCGCGATCCCGCCGCCAATACCGAGCCGCATCGGTTTCTGATCGAGCGTCGGCAGCGCCGGCTGTTCGGCTTCGGTCATGGCAGCCATCGTTGCGCCGGGCCGGATATCGCCGCGACCATCGCCGCAACGGCGATCGCCGAGATGATCGCCACGGCGACATTTCCGGTGACGGATGTCACAGCGCTGCGCTACCGTCCGTCTTCCAATGCGCGTATCCCGATTTTCGCCCGGTCCTGAGCCGTCCATCCTGAGTCTTCAATAGGGAGGTTCGCATGAACCAGCCATCGCAGGCCGAAAAGGCCGCCCGCTTCGCAGCCCTGCATCGCGAGGGCTGCTTCCTGCTGCCCAATGCCTGGGACCTGCCCAGCGCCGCGCTGATCGCCGAGGCCGGCTTTGCCGCCGTGGCGACCACCTCTTCGGGCATCGCCTTCGCCCATGGCCTGGCCGATGGCGAGAATATCGGCGCGGATCGCATGCTGGCCGTGGTTTCCGCGATCGCGCGGCGGGTGCCGCTGCCGGTGAGCGGCGACCTCGAGGCCGGCTACGGCAGCGGGCCGGAGGCGGTGGCGGCCAGCGTGCGCGCGGCGATCGGGGCCGGGCTGGTCGGCTGCAACATCGAGGACAGCGATCCGAAAACGCGCAAGCTGTTCGATCTCGATCTCGCGGTGGCGCGGATCAAGGCGGGCGTCGCGGCGGCGGAACAGGCCGGCCTGCCCGATTTCGTGCTCAATGCCCGCACCGATCCGGTGCTGTTCAATGTCGGCGGGCCCGAAGCGGCCTTCGACGAGGCGGCGCGGCGGGCGAAGGCCTATCACGCCGCCGGCGCCAGGTCGGTCTTCGTGCCGGGCCTGTTCGACGCCGACGGTATCCGGCGCATGGCGGCGGCCGTGGCGCCGGCGCCGCTGAACGTGATGGTCTCGACCGGCCGGCCGATGCCGTCGCTGGAGGAATTGCGCCGCGCCGGCTTGCGCCGCCTGACCCTGGGCGGCAGCCTGATGCTGGCGACCTACGGCTATACCAGGCGCCTGCTGCAGGATCTGGCCAAGCCCGATGCCGGCTTCGGCTTCGCCGCCGAGGGCATCACGCATGTCGACATGACCAAGCTGACGCAGAAATACGCCTAGCGGCGGCCGGGGCGGTGCCCTAGTCCACCCACATGCCGTGCTTTCTGTGCCAGTCGGCGATCGACAGCCGCGGATAGAGGTCGTAGCTCTCGTCCGTCTTGCCGATGCGCGGCACCACCCAGCCCGGCTTGTAGCGCAGCATCAGATGCACCCGGGACGGCGGCACCGGCAGCTCGGTGTCGATGGCCGAGGCGAAGGGATGCACGAGGTCCGGCCAGGTCGGATCGTAGAGCCACAGCGCGCTTGCGCATTTTTTGCAGAAATTGCGCTCGCCGCTGCTGGTTTCGCAATTGCCGCCATCGTCGTCGCAGATTTCCGCGCGGTAGACGCCGAGCGCCTTCCGGCCCCTGACCTTCAGGCTGCCGGCGATGCCGGACAGATTGATGGCATATCCGCCGCCGCCGGCGGTCTTGCGGCAGATCGAGCAGTAGCAGAGCTGATAGGGCGCCGGACAATGGCTGTCGACGCTGAATTTGACCGCGCCGCAGCGGCAGGAGCCTTCGAGACGCATCGGCATGACACCTCCTCGGCTGATCGTGAACGCGACTTCGCCGGACAAGATTAGACCGGCTGCGCTTCCCCTCCAAAGGGCAATCCGCTAAAACTCCGCCATGCCGAAGAAAGCCGCCGCGCCGAAGGGCGCCATCACCATCGCCACCTGGAACATCAACTCGGTGCGCGCCCGCCTCGACCTGATGCATGGCTTCCTCAGCGAGTACGGCCCGGACGTGCTCTGCCTGCAGGAGACCAAGGTGCGCGACGATCAGTTCCCGCACGAAGTCTTCGAGCAGCAGGGCTATACCACGCGGCTGATCAAGGGCCAGCCGGGCTATAACGGCGTCGCCATCTTCGCCAAGCATCAGATCGAGTTGTCGGAAACCCGCATGCTGTGCGGCCGCGACGATTGCCGCCATATCGCCGCCCGGCTGCCCGACGGCACCGTGCTGCACAACTATTATGTGCCGGCCGGCGGCGACGTGCCGGATGCGGCGAAGAACGACAAATTCGCCCACAAGCTCGACGTGCTGCGCGAGATGACCGCCTGGTCGATGGAGCTGAAGAAGAAGGGCGGGCGCGAGATCCTGGTCGGCGATCTCAACATCGCGCCGCTGGAGACCGATGTCTGGTCGCACAAGCAGCTGCTCGACGTGGTCAGCCATACCCCGGTCGAGACCGGGGGCATGAAGAAGATGCAGAAGGCGCGCGACTGGGTCGATGCGGTGCGCCATTTCGTGCCGGAAAGCGAAAAGCTCTATTCCTGGTGGAGCTACCGCTCGCCGAACTGGGAGGCGGCCGACAAGGGCCGCCGGCTCGACCATGTCTGGGTCAGCCCGCAATTGCAGCCGAACCTGCGCGGCGCCCGGGTGATCAAGGCGATGCGCGGCAAGGAAAAGGCCTCCGACCATGCGCCGATCATCGTCAGGCTCGAACTGGGCTAGCCTCGCAGATAGGGCCGGGTCCGGCCCGCGTTTCGCGCTCCGTATCCCGCAACGATCCGCTTTTTGCGATCCACTCTTTAACAATCGGCTCCTTCGCGTCGCCGCCGCCCGATAGTTTGCCCCTCAAACTAAGTTGCGCTATATCCTGACGGCCTGGGCTTGCGGGAGAAACGCCGATGCGCGATTTGACTCCGTTCTATTGTCCGCGCTCGATCGCCGTGGTCGGGGCCGGCGAACGCGCCACCTCGTCGGGCGGGGCGGTGCTGCAGAATCTCATCAAGGCGGGCTATACGGGCCGGCTGGTGCCGATCAATCCCAAGGGCGGCACGGCGTTCGGCCTGACGATGCAGCCGGCGCTGAAAAGCCTGGCCGAGCCGGTCGATCTCGCCGTCATCGTCATCCGGCCCGACATGATCGTCGGTGCGGTGCGCGAGGCGGCCGAGGCCGGCATCCGCAATCTGCTCATCCTGCCGGGCGGCTTCGCCGAGGCCGGCGACGAGGGCCGCGCCCGCGATGCCGAACTCAGAGAGCTTGCCGCCGCGCATGGCCTGACCATCGCCGGGCCGAACTGCGCCGGCTACATGCATCTGCGCCCGGACCTGCGGCTGGCGCCGAGCTTTTTGCGCGACCTGCCGCCGGGCGGCGGCCTCGCCCTGGTCTCGCAATCGGGCGCCCTGGCCGAGGAGGTGATCGCCGCGGCGAATCTCCAGCGGCTCGGCTTCGGCACCATCGTCTCGGTCGGCAATGCCATGCATCTCGGCCTGGAGGACCATCTGGAATATCTCGGCGCGGACGAGGGCTGCAGCGGCATCTTCCTCTATGCCGAGGGCATCGAGGACCCCGCGCGCTTCCGCACCGCCGCGCGCGAGGCCGCCAAAAAGAAGCCCATCGTGCTGCTGATCGGCGGGCGCACCGGCCAGGGCGGCAGGGCGGCGGCGGCCCATACCGGCGCCGTCCCCAACAGCGAGGCGGCGCTGGCTGCGTTCGCCGCCGAATGCTGCGCGCTGCGCGTCACCTCCCTGCGGCGCCTGCTGCTGGCGGCGAAGGGCTTCAGTTTCTATCCCGAGGGCATCGCCGCAAAGGCGCTGATCCTGAGCAATTCCGGCGGGCCGGGCGTGGTCTGCACCGACCAGGCGGTGCTCGAAGGCCTCGATCTCGTCGATCTGCCGGCGGCGATGGCCGCGCCGCTGCGCGCGGCCCTGCCGGGCGAGGCAAGCGTCGCCAATCCGATCGACCTCCTGGCCGATGCCCGCGAGGAGCGCTTCGGCCTGTGCTTCGATCTCGCCGTCCAGAAGGGCTATCCGGCCTTCAAGACCATTCTCGGCATCCATGTCGTGCCCTTCATGGTCGATGCCGCGCCGGTGGTGCAGACCATCGCCGAGCGGATGCGGCGCGACCGCCGGCCGCAGGGCCTTGCCGTCATGCATGCGATGATGGGGACCCTGCCGGACAAGGCGGCCTGGTTCGCCGCGCTGGAAGCGGCCGGCATTCCGGCCTTCAACGATGTCGAGCAGATGGCAGAATGCGCCGGCCTGCTGGCGCAATATCCGAAATTGCGCGCGCGCGCCGCCAGCGAGCCGCCGCCCAACCGTCCGCCGGCCTTCAAGGGCCGGGCGTGACGAGGCTTCGGTTGCCGCTCGCCCCGGAAGCTTGCTAGGCTGGCATCAGCCAGGGAGCGTGCGATGACGAACCGACGCCAAGCCTCTGCCGCGCTGCTCGGCGCGGCGCTGCTGATGTTTGCCGCGCCCGGCCGGGCCGCGACCATGCCGTCCGTGCAGCCGTTGCAGCCGCAGCCGGCCGCAGCGGCGATACAGCCGGGCCTGGTGCCGACCTATTACCGCAACATCACCTTCGAGCATGTCGACGACCTGGTCCGCTTCGCCGGGCGCAACAAGGGCGAGGTCGGCAAGCCGGTGGCGCCGGTCGATGGCGGCGATGGCTCGGGCGCGATCTGGGAGTCGCAGATGACGCAGCTCTGGGGCCTGCGCCTCGACGGCATGATCAGGCTGGAGCGCGGCGATTATTACTTCGCCGCCAATTCCAATGACGGCGTGCGCATCTTCCTCGGCGGGCCGATGCTGCTGGAGGATCCCGACGTGCATGGCGACCGCATGAGTTCGCCGGCCGAGGTCAAGGTCACGGTGCCGGGCTGGTATCCGCTGACGATCTGGTATTTCCAGAAAAAGAATACCGCCACCTTGCAGTTCTTCTGGCAGAAGCCCGGCGCCGCCAAATTCGAGATCGTGCCGGCGGCGGCGCTGGGGCATCTATAGGCCGGCGCCGGACGGAAGACGGCGCCGCAGCAGCGGCGAAAAGCGGAAAGAAAACAGCCCGGGCCGGCGGGTGGGTCGAGCCGGTCCGGGCTGTGACTGCACGCTCCCTTACTGCACCGTCTCGCCGTGCAGGTTCAGGTCGAGGCCATCGCGTTCGGTGGCCTCGTCGACGCGCAGACCGATGGTCCAGTCGATGACCTTGAGGATGATCAGCGAGACGACCGCGGTGAACACGATGGTGATCGCGACGCCGTAGATCTGCGTCAGCACCTGGCCGCCATTGCCGTCGATTAGGCCGAGCGGCGCATCCTTGCCGGCGATCGAGGCCCTGGCGAAGACGCCGGTCAGGATGGCGCCGACCATGCCGCCGACGCCATGCACGCCGAAGGCATCCAGGCTGTCGTCGTAGCCCAGCGCGTTCTTCACGCTGGTCGCGGCGACGTAGCAGACGATGCCGGCGACGATGCCGATGATCAGGCCGCCCATCGGATCGACGAAGCCGGAAGCGGGGGTGATGGCGACCAGGCCGGCAACCGCGCCGGAGACGATGCCCAGCACGCTCGGCTTGCCGCGGGCGAGCCACTCGGCGAACATCCAGGCCAGCGCGGCGGCCGCGGTGGCGATCTGGGTGACCGCCATGGCCATGCCGGCATTGGCGCTGGCGCCGGCGGCAGAGCCGGCATTGAAGCCGAACCAGCCGACCCAGAGCATGCCGGCGCCGATGATCGACAGCGTCAGGTTATGCGGCGCATGGCTGATCTTGCCGTAGCCCTGGCGCTTGCCGATCACCAAAGCCGCGACCAGGCCGGCGACGCCGGCATTGATATGCACAACGGTGCCGCCGGCGAAATCCAGCACGCCCATATCGCCCATCAGGCCGCCGCCCCAGACCATATGCGCGATCGGCGCATAGACGAACAGCGACCACAGGCCCATGAACCACAGCATGGCGGAGAATTTCATGCGGTCGGCGAAGGCGCCGGTGATCAGGGCAGGGGTGATGATGGCGAAGGTCATCTGGAAGGTCATGAAGACCGATTCCGGAATGGTCTTGGCCAGCTCGTTCACGCTGTCGATCGCCATGCCGGACAGGAACAGGCGGTCGAAGCCGCCGATGATCGGATTGCCCGGATAGAAGCTCAGGCTGTAGCCGACGACCATCCACAGCACGCTGATCAGGCAGGTGATGGCGAAGCTCTGCATCATGATCGCCAGCACGTTCTGCTTGCGCACCATGCCGCCGTAGAACAGCGCCAGGCCCGGGATCGTCATCATCAGCACCAGGGCGGTGGAGGTGAGCATCCAGGCGGTATCGCCGCTATCGAGTTTGGGGGCTTCGTCGGCGGCAAAGCCGGCAGCCGGCAGCAGGGCGAACATCGCGGCGAGCGCCAGCATGAGCCAGCCGGTCTGCCGCGGACCGGCCGCGGCGGCAACCGGCGCCGCGGGCTGCGAGACGGAAAAACGGTGCATGACGATTGGACCTCCTGATCATGGAAGGTCGCGCCATTCGCCGGACCCGGTCCTCCGGGCTTTCCGGAAGCCGCCCGTTCCGGTGACGGAACATCGGCCGGCCCACCCCTGGCGCATACCTCTGCCCGCAGGAGTTACAAGAAGCATGCCAGCCTTTTGCGGTGCGGCAGCGGAGGATTCCGCCCGGGAAGACCGCTTTTTTCGGATCAGTTGCGATCCGGCTGGCGAAAAATTGGGCAGGACGCGCGCAATCGCCGCTTTTTTCGGCTGCGACCGCCGCAAACCCGCTATGGCTTCGGTTCGAAATCCAGAGCCGCGCCGTTGATGCAATAGCGCAGGCCGGTCGGCTGCGGGCCGTCCGGAAAGACATGGCCGAGATGGCCCTGGCATCGGGCGCAATGCACCTCGGTGCGCAGCATGCCGTGGCTGCGGTCGGGGGTGGTGGCGACCGCCGCCTGATCGGCCGGCGCCCAGAAGCTGGGCCAGCCGCTGCCGCTTTCATATTTGGTCTCGGAGGCGAATAGCGGGGCGCCGCAGCCGGCGCAGCGATACACGCCCGGCCGCTTCTCGTAATTCAGCGCGCTGCTGCCCGGCCGCTCGGTGCCATGCCGCTTCAGCACGTATTCGGCTTCCGGCGACAGGGGCGTGGCGAGGGGCTTGGCGGCTTTGCTCCCAACATTGCTTTCGGTCATGGCATCCTCCATCGGGCATGATTTAGGCACGGAACAGTTGACAATCAATCGCAAGTACCGGGCTGCGGGAACACGCCTTGATCACATGCGCCGGCTTTCGCGCGGCCGTACACTCAAGAGGCGGCCTTTGTGGCTGTTTGACACTTGGCGGTTGCGGGCATGTCGAAGGCCATCGTCTATTTCACGCCAGATCAGACGGACAGCAATACCGGAAACCGGGCCGAGGCATTCCTGGCCGAAGGCTGCCGCCTGCTGGTGCTGGGCTTTAGGCGCGGCCGCTACAACGGCGATTTCCTGCCGTCCTGGCCGAGTATCGCGCTGGGGCGCACCCGCGACGGCCATTACATGATGCGCCTGATCGCCTGTCTCGGCGCCCTGCCGGTGCTGATCCGCAGCCTCAAGCTGCTGGCCGGGGCGGATGTGTTCTATGCCCGCAACATCGATCTGCTGCTGCTGGCGCTGCTGGCACGCGGCCTGATCGGCAAGCCGATTCCGATCGTCTACGAAATCCTCGACGTGCAGCCGGCCTTCGTCGGCAGCGGCGCGGCGGCGCGCGTCTTCCGCGCCATCGAGCGTTTCGGCCTCAGGCGCATCCGGCTGCTGGTGCTCACCTCGCCCGGCTTCCTGCATCATTATTTCCGGCCGGTGCAGGGCTATGCCGGGCCGTGGTTCCTGCTGGAAAACAAGCTGTCGCCGGCGCTCGCCAAAAGCCGCGGCGATCTGGCCCGGCCGGCGGCGGCGGCGCCGCGCCAGTATCGCAGCGGCTATCGCTGGGTGGTCGGCTATTGCGGCCTGATCCGCGGGCGGCAGACCTTCGATCTGATCGCCCGCGTCGCCGAGCGGCTCAGGGGGCAGGTATTGTTCAAGTTCCATGGCGTCTTCACCACGCTGGAGCAGCGCCATTTCGAGAAGACCCTGCAGCGCATCGACAACCTGATCTACGAAGGCCCGTTCAGGAATCCGCAGGACCTGGCCCGGCTCTATGGCGAGGTCGATTTCGCCTGGGCCATCGATCTGGAACATGCCGAGCATAATTCGCGCTGGCTGCGGCCCTGCCGCTTCTACGAGGCCGGCTATTTCGGCGTGCCCTGCCTGGCCGCATCCGGCTTCGAGACCGGCACGCTGGTCGACGAGCTGCAGGTCGGCTGGAGCTTCGCCGCGCCGTTCGAGCAGGCCCTGGTCGATTTCTTCCGCAACCTGACCGACGCGGAATACCAGGCGCGGCGCCAGCGCCTGCTGGCGCTGCCGATCGGCCGCTTCGTCATCGAGGGCGATGCCGCAAAGCTGCTGCAGATGCTGGCCGCGCCGCCGCCGGCGGCGGACATCGCGCCCGAAATCCTCGCCGCCGACTGAACGCCGTTGCCTGCGCGCTCTTGATTGCGCGCCGTCAGCGCTTGCTCAGCTTGCGCGCCAGTTCGTCGAGCTGTTCCAAAGTCTGGTAATGCAGCACCAGCCGGCCGGCTTCCGGATTGCCCGGCTCGGCCTCGATCTCGGCCCTCAAGCCAAGCGCGGCGGTCAGGCCGCGTTCGAAGGCGAGCGTATCGGCATCCTTCTTCGCCGGTGCCGCGCCGGTGCCGCCGTCCGCCGGCGCCTTGGCCGGCCGGCCGCCCTTCTTCGCCGCGCCGCCTTCGCCGCCGACCGCGCGGCCGACGGCAACCAGCTTCTCAGCCTGACGCACCGTGAGGCTGCCTTCGACGATGCGCTGCGCCAGCATCTCGGCCAGGGGATGGCCGACCAGCGGCCGCGCCTGGCCGGCGGTGAGCTGGCCGCGCGCGATCATGTCCTGCACGCTTTGCGGCAATTGCAGCAGCCGCAGCGCGTTGGCAACATGGCTGCGGCTCTTGCCGATCACCTGCGCGACCTGATCCTGGCTGTAGCCGAATTCCGCGCTCAGGCGCTGGAAGGCGCCCGCTTCTTCCAGCGGATTGAGATCCTCGCGCTGGACATTCTCGATCAGGCCGATCTCGAGCGCATCGCGGTCGCTGATCTCCTTGATCACCACCGGCACGGCATGCAGCTGCGCCAGCTGCGCCGCGCGCCAGCGGCGTTCGCCGGCGATGATCTCGTAGGAGCCCGGCTCCCTGCCGCGCCGCACCAGCAAAGGCTGCAGCACGCCCTTCTCCTTCAGCGAGCGCGCCAGTTCCTCCAGCGGTCCGGGGCTGAAGCTCTTGCGCGGCTGATACGGATTGGGCTTGAGCTGCTCGATCGGCACCTCGCGCGCCGGCCCGCGCGGCGCGGCGACCTCGCCCTCCTTGCCCGCGTCGCCCATCAGCGCGGCCAGGCCGCGGCCCAGGCCCTTGCCCGGCACGGCGCGGCGTTTCGGATCGTCGATCATACTCTCACACTGCCCTCTTGCTGCGTCGCCACCGGGCCTGACCCGGGACTCCCGTCAAAAACGGGATGCGCGGGTCAGGCCCGCGCATGACGGAAATGAAATACGGATATCGTGCCGTCACGCTGCATCGCGCAGCGCCTGTTCGCGCCGGATCACTTCGCGCGCCAGCGCCATGTAGGCGGTGCTGCCCGGCGCACGGTGATCGTAGATCAGCGCCGGCACGCCATGGCTCGGCGCTTCCGAAATGCGCACATTGCGCGGGATCACCGTCTCGTAGACCTTCTCGCCGAGGAAGCCGCGCACATCGGCGGCGACCTGTTCGGAGAGGTTGTTGCGCTTGTCGAACATGGTCAGCACCACGCCCTGCACATCCAGCGCCGGGTTGAGCGTGCTGCGCACGCGCTCGATGGTGCGCAGAAGCTGGCTCAGGCCCTCGAGCGCGAAGAACTCGCATTGCAGCGGCACCAGCACGGCATCGGCCGCCACCATGGCATTCACGGTGAGCAGGGTCAGCGAGGGCGGGCAGTCGATCAGCACATGATCGTAATCGCCGAGCCGGCCCTCGATCGCTTCCTTCATGCGGTGCTGGCGATGCTCGAGATCGATCAGCTCCAGCTCGGCGCCGGCCAGGTCCACGCTCGCCGGCACGATGAGCAGATTGGGCACCTTGGTCGGCCGGATCGTCTCTTCCAGCACCGCCTCGCCCATCAGCAATTCATAGGTGCCGAAGGCGCGCTCGTCCTGCGTCAGGCCCAGGCCGGTCGAGGCATTGCCCTGCGGATCGCTGTCGATCAGCAGCACGCGCTCGCCGACCGCGGCCAAAGCGGTGGCGAGATTGATCGCCGTCGTCGTCTTGCCGACGCCGCCTTTCTGATTGGCGATCGCCAGCACGCGGGCGCGGCGGCGCGGCGCGCCCAGCGGCTGCGGCTCCGCTTCGTCTGCCAGAGCGCCTGCCGGTGCGCCTGCGCGTGCCGCGGCGGACATGCCGGCGGCGGCAATCCCGGTATCGCTATCTTCGGCGTCTGCGGACAGGCGTTCCGCCGAGGCCTCTTCCTCATCCGGTGCGGCAGCGCCCGAGACTGCCCCGGTTTCCTGACCGGCATCGCCTGCGGCAGCGGCGGCCAGCTCGGCCGCCAGAATGTCGTGGAAGGATTGTTCTCGTTCTGTACTGGTCACGCGGGTCGCAGTCCCCTCAGCCGCAGGATCCGCGCCGCCGGATCGGTCTGACTCGGCAGCATATCCATTGCCGCGATTGTCCAATATCGCCGGGCCTCGGTCAATTCATCCTCGGCCTGACGGCCTTTGGGGAAGAGATAAACCGTGTCGGGACCGGCCAGGCGATGCGCCAGCGGCAGCAGCTCGGGCAGCGGCGCCAGCGCACGCGCCGAGATCACCTCGGGCGGCCCGCCCAGCGCGGCCTGCAAGGCCGCGGGCTCGACCGCCTCGATGCGCCGCACATGGACCGTGACCGGCAGCCCCATCGCCCGCGCCGCCTCGCGCAGGAAAGCCGCCTTGCGCTGATCGCTCTCGATCAGATGCACGTTGTCCACGCCCAAGGCGGCGATCACCAGCCCGGGAAAGCCGCCGCCCGAGCCGAGATCGAGCCAGCGCCGCGTTCCGGCCGGCGCCAGCGGCAAAAGCTGCCCGGAATCGAGAAAATGCCGGCCCCAGAGATCCGGCAGGGTCGTCGGCGCCACCAGGTTGATCGCCTTCTGCCATCTGGCCAGCAAGGCGGCATAGGCCTTCAGCCGCTCCAGTGTTTCACGTGAAACGCCGGTGCGGGCCTGGAAGTCGTCCGGGGTCATCGGCTTGTCGCAGGCGGCCATGGCCGGGTTATCGCCCAAATGCCGGCTCTTGTCATGCCGGACGGGCCGGCCGCCCGGCCGCGGGGGGTGTTTCACGTGAAACACCCCCCGCTCAAGGGGGGCCCGGCTCAGTGTTCGGCCGGGGTTTCCTCCAGCACCGACCAGGCCAGGGCGGCGAAGCCGAGCATCTGCAGCACGGTGTTGAAGGCATGGCCCAGCTCCCAGCGCAGCCGCCAGGATGCCCAATCCGGCGGGACATGGCCGCCCAGCCAGGTGGCGAGCTGGACATTCGCCGGCGCCACGAGGATGAACCAGAAGACCAGCGCCAGCAGGTACATCAAGGCCGCGAAGATGGCCAGCCAGCGCACGACGATGCGGTGGCGGTACAGCCGGATCGCCAGGGTGACGAGGACGATGACGTTCAGCACGACGATCACGGCGCCGAGGCTGCCGAACATCTGATACAGCCCGCCCTCCACCGTGCTGCCGACCCAGAGATCGGCGCTCCAGTTGATCCGGGCCGGCAATTCCATCAGATGGCAGAATCCCATGCCGAGGCTGAGCGCCGAGAGGATCAGGGCGGCGTAGCGCAGGGTTTTCAGAGACATCATGCGGTTTCTTCCGGTTTTCCAAGGATAACCCGGCTGGCCGAGGGGTGTTTCACGTGAAACAGCCCGGCCCGGCATGGTCCGGCGCGGCACTACTCGGCGGCGTCGGTCGCCGTCCCGGTCCGCCCGGGCGCCGGCCGGTTGCGGGCCAGCCGCCGGGTCTTTTTCACATAGCCGAGCAGCGCCGAGAGCGAGGCCGGCGTGACGCCGGAGATGCGGGCGGCCTGGCCCAGCGTGGCCGGCCTGTGCTCGGCCAGCTTGGCGCGGACCTCGTTCGACAAGCCGCCGATGGCGGCATAATCGAGGTCCTCCGGCAGGGCCAGCCCCTCGTCCCTGCGGAAGGCCAGAATATCGGCCTCCTGGCGCTCCATATAGCCGGCATAGCGGCCGTCGATTTCGAGCTGCTCGACGATTTCCGGCGCCAGCCCGCGCAATTCCGGCCAGATTTCCGCCAATTTCGCTACGGTCATGTCGGGATAGCCCAGCAGCATCGCCGCCGAGCGGACCTGGCCGTCCTGATTCACCGGCAGGCCGCGCCTGGCCAGTTCCGGCGGCGTCATCTTCAGGCCGCGGACCAGGTCCCGGGCGGCCTGCAGGGCGGCGGCCTTGGCGGTATAGGCTGTTTCACGTGAAACACCCACGCAGCCGATGGCCAGCCCGAGCGGGGTCAGCCGCTGGTCGGCATTGTCGGCGCGCAGGCTGAGGCGGTATTCCGCCCGGCTGGTGAACATGCGATAGGGCTCGCGGGTGCCGAGGGTGACGAGATCGTCGATCAGCACGCCGATATAGGCATCCGCCCGGTCCAGCACGAAGGTCCTGGCCTCCCCGCCCGGCGCGGCGCCGAGATGGCCGGCCGCCAGGGCCGCATTGATGCCGGCGATCAGGCCCTGGGCCGCCGCCTCCTCGTAGCCCGTGGTGCCGTTGATCTGGCCGGCGAAATAAAGGCCCGGCTGGCGCTTGGTTTCCAAGGTGGGCTTCAGCTCGCGCGGATCGACGAAATCATACTCGATGGCATAGCCCGGCCGCAGCATCACCGCCTTTTCGAGGCCGGGGATGGTCTTCAGCAGCTCGGCCTGCACGTCGCGCGGCAGCGAGGTCGAAATGCCGTTCGGATAGACGGTGTCGTCGTCCAGCCCTTCCGGTTCGAGGAAGATCTGATGCCGCTCGCGCTGGCCGAAGCGCACCACCTTATCCTCGATCGAAGGGCAATAGCGCGGCCCGGTGCTTTCGATCTGGCCGGAATACATCGGCGCGCGGTGCAGATTGGCGCGGATCAGCTCATGGCCCCGCGGCGAGGAATAGGTGATGCCGCATTCGATCTGCGGCGTGGCGATCGCCCGGGTCAGGAAACTGAACGGCACCGGCGGATCGTCGCCGGCCTGCATTTCCAGCGCGGCCCAGTCGATGGTCCTGCCATCTAGGCGCGGCGGCGTGCCGGTCTTCAGCCGGCCGAGCGAAAAGCCGCATGTCTCAAGGGTTTTCGACAGGCCGAGCGAGGGCGCCTCGCCGACGCGGCCAGCCGGGATCTTCTCTTCGCCAATGTGAATGAGCCCGCGCAGGAAGGTGCCGGTGGTGAGGATCACCTTGGGCGCGGCGATGAAAGTGCCGTCGGCGCAGAGAACCCCCTTCACCGCGCCGGCCTCGATGCGGATATCCTCCACGCTGGCTGCGCGGATGGTCAGGTTCGCCTGCTCCTGCAACATCGCCTGCATGGCCTGGCGATAGAGCCTGCGGTCGGCCTGGGCGCGCGGACCGCGGACCGCCGGGCCCTTCGAGCGGTTGAGCAGGCGGAACTGGATGCCGGCGGCATCGGCGACGCGGCCCATCACCCCGTCCAGCGCGTCGATCTCGCGCACCAGATGGCCCTTGGCCAGGCCGCCGATCGCCGGATTGCACGACATCTCGCCGATCGTCTCGATCCTGTGCGTAAGCAGCAGGGTGCGCGCGCCCAGCCGCGCCGCGGCGGCCGCGGCCTCGCAACCGGCATGGCCGCCGCCGATCACGATCACATCGAAGGCTGTCGGGAAAACATCCGTCATGGGCGCGGGTTTTAGGGCAGCCATCCACAGGCGTCAAAGGGATTCGCCGCCGGCTCGCATCAGGCTGTTTCACGTGAAACATCCCCCGCGTTCCGTTGGGTCCCGTCATCCCGGGCGAGCGCCATCGTTCATGGCGCGAGACCCGAGATTTCATTCAGGCTGACCGCTGCAAATAGGGTCCCGGCTCGCGCGGCGCAAACAGGCGCCGCTTGGCCGGGACGACGAAAAGCCGGGGGATGTTTCACGTGAAACACCCTGCAAAGAGCCGTATGTACCTGTTTTGTTCAAGATATTTATGCTCCTAAACACATCGTATAGCCCGGCAGGAACAAACCGCTATTTCGCCCGGCTGAACGCCAGCCAGAGCCCGCCGCCCATCAGCACCGCGCCGCTGCAGCGGCTGGCGAGCCGCAGCCGCCGGGCCGAAACGAACCGGCCCGCCCGCGCCGTCAGCACCGCATAGGCACTGTCGAAGACCAGCGCGCAGGCCATGGCCGTCAGCCCCAGCAGCAGGATCTGCGGCGCGGCGGCGGCATCGGCGCGGATGAATTGCGGAATGAAGGCGCCGAAGAACAGCAGCGTCTTCGGATTGCTGAGCGTGACGAGGAAGCCCTGCAGGAAAAAACCGCAGCGCGGCTTCGGCATCGCCGCCGCCGATCCCGCTTCCGCCGCCGGCGCGCGCAGCAATTTCCAGCCGAGCCAGATCAGATAGGCCGCGCCCGCCAGCCGCAACCAGTCGAACAGCGCGCCCATCGCCGCGATCACCGCCGCCAGGCCGGCCATGAGGATGCCGATGAAAACCGCAAGGCCGGCCTGCGTGCCGGCGACATTGGCAAGGCCGGCCCGCAGACCGTGATTGAGGCTGTTGGCGACGATGAGCGTTGCCGTCGGCCCGGGCACGATCACCACCGCAAGGCAGGCGGCGAGATAAGCGAGATACAGTTCGACGGGCATGGCTCCCCCCTTTTTTGCGGCCGGCCGAGAGTGATCGCGGGCGCGCGGTTATGCAAGCGCGCGCTTTGCGCGGTACCGGGCAGGAACCGCGGCGCGATCCAGCGGGTTTTCATTCCGATGCCGACAGCAAGGAGGCCCGCCATGCGCAATGCGTCCTGGTTCCTGCGCTTTTCCACGCGCACATCGCAGATCGCCGGCTCGTCCTGGACCTTCATGATCGCGGTCGGGCTGGTGCTGGTCTGGGCGCTGAGCGGCCCGGTCTTCGACTATTCCTCCGACTGGCAGCTCACCATCAACACCGGCACCACCATCGTCACCTTCCTGATGGTGTTCCTGATCCAGAACACGCAGAACCGCGATTCCGTCGCCATGCAGCTCAAGCTGGACGAACTGATCCGCACCTCGAAATCGGCGCATAATTACCTGCTCGATATCGAGAAGATGTCGGAAGCCGAGCTGGAGCGCCTGCGCGTCGCCTTCGGCAAGCTGGCGAAGCATACGCATCAGGCGGAGTCCGGAGCCGAAGGCCGCGGAGGCCGCTGACTTGGGCCGCGCCCGTCCGCGCCAGGCCGGGCATGCCGCCGCCAGGCGGGCCGGCCTGGTGCATGTCTCCGATGCGGCGCCGGGCCTGATCCGCCGCCGCGCCGGCAAGGGCTTCGCCTATCTCGACGATGAAGGCCGCGCAGTCCGCGCCGCCGCGACCCTGGAACGCATCCGCAAGCTGGCGATCCCGCCGGCCTGGAGCGAGGTCTGGATCTGCCGCGATCCGCAGGGCCATCTACAGGCGACCGGGCGCGATGCCCGGGGGCGCAAGCAATACATCTATCATCCGGAATTCCGCGCCCAGCGCGAGGCGACGAAATACCACGGCATCGCCGCCTTCGCCCGCCGCCTGCCGGCGCTGCGCCGGCGGCTCGCCGAGGACATGGCGCGGCCCGGCCTGCCGCGCGAAAAGGTGCTGGCCACGGTGGTGCATCTGCTGGAGACGACGCTGATCCGCATCGGCAATGCCGATTACGCCCGCCAGAATGACAGCTACGGCATCACGACTTTGCAGGACGAGCATGTCGCGGTGCATAACGGCGGCGGCGAGCTGCGCTTCCGCTTCACCGGCAAGAGCGGACGCTCCTGGCGCCTGCGGCTGCGCGACCGCCGGGTGACGCGCATCGTCAAGGCCTGCCAGGACCTGCCGGGCCAGCACCTGTTCCAGTATATCGACGCGGCGGGCGAACAGCGCAGCGTCACCTCCTCCGACGTCAACGCCTATCTGCGCGCGGTCGCCGGCGATGCCGTCACCGCCAAGGATTTCCGCACCTGGGGCGGCACGCTGCTGGCCGCCCTGGCCTTGCAGGCCTTCCCGGCGCCGGCGAGCAAGGCGGCGGCCCGGCGCAATCTGCGCGCCGCCATCGACCTGGTCGGCGGCCGGCTCGGCAACACGCCGACGATCTGCCGCAAATGCTACATCCATCCGGCGGTGATCAGCGCCTATGAGCGCGGCGCGCACCGCCTGCGCATCCGCGCCACCGGCGGCACGGCGCTGCGGCCGGAAGAAGCTGCCGTGCTGGCGCTGCTGGAAGGCGGGCGCGTCAGTAGGCGAGATCGAGCAGCACGCTTGCGACGGCGAACATCTGCACGCCGTTGATCGCCATGCTCAGGCGATGCAGCTTGCGGAATTTCGGCCGCGCATCGTCCTCGCCCCAGCGCACCGCGTCATGCAGGCTGTGCATGCGCGGCATCAGCCCCTGATGCACGAAGGCCGCCAGCACCGCGACGAAGCCCATGGTGCCGGCGAGAATGTTGTCCTGCAGCGCCACCAGGGCCAGCGCCGCCAGCGTCGCCATGCCGGCGATCACCATGTAATAGAGCGATAGCAACGCGCGGATGAATTTCAGCGCCGGCAGCGGGTCGAGCTTGAGGAAGACCATCGGAGTGATCAGGAAGGTATGGAACAGCATCGCGCCGAGCAGCAGCCCGGTGGCGAAGACGGCGACGATGATCAAGATTCCTTCGACGTACATGCCCTCTATCCGGCGGCATTATACAAATTTAGCCGCCGTGCAAGACCCCCTTAGCCGGGACCGCGCGCAGCTTCCCGAGCGAAAGCGCGCCATCCGCGCCATTTTGCCGGCAGCGGGCAAGGAGAGCGGTGGCAATGCTAAGACCAAACCCGCCGCGGTAGCAGAAAACGGCACCGGACGCGGCGGGATGGACGCTGGCATGAAAGTGCACCCGGACAATTCCGCCGCGGCGCGGCGATTGACCAAAACCGCGCCGTTGCGCATCGTCGCGCCATGACCGAGACCACGACCGCCACGCTCGCCCGCATCGTCCGCTTCCCCGTCAAGGGATTGACCGCACAGCCGCTCGACCAGGCCCTGCTCGCGCCGGACCGGCCGCTTCCCGGCGATCGCCGCTTCGCCCTGGCCCATGGCGCCTCGGCCTTCGATCCGGCGCAGCCCGCCTATCAGAAGAAGGGGCATTTCCTCACCTGGGTGCGCAATCCGCGGCTGGCCGCCCTGCATTGCAGCTTCGATCCGGCGGGCCAGCGCATCACCGTCGCCGATCCGGAGCCCGAAACCTCGGATGACGGCATCGACAATGCCGACCTGACCACGCCGTCCGGGCGCGCGGCGCTGGAAAAGCTGGTGCTGCGCCTGCTCGGCGAGGAAACCCGCGGCAGCGTGCGCGTCGCCGCGGCGCCAGACGTGTGGTTCACCGACAAGCAGCAGCCGTATATCTCGATCCAGAACGCGGCGACCATGGCCGATCTCGGCCGGCATCTCGGCCCGACGCATGGCGGCGCGCCGGCCGACTGGCGCCGCTTCCGCGCCAATCTGCTGCTCGACGGCTTCCCGGCCTGGGCCGAACTGGGCTGGATCGGCAAGCGGCTGCACATCGGCGAGGCGGTGCTGGAAGTGGCCGAAACCATCGGCCGCTGCGCCGCCACGCATGTCAATCCCGACACCGCCGAACTGGACGAGGACGTGCTCGGCGCGCTGCGCCGCCAATACGGCCATACGCAATGCGGCGTCTATGCCCGCGTCGTCCAGGGCGGCACGATCCGGCGCGGCGATGCCGTCGGCCTGGCCGATGCGTGACGCCGGCGCGTGAGACGGATCCGCCTCGCCACCCCTGCCGATATTCCGGCCCTGCCCGGGATCGAGCAGTCGGCGGGCGAGGCCTTCCGCGCCACCGCGCATGCCTGGGTCGCCGACGAGCCGAACCTGGCCGCCGAGGCCTATCCGCCGCTGATCGCCGCCGGCCGGGTCTGGGTCGCCGAGACCGATGGCGGCCTGGCCGGCTTTCTCCATGCCTGGCCCGCGGCGGACGGCGATTTCCATATCTGGGAATTGGCGGTGCGGCTGCCATGGCAGCGGCGCGGCTTCGGCCGGGCGCTGATCGACACGGCACGGCGCCAGGCCCTGGCGCAGGGCTGCACCGCCCTGACGCTCACCACCTTCCGCGACGTGGCGTTCAACGCCCCCTATTACAAGGGCCTCGGCTTCGCCATCCTGACCGATCCGCCGCCGCGCCTGGCGGCCATTCTCGCCGCGGAGGCCGCGCGCGGCCTGACCAGCCGCTGCGCCATGCGCGCGGCGCTGTCCTGAGCAGCGCGGATGACGGCGCGGAATTCGCAAAAAAGTCACATTAAAAGTCACACGAAAAGTCACGGCCGCGCCGACACGGTGCCGCAGCTATTGTGTTGAAGGATCGTCGTCCGATCCCATTTACCGGTGACCTGCCTCGCGATGAACCGCTTCGCCGCTCTCATTCTCATGGCTGTTCCAGCCGGCCTTGCCCTGCCGGCCCAGAGCCTGGCGCAGACACAATCCGCGCCGCAATCCGCACAGGCGGCCTCGCCGCCGCAGCCGCGGCTGGACGCGCCGGGCGGACCGCCGCTCGGCTCGCTGTCGCTGTCGCAGATCATCGTCAAGATCGAGGGCGAGCCGAATTTCGCCTATGTCAGCCGCCTGGACTGGAAGGACGGCAAATACGCCATCCGGTATGTCACCCGCGACGGCGAGACGCGCGACGAGCTGATCGAT
This sequence comes from Ferrovibrio sp., assembly GCF_036381655.1. Taxonomy (GTDB): domain Bacteria; phylum Pseudomonadota; class Alphaproteobacteria; order Ferrovibrionales; family Ferrovibrionaceae; genus Ferrovibrio. The sequence goes on from NZ_DASVCJ010000040.1 coordinate 119,793, forward strand.
CCGCGCACCGGGAAGGATACCGGCAAGACGCCGGCCAGCGCGCCCTAGCTGCAGCCCTGGCCGCAGCCCCGGCGCCGCAGCCCGTCCGTTACGCCAGGGCCGTGCCGCCGCCCGCGCCCGGCGCCGCAGCGCGCTGCGGCCATTCCGCGCGCAGCAGCGCGAAGAGGTCGCAATCGCGCCACTGCCCGCGCACGAAGAAATTCTGCATCAGCCGGCCCTCGCGGCGAAAGCCCAGCTTTTCCAGCACCGCATGGCTGCGCGCATTCTCGACATCGGCCAGGGCCGTGATGCGATGCAGTTCCAGAACCTGGAAGCCGTAATCCAACAGGGCGCGCATCGCCTCCGAGGCATAGCCCCGGCCGCGGATCGCGCCGTCCAGCGAGAAGCCGATATTGCCCTGGCGATGCTCGGGCGAGGCGATGCTCAGGCGCACCATGCCAATGGCGCGCCGCATAGAGGTTTCCTCGACGGCGAAGACCCAGTCGCGCCCGGACGGATTCTCCGCCTCCGCCAGCCGCGCGGCGATGAAGCGCGTCACCAGCTCGGGCGTCAGCGCCGGCCCGGGCAGGAAGCGCCAGAAATCCTCCGCCGTGGCGAAGCCCTGGAACGCGGCTTCGTCCTCGGCCTTGAAGCCGCGCAGCAGCAGGCGGGCGGTACGCAATTCGGGGAAAGCGGATGCATGCATGTCCGGTGCCGCCTCGTCACTTCCCGATGCAGAAATCGCGGAAGATCACATCGAGCAGATCCTCCACCTCGATGCGGCCGGTGATGCGGCCGAGCGCGCGCGCCGCCAGCCGCACATCCTCGGCGGCGAGTTCCGCCGCGGAGGTATCGGCCAGAAAGCGGTCGAGCGAAGCGACGCAATCCTGCAGCGCCAGGCGATGGCGCTCGCGCGTCAGGCTCGCGCCGGCGCCGCCGCCAAGCCGCGCCGTCACCGCTTCCTGCAAGGCCGCGAGCAGGTCGGTCATGCCGGCGCCGGTCTTCACGGACAGCCTGATCGGCGCGCGGCCGGCAAAGGCCAGATCCGGCGGCAGGTCGGGCGCCGCATCCACCTTGTTGACGACGACGATGGCATTCTCGTCGATCAGGGCCGCCGTCTCCTCGGCCAGCGTCTCGCGCAGCCGTGCGGCATCCAGCACGACGAGTTTCAGATCGGCACCCTCGGCGCGCTTCAGGGCGCGGTGGATGCCTTCGCGCTCGATGCGGTCGGCGGCGGTCTCGTCCTTGGCGCGCAGCCCGGCGGTATCGGCCAGCACGACGGGATAGCCGCCGAGATCGAGATGCGCCTCGATCACGTCGCGCGTCGTGCCGGGAATCTCCGAGACGATCGCCACATCGCGCCGCGCCAGGGCGTTCAGCAACGACGACTTGCCGACATTCGGCGCGCCGAGGATCGCCACCATCAGGCCCTCGCGCAGAATCTCGCCGCGGCGGTTGTCGGCCAGATGTCCGGCGATCTCCTCGCGCAGCCGGGCGATCTGCGGCTTCACCTCGGCCGCCACGCCTTCGGGCAGATCCTCGTCGGGGAAATCGATCTCGGCCTCGAGATGCGCCAGCGCATGCGTCAGGCGGTTGCGCCAGCCCTCGTAGAGATTGCCCAGGGCGCCCTGCATCTGCTGCAGGGCCTGGCGGCGCTGCGCTTCGGTCTCGGCATTGATTAGATCGCCCAGCGCCTCGGCCTGCGTCAGATCGAAGCGGCCATGCTCGAAGGCGCGGCGGCTGAACTCGCCGGGCTCGGCCAGGCGCAGGCCGGGCAGCTTCGCCAGGGCGTCGAACAAGGCCGCCAGCACGGCGCGGCCGCCATGCACATGCAGTTCGGCGACATCCTCGCCGGTGAAGCTGTGCGGCTTCTCGAACCACAGCACCAGCGCCTCGTCGATCAGCACGCCGTCCGCGTCCCTGAGGCGGCGCAGGCTGGCGGTGCGCGGCTTGGGCAGATCGCGGCCGGTCAGCGCCAGCACGGCATCGGCGGCCTGCGGGCCGCTGAGGCGGATCACCGCCACGCCGGCCCGGCCCGGCGCGGAAGACAGCGCGTAGATGGTCTGCGGAGTCATCGCCAAAGCCCGAGCGCACCTTCGGTCATTCGTCCTCCCCCTTGCGCGGACGGCCGGGCCGGATGCTCGGGCTTGGCCCGGGCATGACGAGGCAGGGAAATGGAGAGGCTGGCCGTCACTTCTTCTTCGCGGAATGATCAGGGCCGTCTTCGGGTTGCAGCATCAGGCGGGCGACCCGGCCGCCATTCTTCACATGCACCTCCAGGATTTCGTCGATATCGGCGAAGGTCTCGGCGCGGTACCAGATGCCGTCGGGATAGATCACGACGGTCGGGCCCAGTTCGCAGCGCTCCAGGCAGCCGGCATTGTTGACCCGCACGCCGTCGGCGAGGTCGAGGCCGAGTTCCTTGGCGCGGGCCTTCATGTAATTGCGCAGCTTTTCCGAACCCTTGCGGGCGCAGGAGCCGCGCGGATGGTTCTCCGGGCGCTCGTTGGTGCAGACGAAGATATGGGCGCGGTAGAACGGCTTGGGATCGCCGGGCAAGGCTGTCATGGGCGGGCTGCTTTCACTGGAACCTATTCGAATACCGTCACTTCTTCTTATCTGACGCGCCGCCCGCGCCGGGAAACTGGCTGAAGAAGAATTTCTGGATCTGCTCCAGGTTCTGCAGGCCCAGCGGCGCCCAGGTCTTGAGCAGGGTTTCCGGGTCCATGGCGTTGAGCGACGACATCACGCGGTCCTGCATCTGCTGCATCACCGCCGATTGCAGCGGCTGGACATCCGGCAGGCCGAGAAAGGCGCGGGCTTCTTCTGGCGTGCAATCGACATTGACTGTTATTTTCATGGCTGCACCATAGATGGGGTGAAACGCCCGAAATCGACGGCAGGACAAATACCTAGCATGGCCGCAGACTCCTTGTCAGGAAACAATCGCGCAACTCCGGCCCGTGAGCGTCTGGTCCGGAACAACCTGGATCGGGCCGCCTCGCCCTATCTGCGCCAGCATCGCGACAATCCGGTGCATTGGCAGGTCTGGGGTCCCGAGGCGCTCGCCGCGGCGCAGGCGCTGGACAAGCCGATCCTGCTCTCGGTCGGCTATGCCGCCTGTCACTGGTGCCATGTCATGGCGCATGAAAGTTTCGAGAATCCCGAAATCGCGGCGGTGATGAACGAGCTGTTCGTCAACATCAAGGTCGACCGCGAGGAACGGCCCGATATCGACGCCATCTACATGAACGCGCTGCATCTGCTCGGCGAGCAGGGCGGCTGGCCGCTGACCATGTTTCTCACGCCCAAGGGCGAGCCTTTCTGGGGCGGCACGTATTTTCCATCCGAGCCGCGCTATGGCCGGCCCGGCTTCGTCGAGGTGCTGCGGAAAGTCTCCGAGGCCTATCATCAGAACCGCGCCGCCATCGCGCAGAACGTGAAGATGCTGGTCGGCGGCCTGCGCAACCTGGCCAAGCCGCAATCGCGCGACCGCCTCGCGCTCAGCAACGATGTGCTCGATCAGGTGGCGGCGCAGCTGCTGACCCATGTCGATCCCGAGCATGGCGGCATCGGCGGCGCGCCGAAATTCCCGCAGGTCGGCCTGTTCGACCTGCTCTGGCGCAGCTATCTGCGCACCGGCAGGACCGACTATGCCGAAGCGGTGATCAACACGATCACCCGTATGGCGCAGGGCGGCATCTACGATCATCTCGGCGGCGGCTTCGCGCGCTATTCCACCGACGCGGAATGGCTGGCGCCGCATTTCGAGAAGATGCTCTACGACAATGCGCAGCTGCTCTCGCATATGGCGCTGATCGACGCCGAGCTCGACAATCCGCTGCTGCGCCAGCGCATCTTCGAGACCGTCGGCTGGGTGCTGCGCGAGATGGTGGCGCAAAAGGACGGCGCGGCGGGCGGCGGTTTCGCGGCGACGCAGGATGCCGATTCCGAAGGCGAGGAAGGCAAGTTCTATGTCTGGCGCAAGCCGGAGATCGAAGCCCTGCTCGGCCCGGAGGAGGCCGCGCTGTTCTGCGCCGCCTACGACGTGACCGATGCCGGCAACTGGGAGCACAAGACGATCCTGCGGCGCTCGCTCGCGCCGGAACTGCGCGACGAGGCGACCGAGGCGAGGCTGGCGGCGGCGCGCGAGAAACTGTTCGCGGCGCGCGAGACGCGCATCAAGCCGGGCTGGGACGACAAGGTGCTGGCCGACTGGAACGGACTGATGATCGCGGCGCTGGCCGACCTCGCCATGCAATACGAGCGGCCCGACTGGCTGCAGGCGGCCGAACGCGCCTATGGCTTCGTCACCGCGACGATGACGGTCGGCGACAAGCTCGGCCATAGCTGGCGCGACGATCAGCTCGTCTTCCCCGGCCTGCTGGACGACTACGCCAACATGATGCGTGCGGCGCTGGCGCTGTTCGAAGCCACCGGCCAGCCGGATTATCTCGCGCAGGCCGGACGCTGGGGCGAGGTGCTGGAAAGCGATTACGCCGATACGGTCAACGGCGGCTATTTCTTCACCGCGAAGGAGGCCGAAAGCCTGGTGGCGCGCACGCGCAGCGCGGCCGACAATGCCACCCCCGCCGGCAACGGCACGCTGGTCGGCGTCTTCGCGCGGCTGTGGTATCTCACCGGCGAAGTGGTCTGGCGCGAGCGGGCGCAGAACCTGCTCGATGCCTTCGCCAGCGAGGTGGCGCGCAACTTCTTCCCGATGGGCGCCTATCTGAACGGCTTCGACCTGTTCAACAACGCCGTGCAGATCGCGATCATCGGCCAGCGCGGCGAGGCGAATACCGAGGCGCTGGTCAGCGCCGCCTACAAGGTCTCGCTGCCCAACCGCATCGTCGCCGTCACGCCGCCCGATGCGGCCCTGCCCGAGACGCATCCGGCGAACGGCAAGACCCAGGTGAACGGCGCGCCGACCGCTTACGTTTGCGTCGGCCCGACCTGCGGCCTGCCGGTGACGAGCCCGGGCGAGCTGATCGCCGCGCTGAAGGCGACCAGGGCGGTGTGACACAGCGCCGACAATCCGCCTGTTCCGCGCCAGAACCACCACGGCGAAAGCCTGCCCTTGTATTGCAAAACGCACTACAGGGCGGTACCATCCGGGACGAAGGGAGGACGTGGCGGCGATGCTGAAAAAAAAGGAATATCCGATCTCGATGCGGCTGCCCGAACCCGATGTGGCGCTGATCGATCGCGCAGCCGGCCTGCGCGGCCGCTCGCGCACCGATTTCCTGCGCGACGCCGCTGTGCGCGAGGCCGAGCAGGTCATCATGGAAAACACCCTGCTGCGCATGAACCCCGAAGGCTTTGCCGCCTTCAGCCGCGCGATAGCCGCGCCGGGCCGCGCCGTTCCCGCCATGGTCGACGTCTTCAAGCGCCAGGCACCCTGGGAGGCACCGCGCAAGACGGCCCGGAAAAAAGGCTAGCGCTTGACACTCTCGTCGCCGGAGCCGCTGAGTGCGGAGCATGACGTTGCGCCGTTTTCCTGCGGCAAGCCGGCGCTGGACACCTGGCTCAAGACCAGAGCATTGTCGAACCAGGAGAAGGGCTTCACCGCCGTCATCGTGGTCCACGACAACAAGCGTGTCGTAGGCTATTACGGCCTCGCCCCGACGGCCGTCCTGCCGGCCCGTTTGCCACGCGCAATCCGCACCGGGCAGCCGCCCGATCCCGTCCCCTGTCTTTTGCTCGGACAACTGGCGACCGATCGGACCTGGGCCGGCCGAGGCGTCGGCACCGGGCTTTTGCGCCATGCCCTGATCCGGTCGGTGACCGCCGCTCACCTGATCGGCGGGCGTGCCCTGGTGGTCAAGGCGCTGGATGCAAAAGCCGCCGGCTTTTGGGGCCGACGCGGCTTCCTGCCGTCCAAGGACGATCCGCTGACACTGTTCCGCTCGATGCGGGACATCGCCGCTTCGCTGGCGGCCAGCGGCATCAGGCCGCCGGCCTGACGATCCGGCATCATCCCGCCGCCATCGCCATGCGGCCCTTGGCGCCGCGGATCGCCAGGGCGATCAGCGCGGCCACCACGCCGGTTACGCCGGCGATGATGAAGGCATCGAAATAATTGCCCTGCTCGGTACGCAGGAAGCCGGCGAAATAGGCGGCCGAGGCGGCGCCGAGCTGGTGCCCGGCGGCGATCCAGCCGAATACGACCGGGCCGTCGCGCTCGCCGAAGGCCTCCACCGACAGCCGCACCGTCGGCGGCACGGTGGCGATCCAGTCGAGCCCGTAGAAGGCGGCGAAGATCGACAGCGAATAGAGCGAGAAATCCGAATAGGGCAGATAGATCAGCGACAGGCCGCGCAGCCCGTAATACATGAACAGCAGCTTGCGCGGATCGAAGCGGTCGGTCAGCCAGCCCGAGCCGGTGGTGCCGACCAGATCGAAGATGCCCATCAGCGCCAGCAGGCCGGCGGCCTGCACTTCGGCGATGCCCTGATCGCCGCAGAACGAGATCAGATGCGTGCCGACCAGGCCATTGGTCGTGAAGCCGCAGATCCAGAAGGTGGCGAACAGGAACCAGAAATCGCGCTTGGCGCTGGCGCGGCGCAGCGCGCCGAAGGCGAGATTGAGCGGATTCTGCGCCGCCGCCTGCGCCGGCGGACTGGCCGGATCGGCGCCGAAGGGAACCAGGCCGATATCGCCCGGCCGCTCGGGCAGGAAGAGCAGCACCAGCGGCACCATCAATGCCGTGCAGGCCGAGACCGCCAGCACCACCCAGCGCCAGCCGCCGGCTTCGGCCAGGGCGGCCAGGCCGGGCAGGAAGATCAGCGTGCCGGTCGCCGTGCTGGCGGTGAGAATCCCCATGACGAGGCCGCGATGGGAAACGAACCAGCGGTTGACCACGGTGGCGCCGAGCACGATGGCGACGCAGCCCGAGCCGATGCCCGACAGCACGCCCCAGGTGGCGATGAGCTGCCAGGGCGCGCTCATGAAGCTGCTCAGCGCCGTCGAGGCCGACATCAGAAGCAGCGCCAGCACCAGTGTGCGCTTGATGCCGAAGCTCTGCATCAGCGCGGCGGCAAACGGCCCCATCAGGCCATAAAGGAAAATGCCGATCGCCGCCGCCGCCGAGATGATCTCGCGGCTCCAGCCGAAGGCGCCTTCCAGCGGCAGGATCAGAACGCCCGGCGCCGCCCGCAGGCCGGCGGCGGAGAGCAGCGACAGGAAGATCACGCCGACGACGACGAAGGCGTATTTCTGGCCGAGGATCTTCTGGCCCAGAAAATGCCGGCCGGAGAAACGCCGGCCAGAGAGCGCTTGGTGCTGGGGCGGTTTTTGTGCTATGTTCATGTGACTAACCGGTACGTTGCGGGTTGCATCATATACGTACCGATCGGTTACATCGTCAAGTTCGAAAATTGCACCGGTGCAATAAAGCGATGGCAGGCAAGGGACAGGCAGCCGAGGAACGGATGGAGCAGAAGGCGGCAGCCGGCGGCAGGCCGCGCGCGGCCGACAAGATCCGCCGCACCGCCCGCGAGCTGTTCTACCGCGAAGGCATCCGCGCCGTCGGGGTCGACGAGATCGTCACCAAGGCGGGCGTGACCAAGCCCAGCCTGTATCGCAGCTTCCCCTCCAAGGATGCCCTGGCGGCGGCCTATCTGCGCGATTACGAGACGGAATTCTGGCGCCGCTTCGATGCCGCCCTGACGGAAACCGGGAGCGGACCCGGCGCGCCGGATTTGCGCCAGCGGCTGCTGGCCTATCTGTCGCAACTGGGCGAGCGGGCGGCGACAAGCGGCTATCGCGGCTGCGGGCTGACCAACGCCGCGGTCGAATATCCCGCCGCCGGCCACCCGGCCCGCCAGGTCGCGGTCGAGCATAAGCGCGCGCTGCGCCGCCGGCTGACCGAGATGGCGGCGCAACTGGGCGCGGACGATCCTGCCCTGCTCGGCGATGGCCTGCTGCTGCTGATCGAAGGCGCCTTCGTCAGCGGTCAGCTCTTCGGCGCCGGCGGCCCGGCGCGCTCGGTCGCCGCCGCCGCCGATCGGCTGATCGAGGCGAGCGTCAGGCGCTAGGGCGATCCGGCCAACCGGCTAGAGCGCCGCCTTGGCCAGACCGGCCGCGCCGAGCCCCGCGGCGCGCAGGCCGCCCGCCAGCACCGGCAAGCCGGATGCCGGCAGGCCGCCGCTGAATACGGCGCGATGGTTGCTGCGGTCGGCGGCCTTGAGGATATCCTCCGCCGGATTGCCATCGACCAGCAGAAGATCGGCGCGCGCGCCCACGGCCAGCACGCCATGCTGCGGCAAATCGAGGAGTTCGGCCGCCAGGCTGGTGCCGGCGCGCAGGGCGTCGAGCGGCGTCACGCCGCAGGCGACCATGTATTCCAGCTCGCGCGCATTCTCGCCATGCAGGTTGAACGGCGTGCCGGCATCGGTGCCCAGCGCGACCTTGCCGCCCGCCTCGTAGAAGCGCTTGAAGTTCTTGCGGTGGATTTCGAAGACGCGCTCGGCCTTCTCGACCGCCCAGGGCGGAATGCCCTTGTCGCGGTTGTTCACGATGTTGCGCACGGCGGCCAGGGTCGGCACCAGGAAGGTGCCGCGTTCCAGCATCGCCTTGAGGCATTCGTCATTCATGAAGATGCCATGCTCGATCGAGCTGACGCCGCCCAGCACCGCGTTCAGGATGCCTTCGGCGCCCTGCGCATGGCTGGCCGAGCGCTTGCGGAAGCGCCTGGCCTCGGCCAGGCCGGCCGCCATCTCCTCGCGCGTGTAATGCGCATCCTCGGGATCGACGCCGGGCGTCATCACGCCGCCGGTCGCCATGATCTTGATCACATCGGCGCCGGCATGGATCTGCTCGCGCACCGCCTTGACCACCTCGTCGACGCCGTCGGCGATCCGGCCGGTGCGGTTGCCGTGGCCGCCGGTCATGCAGATGATGCGGCCCGAGGCGCGGATGGTCGGGCCGGGAAATTCGCCGCGCTTGATCGCATCGCGCACGGACAGCTCGATGTAATCCTTGCCGCCGCAATCGCGCACCGCGACGACGCCGGCACGCAGGGTTTCCTGGGCGCGCTCCAGCGTCTTGAGCGTCAGCGCCGCCGGGCCGAGCTTGGATTGCGCCGTGCCGGGATCGCCCTCGCCGCCCATGGTCAGATGCACATGGCAATCGATCAGGCCGGGCATCAGCGTGCCGCCGCTGGTATCGACCGTCGCGCCGGCGAAGCCGGCGAATTCCGCTGCCGGGGCGATCTTGGCGATGCGGCCGTCCTCGACCAGAACGGCCAGCCCGGGCTGCGGCGCCGTCCGCCCGTCGAAAACCAAACCGCCGGAAAACAGTGTCTGAGGCATCGGAGCCATCCTGATGGGGAAATACCCCGACAGGTTCGTCCGATTGCTTGACGGCGTCAACTACTGCTTCGCATGCGGATGAATCACCGCCAATTTATTCTGCCGGCTTCATTCCGCCGGCGCCGCCATGGCCGCCGCCCGCCGGCTCTTCTGGCGCTCCAGCCCGAGCGCCAGCAGCGCGAGCATTTCGATGCCGGCCGCGACCCAGCCGAGCATCTGGCTGCCGGCCTGCGCGATCACCGCGCCGCCGACCGCCGCGCCGAGGGCGCAGCCGAGATACAGCGCCGAGGCGTTGAGCGCGAGCAGCACCGGCGCGCTTTGCGGCGCCAGGCCGATCAGCAGGGCCTGCCGCGCCGGCGCCGCCGAGAAGCCGCAAAGCGGCCAGAGCGCCACCAGCCCGACGCTCAGCCAGGCGGCCAGGCCGGGCGTCGCCGGGATCAGGCTGAAGGCGGCGAAGATCGGCAGCATCAGCAGCACGGAATTGCGCGTCGTCGTCCAGGCGCCGATCCGGTCGGTGCTCCAGCCGCCCAGCAGGTTGCCGGCGAAGGCCATGCAGCCGAACACCGCCAGCACGGCGGCGAAAGCCAGCCCCGCGATGCCGCGCGGCACGAAATAGGCGGCGAGATAGGTATAGAGCACATAGGCGCCGCCGACCCAGAGCAAGGTGACCAGAAGCGCATACCGCACGGCGGCCTGGCGCAGCGGCAGGAGGCGCTGGCGCAGGCTCAGCACGACGGGCGGGGCCATTTTCGGCAGGCCGAAGGCGATGCCCAGCAGGGCGAGCCCGCCCAGCACGGCCACGGCGATGAAACTGGCGCGCCAGCCGAACAGATCGCCGATGGCGGTGCCGAAGGGCACGCCGATCGCGGTCGCCACCGTCAGGCCGGCCATGACGATGCTGAGCGCGCGGCCGCGCCTGTCGGCGCCGACCATGCTGCCGGCCAGGGCCGCCGCCGCCGGCGTGTAGAGGCAGGAGAACACCGCCATCCCGACCCGCAGCCCGACCAGGCTGTGGAAATCCGGCGCCACGGCCGCGGCGGCATTGGCCAAGGTGAAGACGGCAAGGCTGAGCACAAGCACGGCGCGCCGGTCGACGCGGCCGGTCAGCGCCGTCATCACCGGCGCGGCGACCGCGTAGGTGCCGGCGAACCAGCCGATCAGATGCCCGGCGGTATCGATGTCGACGCCGAGATCGGCGCCGATGGCGGGCAGCAGCCCGGCCACCAGGAAGGATTCGGTGCCGATGGCAAAGGTGCCGAGGGCCAGCCAGAAGAGCGCGGAGGGCATGCAAAGACTCCGTCGGGGGGATTTGGCGATGTTATAGTTCAAGACTTTTTGAACTATTGGAGCGGAGCTGCCGCGACGTCAAGTACAAATATGTTTGAATTATTGGAACAGGCCGCCGAAGCCCTTACATTGGAGGCATGAGCCGTCCCCTCTATCACCCCGAGCGCGACCAGATCAGCCTGCCGGCCGTGCTGGACGCCATGTCGGACCCGACCCGGCTGGCCATCGTGCTGTATCTCGACCGGGTCGGCGAATCGGTCTGCGGCGCCCTGACGCCCTGGGCGTCGAAAACCAGCCTGAGCTACCATTTCGCCCGGCTGCGCGAGGCCGGCATCACCCAATCCCGCATCGAGGGCACCTATCGCCGCATCTCGCTGCGGCGGGACGATCTGGAAGCGCGTTTTCCCGGTCTGCTGCCCCAGCTCATCGATGCCGCCAAGCAGGACCCGGCAATCGCCGCTTTGGAAGACATGGTCGCGCATCAGGACGGGCCGGCCGCGGAGCCCCGGCGCAAGGCCGCCCGTCCGCGCGCCAAATGACGGCGGGGCCGGCGCCGCGGCGGAGGAATCGATACAGCCATCGCCGGCTCCCGAAAGAAAAACAAAGATACGGCCACTCATTGCCGGGCAGCCTAGTCCCTGGCTGCTGACAACACGGTGTCAGCAGCCGTCCGCCAGCATGGCAGCATGACGACGCGCCACAGCGACAGCAGTCACAATCCCGCCGGCCACAATTCCGCCGACGCCGGACAGGCCGCCGGCGGCTCCGGCGGAAAACCCGGCAAGACACCGGCCGCCGCCCGCCGGCGGCGGCCGGCGCGCGGGTTTGCGTTTGCCCTTTTGCGGCATTGCCATATTTCCGTCGCAGCCCGCGGGTTAGTCTCGCTCTGTCTCCAACCGGCGGGAACCGAACTCGTACTCGTTTCGTTATCCTGCCATCCGCGCTGAGTGCCGAACCTAAGGAGAGCCGTGGATGAACCAGACCCTCGTGATCGGAGCCGGCGCCAGTGGTGATGCCGTGAGCGCAGATACCCCCGCACATACTCTCGGCGGCGGCGAAGCCGACCGCCGCGCCGCGGCGCAGACCAGCGCCGTGGCCGGCCCGCCGCCTGGCCTGCACGATGCCGATCCGGCGGAAACGGCGCAGCGCCGCAGAGCCGAGCGCGACGATGACGGCACCCGGGCGGCGCTGCTGCGCAGCTACCACGCCGTGCGCCAGCTGACCGAGCAACTCGCCGAGCCGCTGTCGCCGGAGGATCAGCTTTTGCAATCGATGCCCGATGCCAGCCCGACCAAATGGCATCGCGCGCATACCAGCTGGTTCTTCGAGACTTTCCTGCTGCAGCCCTATCAGAGCGGCTATTGCGTCTTCGACGATCACTACAACTACATGTTCAATTCCTATTACGAGGCGGTCGGCGCGCGCCAGCCGCGGCCCGAGCGCGGCATGCTCAGCCGCCCCAGCGGCGGCGCGATCGCGCAATACCGGCGCTATGTCGATGCCGCGATGACCGAGCTGATCGGCCAGGCCGACGATGCCGCGCTCGAAACGCTCGCGCCCCTGCTCGCGCTCGGCCTGGCGCATGAGCAGCAGCATCAGGAATTGCTGCTCACCGATATCAAGCATGCCTTCTCGCGCCATCCCTTCGCGCCGGCCTATCTGCCGCGCAAGAGCTTCGTGCGCGAAGAGGCGCCGGCGCTCGATTTCGTCGCGTTTCCCGGCGGCATCGTCGAGATCGGCCATGACGGCCGCGGCTTCGCCTTCGACAACGAACAGCCGCGCCATCCCGTGCTGCTGCGGCCTTTCCGTCTCGCCACGCGGGCGATCACCTGCGGCGAGTATCTCGCCTTCATGGAAGATGGCGGCTATCGCCGGCCGGAATTGTGGCTGTCGGACGGCTGGGCGATGGTGCAGGCGGAGAACTGGCAGGCGCCGCTCTACTGGTCGCAGGATGCCCGCGGCCATTGGCAGATTTTCACGTTGCATGGCCGGCGCGCCGTCGATCCGGCCGAACCGGTCTGCCATGTTTCCTTCTATGAAGCGGCCGCCTTCGCCGCCTGGGCCGGAAAACGACTGCCGACCGAGGCGGAATGGGAATATGCCGCGACCTCGGGGCAATGCCGCAGCCATGGCCATTTCCTCGATCCCCGGCATCCGCATCCGCGCGCCATCCAGGCGCCCGACGGCAGCCTGCAGATGTTCGGCGAGGTCTGGGAATGGACGCGCTCGGCTTACGAACCCTATCCCGGCTTCCGGCCGGCGGCCGGCGCGGTCGGCGAATATAACGGCAAATTCATGGTCGGCCAGATGGTGCTGCGCGGCGGCTCGTGCGTTACGCCGCAGGGCCATGTGCGCCCGACCTATCGCAACTTCTTCCCGCCGGCCGCGCGCTGGCAATTCTCCGGCATCCGCCTGGCAGACGACGCGTAAATAAAAAGAGGTAGCTTATGACCTGGGCCGTTTCGCACCGTCGCCGCATGGCGGCGGAGCCCGAGCCGACTGTCCCCGAATCCGATTTTGCCGCCGCCGATTTCGCCGCCGATGTGCAGGCGGGCCTGAGCGGACAGCCGAAAACGCTGCCCTCGAAATACTTCTACGATGCGGCGGGCTCGGCGCTGTTCGAGCAGATCTGCGAGCTGCCGGAATATTATCCGACCCGCACCGAACTGGCGCTGCTGCAAAGCCAGGCGGAGGTCATCGCCGGCACGATCGGCCCGGATGCCGAGCTGATCGAGTTCGGCGCCGGCGCGCTGCGCAAGGTGCGCCTGCTGCTCGATGCCCTGCAATCGCCGCGGGCCTATCTTCCCATCGACATCTCCGGCGCGCATCTGGCCGCCCAGGCCGAGACGCTGGCCCGCGACTATCCGGACCTGGCGATCATGCCGATAGCCGCCGACTACACGGCAGCGCTGAGCATGCCGCCGGCCGCCGCCGGCAGCCGGCGCCGCGTCGGCTTCTTTCCCGGCTCGACCATCGGCAATTTCACGCCGCCGGAAGCGCTCGGCTTCCTGTGCCATGTCGCGCAGATCCTGAAGGGCGGCAATCCGGCCGGCGCGCCGCCCGCCGGGCTGCTGATCGGCGTCGATCTGGTCAAGGCGCCGGAAATCCTGCATGCCGCCTATAACGACGCGGCCGGCGTCACCGCCGCCTTCAACCGCAACCTGCTGCGCCGGATCAACGACGAACTCGGCGGCGATTTCGATCTCGACCGCTTCGCGCATTACGCCTTCTATCAGCCGCGGCTGCAGCGCATCGAGATGCATCTGGTCAGCCTCGCGGCGCAAACCGTGCGGATCGGCGGCGAGCGCTACGGCTTCGCCGAGGGCGAATCGATCCATACCGAGAATTCCTACAAATACACGCCGGACGGCTTCCGCCGCCTGGCGCGGCAGGCCGGCTTCCAGCCGACCGCGCTCTGGTGCGATCCGCAGAAGCTGTTCAGCCTGCACTGGCTGACATTGCCGGCCTGAGCCGCCCGCCCCCTGGCGGAGGGCGGGGGCGGGGTGCGCGGCATATCGGACAGCCCGGGGGCGGTTTTTCGCCCATCATTGCCACTGGACGGCGGCCGCGAACCGGGTTTGTGATGGCGTCATGCCGATCGAGGGGGTGATCCAGCATTTCGAGGAACAAGCCGAGGCCTGCCGCAGGCTCGGCTCGCCGTTCACCGCCGCGGTACTCGCCGCGACGGCGCAGGCCCTGGCGGGCCGGCCTTTCTGGGCCGAAACGATCCTGGCCTGGCCGAGCGATCCGCGCCCGGCGGCTCTGGCGCTTCGGCTGGCCGGCGCGCTGCATCGCCTGGTGCTGGACCGGGCCGATCACGATCTCTTCGAGGCCTATCGCCGCCAGCGCATCGATCCCGCGCTGATCGACAGCGTCCTCGCCCGGCATGGCGAACTGCTCGAGGAATATCTGCGCATTCCGCCGCAGACCAACGATCCGCAGCGCTCCGCCGTCCTGCTCGGCGGCTTTCTGATGATCGCCAGCCGCACGCGGCTGCCTCTGGCCATCGCCGAAATCGGCGCCAGCGCCGGCCTCAACCAGCTCTGGGATTGCTACGGCTACAGCTTCGGCAGCTGGCAATGGAGCCTGCACGAGCCGGTGCCCCTGCGTCTGCGCGCCGAATGGGAGGGCAAGCCGCCGCCGATGGCGGCGCTGAGCGTGCATAGCCGCGCCGGCTGCGATATCGCGCCGATCGATCCGCGCGACGAGGCGCAGCGGCAGCGGCTGCTCTCCTACATCTGGGCCGATCAGCCCGCCCGCCTGCGCCGGGTGCAGACCGCCCTGGCCTGCGCCGCCGAGCGCAAGCTGCAGGTGGAGAAGCAGCGCGCCAGGACCTTCGTCGCCCGCCAGCTCGGGCGTCGGCCGGCCAAGACCGCCTTCGTGCTCTACCACTCGATCGTCTGGCAATACATCCCGCGCGACGAGCAGCGCCATATCGAACGCAGCATGCAACAGGCCGGCGCCGCGGCGACGCCGGACGCGCCGGTCGCCTGGCTGCGCTTCGAGCCCGGCACCGCGAAGGACGGCGCCGACCTGACGCTGACGCTCTGGCCGGAGGGCGATACGCAAATCCTGGCGGCCGGCGATTATCATGGCCGCTGGATCCGCTGGCGCGGCGGCGGCGATCCGCGCCGCATCCCGCGCCTGGTCGGCGAACGCTGACCGATCGGCGAATGCGCAAGCGTCAGCCGGCCGCGGCCGATGCCGCGGCGGCGGCGCGGGTGCGGGCCTTCAGCTTGCCGATGAAGCTGCGCATCGCCGGCTCGAATTCGGCGAACAGCGGATCGCTGCGCCGCTTCAGCATCACCTCGGTGAACAGCTTCAGCCCGACCGCCATCGCGGCGGCTTCCTCTTCCTCGAACTCGCCGCCGGCGCGGGCGCGCTCGACGATGCCGATGATCTCGTCGTGATTGATCACCTCGAAGCTGAGCGGCGGCTGAACCGGCTGGTCGTTCCGGGGCGCGGCAAGATGCTCGACGGTAACGCGGTAGCGGTGGCCCTGCATGTCATGCCCCTTCCATTGCTCGATATCGCTGATCCATTTCAGGCCGGGCGGCTTGCCGCGCGGCGGCGTGCGGGGCGCAGTCGTCGTCATCGGCGCCGTCATCAGCCGCGGATTTCCTTGATGGCGCGGGCGAGAATGTCGATCACCCGGCGCTGTTCCTCCGGCGCGGCCTCGGCCTTGTCGTAGAGGATGCGCTTCAGCGCATGGCGGACGTCGCGCAGGCTGTTCATCTCGCCCGCCGGCGCATGGTCGACCTCCTCGCCCCAGGCGAAGAACTGCTTGGCCCGCGCCATGCGCTCGCCGATCCGCGCCAGTTCCGCCAGCATCGCATCGGCCTGGGCGCGCCGCTCGGCGAGATGGGCCAGGCCGGCCTCGGTGATGCTGTAGAGCTTCTTGGCGCCCGCGGCGGTCACCGTGGCATAGCCGATCTCTTCCAGATAGGTCAGCGCCGGATAGATCACGCCGGGGCTCGGCGCGTAGAAGCCGTGGCTGCGCTCTTCCAGCGCCTTGATCAGCTCATAGCCATGGCTCGGCTTCTCGGCCAGCAAAGCCAGGATCAAAAGCTGCAGGTCCTCGGCGCTGACCAGCCGGCTGGCGCGGAAGCCGCGGCCGCCGAAGCCGGCCTCGCCGAACAGGCCGGCGGCGAAGCCGCCCGGGCCGAAACCATGCCGGCCGCGCCGGCGATGCATCATCTTATGCTCCAGATGCTCGCGCAGGGCGGCCTTGAAATGGGAATGCATGGCGCGTTCCTATCATCCGTTGTGTCATTTGATGTATCGTACGATACAGCGGCGGATATGGGAGTCAATCCGGTTTCGACCGGCAGCCGGTGTGACGGCGATCACAAACCGGGCTGGCGTTTCGGGGCCGGGCGATCTGCTAGGTCAGTCAGGCGGGTCTGGCGGAAGCGGGATGTTGTCGATCAGCCGGGTCCTGCCGATGCGCACCGCCAGCGACAGCAGCGCGCCATCAATGACGGCATCCAGTTCCGCCAGGCTGTCCGGATGCGCGACCGAGACATACTCGATCTCGGCCAGCGGCTCGCCCGCCAGCGTATCGCGCATGATCCGGCGCAGGCTGGCGGCAGCGCGCTCGCCGCCGCGATAAGCCGCCTCGGCCTGGCGCAGCGCGCGATACAGCACCGCCGCCGCCCGGCGCTCCTCGGGCGCCAGATAGACGTTGCGGCTGCTCATCGCCAGGCCGTCCGGCTCGCGCACCGTCGGGCAGACCACGACCTCCAGCGGCATGGCGAGATCGCGCACCATGCGGCGGATGACGACGGTCTGCTGGGCGTCCTTCTGGCCGAAATAGGCCCGGGTCGGCTGCACGATGTTGAACAGCTTGCAGACCACCGTGGCGACGCCGCGGAAATGCCCGGGCCGCACGGCGCCTTCCAGCCGCTCGCTCACTTCGCTGACCTCGACCGCCGTCACGCTGCCGGGCGGATACATCTCGGCGACGCCGGGCGTGAAGACCAGGTCGGTGCCGAGATCGCGCAACAGGGCCAGATCGCGCTCCATGTCGCGCGGATAGCGGCTGAAATCCTCATGCGGCGCGAACTGCGTCGGATTGACGAAGATGCTGGCGGCGACGGCGCCGCATTCCGCCCTGGCTTGGCGCACCAGACTGAGATGGCCGTCATGCAGATAGCCCATGGTCGGCACGAAGCCGAGCCGGCCGAAGCGGCCGCGCGCGCGGCGGAAATCCTGGATGGTGGCGATCACATCCATCAGCGGCACTCCTCCGCGCCTGGCCGATTCAACGGCACCCCGATTCAACAAAGCCGACGGGTGAAAAGCTGGTGCCCACTGCCGGACTCGAACCGGCACGGCCTTGCGGCCTCGGGATTTTAAGTCCCGTGCGTCTACCAATTCCGCCAAGCGGGCAGGCGCGCTTCTCCTAGCACAGACCGCCGCCGCCGTCAGGAGGCGGGCGGCGCGGCGCAACCCATGCCAACGTATGCAATGACGCGTAATCGCGATCACAACCTTCGGCAGCCGCCGGACAGGGATTGTAGCGACAATCACACCACCCTATATGCTGGCGCGATGGACCCTTCCGCCTTCATTCACATTGCCCGCCGCGTTTCCGATGCTTCCCTGAACGGCCTGAACGAAGGCGAGATTCTCGCCAGCTTCTGCACGGCGCTCAACGAAGCCGGCATCCCGGTCACGCGCGCCATGCTGGGCGCCGACACGCTGCATCCGGTGCTGGCCGGGCGCATCTTTCTGTGGCACCGCGATGTCGACGACATCGTGCTGCATGAATTCGGCCGCTCGATCACCGAAGACGGCGAGCGCAAATGGCGCGAAAGCCCGTTCTATTATCTCGAGAGCACCGGCCAGGATCTGCTGCGCTTCCGCATCCTCGGCCATAACGGCGACTTTCCCTTCCCGGTGATCGGCGAACTGGCGGCGCAGGGCTTCACCGATTATCTCGTCACCATGACGCGGTTCGGCGAGAGGGGCATCATCGGCCAGCTCGACTCGATCTACGCCTCCTGGACCACGGAACATGCGGAGGGCTTCAGCGAGGCGCAGATCAATACGCTGACCGCCCTGCTGCCTTTCGCGGCGGCTGCGGTGCGCTCGGCCAGCCTGCGCCGCATCGCCGACACCCTGGCGGAAACCTATCTCGGCCGCGATGCGGCCCGGCGCGTATTGAGCGGCACCATCGGTCGCGGCGACGCCGAGCGCATCTCCGCCGCCTTGTGGTTCAGCGACCTGCGCGGCTTCACCAAGCTGGTCGATACGGTATCGCCGGAACTGATCGTGCCGCTGCTGAACGATTATGCCGGCGCGGCGGTCTCGGCCATCCACCGCTATGGCGGCGAGGTGCTGAAATTCGTCGGCGACGGCGTGCTGGCGATCTTCCGCAGCAAGGACCACGAAACCGCGTCGCGCCACGAATCCTGCCATGCGGCGCTGCAGGCGCTGAGGCTGTGCCGGCAGAATCTGCGCGAGGTGCGCAACCGCCGCGCCAATGCCGGCCTGCCGGTGATCGACATGTCGGTGGCGCTGCATATCGGCGACGTGCTGTACGGCAATTTCGGCGGCGAGGATCGCCTCGACTTCACCGTGGTCGGTCCGGCGGTGAACGAGCTGTCGCGCATCGCCGGCATGGCGCGTTCGGTGGATCAGCCGGTGATCCTCTCGGCCGCCTTCCGCCAGGCCGCCGGCGGCCTGCACGAGAAGGCGGTGTCGCTCGGCCGCTACGCGCTGCGCGGCGTCGAAACCCCGCAGGAGCTGTTCACCATCGATCCGACATTGCTGCGCGCCACGGATTGACGCCGCGGCGCGGTGGTGGCCCGCTCCGCCGCATGCGTGTTGAAGCCCTCGAGCGCGGCCAGCACGCGCTGCGCCAGCATCTGCGCCGAGGCGGGATTCTGTCCGGTGATCAGGTTGCCGTCCTGGACGGCATGCGGCTGGAAATCCGGGCCGGCGACGAAATCGCCGCCCAGGGCGCGCAGCCGGTCCTCCAGCAGGAACGGCACCGTCTTGGCGAGGCCGACCTTTTCCTCCTCGGCATTGGTGAAGCCGTTGACCTTGCGGCCCGCCACCAGCGGCACGCCGTCGCGCCGCCTGGCCGCAAGCAGGCCGGCCGCGCCATGGCAGACGGCGGCGACGACCCGGCCTTGTGAATCGAGCGTTGCGATCCGCTCGGCCAGCGCCCGGCTGGCGGGCAGATCCCACATGGAGCCATGCCCGCCGGGCAGGAAGATCGCATCGACGGTGGCGATATCGACCTGCGCGATGGCCGGCGTGGTCTGCACCGCCTGCATGGCGGCGCGGTCGGCCAGAAAGCGCGTGACGCCGTCCGGCTTGGGTTCCTCGCCGTTGACGCTGCGCGGATCGAAGGGGATCGGCCCGCCCTTGATGGAGGCCAGCGTGACGGTATGTCCCGCATCGAGGAAGGCGTAATAGGGCACCGCCAGTTCCTCCGCCCATACGCCCGTGATCCGACCGTTGCCCATGCTGTTATGCGACGTGGTCACGATCAGGATATGAGCAGTCATGGCAGTCTCCCCTTTGCAATCGAGCAATTCGGAAAAGCAAACCGCGTGAAGGACTTGCCGTAGATAAGCAGCGGCCGGCCCGGTTCAACCGGAACGAAGCGGGGCTGCCCTGAAGAAGCGAGTCGATAAAAAAAGATCATGCCCGGATTAAAGTCCGAGCATGATCCCGTTTCAGTATTGCACCGGTGACATCGGCGGGGCGGCCGCCGGCGAAACCGTCACTCGGCCTGCGGCGTATGTCCGGTCTGCTGCAGCGCCGGCGGCAACTGGCGGCGGCGGCCACGCGTGAAAGCCCGCAGCACGACATAGAAGACCGGCGTCAGGAACAGGCCGACGAGGGTGACGCCGATCATGCCCGAGAACACCGCCGTGCCCAAAGCGCGCCGCATCTCGGCGCCGGCGCCGCTGGCGGTGACCAGCGGCAGCACGCCGAGGATGAAGGCGAAGGCCGTCATCAGGATCGGCCGCAGGCGCAGGCGGCAGGCCTCGACCACGGCGGGGATCGGATCCTTGCCCTCGATTTCCTGCTGGCGGGCGAATTCGACGATCAAGATCGCGTTCTTCGCCGCCAGGCCGATCAGCACGACAAGGCCGATCTGCACCAGGATGTTGTTGTCGATGCCGACCAGATGCACGCCGAACAGCGCGAACAGCATACTCATCGGCACGATCAACATGATCGCCAGCGGCAGCACCCAGCTTTCATACTGCGCCGACAGCGCCAGGAAGACGAAGACGATCGACAGCATGAAGATGTACAGCGCGGTATGGCCGGTGGAGCGTTCCTGCAACGCGATTTCCGTCCACTCGAAGGTCTGGCCCGGCTGCAACACCTCCTTGGCCACCTGCTCCATCGCATCCAGCGCCTGGCCGGTGGAATAGCCCGGCGCGGTGTTGCCCTGCAGCGGCACCGACACATACATGTTGTAGCGCTGCACCAGGTCCGGGCCGGCGGTTTCGTTGATCTGCACCAGCGTGCCGAGCGGCACCAGGTCGCCGGTGGCCGAGCGCACCTTCAGCCGCAGGATATCGTCCTCGCTGATGCGATACCTGGCATCCGCCTGGGCGCGCACCTGGAAGACGCGGCCGAAGGCGTTGAAGTCGTTCACGTAGGCCGAGCCCAGATTGACCTGCAGCGCGTTGAAGATGTTGGTGATCGGCACGTTCAGCATCTGCGCCTTGGCGCGGTCGATATTGAGGAAGACCTGCGGCGTGTCGGCGCTGAAGGTGGTGAACACGCCGGTGATCCCCGGCGTCTTCATGGCGCGGCCCATGATCTGATAGGCCGCGGCCAGCAACGGCCGGATATCGTCGCTGCTGCGGTTCTGCAGTTGCATCTTGAAACCGCCGCCCGAGCCGATGCCCGGCACCGAAGGCGGCGGCACCGCGATGACGAACGCCTCCTCGATCGACTGCAGCCGGCCGATCATCTGGCCGATGATGGCCTGGCCGGTCAGGCCCTTGGCCATGCGCTCCTCGAACGGCGCGAAGGTGGTGAACATCACCGCCGCCGAGGTCGAGTTGGTGAAGGTGGCGCCGCTGAAGCCGGGGATCGCCACGACATGGGTGACGCCGGGCATGTTCTCGATCAGCTTGGTCGCCTTCTGCACCACCGCGTCGGTGCGGTCCAGCGTCGCGCCGGACGGAAGCTGCACCACCACGATGGCGTAGCCGCGGTCCAGCGGCGGGATGAAACCCTGCGGCACGGCGGTGAAGATCCACACCGTCGCCGCCACCAGGGCGCCGTAGACGCCGAGCATGATGAAGCGGTGCCGCACGATGCCGCCGACGCCGCGGGAATAGCGGTCGCTCGCCCTGTCGAAGCCGGCGTTGAACTTGTCGGCGAAGAGACGGCCGAGCCGCGCCAGGAAGAAACGCGGGCGATGCGCGGCATCCTTCTGATGCGCGCGCAGCAGCACGGCGCCCAGCGCGGGCGACAGCGACAGCGAGACGATCACCGACAGGATCGTCGCCACCGAGATGGTCAGCGCGAACTGGCGGTAGAACTGGCCGGAGATGCCGGGGATGAAGGCGGTCGGAATGAACACCGCCGACAGCACCACGCCGATCGCCACCACCGCCGTGCCGACCTCGTCGATCGTCTCGTGCGCCGCGTCGCGCGGCGACATGCCGAGGGCGATGTTGCGTTCGATATTCTCCACCACGACGATGGCGTCGTCGACGACGATGCCGATCGCCAGCACCAGGCCGAACAATGTCAGCACGTTCAGCGTGAAGCCGAAGGCCGACATCACCGCGAAGGTGCCGATCATCGAAACCGGAATGGCCAGAATCGGGATGATCGCCGCGCGCCAGTTCTGCAGGAAGATCAGCACCACCAGCGCGACCAGCAGGATCGCCTCGATCAGGGTCTTGTAGACCTCATGCAGCGATTCCGCGATGAACTCGGTCGGATTGTAGATGATGGTGTATTCCAGGCCCGGCGGGAAATCCTTCTGCAATTCCTCCATGGTCTTGATGACCTCTTCGGAGGTGTCCAGCGCATTGGTGCCGGGGCGCTGGAAGACGCCCATGGCGATCGCGGTCTGGCCGTCGAGATAGCTGCGGCTGGTATATTCGCGGCCGCCAAGCTCCACCTTGGCGACATCCTGCAGCCGCACCAGCCGGCCGCCTTCGCCCGACTTGATGATCACGTTGCGGAACTGCCGCACGTCGTCGAAGCGGCCTTGCGTGGTGACGATGGCCTGCAGCGGCGTGGTGGCCGGCGCCGGCTGCTGCCCGAGGCTGCCGCCGGAGACCTGCACGTTCTGCGCCTGCAGCGCGGTCACCACATCGGTGCTCGACAGGCCATAGGCGGCCAGGCGGGCCGGATCGAGCCAGATGCGCATCGCGTATTCCGAGCCGCCGAACACGATGACGTTGCCGACGCCGTCGAGACGCAGAAGCGCCTCGCGCACGCGCAGGTTCATGTAATTGGCGATGAACAGCTCGTCATAGCGTTTGTCGGGCGAGAGCAGATGCACGACCATGAGGAAGTCGCCGTTCTGCTTCTGCGTCGTCAGGCCCTGGCGCCGCACTTCTTCGGGCAGGCGCGGCTCGGCGATCGAGACGCGGTTCTGCACCTGCACCTGGGCGGTGTCGAGATCGGTGCCGGGACGGAAGGTCACGGTCAGCTGCAACTGGCCGTCCGCGGTCGAATAGGACGACATGTACAGCATGTTCTCGACGCCGTTGATCTGCTGTTCCAGCGGCGTCGCCACCGTGCGGGCGATCGTCTCGGCATCGGCGCCGGGATAGCGCGCGGTGACGTTGATCTGCGGCGGCGCGATCTCCGGATATTCGGTGACCGGCAACTGGAAGAAGGCGATCGCGCCGACGATGGCGATCACGATGGAGACGACGGCGGCAAAAATCGGCCGGTCGACGAAGAAATGTCCGATTTTCATATCCTGGCTCCGGCCCCGTTACTTCGCCGCCTGCTTCTCGGCCGTCTGGCCCTGAGCCGCCTTGCCATGCTGCTGCTGCTGCATCTGCGCGACAAAGGCCATCAGGCCCGGCCAGGCGGGCGGCAATTGCACCGGCTGGGGCGTGACATGGCCGCCGCCGAGCCGCACGCGCTGCAGGCCGTCGATGACGACCATTTCGTCACCCTTCAGGCCCTGGCGGATGATGCGGTAGCGGTCGGTATGCGAGCCGATCTTGACCGGCTGCTGGCGCACGGCGCCGCCTTCGCCGACGACATAGACATAGCGGCGGTCCAGCTCGGCGAGGATCGCCTCGTCCGGCAGCAGCACGCCCTTGTATTCCGGGCTGCCCGGCACGGCGATGCGGCCGAACAGGCCCGGCGTCAGAAACAGGTCCTTGTTGTCGAGCCTGGCGCGCATCCGCATCGTGCCGGTGCCGGCATCGAGGCGGTTGTCCATGAAATCGAGGACGCCCTTGTGGAGGAAATCATCTTCGTCGGTGAGCGAGACCGAGATCGGCAGGCCCTTGGTGTCGCTGCTGCGGCCGCCGCCATCGGCGATGCGCTGATAGGCGAGGAAGGACCGCTCGTCGATATCGAAATAGAAATAGATCGGATCGAGCTGCACGATGGTGGTCAGCACCGTGCTGTTTTCCTGCACCAGGTTGCCCTCGGTCACCAGCTTGCGCGAGATGCGGCCGGAGATCGGCGCCCGGATTTCGGTGAAGCTCAGATTGAGCTTGGCGGTCTCCAGCGCGGCGCGCAGCGAGGCCAGATCGGCCTGCGCCTGCTGGAAGGCCTGGCGCTTCTGTTCGAGATCGCGTTCAGCCGCGGCGCCGGTGCGGGTCAGCTTGGCATAGCGCTCATAGTCGCGGCGGGCGAAGTCGAGCCGGGTCTGCTGCGCATTGAGATTGGCCTGCGCCTGGTTGACCACCGCCTGATAGGGCCGGGGATCGATGGTGAACAGCAGATCGCCCTGCTTGACCAGGGCGCCATCGGTGAAATGCACGCTCTCGAGATAGCCATTCACGCGCGAGCGGACGTCCACGGCGCCGACCGCATCGAAGCGCCCGGTATATTCGTCCATTTCGACGATCGGCTTCACCACCGGCTTGGCGACCGTCACCGGCGGCGGGCCACCCGGTCCGCCCTGGGCCTGCGCAGTCAAGCTGAGGCCGGCAGCAAGAAGCATACTGAAGACAGCGCCGACAGCCTGACGGCCATGCCGACGGACAAAAGCAAAAGACATTGAGGTTCCCCCGGTTTTTCGCATGCGCGAAGAGGTAGGCGTATCGTGACGGAAGGACAAGCAAAAGTGATGTGACCGCCGCCACGAATCCTTGACGCGGCGGCACATTAGCCATCTGCGCCCGACTATGCCGCTGGAAAATTGCACCCGGACATTGGGGTGCCACCTGTAAGGGATTCGCTGCCCGAACGGCAGCAATCAGAACGGCTTCAGCACCACCAGCAGAACGATGCCGATCAGCAACAGCGTCGGGATTTCGTTGACGATGCGGTAGAAACGCTGGCTATGCGCATTCCGGTCCTCGGCGAACTGCCGGCGCCAGCGCGCCAGCAGGACATGGACGATCTGCATACAGATCACTAATGCCAGCTTGCCATGCAGCCAGCCCTGGCTCCAGAGATTGCCCATCGTGGCCAGCGACAGGCCGAAGATCCAGGTGGCGATCATCGCCGGATTGATGATGGCCTGCATCAGCCGCCGCTCCATCACCTTGAAGGTTTCCGATTCCGACGAGCCCGGCTTGGCGGCGGCATGGTAGACGAACAGCCGCGGCAGATAGAGCATGCCGGCCATCCAGGCGATGACCGAAATGATGTGCAGGGCTTTCAGCCAGAGATACATCGGTGTCCGTCCGTCTAAGGATGCATAATATCATGATGCGCAGGTGCAGCGGCGCCAGGCATTGCCGCAGGGCTTCTCGCCGCTGCCGCTGACCGGATCGCCGTCGTAATTCGTCGCATTGCGCACCAGGCGCGCCAGGCCGACGATGAATTCCGGCTGCGTGCCGACGGTGGGCACGCGCGTATAGCTCGCCGCCCCCGCCCGCATGGCCAGATGCGCGTATTCGATATCGAGCTCGACCAGGGTTTCGGAATGCTCGGATACGAAGGCGACCGGCACCACCACGATGGCGCAACCATCTTTAGCGGCGCGTGCGACTTCCGCCTCCGTCGACGGGCCGATCCATTCCAGCGGGCCGACGCGGCTTTGATAGCAGATCACACTGTCGATCTCGGGCCGGTTGAGCTGCCGCAGAATGGCGGCGACGCTGCGTTCGACCTGCATCTGATAGGGATCGCCATCCAGCACCACGCGTTTCGGCAGGCCATGGGCGGAGAAAAGAATACGCAGCGGGCCGCGTTGTGCGGGCTCAGCCTCGACGGCGGCCAGCGCCTGCCGCAGCAAGGCGGTCTGGGCGACGATGAAGCCCGACTCCTCCGGATAGCAGCCGATCGCCGCCATCGGCACGTCCAGCCCGGCCTTGGCCGCCGCGCGGCGCCAGTCCTTCAGCGAGGACGCCGTGGTGGTGGTGGAGAATTGCGGATAGAGCGGCAGCAGCAGCACGCGATCCGCGCCCCAGGCCAGCGCCTCGCGCGCGGCTTCGGATGCGAAGGGATGCCAATAGCGCATCGCGATCAGCACGCGGTAATCGTCGGAGCCGAGCGAGCGCTTCAATTCGCGTGCCTGCGCTTCCGTCTCCGGCAGGATCGGCGAACGGCCGCCCATCCGGGCATAGATCTGCGCCGCCTTGGGCGCCCGGCGCGACGAGATCAGCCGCGCCAGCAGATAGCGCAGCGGCTGCGGCAGACGGATGATGGCCGGATCGTTGAACAGGTTGAACAAAAACGGCCGCACCGCCGCCTGGCTGTCGGGCCCGCCGAGATTGAACAGAATGACTGCCGTTTTGGCCATTCAGCTACGATGTAGACGAACAGCCGAAACCGCAATGCTTTGGGCGCCGCCCAACGGGCAATGTCCTGAATTATGGCCGAATATGGCCGGTTTTGCCGTTATCAGACGGCAGTTCAGGCCGAGACTTCCGCGCCCTTCACCAGCCGCACCAGCTCCTCGACATGCCGGATCGGCGTTTCCGGCACGATGCCGTGGCCGAGATTGAAGATGAAGCGGCGCTCGGGGAAGCTGCGCAGCAGGCGGTGCACGCCTTCGGCCAGCGCCGGGCCGCCCACCACCAGCAGGCGCGGATCGAGATTGCCCTGCAGCACCGTCTTCGGCCAGAGATGATCGCGCGCCCAGCCGAGCGGCACGGTGTAGTCCAGCCCCAGGACGTCGGCGCCGGTTGCCGCCGCATAGCCGTCGTAAAGCACGCCGGCGCCGCGCGGAAAGGCGATCACCGGCACCTGCGGGTATTTGTCCTTCAGCCGGCCGATGATGCGCCGCGCCGGCTCGATGCAGAAGCGGCGGAATTCCTGTTCCGGCAGGACGCCGGCCCAGGTATCGAAGAGCTGCACGGCCTCGGCGCCGGCTTCGATCTGGCGCTCGAGATACGCGGCGGTGGCCTCGATCAGGATCTCCATCAGCGTGTCCAGCCCGGCCGGGTTGCCGAAGGCCCAGGTCTTGGCGGCGGCATGATCGCTCGAGCCGCGGCCTTCCAGCATGTAGGTCGCCACCGTCCAGGGCGCGCCGGCAAAGCCGATCAGCGCGCAGTCCTTGGGCAGCCCGGCCTTGATGCGGCTCACCGCCTCGTAGACCGGCGCGAGCTTCTGATGGATGCCCTTCGGATCCAGCCGGACCAGTTCGCCGGCCGTGCGGATCGCCTCCAGCACCGGGCCTTCGTTTTCCCTGAAGGCCAGCCCCTGGCCGAGCGCCTGCGGCACCAGCAGAATGTCGGCGAACAGGATCGCCGCATCGAAGCCGAACCGGCGGATCGGCTGCAAGGTTACTTCGGTGGCCAGTTCCGGGCTGTAGCACAGTTCGAGGAAACTGCCGGCCTTGGCTCGGATTTCCCGGTATTCCGGCAGATAGCGGCCTGCCTGCCGCATCAGCCAGAGCGGCGGGCGGGAGCTTGGCAGGCCGGCCAGGGTGCGCAGGAACGGCTTGTCCGGCGTGGACGGCGATGTGTTGCGACTTGGCGGCGCGGCCTGAGGAAAGGACGTCATGTCCTTATTCCTTTCCTATTTTATTTAAAAATAAAAGAGATGGAGTGGTTTGTTGTGCGGTGTTTATCGGGGATAAGCCATTGTCTACGCGCTATGCCGGATTCCATCCCGGACTGGCGGCTTCCCCGGGCGGCGGCTGCCGGCCGTGGAAAAGTCGGGCATAAGCGGCCTGCCGCCGTCATTGTTCCGCCGCAAGAATTATGGGGATAATGCGAGTAGAATCCAAATTGTGACTTTGCCGTGGCCAATCCCCGCGATTCACAGGGGGAAGGGAAAAATGATCCTCCGGTGACAGGCTGGTTGCAGGAAAACCGGCTTGCGGGCATGAAAATGACGATCCTGGGGACAAACGCCGCCTTATCCACTTTATCCACGGAATTCGACCGTCGATCCGATGCCTAAAACCGCCCGTCCCCATATCCATCTGGTCTCCGACGCGACCGGCGAGACGCTCAAGTCGGTCGCCAAGGCGGCGCTGGTGCAGTTCCAGAAATCCCAGGAGGAAGTCGAGGTCCATACCTGGGCCCTGGTGCGCAAGCCGCTGCAGATGGAACGCGTCATCGAGGCCATCGCCGCGATGGGCGGCCTGGTGCTGTTCACCGTGGTCGATCAGCAATTGCGCGAGATCCTGATCAAGGGCTGCGCCGCGGCCAAGCTGCCGCTGGTGCCGGTGCTGGATCCGGTCATCCATGCCTTCGGCAAGTATCTCGGCGAGAAGGCGCAGAACCTGCCGGGCCGGCAGCATGAACTGGACGCGGAATATTTCAACCGCATCGACGCGATGCATTTCACCATCGCCCATGACGACGGCCAGCATCTCGGGGATCTGGAAAAGGCCGATATCGTGCTGGTCGGCGTGTCGCGCACTTCGAAGACGCCGACCTCGATGTATCTCGCCAATCGCGGCTTCAAGACCGCCAACGTGCCGATCGTGCCAGGTCTTGCGGTGCCGCATGAGCTGGAAATCGTGAAGGGGCCGCTGGTGGTGGGCCTTACCACCTCGCCCGACCGTCTCGTCTCGATCCGCAAGACGCGCCTGATCGCCATGAATCAGGGTACCAGCAGTTCCTACGTCGACGAAGAACGCGTGCGCGAGGAACTCAACATGGCGCGCAAGCTCTGCACGCGGCATAACTGGCCGATGATCGATGTCACCCGCCGTTCGATCGAGGAGACCGCGGCGGCGATCATGACACTGCATGCCCGCCGGATGGAGCAGCGCCGGCAGCAGGAACTCGGCTTCGGCGAGGCCAAAGCTGCAACCAGGACTTCTGGGGATATCGGTCAATGACATTGGTTCTCGCTTCCGCCAGCGCCTCGCGCGCCGCCATGCTGCGCGCCGCCGGCCTCGAATTCACCACGCAGCCGGCGAAGATCGACGAGCAGGAGATCAAGCTCAGCCTGAAGGCCGAGGGCGCCAGCGCGCGCCAGGCGGCGGAGGCTCTGGCCGAGCTGAAGGCGCGGCGCGCCATTGCCGATCCGGAAGATTTCGTCATCGCCGCCGACCAGATGCTGACCTGCGAAGGCCGCTGGTACGACAAGCCGGAGAATCTCGCCGCGGCACGCGAGCAGCTGCTGTCCCTGCGCGGCCGGACGCATGAGCTGACCTCGGCGGTGGTGCTGGCGCGCGGCGGCAGCATCATCTGGCGGCATATCGATCAGGCCAAGCTGATCATGCGGGATTTCTCCGAGGGATTCCTCGACGCCTATCTGGCCCAGGCGGGCGAAACGGTGCTGCACAGCGTCGGCGCCTATCAGCTCGAAGGCCTCGGCGTGCAGCTGTTCAGCCGTCTGCAGGGCGATTTCTTCACCATCCTCGGCCTGCCGCTGCTGCCTTTGCTCGACATTCTGCGGCAGAATAAGGTGCTGCGGGCCTGAACATTCCCGATGCGACCATGAGCGAACAAGACGACATCATCCCGCGCGCCGGCGTGATCGGCTGGCCGGTGGCGCATTCGCGCTCGCCCAGGCTGCATGGCTTCTGGCTCCGGCAATACGGCCTGAACGGCCGCTACGACAAACTGCCGGTGCCGCCGGAAGAGCTGGAGGCATTCCTGCAGGCCCTGCCGAAGGAGCCCGGCTTTCGCGGCATCAATGTCACGCTTCCCCACAAGATGGCCGTATTGCCGCATCTCGCGACGATCGATCCGACGGCGCGGCGCATCGGCGCGGTCAACACCATCGTGGTGCAGCCGGACGGCAGCCTGCACGGCAGCAATACCGATGCCTTCGGCTTCATCGAGAATCTGAAGGCGCAGGCACCGTCCAACTGGTCGGCGGCGGCCGGGCCGGCCGTCCTGCTCGGCGCCGGCGGCGCGGCGCGCGCCATCATCGTCGCGCTGCTCGATGCGGCGGCGCCGGCCCTGCGCCTGATCAACCGCAGCCGCGGCAAGGCCGAGGCCCTGGCGGCGGAATTCGGCCCCCGGCTGGAGGTGATCGATTGGGAGCGGCGCGCGGAGGCTCTGGGCGGCGCCGGTCTGCTGGTCAATACCACCAGCCTCGGCATGAGCGGGCAGCCGCCGCTCGAGATCGCGCTCGACGACCTGCCGCGCAATGCGCTGGTCAACGATATCGTCTACAGCCCGCTGGAAACCGATCTGCTGGCGCGGGCCAGGGCGCGCGGCAACCCGGCGGTGGATGGTCTCGGCATGCTGCTGCATCAGGGCCGCCCCGGCTTCGAAGCCTGGTTCGGCGTCGCGCCGGAAGTCACGCCGGCGCTGCGCGCCGCCATTCTGGCCGATTGACGGATGCCATGCTGAAAATCGCACTGACCGGATCGATCGGCATGGGCAAGTCCACCGTCGGCAAGATGCTGCAGGCGATGGGCGTGCCGCTCTTCGATGCCGATGCCGCCGTGCATGCGCTGTATGCCAGGGGCGGCGCCGCGGTCGAGCCGCTGCGCGCCGCCTTTCCCGAGGCCGTTATCGACGGCGCCGTCGACCGCGCGATCCTGTCGCGGCTGGTGCTGGGCAAGCCGGCGGAAATCCGGCGCCTGGAGGCGATCGTGCATCCGCTGGTCGGCCAGGTACGGCAGGACTTCCTCGCCAAGGCCGAGGCGCAGGGCGCGCCCTTCGTGGTACTCGACATTCCATTGCTGTTCGAAGGCCGCGGCCGCAGCGGCGTCGATGCTGTCGTCGTGGTCAGCGCGCCGGCGCATAAGCAGCGCCAACGCGTGCTGTCGCGGCCGGGCATGACGGAGGAGAAATTCGCCGCCATCCTGGCGCAACAGGTGCCGGACGCGGAAAAACGCCGGCAGGCCGATTTCATCATCGATACCGGCGGCACGCTCGATTATACAAAGAATCAGGTGCGCGATCTGGTGGCGAAACTCGAGGCGATGGCGGAGGGCAGGCGGTAATGCGCGAAGTGGTGCTGGATACCGAAACCACCGGGCTGGACGCGCAGAATGGCGACCGCGTGGTGGAAATCGGCTGTATCGAGCTGGTCAACCACATTCCGACCGGGCGGCATTACCACGTCTATATCAATCCCGAGCGGCCGATGCCGGAAGAGGCCTTCAAGGTGCACGGCCTGTCGGATGAATTCCTCAGGGACAAGCCGCGCTTCGCCGAGATCGCCGCGGCCTTCTGCGATTTCATCGGCGAGGATCCGCTGGTGATCCACAATGCCGCCTTCGATATCGGTTTCCTGAATGCGGAGCTGGCCCGGCTGGAGGGCTTTCCGCATATCGCCATGGAGCGCGCCGTCGATACCGTGCGCCTGGCGCGGGTCAAATTCCCCGGCGCGCAGATCAACCTCGATGCGCTCTGCAAGCGCTTCAACATCGACAACTCGGCGCGCACCAAGCATGGCGCGCTGCTCGACGCGGAATTGCTGGCCGAGGTCTATCTCGAACTGATCGGCGGCCGCCAGCAGGGGCTCGGGCTGGCCGGCATCGACATCGATGCCATGTCAGTGGTGGCGGTCCAGGCGCCGCGCGGGCCGGCGCGCCCGCCGCGGCCGCATGCGGCCAGCGAGGCGGAGCTGGCCGCCCATGCTGCGTTCATCGCCAAGCTGAAGGATCCGCTCTGGCTGCGCAACGCCTGACCGTCCGGTCAGGGAAAAGCCGGACCGTCAGGCCGGATCCTCCCGTCAGGCCAGATTCTGCTGTGCCGCCTCGGCTTCCTTGCTGCGCTGATACTGCTGCAGGAAATCGATCGGATCGAGCATCAAAGGCGGCATGCCGCCGTCGCGGGTGACATCGGCGACGATGCGGCGCGCGAAGGGGAACAGCAGGCGCGGCGCCTCGACCAGCAGCAGGGGCTCGACATGCTCCTGCGGGACATTCGCCAGGGTGAACAGGCCGGCATAGTAAAGATCGACCACGAAGGCGGTCTCCTCGCCATGCTTGGCTTCGCACAGGATGCGCAGCACCACCTCGAACAGGCTGTCGTTGACGCGTTCCGCCTGGGTACCGACATTGACGGAAATCTGCGGCGCGCCGCTCATGCTGAAGCTGCGTGGCGCCATCGGATGCTCGAAGGAGAGATCCTTGGTGTATTGTGCATTCAGTCCGAAACGCGGCGCGGTGTCAGGATTGAAATCCGGCGTATTGCTGTTATCGGTCATGACCGGCGGTCTCTTGCTAGCGAAAAGGGCGGGCAGTCCCTAGCACGCTTGATGGCAAGCCACAAGGCGAGCGTCCGGCCCGGATGATCCCGGCCGGCGCAATGCCCGCCGGCCGCACAGCTACAACACCGGCATGTCTCCAAGGGTTGCGAAACGGTGCGCAGCATGGTTGCGCCGGGAATTGCCATGCGCGGGCCGCTTTTGCCGGTTGTAAAGCCGGTATTTCGGCCTATCTGTTTGATTCTGGGGCAAGCGCGTCTGGACCGGCACTGCGCCAGGGTTTAAGGTCTCGGATAGAAGGGAACAGGCAATTTACGATGGGTGAAGGCACCGGGTTTCTCGATATTGTCCTGCTGGGGGCCGTGGCGGCTTTCATCGCATTGCGTCTGCGCTCGGTGCTGGGCCAGCGGACCGGGCACGAGCAGCGCCGCCGGCGTCCGCCCTTCCTGCAGACCGGGAAAGACACCGAAGCCGGAGCCGACGAGCGCGACAATCGCGACAATATCGTAACCCTGCCGCGCCGCGAGGCCGAGGCCGGCGCCGCCGGCGAGGTGCCGGCCGGCGACGACAAGCTGGCGCGCCTGCGCGCCGCCGATCCGAAATTCGATGCCGCGGAATTCATCGCCGGCGCGAAGGCGGCCTACGAGATGATCGTCACCAGCTATGCCGCCGGCGACAAGGAGACCCTGCGGCCCCTGCTGTCGCGCGATGTCTTCGCCGATTTCGCCGGCGCCATCGACGAGCGCGCCAAGCGCGGCGAAACCATGCAGACCACCTTCGTCGGCATGCGCTCCGCCGAAATCGTCGACGCGCAGGTGAACGGCCGCATCGCCGAGGTGACGGTGAAATTCGAAAGCGAATTGATCAGCGTCACCAAGAACGCCCAAGGCGGTGTAATCGCCGGCAATGCCAGCGCGGTGGATCAGGTGACCGATATCTGGACCTTCGCGCGCGATACCGGATCGCGCGATCCGAACTGGACGCTGATCGCGACTTCGTCGCCGGACTGATTTACGCCGGCCGTGCTGCGTCCGCTACTCGCCGCCCTTCTCCTTCTCACCGCCGCGGCCTGCGCGCCGAAGCCGCCGCCGATTGCCTTCCGCGCCGCCGGCTTCGATGACCTGCCGGGCTATGGACAGGACCGCATCGGCGAGGCGAAGCCCGCGCTCGAGCGCTCCTGCGCGCGCATCTCGGCGCGCAGCCCCGAGCGCAGCCTGGACGGCTTCGACCGCTATGGCAGCGTCGCCGAATGGCTGCCCTTCTGCGCGGCCCTGGCCAGCCTGCCGCGCGGCGACGATGCCGCCCTGCGGCGGCTGATCGAAGCCGAGCTGCAGCCGGTCGCCGTGCTCGGCGAGGGCAAGGCGCAAGGCCTGTTCACCGGCTATTACGAGCCGCTGGTGCGGGGCAGCCGCAAGCGCCACGGCGCCTATCAGGTGCCGCTGTACAGACAGCCGCCCGATCTGGTGCAGGTCGATCTCGGCGAATTCCGCGACAGCCTGAAGGGCCAGCGCATCGCCGGGCGCGTGCGCGCCGGACGCCTGCACCCTTATGACGACCGTGCCCGCATCGATGAAGGCGCGCTGGCCAACCGCAACCTCGAACTGGTCTGGCTGGACGATGCCAGCGACGCCTTTTTCCTGCAGGTCCAGGGCTCCGGCCTGGTGCAGCTCGACGATGGCGGCCAGATCCGCGTCGGCTTCGCGGCGCAGAATGGCTTCCCCTATGTGGCAATCGGCAAGGTGATGATCGAACGCGGGCTGCTCGATCGCGCGGATGTCTCGCTGCAAAGCATCCGCGCCTGGCTGCGCGCCCATCCCGACGCGGCGCCGGAATTGCTGCGGCAGAATCCGTCCTATGTGTTCTTCCGCGAATTGCCGCCGCCGAAGGACGATACCGACGGGCCGCGCGGCGCCGGCGGCGTGGCGCTGGTGCCGGGCCGCAGCCTGGCGGTCGACCGCAGCCTGTTCGCCCTCAACCTGCCGGTCTGGCTGGCGGCGAGCGCCCCCGATGCGGCGGCGCCCTTCGCGGACCGGCCGCTGCAGCGGCTGATGGTGATGCAGGATACCGGCGGCGCCATCCGCGGCGCGGTGCGGGGCGACGTCTTCTGGGGCCATGGCGATGCGGCGGAAGCCATCGCCGGCCGGATGAAGAATCCCGGCCGCTACTGGCTGCTGCTGCCCAAGGCGGTGGCGGCGCGGCTGACGGCGACGACCTCCTGATCCGGCCGGTAGTAAGCCACCGGCGGCGATGGCATACTGCGGGCATCGCCGATGACATATTCCAGCTTCCCATGACCGCTCAACCGACCCTAATTGTCCGCCCCTCCACCGAGGACGACATTCCCGCCATCACCGCGATCTACGCCCATCATGTCCGCCATGGCCTGGGCAGCTTCGAGGAAGTGCCACCGAGCGAAGCCGAAATGGCGCAGCGCCGCCGCGATGTCCTGGCCAAGGGGCTGCCTTATCTGGCCGCCGAACTGGACGGCAGGGTGGCGGGCTATGCCTATGCCAATCTGTACCGGCCGCGCATCGCCTACCGCTTCACCCTGGAGGATTCGATCTACGTTGCGCCCGATGCGCCGCGCCGCGGCATCGGCCGCGCGCTGCTCGGCGACCTGCTCGCCCGCAGCGCCGCCCTGGGCTATCGGCAGATGGTCGCGGTGATCGGCGATACCGCCAATCTGGGCTCGGTCGGCCTGCATGCCGCGCTGGGCTTCCGCGTCGTCGGCACCCTGCCCTCGGTCGGCTTCAAATTCGGCCGCTGGGTCGACAGCGTCTTCATGCAGCGCCCCCTGGGGCCGGGCGATACCACCCTGCCCGGTGCGCAACTGGAGCCTGATATAGGCTGACCCGACACAAACACAGTTTGATCACCGCCCGGTTGCGCCGCGGTCGGGAAAATACCTCGGCAGTTTTGCTTCTCGATACAAGCAGAAGAGGAGAAGAGACATGTCGACCGAGTTCAGGAACAGACCGCAGAACGGCCCGGCCGGGGCCGATGAAGCGCGGCGCAAATTCCTTGCCATCTGCGGCAAGTTCGCCGTCGCCACGCCGCCGGCGATCACACTCATCCTGGCTGAAAGTGAACGCAATTTCGCTGTTGCGGGGTCCGGCCATGGAGGTGGCCGGCACCATACCTTTCACCCCAACAACGGATTCGGCAACGGGCCATTTGATGGCGTGCCCGGACGCTCACACCATTCCGACCATAACCGGTGAAGACCCTTTCGGGCCGCCGACCTGCCTGCCGCTGCCGCCGCGGGCGCGCAAGAGCCCCCGCCTGCCGGCGAAGCATTAGCCTTCAATAGGCTTTGAACAGGCGCGCCACCACGCCGTTGCGGTTGCTCTTTTTGAGGAACTGCGCGGCGTGGCGGAGCCGCCGGCGCAGCAGCGATTGCCGCTGGCCATACAGCCCATCCATGCGATGCGGCGCGAAGGCGGCGCAGAGATTGGCAAGCGGCAGGCCGAGCCGCTCCAAAAAGGGCGCGCGGATCTGCATGAGACAGCGTCGCAATTGCCGCCGCGCGGCCGCCGAGGGAGCCTCGTCCAGCGGCCAGTCCAGCCCGAACAACCCCGCCGCCAGCAGATAGCTTTGCAGCGTCAGCGTCAGGCGATGGCGCGCGCAATGCGCGGCCAGGGCCGGCCAGTCGATGCCGTCGCGATGGCGGCGCGCCAGCATCGTGAAATCGTGCAGCTGCCGCAGCTCGATGCTGCCGCGGTAGAACGCGCCGATGTGATGGATCTGCGCATGCAACAGATTGTGCAGCAGACGGTCGGCCAGCGAAGGGATGAAGCAGCGGCCCGCCGCAAGCTCGAGACGGTCCGCCCGCTGCCACACGTCCGCGGCCGGCAGCAGATAGGGCGCGTCGATCAGTTCGAAATGCAGATCGACGGCGCCGGCATCGCCGGCGCGGGCGAAATCGCCATAGGCATTGTGGCCGGCGGGATAGAGCGCCATCGCCGCATAGCCGAGCCGGCGCAGGACCGCCAGCGCGGCTTCGGCCTGCACCGCCGGCACCAGCAGGTCGAGATCGCGGATCATGCGCGCCGCCGGATCGGGATAATGGTCGAGGAACAGCGCCAGCCCGCCTTTCAGCAGCATCGCCCGGACGCCGGCGGCATTGCAGGCGGCGAACAGTTCCTCGGCCTGCTGCCGCAGGCGGCGGTTGCGGCTGTTATTCTGCCGGTGCAGCAGCGCCAGGTAATCGCGCAGCTCCGCCGGCAGCATCGGCCAGTCTTCCGCCTGCGACAGCGCCGCATACATGGCCGGCCCGAGATAATGCGTATTGGCCAGGGCCAGCACGGCCGGCCAGTCGCGCACCTCGCGCCGATGCGCGATGGCGGCCGCGCCGCCGGCATCGGGGCTCAAGGCCTCGCAGAGAATCCGCAGCGCCTGCGCGGAATGAACGCGGCGCATGCGGTTCAGGCGGCGAGGCGGCGGAGCAGTTCGACCCCGTCTTCGACGGCGCCGAAGCGCAGCGTGAAACAATCGATGCGCCGGATCCAGCCGATGAGCTGCGCCACCCGCCCCGCATCGAAGCCGTCCGCCAGGGGATAGCATTCCGCCATCAGGCGGCTGAGCGCTTCCGGCCGCGGCAGCGGCGCAAGGCTTGCCTCGGCATCCGGCACGTGATCGGGAAACACGATCCAGCCGACCGGCTGGCGGCTGGCGGGATCGGCCCATAGCGCGCGGTTTGGCGGCAGCAGATAGCGTACGCGCTTGCCATCCAGCCGGTGGTGGATCGGCGCCAGCGCAAGCTGCGGAAAGCGCGGCTGCAGCAGCGCCCAGGAGCCGGATTTGAGGCAGATGGCAAAGGGCAATGGCCGCGCCTGCAGCGCACCATCGTCCTGCCCGGCCGGCGCGTCATGATCCGCCAGGACAATGGTATCGTCGCCCAGCAGCGGCAGGCCGGTGCCGACCAGTGCGGCTGCAAGCGTGCTTTTGCCGCGCCCGGAGCGGCCGGGCAGCAACAGGCAACGGCCGCCGAGACTGATCCCGGCCGCGTGAATGGCGCAGAAATCCTTGCTGCGCTCCAGCGCGAGGCGGATCAGCGCGGTCTTCACCGCCGGCACCAGCTGCGCCCGGCTGCTGCACTGCTCCAGCACCTGGCCGGCCGCGCGGATGCTCAGGTCGCCGCCGATCTCGATTTCCAGCGCCGTCTCCGCGGCGATGCCGGGGCCGACCAGCGGCTCCAGCAGCGTGGCGAGATCCTCGAGCATGTCCGGTGCGGACAGCCGCAGCCGGAACGGCATGTCGAGCAGCCGATACGGCCCGGCGCAGACCCCGCCATGGGCCGCGTTCTGCCAGGACCGGCCCGCCGTTTCGTCGAGCAGGCCCAGGCTGCGCCATTGCTGCAGGGCGGTCTCCAGGCCATGCGCGGCCTCGCTCGGGCTGAAGCCGAAGACCCGTTGCAGCTCGAGCAGGATTTCGTCGAAACAGGCGCCCTCCTCCAGCTGGCACCAGATGAACGTCCCGGTGGTGTTCAGCGCGAAGAGCTGCTTGGTGCCGGCACAGAAGAGCGCGCCCGCCTCGTCGAGACAATGCAGGCTGATATCCGGGCGAATGCCGAGAAGGCGAAGGCGGGTCGGAGTGGCGGCGGCAATGTTCATGGGGGAACCTGACGGCGAGAGGACGGCTGCATTAAAAGGCAGCCCGCAACGTCTGGCTGTGAGCAAACGATGACCGCCGGTCCGCAGAAAGCCCGGGGCCGGCCACAGAATGGTGCCCGATGGTCGATCCGGCCGCCGGGCCCGGACCGCCGCCCTCGGACCGCCTGCTTCTGGCGGGCTCCGGGTCTAAAACTCCGCTCGGCCGCGCGCCTGGTCGGCCTGAGTCAGGCCGATATCGGCCAGCAGGTGATCGCTCAGCTCGCGCAGGTCATGCAGGCTGCGCCGGTAGGCGGCCCAGGCCGCATAGCGGGCCC
Organism: Ferrovibrio sp.; assembly: GCF_036381655.1. Taxonomy (GTDB): domain Bacteria; phylum Pseudomonadota; class Alphaproteobacteria; order Ferrovibrionales; family Ferrovibrionaceae; genus Ferrovibrio. The sequence goes on from NZ_DASVCJ010000040.1 coordinate 157,458, forward strand.
ATGCATTGTTGAGCAAACGGCAAAGAAAGGACGTGCTGCCCTGCGCCTTGCGCAGCGGCAGATCGACGCTGGTAGCCACGAGATCCTCGTAAAAATCGAGCTTGTTTCGACATCAGGATACGCAGCATGGCTTGCATGATAAGCCTCATTATGTTGACCTGCCTGTGAGTAAAGCTGACAGATGCGCCCCCTGCCCCCGCTCAATGCCCTGCGCGCCTTCGAAGCCGCCGCGCGGCTCGGCAGCTTCAGCCGGGCGGCCGAGGAGCTGGGCGTCACCCATGGCGCCATCAGCCGCCATATCCATACGCTCGAGCAGTTTCTCGGCACCGAGCTGTTCCGGCCCGCCGGCCGCGGCCGCGTACCGACGCCGCGCGCCGCGACCTATCTGGCGGAAGTCAGCGCCGCGCTGGACCGCCTCGCCGGCGCCACCGAACGCATGCGCGAGCCGGCGGCGACCCGCGTTCTGCAGGTCAATACGCTGGCGACGCTGGCCATGCGCTGGCTGATTCCGCGGCTGTCTTCCTTCCAGATCGCGCATCCGCGCATCGAGGTGCGGCTGATCACCTCGACCGTTGCGGTGGAGGATCTGCACGATCCTTTCGATGTGGTGATCCGGCGTCATCCGATGCACCGGCCCGGCTTTCTGTGCCGCCCCTTCCTGGTCGAACGCAATCTGCCGGTGGCGGCGCCGGCCTTGCTGGAGAAGCATCCGATCGCCGCGCCGCGCGATCTGTTGAAGGCGCCGCTGCTGCATACGGATTCGAAGCCGAATGCCTGGAGCGAATGGTTCCACGCCGCCGGTTTCGGCACGCGCCAGATTCCGACCGGCGGGCAGCGTTTCGAGAATTACTTCTTCACCCTGGAAGCGGCGATCCGCGGCCTCGGTTTCGCCGTCGGCTCATTGCCGCTGATCGCCGACGACCTTGCCGCCGGACGGCTTCTGGCGCCGCTGGACGGCCCGATCTCGATCTCGGAAGGCTATCACGTCCTCTATCCGGCCAACCGCGACAAAGGCAGCGTGATGCAATTCGTCGACTGGCTGATCGAACAGGGCAAGGGCGCCTAGCTCATCCGAGCCCGGCGGCCCGCGCGATCAGCAGCAATCCGGCCGCGAGCAGGACGGCGCCGATGCTGCGCGCGATGCCGTCGCCGGCAAGGCGTTCGGCGGTGATCGCCGCCATGATCAAGGCCATGGCGCGCAGGTCCATCACCCCGATGGCCAGCAGGACCGCGGTGAAGCCGGCGCAGCTACAGGTGCAATGCCGCCCAAGGCGCAGGCCGCGGCGCAACGCCGCGCCCGCACCCATCGGCAGACGATCGTCGGCCATTCTGCGGCAGCGGGCGAGATGGCGCGCCTTCCAGGCGGTGAATTGCAGCAGGCCGGCGCCGGCGACGACGCAGCCGGCCAGGACAGGCACGGCGCGCGCCAGCGCCGGGTGGCGCTGCAGCAGTTCGGCGAAACCCGCTCCGACCGGAAAAACGATCGCGCCCGGCAGAATCCAGACCAGGAAGTAGCCCATGGCCATGAGCAGGAGCGGCCGCAGCGCGCCGGAAGCCGGCCGGCCGCGCCACAGCGCCGGCGTCAGCGAGGGCAGCATCATCGCCACCATCATCACGGCCCACATGCCGATGAAGGATGCGGCGGCGCCGGCCCAGGTCTGGCCGCAGATCGGCAGCCAGGCCATCGACAGGCTCCAGCCGCCGGGCATCGGCAGCGCGCCCATCCGCACCATCGCCGTGCACCAGGCGATGGTGATGGCCATGCTGGCGCCAAAAAGCAGGACCGGAAAGAGCAAGGCCGGAAAGAGCGGGACCGGCGCGCCGAGGAAGGCGCGCCGGGAGGCCGTCTTTGCGCTATTGCCGCGCGGCAGGATGTCAGCGGCAGCAGGCATGCTCATCCGCATCGCCGGCCTCGTATTCGTCATGCAGCTTCAGCCAGCTCATGATGCCGCCGGCCTCGTTGCGGCCCTTGGGCGTGAGATCGAGCCAGCTATGGGCGCCCATCAGCACCTCGTCGCCGCGGGCGAAGGTCGAATAGGTATGGAAGACCTCGCCCGCGTCGTTCCTGGCGAAGATGCTGGTGCCGTGCATGTCCTCGCTCTGCCTGACCGGCGTGCCGTAATTGTAGATGGCGCGGCCGGCGGCGATGTCCTCCTTGCGGAACGAGACGCCGAAATCGAAGTTGAAATCCGTGCCCTGCGACGACACCCAGGGGAATGTCCAGCCCAGGCGCCGCCGAACCTGCTCGATGCGCTCAAGCGGCACGCGCGAGATCGCCGCGAAGGCGAGATCGGCCTGCCCGAAATGTTGCCGCGCGCCGTCGATATGATCGGCGATATAGGCGCAGCCGTGGCAGATGCGGTCGGAGCCCGGCGTCAGCATGAAGTGATAAACGGCAAGCTGGCTGCGGCCGCGGAACAGATCGGCCAGCGTGCATCGGCCGTGCGGCCCTTCGAATACGTAGTCCTTCTCGACCCTGACCCAGGGCAGCTGGCGGCGCTCGGCGCGCAGGGCGTCGAGCTCGCGGGTCATCGCCTTCTCCTTGGCCAGCAGGGCCTTGCGGGCGATGAGCCATTCCTCGCGCGATGCGATCTTCGGCTGGGGCTGCGTGAATGTCGTCATGATCGTTTCTCCTGTGCTTGCGGTCCCGGTCGGGTGAGGGGATTTCAGCGCGCCTCATACTCGTCGCGGCGGCGCCACCAGATGCCGCTTTCGTTGCGGCCCTTCGGCGCCCGGTCGAGCCATTGATAGGCGCCCCAGAGGCCGTCGAGGCCGCGGGCATAGGTGGAATAGGTGTGATAGATGACGCCGTCCTCGCGCAGAAAAGCGCTCATGCCCGGCCGGTCGCGCGTGAAGCTGCCGGCATCGGTGCCGCAAGTGGCGGCGAAGGCGGCGACCGTCGGCGGCACCGGCTGCATGTCCATCTCGTGGCCGCCCCGGCGATAGTTGTATTCGATGCCGCCATCGCGCTGCTGCTGCTCGGTGAACGAGACGTTGAAGTCGAAATTGAAGTCGTTGCTGAGCGCGGAAGCCCAGGGGAAGCTCCAGCCCATGCGCTTCTTGTAGGCCTGCAGCTTGGCGAGCGGCGCCCGGGAAACCGCCATCAGCATCACGTCATGGTTGGCCAGATGCACGGCGAAACCGTCGAAGCCATCGGCGATCATCGAGCAGGACGGACATCCCGCCGCCCAGTCGGGGCCGAACATGAAATGGTAGACGAGAAGCTGCGAGCGGCCCTGGAACAGGTCTGCCAGCGTGGCGCTGCCCTGGTCGGTATCGAAGGTATAGCTCTTGTCGATGCGCAGGCGGGGCAGCGCCTGCCGCATCCGCGCTACCTCGTCGCTCTGCCGCGTCAGCGCCTTTTCGGCCTCCAGCAGCCTTAGCCGCGCCTGCAGCCATTCCACGCGTTTCGCGGTGTTGTGCATGGTCATCGTCGTTCTCCTTCGCCGTGCTGGTTGTCGCTCGCCAGTTACACTAGGATCGGCCGGCGACAGGGCGGGAGTGACAAGTGTGTCGGGATTCGCATGGACTCGTTGATCGCAGCCGCGGCGCACGCCCTTGCGGCGGGTGATCCGCTCGCCGCCCTGAACCGCGTCGCCCTGCGCGAGGATCCGCCGGCGGTGGCGCTGCGTGGCATCGCCATGGCGCAGCTGGGCGAGCTTGCCCGCGCCAAGACGCTGCTGCGCAAGGCGGCACGCGGCTTCGGCGCCAGGGAGGCGCTCGCCCGCGCGCGCTGCGTCGTGGCGGAGACCGAGATCGCGCTCGCCGCCCGCGATCTGGCCTGGCCGGACAAGGCGCTGGATGCGGCGCGGGCCGTGCTCGAAGCGCATGGCGATCTGGCCAATGCCGCGCATGCCCGCTATCTCGAGGTCCGCCGCCTGCTGCTGATCGGACGGCTCAACGAGGCCGAGCGGCGCCTGAGCCAGCTCGACCCCGCGCCGCTGCCGCCGGCCCTGCGCGCCGGCCATGACATGGTCATCGCCGGCATTGCGATGCGGCGCCTGCAGACCAAGGCGGCGCGCGCCGCGCTGGAACGGGCCGCCCGTGCCGCGCGCCTGGCCGGCATAGCGGCGCTGACGGCGGAGGTGGAAGGCGCTTTCCGCCTGCTGAGCGAGCCGGCGGCGCGGCTGATTGCGCGCGGCGTCGAACGCCCGCTGCTGCTCGAAGAGGTGGAGAGCCTGCTGGCATCGAAAACGCTGATCGTCGATGCCTGCCGCTATGCCGTGCGCGCGCAGGATGCCGTCGTTGCGTTGACGACGCGGCCGGTGCTGTTCGCGCTCGCCCGCGCGCTGGCCGAGGCCTGGCCCGGGGATGTGTCGCGGGATGCGCTGGTCAGATACGCCTTCCGCGCCAGGCATGCCGATGAATCGCATCGCGCGCGCCTGCGTGTCGAGATCGGCCGCCTGCGCGCCGCGCTGCAGGGCCTGGCCGAAATCGGCGCGACCCGGCAGGGCTTTTTGCTGACGCCGCGCCGTGCCGCCGCCGTGGCGGTGCTGGCGCGGCCGGTGGAGGAGGAGCATGCCGCGATCCTCGCCTTCCTCGCCGATGGCGAATCCTGGTCGAGCTCGGCGCTGGCGATCGCGCTCGGCGCCAGCCAGCGCACGGTGCAGCGCGCGCTGGACGAACTCGCCGCCGCCGGCAAGGTGCAATCCTTCGGCCGCGGCCGGGCGCAGCGCTGGACCATGTCGCCGCTGCCGGGTTTCACGACCACATTGTTACTCCTTGCGCCGCTGCCGAACGGCTAGGCTGAAGCCAACCAGAGGATGACGCCATGAAGCGCTCGCATGCCGAAATTCTTCGCGAATACGGACCCTATCCGGACCTGACCCATGTCGGCGGGGTGAGCTACGACGGAAAGCGGGTCTGGTTCGCCGCCGGCGGCAGGATGAACAGTCTCGATCCGGAGAGCGGGGAGACCACCGGTTTTCTCGATATTCCCGCCAATGCCGGAACCGCCTTCGACGGGCGGCACCTGTTCCAGATCGCGACCGATCGCATCCAGAAGATCGACCCGCAAACCGGCCGGGTGCTGGCGACGATCCCGGCCCCGGAAGGCGGCGCCTCGGGGCTGAGTTGGGCCGAGGGCTCGCTCTGGGTCGGGCAGTACCGCAACCGCAAGATCCACCAGGTCGATCCGCAGACCGGGAAAATCCTGCGCACCATCGAATCGAACCGTTTCGTGACCGGCGTGACCTGGGTGGACGGCGAGCTGTGGCATGGCACCTGGGAGGGCGAGGAAAGCGAGATCCGGCGCCTCGAGCCGCAGACCGGCCAGGTGCTGGAACGGCTCGACATGCCGCCGGGCACCGCCGTGTCGGGACTGGAATCCGATGGCGGCGAGCGCTTTTTCTGCGGCGGCGGCGAAGGCGGCAAGCTGCGCGTCGTGCGCCGGCCCAGGCGCGGCTGATCAAACAGCCGGCAAAACCATGTTGAATATAAAAGGAAATCGGACTAACCTGTCAGGCAGGTATTCCGATGACCGCCCTGTCCAGCCTTTCCCTGCCGGCCGCCTCGCTGACCGAAACCCTGGCCGAGGCCCTGCTGCAGCCGATTCTGTCCGGCGCCTGGCGGCCGCATGACCGGCTGCCGTCCGAGCATGATCTGGCCGAACGCCACGGCGTCAGCCGCGCCGTGGTGCGCGAGGCGATCGCCCGGCTGAAATCGGACGGCTATGTCGAAACCCGCAAGGGCAAGGGCGCCTTCGTCGCCGCCGCGCCCGGCGCCAATGCCTTCAGGCTGTCGGCCGGCAAGGACGGCGGGAAAGACGGCGATCTGCTGGAATTGCGCGCGCTGATCGAGGCCGATTGCGCCGAACTGGCGGCGCTGCGGCGCAGCGATGCCGATCTGGCCGGCCTGCGCGCCGCCCAGGAGGCGATGCGCCGGGCGATTGCCGGCGGCGGCATCGGCCTGGCCGAGGATATCCGCTTTCACGACACGCTGGCGGCGGCGGCGCATAATCCTGCTTTGCGCCGTTTCGCTGCTTTCGTCGGCCGGCATGCCCGCGAGGCGATGCAGATGGCGCGGCTGTCGCGCCTGCGCTACGAGGACCGGCTGCAGGACATCGCCGCCGAGCATGAGGCGATCCTCGCCGCCATCGCCGCCGGCGATGCGGCGGCGGCGCGTCAGGCGGTGTTGCGGCATATTGCCCGCGGCCTGCAGCGGCATGGGTTGCCCGACCGCCACGGCCCGTTAAAGTGACGTCCAGGGAGAGAAAGACCAGCCCATGAATGCCCCCGCCAAGCCCCGCGTCGCCCTGTTCGTGACCTGTCTGGTCGACCTGTTCCGCCCCAGCGTCGGCTTCGCCGCCATCAAGCTGCTGGAAGATGCCGGCTGCCAGGTCGAGGTGCCGGAGACCCAGGTCTGCTGCGGCCAGCCGGCCTACAATTCGGGCGACCGCAGGGACACCACCGAAATCGCCAGACAGGTGATCGCGGCGTTCGAGAATTACGATTACGTGGTGGCGCCGTCCGGCTCCTGCGGCGGCATGATCAAGGATCACTATCCGGCGCTGTTCGCCGCCGATCCGGCCTGGCAGGCGCGCGCCGAGCGCCTGAGCGCGCGCAGCTTCGAACTGACCAGCTTCCTGGTCGACGTGCTGAAGGTCGAACGCCTGCCGCCCGTCAGCCTGGATGCCAAAGCCACCTATCACGATTCCTGCTCGGGCCTGCGCGAGCTCGGCGTCAAACGGCAGCCGCGCATGCTGCTCGACAATGTCGAAGGGCTGCAGCTCGTCGAGATGAAGACGCCGGAGACCTGCTGCGGTTTCGGCGGCACCTTCTGCGTCAAATACGGCGAGGTCTCGACCGACATCGTCAGCCGCAAGACGGAGGACATCGCCCAGACCGGCGCCGATCTTCTGCTCGCCGGCGATATGGGCTGCCTGCTCAACATGGCCGGGCGGCTGCAGCGCGAGGGCCGCGACATCAAGGTGCGCCATGTGGCGGAAGTGCTGGCCGGCATGACGGATACGCCGGCCATCGGCGAGCCGCCGCTGGGCGAGAGAAAGGCGTGAGGGCGCGATCATGAGCATGCCGGTCACCGCCCAGGATTTCGAGGCCAATGCGCGCAAGGCGCTGCGCGATCCGAACTTGCGCAAGGCGATGGGCATCATCGGCGGCGCGATGGCGAGCCGCCGGGTCGAGAGCGCCGCGCAACTACCGGAATTCGATGCCCTGCGCGACGAAGCCGTGAAGATCAAGAACCATGTGCTGGCGCATATCGATCTCTATCTGGAGAAATTCGAAAGCCAGGTGAAGGCGCGCGGCGGCCATGTGCATTGGTGCCGCACGCCGCGCGAGGCGCGCGAGACCATCCTGGCGCTGTGCCGCGCGCGCGATGCCAGGACGGTCACCAAGGGCAAGTCGATGGTGACCGAGGAGATCGGGCTGAACGGCTTCCTCGAGCAGCATGGCATCCAGCCGGTCGAGACCGATCTGGGCGAATACATCATCCAGCTGGCGCACGAGCCGCCGAGCCATATCATCGGCCCGGCCCTGCACAAGACGCGCGAGCAGATCGCCGAGCTGTTCGAGAACCATCATCCGGATTACGAAGTGAACGGCGTCAAGCCGGGGCCGCGCTCGACCGATCCGCAGACGCTGGTCACCGAGGCGCGCGCCGTTCTGCGCGAGCGCTATTTCCAGGCCGATGTCGGCATCACCGGCGCCAATTTCCTGATCGCCGAGACGGGCGCCACCGTGATCGTCACCAACGAGGGCAACGGCGACCTGACGCAGTCGCTGCCCAAGATGCATATCGTGGTCTCCAGCATCGAGAAGGTGATCCCGAACCTGGAAGACCTTTCCACCATCCTGCGCATTCTGGCCCGTTCGGCCACCGGCCAGGAAATGAGCGTCTATACCACGATGTCCTGCGGGCCCAAGCGGCCGGAGGACCGCGACGGGCCGGAAGAATTCCATGTCGTGCTGCTGGATAACGGGCGCAGCGAAATGCTCGGCACCGCCTTGCAGCCGCTGCTGCGCTGTATCCGCTGCGGCGCCTGCATGAACAATTGCCCGGTCTATCATTCGGTCGGCGGCCATGCCTATGGCTGGGTCTATCCCGGCCCGATCGGCGCCGCGCTGGATCCGCATATGATCGGTCTGGAAACCGCGCGGCATCTGCCCAATGCCTCGACCTTCTGCGGCAAATGCGAGGAGGTCTGTCCGATGCGCATTCCGCTGCCCGACATCATGCGCTGGTGGCGCGAGCAGGCGCATGAAAAGCGCATCACGCCGCCCTTGCAGCGCTGGGGCGTAGAGCTCTGGGCTTTCGCCGCCAAGGCGCCGTGGCTCTACCGCCTGGGCGCTGCCGCCGCGATCGCCATCCTGAATACCGCCGCCAAGGGCAAGGGCCGCTTTGCCAGGCTGCCCTTCGCCAGGAGCTGGACCGATGGCCGCGACCTGCCGGCGCCGCAGGCGGCCGAGACCTTCATGCAGCAATGGAAAAAGCGGAAGGGCGCGCGATGAGCGATTCCACGGCCAGCAATTCCGAAGCGGGCAATTCCGAAACCGGCAATTCCCGGGCCCGCATCTTCGCCAGCCTGCGGCGCGGCCTGGGCGAGACGGCCAATGACGATATACGTCACACCGCCGTGGCGGCGCGCATCGCCAATCATCCGCGCAACCGCATCCCGCTGCGCGCGCAGCTTCCGCATGCCGAGCAGGTCGCGCTTTTCGTCGCCAAGGCCGAGGCGCTGACCGTCAGCATCGACAGCGTCGCCGGCGAAGCCGACGTGCCGGCCAGGATCGCCGATTACCTCACCCGGCATAACTTGCCGGCGCATCTGCGCGTCGCGCCCGATCCGCTGCTGCAGAACCTGCCCTGGTCCGAGCGGCCGATGCTGCAGGTCGAGTACGGTCCCGGCCGCAGCCAGGATCTGGTCAGCGTCACGCCGGCCTTCGCCGGCATCGCCGAGACCGGAACCCTGATGCTGCATTCCTCGCCGGCCACGCCGACCACGCTGCATTTCGTGCCGGATCACCATATCGTGGTGATGCGCGAAAGCCAGATCACCGGCACGCTGGAAGAGGCCTTCGAGCGCCTGCGCCAGAAGCTGGGCAGCGTGGAGAACTGGCCGCGGACGGTGAATTTCGTCTCCGGGCCGTCGCGCACCGCGGATATCGAGGGCGTGCCGGTGCTCGGCGCCCATGGACCGCGGCGGCTGCATATCGTACTGATCAGCGATGGCACCGCGCCGCTTCAAGGGCAAGCCTGAGCCCGTCCTGCCCGATCACGAGGCCTGGCAGAACATCACTGCCGGGGTAAAGCCGCTGCCGCGCAATCATGCGCCGAAGCCGCTGGCGCCGCTGCCCAGGCTGTTCAAGCCGGATATGCCGGGACCGGCGGCCCTGCACCGCGCCGAGGCCAAGAAGAAGGCGCCGCTGACCGGCAGGCATGGCCGGGACAGCGATTCCGCGCCGCTGCCGCAGATGGATGCCCGGCTGAAGCAGCGTCTGGTGCGCGGCCAGATTCCCATCGAAGCCCGGCTCGATCTGCATGGCCTGACCCTGAAAGAGGCCGAGCGCGCCATGGACCGGCTGCTGCGCCATGCCGTGGCGGCGCGCCAGCGCTGCCTGCTGGTGATCACCGGCAAGGGAATTTCCCGCGCCGCGCCGGCGGACATGTACGAAAAGCGCGGCGTGCTCAGGACCTGGCTGCCGGATTGGCTGAAACGCGGCCCCTGGCGCGATCAGGTGCTCGGCATCGCCCCGGCGCGGCAGGAGCAGGGCGGCGCGGGGGCGTTTTACGTGCTGCTGAGACGGCAGCGGGAGACGTAACCGTTCCGCCCGCCCGGCCCGACAGAGTTAAAAAAAGGAAAAAACATGCACCAGCACTTCTCCCCCGACTACGCCACCGCGCGCCGGAAATTCCTCAAGGCGGCGAAGGCCGCGGGTGCCGCCATCGAAAGCATCCCGCATCCGCTGAAGGGCATTGCGGGCGAGGATCTGTTCACCGATCTCGCCTGGCTCGGGCCGCGCGACGCCAGCGCCGTGCTGGTCACCGTCTCCGGCACGCATGGCATCGAGGGCTATTACGGCTCGGGCTGCCAGGTCGGCTGGCTCAGCGACGGCCATGCCGCGCAATTGCCGGCCGGCACCGCCATGCTGCTGATCCATGCCAGCAACCCCTACGGTTTTTCCTGGGGCCGGCGGGTCAACGAAGACAACATGGACATCAACCGCAACTTCATCGATTTCGGAACGTCCGCGCCGCCGGCCAATCCGGCCTATGCCGAGGTGCATGGCTGGCTAGTGCCGGACGACTGGAGCGGCGAGGTCGCCGCCGGCATCCAGCGCCGGATCGCCGCCTATTACGACAAGGTCGGCGCCAGGGCGGCGACGGCGGCCATCGTCGGCGGCCAGCACAGCCATCCGGACGGCGTCTTCTATGGCGGCACCGCGCCCTGCTGGTCGCATCGCACGGTCAAGGCGATCGCGGAGACGTATCTCCGTCAGGCCGCGCGCATCTGCGTGCTCGATTTCCATACCGGCCTCGGGCCGTTCGGCTATTCGGAAATGATCTGCCGCCATGCGCCGGATTCGGAGCCGCTCAGCCTGGCGCGGCGCTGGTTCGGCGATGCCGTGACCTCGCCGGCGATGGGGCAATCGGATTCCCCGATCATCGAAGGCAACCTGCGCATGGGCATCGCCCGCTTCTGCGCGCCGGCCACCGTCGTCGCCAGCGCCATCGAGGTCGGAACGCTCAGCTCCGACGAAGTGCGGCTGTCGGTCATCGCCGACAACTGGCTGCATCTGCGCGGCGACGTCTTCTCGCCGCTGGGCCAGCAGATCAAGCGGCAGATCCGCGCCGCCTTCTATCCCGACAGCGACGAGTGGCGCAGCCTGTGCTATCCGCGCGCCGTCGAGATCCAGCGCCAGGCGCTGGCGGGCCTGGCGGCCGGCTAGCGGACCATGACTCCCTTCGGCGCCCGTATCCGCAGCCTGCGGGAAGCGCGCGGCATCAGCCTCAAGCAGATGGCGGCCGATCTGGGCGTTTCGTCCGCCTATCTCTCGGCGCTCGAACATGGCCATCGCGGCCGCCCGTCCTGGATCCTGCTGCAGCGCATCTGCGGCTATCTCAACATCATCTGGGACGATGCCGAGGAACTGGCCGAGCTGGCCAAGCTGTCGCATCCGCGCGTTACCATCGACACGGCTGGCCTGCATCCCAAGGCCACGCTGCTGGCCAACGAGCTGAGCCGCAGGATCGGCCAGCTCGACGAGCCCAAGCTGGACCAGATGCTGAAGCTGCTGCGCAACTGAACGGCAATCTTTCGCGCCGCAACGCCGCGAAAATCCGGCAATCCCCGAATTCGTCACGACTTTGCCGCAAGCGTGTCACACAGGCGCGCCAGTAATCTTACGCATCAGCCATTTTCCGTTCCGCGGTGTTTATGCCGCTATGACGAGATTGCGAACGGAGATGACCGCGTGAGTATCGAGGCGAATGCAACCGACATCTTTGCGCCCGCTGGTTCCAGGCCCGGCGCCGGCCGGCTGTTGCAGCCCGGGAACAACGTCTGGCGCCTGGAGCGGGCGCATCGCGCCGCCGTGCTGATCGATGCGGCGGCGTATTTCGCCGCCTTGCGCCAGGTGCTGCAACGGGCGCAGCACAGCATCTACGTGATCGGCTGGGACATCGACAGCCGCACGCCTCTGGTCGGCGCCGATGGCGAAACCCACGACGATCTGCCGAAGACGCTCGGCCCCTTCCTGAGCGCCCTGGTCGAACGCAATCCGGAGTTGTCGATCAAGCTGCTGCTCTGGGATTACTCGCCGCTCTATTCGCTCGAGCGCGAGAAGATGCCGGCCTTGACCCTGCAATGGACGACGCCGCCGCAGATCGAGCTGTGCCTGGACAAGATGGTGCCGATCGGCGCCTCGCACCATCAGAAGATCGTCGTGGTCGACGATACCGTCGCCTTCGTCGGCGGCCTGGATCTGACCGTCCGCCGCTGGGATACCCAGGATCATGCGCCGATGGATGCCCTGCGCGTCGATCCGGCGGGCAGCATCTATCCGCCCTTCCACGACGTGCAGATGATAGTGGATGGCGATGCGGCCGGCGCCCTGGGCGATCTTGCGCGCAAGCGCTGGAAGCGGGTGACCCAGGAGAGGCTGCCGCCGCTGCAGCCCGAGGAAGCCGGCGATCCCTGGCCGTCATCGCTCCGGCCGCATTTTCGCAACGCGACCATCGGCATCGCGCGCACGCAGCCGCATTACGGCAGCGAGCCGGAAGTGCGCGAGATCGAAAGGCTGTTCCACGACATGGTCGGCGCCGCCGAGCGCCACCTTTATATCGAGAACCAGTTCCTCACCTGCCAGGCGGTCGCCGAGAGCCTGATCGCGCGGATGCGCGCGCGGCCCGCTCTGGAGGTGCTGATCGTCTGTCCGGCCGGCTATTACTCCTGGCTGGAGCAGCAGATCATGCTGTCCGGGCGCATCCGCTTCATGGAGGGCCTGCGCCAGGCCGGCCTGGGCGACCGCGTGCGGCTGGTGCATCCGCATGTCGAGCGCGACGGCGAGGCGGCGGATGTGAAGGTGCATTCCAAGCTGATGATCGTCGACGACCGTATCCTGCGCGTCGGCTCGGCCAATCTCTGCAACCGTTCGATCGGCCTGGATACCGAATGCGATCTGGTGCTGGAAGCAGCCGATGAGGCCGAGCGGCAGCAGATCCGCTGCATCCGCGATACGCTGCTGGCCGAGCATTGCGGCGCCGGCCTCGAGGAGGTGCAGGCTGCGCTCGCCGCGCATGACGGGTCCTTGTTCGCCGCCCTGGACCGGCTCGCGAACCGCGCGCACCGGCTGCAGCCGATCGACGACAACATCAAGAGCGTCGAGCTGATGGCGCCGATCAGCCTCGTCGCCGATCCGGAACGGCCGATCGGCGCCGAGGATTACATGCCGGCGCTCGACGGCGATCAGCCCGGCCAGAGCCGGCTCGCCACCATCCTCAAGATCGGGCTGATGATCCTGATCGTCGTCGGCCTGGTGCTGGCCTGGCATTATACGCCGCTGGCCGAGATGGTTTCGCTCGACCGCCTGACCGAATCCTTCGCCCGCGCCGCCGAAAGCAATTGGGCGCTGCCGGTCGTGCTCGGCATCTACGCGCTGGGCGGCCTCGTCGCCTTTCCGGTCACGCTGCTGATCGCCGCCACCGCCGCCGCCTTCGGCACCTGGCCCGGCCTGCTCTTCGCCGCCGCCGGGGCGGTCTTCAGCGCGCTGGTGACCTATCTGGTCGGCCGCAAGCTCGGCGCGAATCTGCTGCGGCAGTTCATGGGGCCGCGCATCCACCGCGTCGCGCGGCGCGTCAAGGATCACGGCGTGCTGGCGGTGACCATGCTGCGCGTGATGCCCACGGCGCCCTTCACCATCGTCAATCTGGTCGCCGGCGCCACCAAGATCAGGATTTCGGATTATCTCCTCGGCACCCTGCTCGGCCTGGCGCCCGGCATCCTGATGCTCTCCGCCCTTGGCGGCCGTCTGCTGGAGATACTGCATGCGCCAAGCCTGGGCGATGTATTGCTGATCGTCGGCTTCCTGCTCGGCTGGCTGGCCCTGTCCTACGGATTGCAGCGTCTGATCTCGCGCTGGCGCAAGGCGCCCGGATGACGAGGTCGGGATGGATGCAACGCCGGTGAGCCCGCCCGACGGGGCCAACATCCGCGTCTTGACCTGGAACGTGCATGCCGGCATCGGGCCGGACGGGCGGTTCGATCTCGGCCGCATCGTCGATCTGGTGCGCCGGCATAATCCCGACATCGTCGCCCTGCAGGAAATCGATTCCCGCGGCAAGGGCGAGGTTTCGCCCTTCTCCTTCCTCGCCAAGGCGCTCGGCAGCCATGCGGCGGAGGCCAGGACGATCGTCGCCCCCGACGGCTATTACGGCCATGCGCTGATCAGCCGCTGGCCAATGGGCGACGTCGCGGTGCATGATCTGTCGGTCTATCGCCGCGAGCCGCGCTGCGCCATCGAGACGACGATCACCACGCCCTACGGGCCACTGCACCTCGCCTCGGTCCATCTCGGCCTGGGCTGGCACGAGCGGCGCGAGCAGGCGGCGATGCTGGCGGCGATCGCCGGCACCTCGCGGCGCACCACGATCCTGCTGGGCGACTTCAACGACTGGTTTTTCTTCGGCTCGGTGCGCCGGGCGCTGAAGACCATCCTGCCCCGGCGCACCATGCACCCGACCTATCCATCCTTCCGGCCGATGCTGCGGCTCGACCGCATCTATTGCCGGCCTGCGGATGCCTTGCTGAAAAGCTGGACCGACCAGGCCGCGCGGCGGATTTCCGATCATCTGCCGGTGATCGCCGATATCCGGCTCGGCGGCTTCGATGCCGAAGGCGCCGGCCCGCAGCCGCTCTCGCTGACCGAGGCGGCGACTTTCCCGGCCGAAGCCTAGCGCGGGCGCGGCATCGCCAGCCGGATGCCGCTGTCGATCAGCAGCGTTTCGCCGGTCACGTTCGGTGCCGAGGTGAGGAAAAAGACGATGCTCTCGGCGATATCCTCGGCTTTGTTGCTCGCCTGCAGGACGGAGTTGCTCTTCCAGTTGGCCAGGGCCGCCTCGTAGGCCGCCTCGCCCATACCCTGCTTCAGCCACTCGCCCTCGACGAAGCCGGGGCAGACGGCGTTGATGCGCACCTCCGGGCCGAGCACGCGGGCGAGGCTGAGCGTCAGGCCGTTCAAGGCCGCCTTGGAGGCGACATAGGCGAGCGAGGAGCCGGTGCCGTAGACGCCGGCAACGGACGAGACATTGACGACGGCGCCCTTGGCCGCGCGCAGATAGGGCTCGGCGGCGCGGATCATCTGGAAGGGCCCGATCGTGTTGACGGCATAGATGCGCTGGAAATCCTCGGCGCTCAGCCCGCCGAGATTCCTGTGGGCGACGAATTTCGTCGTGCCGGCATTGTTGACCAGGAAATTCAGGCGGCCGAACTGCGCCACCGTCTCGTCGACGACGCGCCGGCAGGCCGCATCATCGGCGACGTCGCCGGGGGTGAGGAAAGCGCGGGCGCCCAGCTTTTCGCATTCCGCCGCGACCGCCTCGGCGGCATCCCTGCTCTTCGAATAGTTGATCGCCACCGCGCAGCCGCGCCGGGCCAGCAGCCGCGCCGTGGCGGCGCCGATGCCGCTGGAGGCCCCGGTGATCAGGGCGACGCAATCGTTCAACTCGGGCATGGCGAATCCTCCGGCTTGTCGTTTTGGCAGCCGCAAGGATGGCGCAAATTCGCCGCCGCGTCACCGGTGAGGATATCCGCCGGGCGCGGGGACGCTCTCCGGCACGGCACGGCGGCGACGCGGCGCTAGAGGATGAACTTGCTGAGATCGCTGTTCCTGGCCAGATCGCCGACCCGTTCGTTCACATAGGCGGCGTCGATCGTGATCGTCTCGCCGGAATGGTCGGAAGCCGTGTAGCTGATTTCCTCCAGCACGCGCTCGAGGATGGTATGCAGCCGGCGGGCGCCGATATTCTCCACCCCGTCATTGACATCGGCGGCGATGCGCGCGATCGCGTCGATCGCATCGTCGTTGAAGACGAGCTTGACGCTCTCGGTCTCCAGCAGCGCGACATACTGCTTGAGCAGGCTGGCCTCCGGCTCGGTCAGGATGCGCTTGAAATCCTCGCGCGTCAGGCCCTTGAGCTCGACGCGGATCGGCAGGCGGCCCTGCAATTCGGGCAGCAGGTCGCTCGGCTTGGCGATATGGAAGGCGCCGGAGGCGATGAACAGGATATGGTCGGTCTTCACCGGGCCATGCTTGGTCGCCACCGTGGTGCCCTCGATCAGCGGCAGCAAATCGCGCTGCACGCCCTCGCGCGAGACATCGGCGCCGCCGCGGTATTCGCTGCGGGCGCAGATCTTGTCGATCTCGTCGATGAAGACGATGCCGTTCTGCTCAACCGAGGACAGCGCCTCCTTGGTGACCATCTCCTGATCGAGCAGCTTGTCGCTCTCTTCCTGGGTCAGCAGCTTCATCGCCTCGGCCACCGTGGTCTTGCGCGGCCGCCGGCGCATGCCGCCGAGCGCCTTGCCCAGCATGTCCTGCAGATTGATCATGCCCATCTGCGCGCCGGGCATGCCGGGAATCTCGAACATCGGCATGCCGCCGCCGGTATCGGGCAGGTCGATCTCCAGCTCGCGCTGGTCGATCTCGCCCTCGCGCAGCATCTTGCGGAATTTCTGCCTGGTCTCGACGCTGGCCTTCTCGCCGACCAGCGCATCCAGCAGGCGCTCCTCGGCGGCCAGTTCGGCGCGGGCGGCGACTTCCTTGCGGCGCTTCTCGCGGATCATGGAGACGCTGATCTCGACCAGGTCGCGCACGATCTGCTCGACATCGCGGCCGACATAGCCGACCTCGGTGAACTTGGTCGCCTCCACCTTGATGAAAGGCGCATTGGCGAGCTTGGCCAGCCGGCGCGAAATCTCGGTCTTGCCGACGCCGGTCGGGCCGATCATCAGGATGTTCTTCGGCAGCACCTCGTCGCGCAGGGCCTCGGGCAGCTGCTGACGGCGCCAGCGGTTGCGCAGGGCGACCGCAACGGCCTTCTTGGCGTCATGCTGGCCGACGATGTAGCGGTCGAGCTCGGAAACGATTTCGCGGGGAGAGAACGGCGTGGTCATGCGATCTTTTCGATGATGATGTTGCGGTTGGTGTAGACGCAGATATCGGCGGCGATCTCCAGGCTGCGCCGGGCGATCTTCTCGGCATCCATGTCGTCGCGGTCGATCAGCGCCCGCGCCGCGGCCAGCGCGTAATTGCCGCCCGAGCCGATGCCGATCAGGCCATCTTCCGGCTCCAGCACGTCGCCGGTGCCGGTCAGCACCAGCGAAACTGATTTGTCGGCGACCGCCATCATCGCCTCCAGGCGGCGCAGATAGCGGTCGGTGCGCCAATCCTTGGCCAGCTCGACGCAGGCGCGCGCCAGCTGCCCGGGATAGCGCTCCAGCTTGGCTTCCAGCCGCTCGAACAGGGTGAAGGCGTCGGCGGTGGCGCCGGCGAAGCCGGCGATGATCGAACCGTCGCCCAGCCGGCGCACCTTGCGCGCATTCGATTTGATCACGGTCTGGCCGAGGCTGACCTGGCCGTCGCCGGCCAGCACAACCTCGCCGCCCTTGCGCACCGCCAGGATGGTGGTGCCGTGCCAGGTCGCTGCGGAAGGCCGCTCGTCGCTGCTGCTCATCGTGGGCTAATCCTCATGTGCAATAGTCCCTTCATGTAGGAAGGCAGGGCGTCCGGCGCAAGCGCACGCAAAGGTAACCGTCGCCGGGGCCGGGACGGCAAATTGCTACCGCCGGTTTGATTGGGTTTCCAAATGTTTATCCGGGTGTATAGCGGGCTTCTCTCGACTTGGTTCCGGGCCTGCAATAGTATTCTCCGATCGGAAGCAGGCAGCGACCGATGGGGGTGACGTATGGAGTATCTGATCGATCCAAGTGGCCGCTGGTGGCGCTGGCCCTCCTTTGTCCTCGCCGAGCAGCTTGGCTATTCGGACCCCGATTTCGATCTCGCCGGCTATGCCGCGCGCAACCTCGGCTATGTCTGGGTGCTGCAGCAGCCGGAAGCGACCTTCCTGCAATTCCGCGCCGGCATGATCAGCCCGGCGGCGGTGAATGCCCTGCGGCCGTATCTTCAAAAGGCGGTCAAGGCCGGCCCGGTCGGCCTCGTCTATTTCGCCAGCGGCTGGCTGGAAGAAGCCTTCGCGCAGAGCGAGCCCTTGATCGCCCGCCTCGACGAACTGGCCAGCTTCATCGAGCCGCGTTCGCGCGATCTGTTCATCCGCAAGTCGTACAATCCCTGGCAATGGCTGCAGGATTGCAGCGACGACCTGACCGGGCTGTTCACATTATGGCGTGCGGTCGGCGAGGTCTTCTCCGATCCGATTCAGGCTTACCTGCAGCGGACCGGCCTCGCCTCGCGCACGGTGTTCGTCCGCCCCAATCCATATGGCGAGCTTCTGGTGCAGAATAGCGGCGCCGGTTTCACCGTCTATGACGGCTTCTCGTTCCATGTCGCGGAGGGCCGGAAGCTGGAAGACCAGCCCGACAGGGCCTATGGCCGCTGGGTGCGCGAAGCCTATGCCGCCGCGCTGCATGACGGCGATCCGCGCATCGACGATATCGATGCCATCGTCGAGCAGCCGGACCACGATCCGCGCCGCCGCCGCTATCGCCGGGTCATTCTGCGCTGGCGGGAGCCGAATGGCGGGATGATTCTGACCGGCAGCTCGCTGCTCAATCAGAATATCGCCATCCCGCTCGATTTCGGCCGCCCGTATTCCAGCTAGACGGACCCGGTCACGCGATCAGATCGCGGGGCTGACCTGCCTTGCCGTCTCCGCGGCGCGGCGGCGCTGATTTTCCTCCGCCGCCTGCAGCGTTTCGTCGAAGCGGTGCATGTCCGCCAGCAACTCGGCGCGGTCCATCCACACCAGGGTGCCGTCCAGCCGGATTTCGCTGGCGGAATTCATCCAGCGGATGCCGGGCTCGACATTGCGATAGCCGTAAGCCCTGGCGACGCCCTTGGCGACCAGGGCATGGCTGACCATGCTGAAGGTGTAGTCGGTGTCCCACAGCGTCAACGCCAGCGCGCGCGAAATGCGCGGCAGGATCATCGGCATCAGCCGCTTGCGGTAGTCGGGATGAATCCAGGTCCCGCCCGAATAGACCACGCGGCGCGAGATCCGCGTCGCGGCGGAGCAGGAAACCAGGCAGGATTCCTCCGGCAGCTTCTGTCTCTCGGGATCGGGATAGAACAGCCGCAGGCTGGTCAGGTAATCGGCCAGGGTTTCCTCGCCGAGATCGAAGAAGCGCGCCGCCTGGGTCGTGACGACGTTGCCGTCTTCATCGCGGCCCATGATCCAGAAGCCGCAACTGCGGTCGATGCCGCCATAGGCGCAATCGAAACTCGGCGCGAGGCCGTGCCAGCTGCCGTAGTTGCGCGCATTCACTTCGCGCAGCATCTCGAAATCGGTGCTGAGCGAGAGGGTGACGCCGCGCTCGCGGGCGGCCTTGTCGGCGGCGAGGAAGAAGCGGCCAAGCTCCGGCCGCGGGCCGTGCCTGAGCGTGATCTGATCGGGCAGGCGGCGCGAGAGCGACTGTTTGATCTTTGGCGTGTGGATGGTCATGACAGGCTCCATTGCTGTGAGAAACAGCACCGAGCCTATCGCGTATAAGTTAGGTGTCTATGAGGAAACTCTATCTCAGGGAATCAAACCTGCCCGGCGGTCCTGCCCACTGCCCGCGCGCCGCCGGGATTTGTCCGACAATCCGGCCCCGAAATTTTTCCACAAAAAAGCCGCTCGCGGCGGCCTCGACATTCGTCGGTTTGCTGTGGGGCTTGCTATGGGGGGCTTGCTAGGGGACGGCGCGCGGCGCGCATCCGGCGATGCGCGCCGCAGCGTGTCCCGTCAGCTTTCCACGCTCTCCGGCGCGGCGGCGGTGTCTTCCTCGCCCTCTTCCTTGCCGCTGTAGGAGGCGGCAGCGGCCTTGATGAGCTGGAAGATACGGTCGCGGACCGTAGAATCCGTGATCTTGCCGAAATTGCGCACCAGCTCCAGCGCCTGACGGCGCGAGACGGGGCTCTTGTCCTGCTCGATCTCGGAAACCACGGCATGCTCGGGCCGCGCCTGCGGCTGCTGCTCGATGCCGGGCATGTCCTCGAAGAAGTAGGAGGGCGGCACGTTGAGGATCTGGGCGAATTGCTGCAGCCGGCTGGCGCCGATCCGGTTCAAGCCCTTCTCGTATTTCTGGATCTGTTGGAAGCTGAGGCTCACAGCGGCACCGAGACGTTCCTGGCTGAAGCCGGCGAGCGTGCGGCAGGCCCGCAGGCGGGCGCCCACATGCGCATCGTAAGGGTTCGGTTTACGCATCGACTTCTCCCTTTAAAGTGAGTCCGTCAGTGGAATTATGGTAGTGTTATTACCATTAGTTTGCCCGCGTTGCTACCGGGCTGCGCATCTCCCAAGCCGGCCAAAGGCCTGCCAATCCCGCAACTTATACATAAACCGGGGCGGTCGAATCCATTGCCGGAGAAAGGGTTACAGCCGCCCGCCGGCATTTCGCCGCCGCCGCCGCCACAAATTGGACACAATGCATGGCGGGTAAATTTTTCGTAACGGCAAGTCGGCACCAGGCTTAATTTGCACGAGCCCTGCCGGGACCGCTTGACCGATCCGGCGGCTGCCGTAAGGGTTAGCGGCGGGTGGGTTAAGGGAACGCCAGACGAATGGGCGCCGGCAGATACCGCGGCAATGCCGCGCAAGGCATCGGGGTCCTTCATGGCGCAGGCCATCGCATTCAGGATGAACACGAATTTGTCCGGGTCCGTGCATTCGCGCCGTCTTTGCGGGCGGCGCGGCGGGCCCGTGCTGCGGCGATGCGCCCTTCGCGAGGCCGGCCGTCCCTGAACGTTTCTGCTTTCTTCAGCCCGAAATCCGCTGCCCGCCCGAGCGGCGCCGTCGTGAAGGAGATTACAGTCCATGGCCGTTTCCGAGACCGCTGTCGATTTTGCCGAGGCCGGCATCTCCGCCGATCGGTCCGCGCCGCTTCAGGCCGGACCTGCGCAGCCTGAACCGGTTCGGCCAGCACCCGTGCCGCCGAAGCGGCGCCTGCCGTGGCTGACGGCCTGGATTTCGCGGCTCGGCATCCGCCCCCGCATCGCCATCGGCTTCGCCGCCTGCCTGACCCTGCTGGTCATCGTCGCCGTCGCCGCCGTGCTGGGCATCCTGCGCGGCGACAAGGCCTTCGGCACCTATGACGAGGTCACGGCAAACGGCCGCCAGGTGCAGACTTTCGAACGCAATCTGGTGGACCTGCGGCGCAACCTGCTGCTCTTCGTCGAGCGCGACGACCCGCGCGGCCTGCTCGCCCTGCGCCGGCTCGAGCCGCAATTGCGCGACGGCCTGAAGGCGATCACCGAGGACACGACGGAGCCGCAGCGCAAGGCGCTGCTTGGCGAGATCGCGCCGCTGCTGGACAGCACCTTCGACAAGCTCGGCCAGGCGATCAAGGCGCGCAACGCGGTCAAGGAGATCAACGGCAGCCAGCTCGACGTCTACGGCCCGAAGGCGCATGAGAGCCTGATGCAGCTCATCCGCACCGCGATCCGCAGCAACGACATGCCCACCGCCACCGAGGCGGGCCTGGTGCTGGATGCCTTTTCCGATATCCGCCTCGCCGCCACCCGCTTCATCGGCCAGGGCGAGATGGGCATGGCCAACGAAGCCCGCGGCAAGGTGAAGACCTTCGTCGACATGATCGACGGCCTCAAAGGCTCGCTGGACAAGCCCGAACTCAAGCAGCTTGCCGAGGATGCGGAGAAATTCGCCCGCGAATATGAAAGCGGCATCGTCGCCGCCGCCAAGGCCGCGACCGATCTCAACCGGCTGATCTATCAGGAGATGGAAGGCGATATCGGCAGCATCGCCGAGCGGCTCGAGAAGGTGAAGGCCAGCGAGGTGGCCGAGCTGAAATCCGTGCAGACCGCCACCAACACCACCTTCCGGGCCACCTTCGTCGCCGTCCTGGTGCTGTCGGCCGCCGCGCTCGTCATCGGCCTGCTATTCGCCTGGCTGATCGGCCGCAGCATCGCCAACCCGGTGATGGCGCTGACCGACGCGATGGGCGTGCTGGCCAAGGGCGATTACAGCGCCGCCGTGCCGGGGCTCGAACGCGCCGACGAGATCGGCCGCATGGCCGCCGCGGTCGAGGTGTTCAAGCAGCAGGGCGCCGAGAACGAGAAGCTGCGCGGCGAAGTGGAGGCCGAGCGCGCCGCCGCCGAACGGCAGCGGCAGGAGCAGGATGCGCTGCTCGACCGCGCGGTCGGCGAGATCGTCTCCGCGGCGGCGGATGGCGATCTGACCCAGCGCATCGACACGGCGCCGCTTTCGGGTGTCGCGGCCAAGCTCGGCGGCGGCGTCAACCAGTTGCTGGACGCGATCGGAGCGGCGATCGAAGAGGTCGGCACCGTATTGGCCGGTCTGGCCGCGGGCGATCTGACCCGGCGCGTGGCCGGCGAGTATCGCGGCGTCTTCGCCAAGCTGAAGGAGGACGTCAACACGGCGGGCGCGACGCTGGCCGAAGCGTTGCGCCGCATCGCCGAGAGCGCCAATACGGTGCGCGACGCCGCCGGCGAAATCTCGACCGGCAGCCAGGATCTGGCGCAGCGCACCGAAAGCCAGGCCGCCGCGCTGGAGCAGACCGCCGCCTCGATGCATGAGATCACCGCGACGGTGAAGCAGAATGCCGACAATGCCCAGGCGGCCAATCAGCTCGCCGTGGCGGCGCGCGACATCGCCGACCGCAGCGGCAGCATCGTGCATCAGGCGGTCTCCGCCATGGGCGAGATCGAGGCCAGTGCCCAGCGCATCAGCGATATCGTCTCGCTGATCGACGAGATCGCCTTCCAGACCAACCTGCTCGCCTTGAACGCCAGCGTGGAAGCGGCGCGCGCCGGCGAGGCCGGCAAGGGTTTCGCCGTCGTCGCCCAGGAAGTGCGCGCGCTGGCGCAGCGTTCGGCCAATGCC
>NZ_DASVCJ010000041.1:0-58227 GCF_036381655.1 Ferrovibrio sp.
GCTGACCTCCTACCAGCAGGGATGGTGAATCTGATTCGTCGAAAACCCGAAACCCAAAACCGGCGCCGACTCACAAAGGACTCACCACCGTCTCAAACAGGTCCCAAGACACGATTCAGAGACATCGAACTACGCTCTAGACCTCCAGCCATTCCTTGCGGATGGCGGCGTTCTCCATGAGCTGCTTGGGGCTGCCTTCGAACACCATATGGCCGTGGCCCATCACATAGAGCCGCTGGCAGATCTTGAGCGCGATGGTCAGCTTCTGCTCGACCAGCAGGATCGAGATGCCGCGCTCGGCGATGCGTTCGAGCAGCTTGCCGACATGCTCGACCATCATCGGCGACAGGCCCTCGGTCGGCTCGTCGACCATGATCAGGTCGGGATCGCCCATCAGGGTGCGGCACATGGTCAGCATCTGCTGCTCGCCGCCTGAGAGCACGCCGGCCGGCGTATCGGCGCGCTCTTCCAGGCGCGGGAAGATCTCGAACATGTCCTGCATCGACCAGCGGCCGCCCTGCTTGGCGGATTTCTGCCCGAGATAGAGATTCTCGCGCACCGTGAGGCCGGGGAAGATGTCGCGGTTCTCCGGCACATAGCCGAGGCCCTTGCGGGCGATCTCATGCGGCTTCTTGCCGGCGATCTCCTCGCCCTTGAACAGGATCGAACCCTGCGGCGGCACATCGCCCATGATCGCCTTGATCGTGGTCGAGCGGCCGACGCCGTTGCGGCCCAGCAGCGAGACGATCTCGCCCGGCTTCACCTCGAAGGAGACGCCATGCAGGATATGGCTCTTGCCGTAATAGGCGTGCAGATCGCGCACTTGCAGCATCGCTTCACTCATCGTCAGTGCTCGCCGTCCAGGGCCTGGCCGAGATAGGCCTCCTGCACCGCCTTGTTGTTGCGGATGCGCTCGGGCGTGTCGGTGGCGATCACCTGGCCGTAGACCAGCACCGAGATGCGGTCGGCCAGGTCGAAGACCACGCTCATGTCGTGCTCGACCATGATCAGCGTGCGTCCGGCGGTCACCTTGCGGATCAGATCGACGAAATGCGTCGTCTCCGAACGGCTCATGCCGGCGGTCGGCTCGTCCAGCATCACCACGGCGGCGCCGCCGGCGATGGTGATGCCGATCTCCAGGGCGCGCTGCTCGGCATAGGTGAGCAGCCCCGCCGGCATGTCGGCGCGTTCGGCAAGGCCGATCTCGTGCAGGATATGCGCGGCGCGCTCGTTGGCGTCGTTGAGCTTGCGCACGTTCTGCCAGAAGGAATAGCGGTAGCCGAGATGCCACAGCACGCCGCAGCGCAGATTCTCGAACACCGTCATGCGCGGGAAGATGTTGGTGACCTGGAACGAGCGCGACAGGCCGCGGCGGTTGATCTCATACGGCTTCAGGCCGGTGATGTCCTCGCCGTTCAGGCTGATGCGGCCGGAGGAGAGCGGGAAGCGGCCCGAAATCAGGTGGAACAGGGTCGACTTGCCGGCGCCGTTCGGGCCGATGATGGCGTGGCGTTCGCCCTGGCGCACCGCAAGCGTCACGCCGCGGATGATCGGCGTGGCGCCGAAGCTCTTATGCACGTCGTCCAGGGCGAGGGCGAGCGGCTGCGCCAGCGATGCCGTCTGCGCCGAGGTCTGTTCCATCGCGGCGGCCTGCACGTTCATGGCCGGCCTCCGGTCGTCTCGTGCTGCGCGGCCTTGGCCTGCGGCCGGGCGGCCGCGTCGAAGGCGTCGCGCAGCAGCGGGGCCCAGCGCCGGCCGAGCAGAATCCCCGCCGCGATCAGCGCCAGCGCGATGATCCAGGCCAGCGGGTTGTTGGAATTGTAGGCGATGTAGAAGGTCCGCATCGCCGGGCCTTCGGAATTGGCCGCGACGAGCTGATGATGCGCCGTCTCGATCAGCGTCACCACGCCGGCGAAGCCCAGCAGGGCCGGGATCGCCATCAGCGCGTAATAGGGCAGCACGCGCAGCAGCGTGCCGTTGCGCCAGAGCGGCGCATGCAGCATCACCAGGCCGGCCAGGCCGCCGGGCGCGAACATCACCATGGCGATGAAGAGCAGGCCGAAATAGAGCTGCCAGGCGCCGGTGTAATCCGACAGCATGCTCTGCAGCAGGGTGACCAGCACGGCGCCGAGGATCGGGCCGAAGAAATGGCCGATGCCGCCGATATAGGCCATCAGCAGCACGACGCCCGATTGCGCGCCGGAAATGTTGAGCGAGGTTATCAGTTCGAAATTGATCGCCGTCAGGCCGCCGGCGATGCCGGCGAACAGGCCGGAAATCGAAAAGGCGAGGAAGCGCACGCGCTGCGCCGAATAGCCGACGAATTCGGCGCGTTCCGGGTTGTCGCGCACGGCATTGCACATGCGGCCCAGGGGCGTGCGGGTGAAGGCGAACATCAGCACCATGCAGAGGAAGCACCAGGCGGCGATCAGGTAATAGACCTCGATCTGCGGGCCGAATTTGTGGCCGAACATGGCCAGCATCTTGGTGCGGTTGGTGGAGATGCCTTCTTCGCCGCCGAAGAAGCCGCGCAGCACCAGCGACATCGAGGCGATCAGCTCGCCCAGCCCCAGCGTGATCATGGCGAATACGGTGCCGCCGCGCTTGGTCGAGACGGCGCCGAAGACGATGCCGGAGACAAGCCCCATGAAGCCGCCGATCAGCGGCACCAGCGGCAGCGGCACGGGCAGCCGGCCGTCGGCGATCACGTTCATGCCGTGCACGGCGAGGAAGCCGCCAAGGCCGTAATAGACGGCGTGGCCGAAGCTGAGCAGCCCGGTCTGGCCGAGCAGCATGTTGTAGCTGAGCGCGAAGACGATGGTAATGCCCATCAGGCACATGGTCGTGATCGCGGCGCCCGAGCTGAACACCTTGGGCAGCAGCAGGAAGACGAGCGCGGTGAGAATCCAGATGCCGTAGCGGCGCAGGGTGTCGAGCGAGAAGAAGCCGGCCGGCGTGCTCATGGTGGTGGTGCTTGCGCGCATGGCTCAGTTCTCCCGCGTGCCGAGAAGGCCGGTCGGCCGGAAAATCAGGATCAGCACCAGCATCAGATACGGCAGCAGGGGCCCGATCTGGGCCACGGTGACATGCCACAGGTCGCCCAGCAGGCCGGTGGTCTGCGGCCCGATGCCGAGCAGGCTGAGCGCATCGCCGAAGGAATAATTGATCGCCACGGCGAAGGTCTGGATCAGGCCGATCAGCATGGCGGAGATGAAGGCGCCGGGCAGCGAACCCAGGCCGCCGAAGACGACGACGACGAACAGGATCGGCCCCAGCGTCAGCGCCATCGCCGGATCGGTCACCAGGGCCGGCCCGGCGATCACGCCGGCGATCGCGGCCAGGCCGCAGCCGAAGCCGAACACCATCATGAACACCCTCGGCACGTTGTGGCCGAGCATCGCCACCATGCTGGGATGGGTCAGCGCCGCCTGGATGATCAGGCCGACGCGGCTGCGCGTCATGATCAGCAGCAGCAGGATGAAGATGGCGATCGAGATCAGCAGCATGAACATCCGGTAGGCCGGATAGGTGGTGCCGAACAGCTCGAAGGCGGAGAAGTCGAGCAGCGGCGGCGGCTGGTAATCGACCGGCAGCTTGCCCCAGATCATCTTGACCAGCTCCTCGATGACGAAGGCCAGCCCGAAGGTGAACAGCAGTTCGGGCACATGGCCCCATTTATGCACGGTGCGCAGGCCGTAGCGCTCGACCACGGCGCCGATTACGCCGACCAGCACCGGAGCCACGATCAGGCCGACCCAGAAACCGAAGAACTGGCTGATCTGGAATCCGAAATAGGCGCCCAGCATGTAGAAGCTGGCATGCGCGAAATTCAGCACGCCCATCATCGAGAAAATGACGGTCAGGCCGCTGGCGAGCAGGAAAAGCAGCATCCCGTACAGCAGGCCGTTCAAGGTTGAGAAGGTAATGATCTCGAGCACGCGCACTCCCCGTCGGAACTGTGTCTGCCGCCATGCCGGCGCAAGCAGGAGCCAGTCTTACGTCTTTCTCTGGCCGGCTTGCGCGGGAATGGCGGCCGATGGCAAGCGGCCCCGGAAAACCGGGGCCGCAAGTCCGGATCGGCCGATCAGCTCGGCTTCTGCATCTTGCAGGTGGTGTTGACGATGGTGGCCTGCGCCGGAACCTTGGCGACCACGTGCCAGCCCCAGCCGGTCTTCTCCTCGTCGAACTTCACATCGCCGCCGACGGGAACGAGGTTGGCGATGTACATGTCCTGGAAGAACTGGTGATCGGTCTCGCGCATGAAGGCCTCGCCACCATACATGGTCTTGTGCTTCATGCCCGCCAGCACGGGAACCAGCTTCTTCGGATCGTCCGAGCCGACCTTGTTGATCGCCTCGGCCACCATCTCCACGGCGTTGCGCACGCGCGGATAGGTCCAGCCATAGTCGTGCGTCTTGCGGAAGGCCTCTTCGAAGGCCGCGGCGTCGCCGCCGCCGGCATTGGCCAGACCCTCGACGATGCCGAAGACCTTGCCGTTCAGGCCGGACTGCTTGACCGCGGTCGGACCGCCGGCGCCGCCGGCATAGTAGGTGTAGAAGTTGGCTTCCAGACCGGCATCGCCGGCCGCCTTCAGCAGCAGCGCGATGTCGGAGCCCCAGTTGCCGGTGATCACGCTATCCGCGCCCGAAGCCTTGATCTTGGCGACATAGGGCGAGAAGTCGGTGATCTTGGCGATCGGATGCAGTTCGTCGCCGACGATCTGGACGTCGGGCCGCTTGGCCTTGAGCATCTCGATCGCCGCCTTGCGCACGCTGTGGCCGAAGGAATAGTCCTGATTGATCAGGTAGACCTTCTTGATGTTCTTGTTGGTCTTCATGTAGCTGGTCAGCGCCTGCATCTTGATGTCGCTGTTGGCGTCCCAGCGGAAATGCCAGTAGCTGCACTTCTCGTTCGTCAGCGGCGGATCGACCGCGGCGTAGTTGATGTAGAGCACTTCCTTGCCCGGATTGCGCTCGTTGTTCTTGTTGGCGAAGTCGATCAGCGCCGCGGCGATGCCCGAGCTGTTGCCCTGCGCGATGATATGGATGCCCTGGTCGACGGCCTTCTGGGCCTGCACCACGGCTTCCTGCGCCGACAGCTTGTTGTCCATCGGCACGATCTCGAGCTTCTTGCCGGCCACCCCGCCGGCCGCATTGATGCGGTCCGCCATGAAGCGGAAATCCGCCAGGCCCTGCTCGCCGATCGGCGCCATCATGCCCGACAGCGGATCGATATAGGCGATCCTGATCGTGTCTGCAGCGAATGCCGGCGCCGCCATCATGCCCATCGCCAGACCGGCGATCGCCATGCCCTTCCCGAACCTAGTCGGCATACTCTCCTCCATCCTGTTTCGTTGCGGCGGTCTCCGGTCCGCCGATCCGCTGCAAATGCAGCGAATTCCTTGATGTGTGCGAAGCGTGCATCAGGCGCGAAAAAGCTGTCAAGTTAATCCGCCCCTGCACCAATGGCTGCGGCCGCAGCGGCGCGAGGCGCCATATGTCGCGCGATGACGTTGCCCGCCTGCCGTTCCGTTCGATGCCGAAACCGTTCGTCATGCTCCGCGCCGCGCGGGTGCCGCAGCGGCAATTGACGTTGGACAAAATCCGCGGCGATCCGCAACGGCGGCGGCCGGCGGATCGGCGCAGCCGGCAGGGCTGCCTGTTTGGCGCGGATGAAGCGGAAGGGCGCCGCTGCCGTCGCGGCAGCGGAATCGGCCGCAACAGAATCAGTCTGGGCCTTTGCGTAAAGGCCAAGCATCTGCCTGTGCGTTGCGGAGAACGCCCTCGTCACGTTGCCTCCCGAGCGGCACCGCTGCGCCATGGCCTTGCGCGCAATGACGGCGGCACCGCATTATTATCGTTGTCTTGATCTAATGATTGTCGGACAATCCGACGCAAGTCAACGATGGCGTTGCGCTTATCTGGACCTTCGGGTCGGAAACGCCGATGATATCGCGACACCCGAATCGAAAATCCCGGATGAAGAGGGCTAAATGTCTGAGTCGGCGGAGAAATTCTCTCGCATCACACCGACGCCGGCCTATCAGATGGTGGCCGATGCGATCGAGCGCGAGATCCTGACCGGCCGCTTGCGGCCGGGCGATCCGATCGGCACCGAGGCCGAGCTGGTCAAGCAATTCGGCGTGAACCGCTCCACCGTGCGCGAAGGCATCCGCCTGCTCGAGCATGGCGGCCTGGTGCAGCGCGATTCCAGCCGGCGGCTCTCGGTCGGCCTGCCGCATTACAACCGGCTGACGACGCGCGTCACCCGCGCGCTGATCCTGCACGAGGTCACCTTCCGCGAATTGTGGGAAGCGACGATGGCGCTCAGCCTGGCGACCATCGAATTCGCCGTCGACCGCGCGACGCTCGACGTGATCGAGGCGCTGGAAGCCAATATCGCCGCCACCGAAGAGGTGCAGGAGGATGCGGCGGCGGTGGCCGAACTGGATACCGAATTCCACATCATCCTGGAAAAGGCCGGCAACAACCGCGTGCTGGAACTGGCGCGCGAGCCTTCGAACATGCTGATCTATCCGACCACCGAGCTGGTCATCCGCGGCGTGCCGGAAGGCGCGCAGCGTCTGGTCAAGGCGCATAAGATGCTGGTCGAGGCGCTGCGCCAGCGCGACAAGGAGATGGCGCGGCTATGGACGCGGCGCCACCTCAACGACTGGCGCAAGGGATTCGAGCGCGCCGGCAAGGAACTCGATCAGCCGATCGACCTCGTCACCATGCGCCACGCCATGCGCGAGCGCTGACGGCGCATCGACGCCCTTCACAGCGGCGCCATCCGGCAGGTCGTCGGCAGGGCGGTTGCCGCCGCCGGGATCATGCCGGCGGTCTTCCAGCCCCAGCCGGTCTTCTCCTCATCGTAATGCATCGTCGCATCCAGCGGTCCGAACGAGGCGATGTAGAAATCCTGTAAAACCTGATGGTCCGCCGCGCGCATCGTCGCCAGCCCGCCATACATGGTCCGGTGCGTCGCGCCGCTCAGCGCCCGGGCGATGCGCAGCGGATCGCTGCCGCCGGCCTTCGCCACCGCATCGGCCAGCATCTCCATCAGGAGGCGGATGCGCGGCACGTTGACGCTGCCGCCGTAGCGGGCGCGGTATTCGTCTTCCATGCGATCGATCTGCCTGAGATTGGCATGGCCCTCGATCACGGCGAAGACGCGATGCGCCAGCCCGCTCTGGCGGATCGCCGTCGGGCTGCCGATGGCGCTGGCGTAATAGGTGTACCAGCCGGCCTGCAGATGGGCGTCGGCCGCCGCCTTGAGCAGCAGGGCCAGGTCGGTGCCCCAGTTCGCCGTGATCACGCTGTCGGCGCCGCTGGCGGCGATCTTCGCCACGTAAGGCGAAAAATCCGTGATCTTGGCCAGCGGGTGCAGCTCGTCGCCGACGATCTCGATATCCGGCCGCCGCTCGGCCAGCATCGCCCTCGCCGCATCGCGCGCCGCCCGGCCGAAGGAATAATCCTGGTTGATCAGGTAGACGCGCCTGATCTCGGGCCGCTGCGCGATGAAGCGGGTCAGCGCCTGCATCTTCATGTCGCTATGGGCGTCGAAGCGGAAGTGATAGGGCGAGCATTTTTCGTTGGTCAGCACCGGATCGCCGGCCGCGTAGTTCAGATAGATCGCGGCATGTTCCGGATCGCGCGCGTTATGCTTGTCGATGAAGTCGATCAGCGCGCCGGCCGCCGCCGAGCCGTTGCCCTGCGCGATGATGCGGATGCCGGCATCGATCGCCTTCTGCGCCTGCACGATGGTTTCCTGCGGATTGAGCTTGTTGTCGAAGCCGGTGACCTCGAACCTGACCCGCTCGTTCGACAGCCGCTCGGCCATGAACCTGAAGTGATTGAGGCCGTTCTGCGTCACCGCGGCGGCCGGACCCGACAGCGGATCGATGAAGGCGATGCGGACGAGCGTCTGCGCCTGGGCGGCGCAGGCGGCGAAAACAACAGCGAGGAAGGCGAGAATGCGCATGATCGCTCCGGCATGGAAGGGCTGCCGGAGGTTTAGGAGATTCGCGCCGCCATGCAAGCCGCGGCGCGGTCACAAAAATACGGCCCGGCCACAAAAATGCATGTATGCCGATGACTTTGCCCCGCCCGGGCGCAGCCCGGGCGGAACGAGCGTCCGCATTCGTCGCCGTCTCTACTGGCTGATCGCGCTATAGGCGGCGAGCGCGGCGATGTTGACCAGCTCGGAGACGCTGGCGCCCATCTGCACGATCTGCACCGGCTTCTCCAGGCCGATCAGCAGCGGCCCGATCACCGTGCCGCCGCCCAGTTCCTGCAGGAGCTGCGAGGAAATCAGCGCCGAATGCAGGCCGGGCATGATCAGCACGTTGGCCGGGCCGGACAGGCGGCTGAACGGATAGAGCTTCATCAGGTCCGGATTCAGCGCCACGGCGGCCGACATCTCGCCGTCGTATTCGAAATCGAGCGGATGCCCGCCGGTCACCCGCGCATCCAGTTCGAGCACGGCCTGGCGCACCTTCTCGACCACGCCGCCGGGCGCGTTGCCGAAATTGGAATGCGACAGCAGGGCGACACGCGGCTCCTGGCCCATCTGGCGCGCCACGGCGGCGGCCTGCATGGCGATCTGGCACAGATCCGCCGGCTCGGGCAGTTCGGTGATCGTGGTATCGGCCATGAACACCGTGCGGCCCTTGGCGACGATGATGCTCAGGCCCATCACGCGCTGGCCGCGCGCGCCGTCGATCGCCAGCCGCACGCCGTCGTAGGAGACGGAATAGGTGCGCGTCACGCCGGTCACCATCGCATCGGCATGGCCGTGCGCCACCATGCAGGCGCCGAACACGTTGCGGTCGAGATTGACCAGCCGCTGGCAGTCGCGGTGCAGCATGCCGCGGCGGCGGTGCCGCTTGTAGAGATAGTCGGTATAGAGCGCGTTATGCTCGGACAGCCGCGCATTGTGGATTTCGCAGCCGTCGAGATTCTTCAGCCCGATCGCCTTCATGGTGGCTTCGATGCGCTCGGAGCGGCCGATCAGGACCGGCGTGCCGTAGCCGGCATCGCGGAAGGCCAGCGCGGCGCGGATCACCGTTTCCTCCTCGCCCTCGGCGAAGACGACGCGCTTGGGATTGGCCACCACCTGGTCGAAGAAGATCTGCAGCGAGCCGACGGTGGGATTGAGCCGCGCGCGCAGCTCGGCGGCATAGCCGCTCCAGTTCTCGATCGGCTTGCGCGCCACGCCGGACTTCACCGCCGCCTTGGCGACCGCCAGCGGCACCTCGACGATCAGCCGCGGATCGAAGGGCGAGGGAATGATGTAGCCGGGGCCGTATTTCGGCCTGTCGCCCTTGTAGGCGGCGGCGACCTCGTCGGGCACGTCCTCGCGCGCCAGCATGGCGATGGCCTCTGCGGCGGCGATCTTCATTTCGTCGTTGATCGTCGTCGCCCGCACATCGAGCGCGCCGCGGAAGATGTACGGAAAGCCGAGCACGTTGTTGACCTGGTTCGGATAGTCCGAGCGGCCGGTCGCCATGATCACGTCGCTGCGGCAGGCCAGGGCCTCTTCCGGCGTGATTTCGGGATCGGGATTGGCCATGGCGAAGACGATCGGATTCGGCGCCATCGACTTCAGCATCTCCGGCGTCAGCGCGCCCTTCACCGACAGGCCGAAGAAGACGTCGGCGCCCTTGAGCGCGTCGGCCAGGGTGCGCGCGCTGGTCTTGACCGCATGCGCCGATTTCCACTGGTTCATGCCTTCGCTGCGGCCCTGATAGACCACGCCCTTGGTGTCGCAGAGAATCACGTTCTCGTGGCGCATGCCCATGGCCTTGACCAGTTCGGTGCAGGCGATGCCCGCCGAGCCGGCGCCGTTGACCACCATCTTGACGTCCTTGATGTCGCGCCCGCTCAGGTGCAGCGCGTTGATCAGGCCGGCGGCCGAGATGATCGCCGTGCCGTGCTGGTCGTCATGGAAGACCGGAATGTCCATCAGCTCGCGCAGGCGCTGCTCGATGACGAAGCATTCCGGCGCCTTGATGTCTTCCAGGTTGATGCCGCCGAAGCTGGGGCTGAGGAAGCGCACGCAGTTGACGAACTCGTCGACATCCTCGGTCGAGACTTCCAGGTCGATGGAATCGACGTCGGCGAAGCGCTTGAACAGCACCGCCTTCCCTTCCATCACCGGTTTTCCGGCCAGGGCGCCGAGATTGCCCAGGCCCAGCACCGCCGTGCCGTTCGAGATCACCGCCACCATGTTGCCGCGCGAGGTATAGTCGTAGGCGGTGTCCGGGTTCTTCTGGATCGCCAGGCAGGGGGCCGCGACGCCCGGGCTGTATGCCAGGCTGAGGTCCCGGGTGGTCGCCATCGGCTTGGTCGGGACGACTTCCAGCTTGCCGGGCTGGCCCATTTTGTGGAATTCGAGGGCGTCGTCGTACAGGCTCGGGCTTTTTGTCTCGCTCATATGTCTCTGCTTGTCGAAGTCAACTCGGGGTCTCTTCCCGGCATTCATCATAAGACCAAGGCGCGAGGGGTTAAAAGGGCTGTCTCCTGTGCTATGCATCGGCCGCAGCGACTCCATGCCATGAACAAGCCAGAACATCCCGTCCGGCCGCCGGACCTGCCCGCCGGCACCTCCCCGCTGATGGCCCAGTATCTGACCATCAAGGCGGCGCATCCCGATTGCCTGCTGTTCTACCGGATGGGGGATTTCTACGAACTGTTCTTCGACGATGCCGCCACGGCGGCCCGGGCGCTCGACATCGCCCTGACCCGGCGCGGCGAGCATGACGGCCGGCCGATCCCGATGTGCGGCGTGCCGGTGCATGCCGCCGACGCCTATCTCTCCCGTCTGATCCGCCAGGGCTTCAAGGTCGCGGTCTGCGAGCAGACCGAGGACCCGGCCGAGGCGAAGAAGCGCGGCAGCAAATCCGTGGTGCGGCGCGAGGTGGTGCGCGTGGTCACGCCCGGCACCATCACCGAGGACAGCCTGCTCGATGCGCGGCGCAACAATTATCTTGCTGCACTTGCACAGGCGGGCGGCAGCGACGGCGGCGCGCTGGCGCTGGCCTGGCTCGACATCTCGACCGGCGAATTCGGCCTGACCGAGACCGGCGAGACTGCGCTCGCCGCCGATCTCGCCCGCATCGGCCCGCGCGAACTGGTGCTGCCCGAAAGCCTGCTGGCGCGGGCCGAGTTGCGCCTTCTGCTCGCGCAGGCCGGCGCCGCCCCGGGAACCGCCCAGGGAATTGTCCAGGGCCTGGCCGAGGGAATCGCCCTGTCGCCGCTGCCCGCGGCGCGTTTCGATTCCATCGCCGGCGAGCGCCGCCTGCGGGCGGTCCTGGGCGTCGCCACCCTGGATGCCTTCGGCGCGTTCAGCCGCGCCGAGCTTTGCGCCGCCGGCGCGCTGCTCGACTATGTCGAACTGACCCAATGCGGCCGGCTGCCGCGGCTCGATCCGCCGGTGAAGCAGACGCCGCGCAGCGTGATGGCGATCGACCCGGCCACGCGGCGCAATCTCGAACTGACCGAAACCCTGAGCGGCCAGCGCGACGGCGCGCTGCTGGCCACCATCGACGAGACGCTGACCGGCGCCGGCGCGCGCCTGCTGGCGCAGCGGCTGCAGGCGCCGCTGACCGATCCGCAGCGCATCGCCGCGCGCCACGATGCCGTGGCCTATCTCGCCGACGGGGTGCGGCTGCGCGAGGATATCCGCGACGCGCTGCGCCGCGTGCCGGATCTGTCGCGCGCGCTGTCGCGGCTCAGCCTGGGCCGCGGCGGCCCGCGCGATCTGGCCAGTCTGCGCGACGGCCTCGCCCAGGCCGGCGCGCTGCGCGCCCGGCTGGCGGTGGAGGCCGCTTTGCCGCCCGAGCTTGCCGCCCTGCGCGACGGCCTCGGCGATCATGCCGCCCTGGTGGACGCGCTCGATGCGGCCCTGGCCGAGGACCTGCCGCTGCTGCAGCGCGATGGCGGCTTCGTCAAGGCCGGCCACAGCGCGGCGCTGGACGAACTGCGCCTGCTGCGCGACGAAAGCCGGCGCCATATCGCCGCCCTGCAGGAGAAATATGCCGGCCGGACCGGCATCGCCGCGCTGAAGGTGCGCCATAACAACCAGCTCGGCTATTACATCGAGATCGCGCCGAAATTCGCGCCGCAGATGGGCGCCGAATTCATCCACCGCCAGACCATGGCGAATGCGATGCGCTATTCCACCCCGGAATTGTCCGAACTGGAAGCCAGGATCGCCCAGGCGGCCGAGCGCGCGATCGCGCTGGAGCTGGAGATTTTCGACGGCCTGCTGCGCCAGGTGCTCGATGCCGCGCAGCCGATCACCGAGGCGGCGAATGCCCTGGCCGCGCTGGACGTGACCGCCGCCCTGGCCGAACTCGCCGTGCAGCGCCGCTGGGTGCGGCCCGCCATCGACGACAGCCTCGCCTTCCATGTCGAAGCCGGCCGCCATCCGGTGGTGGAGGCGGCGCTCGGCCGGGCGGGCCAGGGCGAACAATTCGTCGCCAATGACTGCGATCTCGGCGACGGCCAGCGGCTATGGCTGCTGACCGGCCCGAACATGGCCGGCAAATCCACCTTCCTGCGCCAGAATGCGCTGATCGCCATCCTGGCGCAGATGGGCAGCTTCGTGCCGGCCGCGCGGGCGCATCTGGGCGTCGTCGACCGCCTGTTCTCCCGCGTCGGCGCCGCCGACGATCTGGCGCGCGGCCGCTCGACCTTCATGGTCGAGATGGTGGAGACCGCCGCCATCCTGCATCAGGCGGGCGAGCGCGCCCTGGTGATCCTGGACGAGATCGGCCGCGGCACGGCCACCTTCGACGGCCTGTCGATCGCCTGGGCGGTGGTGGAATACCTGCATGAGAAAAGCCGCTGCCGCGGGCTGTTCGCGACGCATTACCACGAGCTGACGGCGTTGGCCGAAAAGCTGCCACAGCTCAGCAACCATACGCTGAAGGTGAAGGAATGGCAGGGCGAGCTGATCTTCCTGCATGAGGTCGGCCCCGGCGCCGCCGACCGCTCCTACGGCATTCAGGTCGCCAGGCTGGCCGGCCTGCCCGAGGCGGTGCTGCGCCGCGCCGCCGACGTGTTGCACACCCTGGAGAAAAGCGGCCAGACGGCAAGCTCGGCCAAGCTGGTCGACGATCTGCCGCTTTTCTCGCTGGCCGCCCCGGCGCCGGCTGCGGCCGCGCCCTCCGCCGTCGAAAGCGCCCTGCGCAGCGCCGATATCGACGCGCTCTCGCCGAAACAGGCACTCGATCTGCTCTATCAGCTCAAGGGGCTGCTGAAGGAGTGAGCCCTTTTACGCATCGCTCCTTTCATGCGTCGCTATTGTCTTGCTTCCGCCGCCGATAGGGCGTAGGGTTCCGGCATCGACATTTTGGCCGGACGATCTGGCTGTTTCGCCCTGGACTTGCTGATTGCGGCTTTGCCGGGCGCGCTTTCCGACTTTCTCTCCAAATATCGAAACCCGGGCATCCGGGCGCCATCGGTTGCGCCCGCGCCCGTCCATCTTCACTGACAAAGGAAATCCCCATGCAAACGGGTATCG
Organism: Ferrovibrio sp.; assembly: GCF_036381655.1. Classification (GTDB taxonomy): domain Bacteria; phylum Pseudomonadota; class Alphaproteobacteria; order Ferrovibrionales; family Ferrovibrionaceae; genus Ferrovibrio. Next base: position 13,531 of record NZ_DASVCJ010000041.1, read on the forward strand.
TCAAGTTCTACAACGGCTCCAAAGGCTTCGGCTTCATTCAGCCCGAAGGCGGCGGCAAGGATGTCTTTGTGCATGCCTCGGCGCTCGAGCGCGCCGGCCTGAGATCGCTGGCCGAGGGCCAGAAGGTTTCGTTCGACACCGAACAGGACAGCCGCTCGGGCAAGATCGCCGTCCGCAGCATCTCGGCCGCCTGATCGGGTGGCGAAAAAGCCTGGCGCGGCGTTCGACTGCCAAAGCTGCGGTGCCTGTTGCGCGGTTTCGCGCGATTGGCCGCGTTTCTCCCTGGAAGACGATGCCGCGCTGGCCCGCATTCCGGCCGCGTTCGTCGATGACGAGCGTGGCCGGATGCGGTGCGACGGCGATCGCTGCTCGGCCCTGAACGGCCGGGTCGGCGAAGCGACCTCTTGCGCCGTCTATGCGATGCGCCCCGATGTCTGCCGCGCCTGTTCACCCGGCGACGATGCCTGCCTGATGGCGCGGCGTCATTTCGGTTTCGAGAGCGATACAGAAAGCAGGATGAATGAACGGATATAAGAACGAAAACTTCGGCGACCGGCTGGCCGGCGCCGCCGCCGCGCGCAAGGCCGCGCTGGAGAAATTCCGCGCCAGGCCCGCCGCCGATGATCCGGCCGTGCTGGCGCGCCAGGCCGCCCGTGCCGCCGTGAATGCCGAACGCGAGCGCCGCCAGGCCGAGCGCAAGCTGGCCCGCGAGGCCGAAGCCCTTCATGCCGCCGCAGCGGCAAAGGCGCGGGCCGCCGAAGCCGCCGCCCTGGCCGAACGTCAGGCCGCCGAAGCTGCCGCCTTGCTGCTGGCGCAGAAGGCAGCCCGCGACGCCCGCTATGCGGCGCGCAAAAGCCGCAGGAAATAAACGAGACATAAAGCCGTGCCGCTGCCGCGCGCGGCCGCGGTCACGCCAGGCTTTGCGGCAGCCCGCCGTACAGCCGCTTCAGATCCTGCCAGGGCGCGATGGTCCAGAAGCTGCCGGCGCGGCCCGAGGGCGAGGGCAGCACGAACAGCCTGGTCGCCTCGAATCTCTGCGGCTGCAGGCCATAGGCCGGCGGCGTTTTGACGGCGAAGACATGCCGCAGGAAAACCTGCGCCGGCCGCTTGGCGGTGAAGGCGAGGATGGCCGGGCGATGGCGCGCGATCTTGGCGGCCAGGCCGGCCGGATCGTCATGCGCGGGCGACAGGTCGGTGTCGTTGCCGAATTCGGTCTTGTTGATGTCGGTCAGGCCGATGCCGAGCGCCAGCAGCTCATGCCAGTCCTGCGGCCTGAACAGGCGCGGCGTCAGGCCGACGGCGAACAGCGTCGGCCAGAATTTGTTGCCCGGCTTGGCATAGGGCGCCTTCGCCCGCGTCGAGGCCGCGCCCACGGCCGAGCCGCAGAAAACCAGCTTCAGCCCCGGGCCGATCAGGTCGGGGATGATGTCGCGGCCGGCATTTGGCATTGCGGGCGATGCCGCCGCGTCAGGCGCTTTTGCCGTCATATCGCGTGATGGTCAGCGCGTCGAGATCGACATCCTCCAGGCAGCGCACATTGACCGCCACCATGCGTGCGCCGTTCGGTGCCGTGCCGGTGGCGAACGACGTCACGCCGCAGGTCCTGCAGAAGAGATGGTGGATGTTCTTCGTGTTGAACTGATAGTCGGTGACCGCGTCCTTGCCGGCCAGCAGCCTGAAGGCGTCGGCCGGCACGAAGCTGAACAGCGTGCCCTTGCGCCGGCAGATCGAGCAGTTGCAGGACAGCACCGGCGTCTTTAGCGCGCCGCTTACCTCGTATCGCACCGCGCCGCAATGGCAACTGCCCTTGCAGGTTTGGGGGCGAGGTTGTTGAGTCTGAGTCTGGGGCATGCATCGCTCCGTTTACCGGTTGTACCGGTTCTATCGGTTCGCCACTGATATACGCTCCTGCGCGCGCCGCAAATCCAGGCTGCGCCCGCGGCGCGGCATGGCGATAAAACCGGCCTTGATTTTATTCCTGTTTTATATACACCATATGTTCCAAATGTGCAACCGGTTTTCTGCGGTTTCCGGCATACTCCTGTAGTTGGCGTCATGTCGCCGGCCAGGACCGGTGGCCGCCACTGGATATGAGATGCCCCGGTCAAGCCGGGCATGACGGCAAGCCGGGCATGACGAAAAGAATGGGAAAGGGGTGAAAGGAGAGCGGTCCGGAATGGCCGAAAACGGTCGCCAGCGGTCACGAACGGTCACGAATGGTCCGCAGCGGTTGCCTGCCGTCGCCGGCGGCGCGAAGCGGGATTAATAGAGAAGAAGAGACAGAGAGAAGAGGGAGACAGGGAGAAGAGGGAGACAGGGAGAAGAGAAAGACAGGCCAGATAAGGCGCCGCCGCGCGGTTTAAGCGCGGATAAGCGCCGCCAGGCGAACATCCGTCGCAAATCGACCCGAATCCGACCCGAACCGGCCTGAATCCGACCCGAACCGGACCGAATGCGACTCGCATTCGCCGGAACGTGATTCGAATCCGCCCCAAAGCCGTACCGAAACGGTTCACAAGCGCGGCGAAACGGACTGATATGAAGCATTGATTGCACTGCCATCATTTCCTCCCGCCGCGATGTAGAACCCAGCAAGGCCAGCCCCATGAGCGCACCCGCTTCCATCCCCGAGACGCCCACCTTCGTTACCCATCTCGAATGCGGCATGACCGGCGAGCGGCTGCCCGCCGATACGCTGCACAATCTCTCGCCCAAGGGCTATCCCATCCTGGTGCGCTACGATCTCGCCGGCGTGAAGGCGGCGATGACGAAGGAGAAGATCGCCGCGCGCGCGCCGAACTGGTGGCGCTATCGCGAATTGCTGCCGGTGCGGCGCACCGAAAACGTCGTCAGCCTCGGCGAGGTGATGACGCCGCTGATCCCGCTGCCGCGCCTCGCCCGGGCGCTGGGCGCCAGCGGCGCGGTGATCGTCAAGGACGAAGGCCGGCTGCCGACCGGCAGTTTCAAGGCGCGCGGTCTGGCGCTCGCCGTCTGCATGGCCAAGGAACTGGGCGTGACCAAGATGGCGATGCCGACCAACGGCAATGCCGGCGCAGCGCTGGCCGCCTATGCGGCGCATGTCGGCATCGAGACGGTGGTGTTCTGCCCCGACGATACGCCGCAGGTGAACATGGACGAGATCGCCCTGCAGGGCGCGCGGCTCTACAAGGTCAACGGCCTGATCAACGATTGCGGCAAGCTGGTCAACGAGGGCAAGGCGGCGGCGGGCTGGTTCGACACTTCCACCCTGAAGGAGCCCTACCGCATCGAGGGCAAGAAGACGATGGGGCTGGAACTGGCCGAACAGCTCGGCTGGGAACTGCCCGATGCGATCTTCTATCCCACCGGCGGCGGCACCGGCCTGATCGGCATGTGGAAGGCCTTCGCCGAACTGGAGGCGATCGGCTTCATCGGCAAGAAGCGCCCGAAGATGATCGCCGTGCAGGCGGCGGGCTGCGCGCCGATCGTGCGCGCCTTCGAACAGGGCGAGCGCCATGCCAGGCTGTGGGAGAATGCGCATACCATCGCCTCCGGCATCCGCGTGCCGGCGGCGATCGGCGATTTCCTCATCCTGGACGCCGTGCGCGAAAGCAACGGCTTCGCCATCGCCGTCGAGGATGCGGCCATCGCGGCCGGGCTGGACGAGGTGGCGAAAGGCGAGGGCCTGCTGCTCTGCCCCGAGGGCGCCGCGACCTATGCCGCCTACAAGCAGACGCTGGCCGACGGGCGCATCAAGAAGAACGAGCGCGTGGTGCTGTTCAACTGCGCCTCGGGGCTGAAATACCCGATGCCGCAGGGCGGCAAGTCGCTCGACCGCTTCGCGCAGATCGACTACGCGGCCCTGTGAGCAGACGGAATGTGAGCAGACGGAATGTGAGCAGACGGAAATCGTAAGCCGGCGCAAAGCCGGCTAGGCGATCAGCGGCAGCAGGCCCAGGCCGAAGGCAAGACCCTGGCCGATGATCGAGCAGATGCCGATATTGCCGAGGTCGAAGGACGGCATGTATTCATGCGTCTGATGCGGCCCGGCGGCCGGCTGGTCGTTGGCGGTCCGGCGGGCCGGGCTGAGGATGCGGGTGTAGAGCTCGTGATAGCGCGCGGCCACCACCTCGATGTCGAATTCGGCTTCCACCTTGGCCCGCGCCGCCGCGCCGAGATCGTTGCCCGAGGCGATCTGTTCGAGGCACCACAGGATGCCCTGCGCCAGGTCGTCGGGGCGGAAGGGCCTGGCGAGATAGCCGTCGACGCAATGGCTGATGATGTCGCGCGGCCCGCCATGATCGAAGGCGACCACCGGCGTGCCGCAGGCCATCGCCTCGATCAGCGTCTTGCCGAACGCCTCCTGCAGCGACGGCATCACCGCGACGTCGGAGCTGGCATACAGCCGGGTCAGCCGCTCGTCGTCGTTGATGTAGCCGACATGGCGGATCTCGATGCCGGTCTCGGGGATGTCGCCGGGCTGCAGGTCGCCGAAGACGACCAGCAGGATCTTCTCGGCGCCGGGATGGCGGCCGAGCAGTTCCAGCGCGCCGAGCAATTCGCGAAAGCCCTTGCGGGCGTCGCGCATCGCGTTGATGGCGCCGTAGGTGACGATCCAGCGGTTGTTCGGCAGGCCGAATTGCTGGCGCGCCGTCGCCTTCGGGAAGGGACGGAAGACGGCGGTGTCGAGGCCGTTGGGCAGCACCTCGATCGGCAGATGGCCGAGCAGCGGGCTTTGCCGCGCGCAGTCGCCGAGCCAGTGGCTGATCGGCACCAGCCAGAGATCGGCGTCGCGCCAATGCTTCTGCTTCTGGCGCCAGATGCGGCGCGACAGATCCTCCGGATCGTCGGAATTGAGCTGCGGGCAGGCGCCGCAGCCCTCGAGATACTGATCGCAGCCGCCGGTGTAATGGCAGCCGCCGGTGAAGCTCCACATGTCGCGCAGGGTCCAGACCACCGGGCGGTGGAAATGCTTGAGCGCGGCGATCGGCAGAAAGCCGGCGCCGACCCAGTGCAGATGGATGATGTCCGGCGCCAGCGCCTTGACCGCCTGGTCGAGCCGGCCGGGCAGCCAGCCGACGCTCCAGAAGGATTCGTCGGTCTTCTCGTAGCGGCGCAGCGGCAGGTCGTCGAGGCGCATGCGCAGCTTCGCCGCGACGCGCTTGAGCAGCGGCAGGCGCAGCACCGAGGGATCGTCGCCGCGCTTGCTGCCGACCATCAGCGCGGAATCGACATTGCGCCGGCGCAGCGCCTCGTGCAGCCACAGGGAGCCGCGCGCCGCGCCGCCGTCGGTGTCGAACGTGCTCAGATGCAGGATTCTCATGCGCAGGTCATCCCGGCGAGGCATACATGGCCACCGCGGCAGACCCGGTCACACGGGATGCGCATCGCTCCACCATTCTTGCTGTTCCGACCACCATTCAAGATTACGTAGCATCCCGCGCGTGACAACCAAGTCTGCGTGACCACGAGGTGACCGCGGCACGAAAAGGTCACGGTGTCGCATAGCCTGCGGGCTTGATTGCCGGCGCGCATCTCCGCAGTCTGCCGAGGAATCGTTCCAGCCAACGAGCAAAGCGAATTGGAGAGACGTCAATGCGCCTGGGGCTGCGTCCTTTTATCGGTCGGTTGCGCTGGATCAGGGATTATCCGCCCTATTACGAGGATCCGACGCGGTTTGCGTTGCGCACGCTGCTGTTCACCTGGCGCGAGCAGCTGGCCGGCGGCGATCTCGAATTCGAGGCCTGCGGCGGCTGTCTGTTCCGCTCGCCGCGCAACAACATCTCATCCTTCATCGCCGCGATTTTCGGCCAGCGCGATCTCAACATCACGCGCTTCTGGCGCCGCGCGCTGCCGCCCGGCTCGGTCTTCTTCGATATCGGCGGCAATATCGGCCTCTATGCCGTGCCGGCCAGCCAGCAGGTCGGCGGCGCGGGCTGCGTCGTCAGCTTCGAGGCGCATCCCGCCATCTACGGCTATCTGCTGTCCAACGTGGCGCGCAATTGCGACGGCAACATCACGGTGGAGAATCTCGCCGTCGGCAGCGAAAGCGGTGAAACCCGGATCGCCTTCAACGGCCGCAATCCGGGCGAGAGCCATATCGCGACCCGGACCGAGCAGGGCGAAACCGTCCCGGTGGTCGCGCTCGACGATTACTGCGCCCGGCGCGGCATCGCCCGCATCGACTACATCAAGATCGACGTGGAAGGCTTCGAGGCGAATGTCCTGCGCGGCGCGCGCGCGATGATCGCCGCCAATCCGTCGATCCTGATCCAGACGGAATACGAGCCGCAGCATCTGTCCCGTTATGGCCAGCCGACGGAAATGGCCGACCTGCTCATCGGCTGGGGCTTCCGGCCGCATTGCGTCAACTGGACCGATGGCGCGCCGATGCCGCTCGACAGCCTGGAGAATTATGCCGGCGAGATCGTCTGGAGCCGGGAGGAGCTTTGCCGCGAGGATTGGCAGCCGGCGCTGCTGCGCCGGCAGCCGCAGCCGGCGGAGGCCTCGGCCGCCGACTAGGCCGTCTCGCGCAGATAGTGAATCAGGTCGAGCGGCGGCGGCGCAGCGCCGGCATGGCTCAGCAGGCCATGCACCTGGCCGCGATGATGGGTCTGGTGATTGAAGAAATGCATCAGCGGCGGCAGCAGCGGATCGGTGAAGGTCTCGCCGCGCGAGTTGGTGTAGGTGAAGGTCCGGCCCAGCTGCGCCGCGTCGATGCCATCGCAATAGGCGATGATCTCGTCGTCCTTCGCCGCGCGCGCGGCGCGCAGCTGTGCGAAATCCTGATGCAGGATCTGATTGAGCGCCGTGATATGCGCGGGGACGGCATTCTTGAAGCGGCCCAGCCAGATGCTGTCGCCGACCAGGATGTGATTGAGCGTCGCGTGAATGCTGCCGAAGAAGCTCGGCCGCGCCGCGTAGTATCCTGCCGGCGCCAGCGCGGCGCAGGCATCATAGAGCCGGCGGTTGGCCCATTGGTTGTAGCGGGCGGAACGGCGGATATGCTCGAGCAGAAGGTCGGCGGACATGAGGCGGCCCTTTCATTGGCCGCCTCACTATACGGTCGCCGCGCAGCGGGAATGAAGCGCAGAATTGTCCCGCTGCAATTGCGCCGAATTCAACCGGCGACGGGGATCACCACTCGGTCAGCACCGGCTCCATGCCGGCCTTGACGAGCGCATCGGCGCGCATCTTCTGCCAGGCTTTCATCGCCGCCGCATCGTCCGCGTACGAGCCCTTCCCATGCGCCGCCCAGGCATCCGCCAGCACCTTCTGGCGCTTGATCAGCTCGGCATTGCTCTTGTCGTATTCGGGCTTCCAGACGCCGATCTCCTTGAAGTATTTGACGGCGCCCTCATGCACCGGCACGACCCAGTCGAAGACCTGGCGCTTGAGGTCCCAGCCGATATTGCCGGGCGCCGCGTCCTTGTAGTCGTTGAACAGTTCGACCATCGCCTTGGTCATGGCATAGACCAGGCCGGCATCGACGTTTTCATAGGTCATCAGCACCGGATAGGGATAGGTGGCGCCTTCGACCGGCTTCTCCTTCGACAGGCCGGCACCCTCGGTGCCCATGAAGGGCACGTAGAACGGCGCATGCGCCTTCAGGCGCTTCCAGCCCTCCTTGTCGCCATGCGGAACCGTCGGCCAGGCGATGCCGCGCGGCGAGGATTCGATCTGGAAGGCCTTGCCGGAAATGGTCGAGGTGAAGGCGGCGTCCACCTGATTGTTGATGATGCCGTCCATCGCCTGGCCGAAGCCGCCGAACTCGACCTTCGTCACGTCGTTCCAGGTCAGGTTGGCATAGGCGAGCAGCGCGGTGATGTTCTGGTTCAGCGACGGCGCGCCGATCACCCAGGCGATGCGCTTGCCTTTCAGGTCGGCGATCGTCTTCACGCCGAGATCGCCGGCGGCGACGATGGTCAGCAGCGCGTCGGAATTGTTCAGCAGCAGCGAGCGGACCGGCTGCGGGCCCCAGCCCTTGCCGCCGAACTCGTACATGCCTTCCTGCGCCATGTAGGTGCCGCCGACGCCGTTGGCGGAGAAGGGCACCTTGCCCTCGCGCAGCGGCACGGTGCGGGAGACGTCGTTCTTGCCCGGCAGCACGCGCAGCGTGACGCCCATCTTGTTCTTCAGCGCATTGCCGATCGCAACCGCCTGGTTGTAGCCGCCCGAGCCGACATCATAGGCGGTCCAGGTCAGCTGCGACGGCAGCTTCTGCGCCAGGGCAGTGCCGCCCGTGATCGTCAGCGCCGCCATCGCGGCGGCGCCGAGCGCGATGCGCAACGGCTTGATTGCATGCTTCATGAGAGCTCCCTCCTGCGTTCCCTTTTATTCACTTGGTTGCGGAAACAAGTGTGTCGCGTCCGGCCAGGCGCAGCAAGACAAAAGCGGCGGCGAAGAGAAGGACGCCGGCGCCGGCGAGCGTGCCGTTGCTGACCGGAATCAGGTTGCCGCCGGGGGCGGCGAAGGCAAAGCCGGCGATGAAAAGCAGAAGCCGGGCGAGCATGCGCAGCGGTCCCTGATCGAGGCGGCCGATGCCGACCATATAGCCCTGGATCGCGGCCGCGATCAGCGCCACGCCGATGAAGGCGGTGACGATCACCTGGATGACCTCAAACGCATTGCCCTTGAGGATCAGCGCCGGGTTGAGCGCGAAGAAGAACGGCACGATATAGATCACGGCGCCGAGCCGCATCGCCGTGAAGCCGATCTTGAACGGCGAGGTGCGGGCGAGCGGCGCCGCGGCGAAGGTTGCCAGCGCGACCGGCGGCGTGATGAAGGAGATCATGCCCCAATACATGATGAAGAGATGCACCGCCAGGGGATCGAGCCCGGCCTTGACCAGCGGCGGCGCCAGCACGATGGCGAGGAAGATGTAGCAGGCCGTGACCGTCATCCCCATGCCGAAGAAGAAGCTGGTGATCGCGCCCATGATCAGCAGGATCAGCGGATTGCTGCCGGCGAGATAGACCAGGTCATTGGCCAGCGTGCCGGCGAGGCCGGTCACCGAGAAGGCGCCGATGATGAAGCCGACGCCGGCGAGGATCGCCACCAGTTCGGCGAGGGCGCGGCCGACGGCGGCGATCAGGTCGAGCAGCTTGGCCCAGGACAGGCGGTGCGAGGGCAGCACTTGGTTGATCACCAGCAGCAGCGCGGTGGCGGCGAAGGGCGCGACGGCCTCGCGCTGCTCGTAGACCATCAGGAAGATCAGCACGGCGAAGACAAGGATGTAGAGCCAGCCGGCCTTCATGGTGGCGCCGAGGCTGGGCAGTTCGCTGCGCTTCATGCCTTTCAGCCCGAGCCGCGCCGAATAGGCGTCGATCTGCACGGCCAGGCCGAAATAGAACAGCAGGGCCGGCACGGCGGCCGCCAGCGCGATATCGCCATAGGGGATGCCGAGGAAGCTCGCCATCACGAAGGCGGTCGAGCCCATCACCGGCGGCATCAGCACTGCGCCGGTGCTGGCCACCGCCTCGACGCCGCCGGCGTAATCGGACCGGAAGCCGGTGCGTTTCATCGCCGGAATGGTGACGACGCCCGAGGAGATGACGTTGGAGATCACGCTGCCGGAAATCGAGCCCTGCAGCGCCGAGGAGATCACGCCGACCTGCGCGGCGCCGCCGCGCACGCCGCCGACCAGCGCGAAGGCGACGTCGTTGAAGAACTTGCCGCCGCCGGTATGGTTCAGCGCCACGCCGAAGACGATGAAGCCGATGACGATCTCGCCGAAGGCGCGCATCGGAATGCCGAAGGCGCTTTCGGAGGAGACGATGTGATAGGCCAGCGTATCCTCCAGCGTCTGGCCGATGCCGCGGATCGGGCCGGGCATGACATCGGCCACCACCGGATACAGCGACACCAGCGTGACGATGACGAAGATCGCCGTGCCGCCGGTGCGCCGCAGCGCCTCGAGGATGACGATCCACAGCACCGTGCCGAGTATCTTCGCCATCAGCGGCGGCGAGAATTCCCAGCCTTCGGCGAGGATGTTTTCCGCCTGCCAGGCGAACCAGCCGATGGCGAGGACGGTGACGATCGCGGTGGCGATGTCGATGAGCGGCACGCCGCCGCTCTGGGACCGGCTCTGGCGCCAGGGGAAGGCAAGGAAAACCATTGGCAGGGTGGCGGCGACCAGGATGAAGAGATACCGGTTCTCCACCACGGTGACGCCGAACAGATGCAGGTTGAATTGCTGGTTGAGCACGATGCCGATGGTGGTCAGCGTCAGCAGCGCGAATATGCCGCGCAGCAGCGGCGGCAGCCGGCGATGGGCCAGTTCCTCGACCATCTGGTCGGACGGCGCGGGCGTGGCGGTGCCCGCAATGCCGGCGTCTTGCATCTATTCCTCCCCTTCGCCCGATTGTCGGACCAGGGAACATTAGGCAGTCGCGGCGCGGCAGGCAAATGGAACCGCCCTGCTGATCGCCTTTTTGTGATTCAGGCATGCCGTTGCGCTACATCAATGCCGCCGGCCGGGCCGCGCTTATGCTGAAAGGCGCCTCGCGAAGCGGCGGTTCGGTTGCGCGCCGCGGAAGGCGGCCTCGCAGCAAAGAGGAACTGACGATGCGCGGGAACAATGCTCGATTGCTCTGCCCTGCCGCAGTGGCCCTGGCGGCCGCGCTCGCCGTTGCCGTGCCGGCATCGGCGCATCCGCCCGGCATGACGGGCCAGGCGATGCCGGGGATGATGAATCCCGGGACGATGATGAATCCCGGGACGATGATGAACCTCGGTGCGATGATGGCACCTTGGACGATGACGCCCGGGACGATGACGCCCGGAATGATGACTGCCGGAATGATGACTGCCGGAATGATGAGTCCGGGGATGATGGAGCCGGGCGGCTGTCCCGGTTACGGCGGCCAGGGCATGTACCAGGCTATGTATCCGGGCATGTATCCGGCCATGATGATGGGCCCTGGTATGATGGGCCGGCCGGATCTCGATCTCTCCGTCAAGGATGTGCAGGCGCGCTTGCAGCGCTGGCTGGCGATCATCGGCAATCCGCATCTGAAGCTTGGCGCCGTCGCCGAGAAGGATGCCGATATGATCACGGCGGAGATCGTCACCGCGGACAAGGATGCCCTGGTGCAGCGCTACGCGATCGATCGGCATACCGGCTTCTACCGGCCGGTCGAGTAAACGCCATGTACTGGAACGGGCCTTATCATGCCATGGGCTGGGGCGGATGGTGGATGCCGTGGCACGGCATCGCGGCGCTGCTGCTGCTGGCGCTGGTGATCCTCGGCATCGTCGTGCTGATCCGCTCGTTGTCTGGCCGCGAGGCGTCGCGCCGGCCGCCCCTTTCGGCCGGCCTGAGTCTGCTCGAGGAGCGTTACGCCAGGGGCGAAATCCAGCGCGACGAATACCTGCAGAAGAAGCGCGACATCCTCGGCCCGTAAGCGTCCGGACCGGTCAATCGGCGCTGCTATCGCGCAGACGGATCGGCGCGCGCCAGAAGGGCAGCGACGCCTCGAAATGCGCCGCGCCGGGATCGATGCCGGCATCGCGCAAGGTATGGGCGTCGATCTGCGCCAGCGCGCGCCGCATCTTCGCCCGCTGCCGCCAGGTCCGCATCAGCGGCGCCGGCTCCGGCAGCAGCCAGCGCCACCAGGGGCGATGCAGGCCGTCGAAGGCCTTGGCGTCATCCAGCCCGGACAGCCAGGGCATCTCCGCTGCTGGCGTGGCGGCCGGCGCGGCAGGCCGGTCCTGCATCCGGTCCTGCATCCGGTCCGGTATCCGGACTGAGAACGAACGGTCGTGCCTTACATGGATCAGCGGAAGGTCGAGAGAGACATGATAGGTCATTGGGGAGGCCTTTCTTTTTCCGAGGTTCGTCCCGGGCGGATTGCTGCCGGAACGATGCGGCCGGCTGGATTCATCCCGTCGCGGCGCGCAGCAGAGACAACAATAGGGACAACGCGACTAAAGCAACGCGGCAGACGCCCGGCGGCCCGGTTCGGGTGAAGGCCGCCGGCCCCATGTTGGCGGGGCGATACGCATCTACGCGGTACTCATCTTTACGGTGCTCATCTGCACAAGACTCATCTACGCGGTACGCAAGGCTCTGCCGGAGAGCAGAGTGCCGTTCGCGCCACGGCGCCGTTACAGGCTGCGCAATGGCGCGGTTTCGATGGCCGCCGGCGCCGCGGCCGAGCGGGCCAGCAAATCGGCAAAGGCCGCTTCGGCGCGCTGCACCGCGGATGGATCCTTCAGCAGCCGGCGGTAATAGCTCATCGCCATCATGATGCCCTGCATGTCGAAGGCGAATTGCCGCGGATCGAGATCGGCGCGGAAATGCCCCTCCTGCACGGCGATCTGCGCGCTGCGCGCCACCGTCGCCTGCCAGCGCGTCTGCATCTCGGCCAGGTCGTCGCGCACCGGGCCGGGCTTATCGTCCATTTCCACCGACAATGCCATGAAGATGCAGCCGCCCGGCAGATCGCGGTTATGCAGCATCCAGTCGAGCATGTTGTGGAACAGCGCCTCGATGCGCGGCCGGCCGCGCGGCGCCTGCAGCGCCGGCTGCCAGACCATTGCGGCGAAGCGGTCGGCCGCCTCGTCGAGGACCGCCTTCTCCAGCTCCTCCTTGGAGCCGAAATGCGCGAACAGGCCGGATTTCGACATTTTCAGCCGTTCGGCCAGCATGCCGATCGAAATCCCCTGGAAGCCCTCCACGCTGGCGGCGCGCATGGCTTCGGAGACGATGGTGGCTCGGGTCTGCTGGCCTTTGCTCATACGGTCAAAATACGAACGGTCGTTCTGTAAGTCAAGCGGAATCTCGATTTTGTCGCAGGGAATGCCGGCGCGAACCGTGTAGGCTATGGGCGATCCTGCCGAGGGGGCTGACCCATCATGTTGACGCGCCGCGCCATGTTCATGCCGGCCCTCCTTCTGGCGGCCATGCCGCGCTCCGCCTGGCCGCAGAATGGCGGCAGGCTGCCGGTTGCCGCCCGGGAGATGACGCCGACCCCGAGCTGCCATGACGGCGACAATCCGCCGACCGAGGCGGCGGAAGAGGGACCGTATTTCAAAACCGGCTCGCCGGAACGCTCCCGCCTGCTCGAACCTGGCATGGCCGGCACGCCGCTCAGGATCGGCGGCTATGTGCTGACGCGGCGTTGCCGCCCCGTCGAGCGCGTGCTGGTCGATCTCTGGCAGGCGGACGATGCCGGCCGATACGATGCCGAGGGCTATCGGCTGCGCGGCCATCAATTCACCGATGCCCAGGGCCGCTGGCAGTTCGAAACCCTCGTGCCCGGCCTCTATACCGGGCGGACCCGGCATATCCATTTCAAGCTGCAGGCGCCGCAGCGCGCCGTGCTGACGACGCAGCTCTATTTTCCCGACGAGCCGCGCAACGCGCAGGACGCCCTGTTCAACAAGCATCTGCTGCTCGCCGTCGCCGCGAACGAGGCCGGCCAGATCGGCCGCTACGATTTCGTGCTGGATATGGCGTAACCTCGACCAGAGAATGTGGTGATTGAAGTTCACACAACTCCTGCTATAGATCCGAAAGGGGCAAAGTGGCAGGAGCAAAATGGCGAGCTTCTATCCGCCGGTTCGGCCGGATTTTTTCCGCGAACGCAGCCGCGATGCAGAGCGGCAGGTGTGGGACATCCTGGAGCAGATGGATGCCACTTGGCATGTCTTCTATTCCGTGCGGGAAAGCAATGCGAGCGGCTTCAATCGTGAAATCGACTACGTTCTGATCCGGTACAACCGCATCTTCTACATTGAGGTTAAAGGAGGTTTCGTCGAGGTGACACAGCCGGCGGGAGCCGGCGTTCTGTGGCCGCGCACGACGCGTGCGGGCGCCAAACTCAAGCCAGTCGATCCAACGCAGCTATGGAGCGCCAAGAAAGGAGTCTGCCGCACCATTGCGCAGATTGCCGGGGCGTCTCCAGCGGAACTCGGCTATCTGGAACATGAATTTTACATTTTCCCCCACACGTCCCGCGCCGTCACCAAGGGACAAAACCTTGAGCGCCGGAACGTGCACTATGCTTTTGCGGAAGATATGCCGCGCCTGCCGGAGAAACTCCAGGAAATCGTCGCATCGGAAACAGGCAGATTCGTTCCGCAAAAACGGATCGAGGCGATCATCGCAAGTCTTGGATCGATGGCCGTCAAAGTCGGCGGCCCGCGGCTGGATCAGCAGCACCTCACTCACCCCGACCGCAGTTTACCCGCAGCTATATCTCCTGCTGTCGTAGAATCGAGGCTTCGTGCCGCGCGATGGTCGTCCGGGAGGGGCTATCGCAGATGGACTCGCGTGGCGATCACAGCATTTCTGCTGTCCCTGGCACTCTGGTATCTGCTGCCTACGCAACCAACGATACCGCCACAGCCGAAACAACGGCATCCGGAGCGGCAACAGGCAAGCCGGCAAAACAGCGAGCAGAAACAGAAAACGATTCAGAATTCGGAGCGAAGTGGGGCAGATCGCTCCCGTTTGTCGCACGCGGATGACGAACCAGGAAAACTCGGTAGCTGGCCGACATTTATTCCGGCTGGCGCAATCCCGGCCGTTGAAGTTGCCTTCTCGTATGCTATCGAGCTCGATAAAAGCGTACCCTGGCACACTGGCAGCATGTACGGGTTTGCTACTTTGCAGGTCGTGGAAGACAATGGCTGCCGACGGTATAGGATCACTCGCAACGATACCGAGCCGATTGGATTGGATTTCATTCGCCGCTGCCCATGATCGGATAGCCGAAGATCGAAACATCATGATGGACCTTGCCACCCTGCTCACCTTCGCCGCCGCCGCCTTCGCGCTGGCGCTGACGCCCGGCCCGGACATGCTGCTGGTGATGACCCGCAGCGTCGCGCAGGGCCGCATCGCCGGGCTGACCACGCTGGCCGGCATCACGGTGGGCTGCTATGGCCATGCCCTGATCGCCGGCTTCTCGCTGAGCGGCGTGCTGCTGATCGCGCCGGTCGTCTTCGAGGCCATCCGCTGGGCCGGCGCCGGCTATCTGCTTTATCTCGGCATCCAGGCGTTTCGCGGCGCCGGCGGATTCCAGCCGCCGCGCCCGGATCTGCCGCGCCTGCCGCTCTGGTCGCTGTTCCGCCAGGGCCTGCTGACCAATCTGCTCAATCCCAAGGTGGCGCTGTTCTTCCTGGCGCTGTTTCCGCAATTCATGCAGCCCGATCCGGACACCGCCATCTGGCAGGCGCTGATCCTGGCCTTCGTGCTCAGCTTCGCCGGCGGGCTGGTCAATGGCGGCATCGCGCTGATCGCCGGCCGGCTCGGCGAATGGCTCAGCCGGCGGCCGCGCTTCGTGCGCTGGCAGAACCGGCTGCTGGGCGGCGTCTTCGCGGCGCTCGCCCTGCGGCTTGCCTTCGACGTGAGGCGATAGGCCGGTTGGCCATGTCTCGGTTCGCCGTGCCTCAGTTCGCGGCGGGAGACAGCAGCCGCCTGACCGCGCCGGCCGCGATCATCGCCTGGCAGGCATCGCTGTAGGTTTTGACCACCGCGCCGGGGGTCGAGCGCCCGAAGGCGAGATACAGCGTGCTGGTGAGGTCGGGCAAGGCAAGAAACGGCTCGATCACATCGGCCGGCTCGCCCATGTCGCGCAGCCGCGCGCGGATGCTGGCCGGATGCGCCGGCGTCGCATCGACGCGGCCGTATAGCAGCAGGCGCACGGCGGTATCCTCGTCGGCGGTGGTGATCACCGGCACGTCCTGCCGCAGCAGGTAATTGGTCTTCACGTCGCGATTGGCGCCGGCGATCTTCCAGCGCGCCAGCCCGGCGACATCGCCGGCGGCGACCTCGGGACGGTCGCGGCGGCGGAACATCGCGACATCGTAATCGAGGACCGGACAGACCCAGTAGAACTGATCCTCGCGCCGCATGGTGCGCGCGACGAGGGCGATCATCGTGTTCGGTTCGTTGCGCGCCTGCAGCAGCGCGCGCGGCAGCGGCAGCACCTCAAGCGCCGCCTGCCGCTGGCCGACGCGCTGCGCCAGGGCGGCGAGCAGAGCCGCCGTCGGTCCGGCGCCGCCATCGGCGGTCTCGAGCGTATAAGGCGGGAATTTCGCGGCGACGAAACTGACTTCGGGCAGTTGCGCGGCCCGCGGGCCTTGCGCGCCGGGGCAGAGCGCCAGCCATGCCGCGGCAATGGCGGCGATTGGCGCCGCGAGCTTTCGCATCGAGGGAAAGCGGCTGGGCATGATCCGATGATAGGAAGCCTGGCGGCGCGCGATAGTAATTTTCCGGCAACGGGGGCGTTGCCGGCGCCGCTTGCTGCCCTCAGAGGCTGGCGGTCTTCACCCCGGCCACTTCGGCGGTGCCGTCGAGGATGGCCGCCTTGATGGTGTCCAGGCCGCGCTCGAATTCCTCGATCCGCTCGCGCAGGCCGCGCAGTTCCTCGAAGGCGATGTTGCCGATCGGCCGCTCGCTCTGCGCGTATTCCAGCATCAGGCTGGCATAGCGGCCGCGCATCTTGGCCAGGGACTTCACCATGGTCTCAAGCTCCGCCGGCTCGATGCGGCCCAGCGCCCAGACCATCTGCGCCCGCGTGGTTTCCTGCTCCATGATGGTCAGCTGCTGCACGTATTGCCGCGCGCTCAGGGCCGCGGCGGCGGCGGCCGGACCCGCCTCGCGCAGCGCCAGACGTTCGCGGGCGGTCAGCTGGGGCGCGCCGGCCACTTTCAGATCCGCCTTTTTCGGAGCGGCGGCGGTGGCCTGGCGGCTTGCCGATTGCCCGCTGAGGGCCGCCTTCAATTGCGGCTCCACCCGTTCGGCCTGACGCAACGACAGCAACGCGATTCCCATGACAGCACTCCCTGCAAATCCGACAGGGAGGCAGCAGCAAGCCACATGCCAGCGGGACAGGCGCGGTTTTCCGCTATTTTCATGCCGCAGGCAGGGAGCCTGGCGGCAGCTTTTGCCGGGTTCCTGGGGCCGGGTTCCCAGGACTGGGCCGCTAGCGTTGGAGCGGCGGCGCCGGCAGGCTGGCCGAAGCGCTGTCGAAACTCAGCTCCAGCCGCCAGTCCTGCGGCCGCCGGCGGTAGCTGTCGAGCGCCTCGGCCGGCAGCTGGAACTCGCCCTGGCTCGACCGGTAGGCATTGCCCGAGCCGCCGAAGGGATTGCGCACCGGCAGGTCGATGCTCAATCCGCCGCCATAGCCGCTGCTGGAGCCGCCGCCGCCGAAAACGCCGATGCCGGGGCGGCTGCCGTAATCGGACGGGGCCGCGCCGCCGCGGCCGATCAATTGCCGCGGCTGGAAGCTGCGGCCATCCGGGCCGGTCAGCGCCATGGCGCGCAAAGGTTCGACGGACAGCACGCTGATGAACAATCGTCCGGTCTGCTCGCCGATCCAGGCGGCGACGCGCGGCGGCGGCGGCGGTTCATGGCTGCAGGCCGCGAGGGCGCCGGTCAGGGCAATGGCGAGCGCTGCCGTTGCGGCAACCTGGCGGGCAGAAGCGAAGCGGGCGATCATGGCCGTGAGTATATAGTCGGCCCTTCGGTTGTTCACAGCGGCGGGGGCGGGCTAATCTTTCCGCAAGCGGCACCGGCGACACGGATAGGGAAACGCATGACGGGCAAGGACAATCTTTTCGATCTCGGCGGCAAGGTCGCGGTCATCACCGGCTCCAGCCGCGGCATCGGCCGCGCCATCGCGCTGCGCATGGCGCAGCATGGCGCCAAGGTGGTGGTCTCCAGCCGCAAGGCCGAGGCCTGCGAGAAGGTCGCGGCCGAGATCAAGCAGGCGGGCGGCGAGGCCATCGTGGTGCCCTGCAATGTCTCGGACAAGGCGCAGCTTCAGGCGCTGGTCGATGCGACGATCAAGCAATGGGGCAGGATCGACATCCTGGTCTGCAACGCCGCGGTCAATCCCTTCTTCGGTTCCGCCAAGGACATCCCCGACGATGCCTTCGACAAGATCATGGATGTCAACATCAAGTCGAACCACTGGCTGTGCAACATGGTGGCGCCCGACATGGCCAAGCGGAAGGACGGCGCCATCATCATCATCTCCTCGGTCGGCGGCCTGATCGGCTCCAACCTGCTCGGCGCCTATGCGATCTCGAAAGCGGCCGACATGCAGCTCGCGCGCAATCTCGCGGTCGAATGGGGCCCGGACAATATCCGCGCCAACTGCATCGCGCCGGGCCTGATCAAGACCGATTTCGCCCGCGCGCTATGGGAGAATCCGGACATCGCCAAGAAGGCGACGCATGGCTATGCGCTCAAGCGCGTCGGCGAGCCGGACGAGATCGCCGGCGCGGCGATCTTCCTCGCCAGCCGGGCCGGCAGCTTCATGACCGGCCAGACCATGGTGATCGATGGCGGCGGCATGGTGAATTTCCAGAGCGTCTAAGACCAGAGTGTCTAAGAAAAGGGCCATCCCGGGCCGGCGCCGGGGCCGATGGCGCCCGCCCGGGCTATCCCGTCTTGCCGCCCGGCTTTGGCTGTTGCGGTTTTATTGGTCAGGGCCGCCGCAAGGCTGACGACGCGGCCGGCATTCCACCCTATATTACGGGCATGTTCGTCCGCCCGATCATCGAGAACCCGCGCGATATCATCGACCGCAAGGCGCTGACCCTGCAGCTCGAGGCCCTGGGCGCCGAGGGCGTGCCGAACGCGGCCGGGCAGCGCGCCCAGGTGCTGGCGCTGCTCAAGGCGGCGCTCGGCAAAGGCCGCGAGGTGATCCGCCGCAAATTCGAAGCCGGCACTCCGGCTTTGCCCACCCGTCAGTCGCTGGCCTACCTGACCGATCAGATCATCCGCCTGACCTACGACTTCACCGTCAACCGCATCTACCGGCTGCCCAATCCGACGGCGGCCGAGCGGCTGTCGGTCGTTGCCGTGGGCGGCTACGGGCGCGGCGAGATGGCGCCGTTTTCCGATGTCGACCTGCTCTTCCTGTTTCCCTACAAGCAGACGCCCTGGGGCGAGCAGGTGGTCGAATACATGCTGTATCTGCTGTGGGATCTCGGCCTGAAGGTCGGCCATGCGACCCGCTCGGTCGATGAATGCCTTCGTCTCTCGATGAGCGATGTGACCATCCGCACGGCGATTCTGGAGCAGCGCTGGATCTGGGGCGATCAGGATCTGGCCGAGCAGCTGAAGGCGCGGTTCCAGGCCGAGGTCTGCGCCAAGACCGGCCCGGAATTCATCGAAAAGAAGCTGGCCGAGCGCGACGAGCGGCATCATCGCCTGGGCGATTCCCGCTATGTGGTCGAGCCCAATATCAAGGAAGGCAAGGGCGGCCTGCGCGATCTGCATACGCTGGTGTGGATCGCGAAATACGTCTATGGCGTGGAGGATGTCGGCGAACTGGTCGGCCGCGGCCTGCTGACCGCCGAGGAATACCGCCGCTTCTCGCAGGCGACGGAATATCTCTGGACGGTGCGCATCCATCTGCATTACCTCGCCGGCCGGCCCGAGGAGCGGCTGACCTTCGACATGCAGACCGAGATCGCCAAGGCGATGCATTACGCCGACCGGCCCGGCCGCCGCGATGTCGAGCGCTTCATGAAAAAGTATTACCTGATCGCCAAGGAAGTCGGCGATCTGACGCGCATCTTCGCCGCCGCCCTGGAGGAGCGGCACAAGAAGAAGAAGCCGCTCGCCGCCTTCCGCGCCAAGATCAAGCGGGCGAAGAAGATGGACGGCTTCGAGATCGAAGGCGGCCGGGTGACGCTGCGCGACGAGACGCTGTTCGAAAAGCAGCCGGTCAAGATGCTGCGGCTGTTCCATCTGGCGCAGGAACAGGGGCTGGACATCCATCCCGAAGCCCTGCGTCTGGTGCGGCGCAGCCTGAAGCTGATCGATGCCCGCCTGCGCAACGATGCGGAAGCCAACCGCCTGTTCATGGAGATGCTCTGCTCCAGGAACGATCCCGAGACGACGCTGCGGCGGCTGAACGAGGCCGGCGTGTTCGGCCGCTTCGTGCCGGATTTCGGCCGCGTGGTGGCGCAGACCCAGCACGACATGTACCACACCTATACGGTCGACGAGCATACCATCCGTGCCATCGGAATCCTGTCGCAGATCGAAAGCGGCGCGCTGAAGGAGGATCATCCGCTCTGCGTGCATGTGATCGAGGAGGTCCTGTCGCGCCGCGTGCTCTATGTCGCCGTGCTGCTGCATGACATCGCCAAGGGCCGCGGCGGCGATCATTCCGTGCTGGGCGAGAAGGTGGCGATGAAACTGGGGCCGCGCTTCGGCCTCAGCGCCGCCGAAACCGAAACCGTCGCCTGGCTGGTGCGCTGGCATCTCGCCATGTCGGCCACCGCATTCAAGCGCGACATCGCCGATCCGAAGACGGTGATCGACTTCTCGCAGCTCGTGCAAAGCCCGGAACGCCTGCGGCTGCTGCTCTGCCTGACGGTCGCCGATATCCGCGCCGTCGGGCCGAGCGTGTGGAACGGCTGGAAGGGCCAGTTGCTGCGCGAGCTTTACTACCGCGCCGAGGAATATCTCTCCGGCGGCTTCACCGGCCGCGGCCGCGATCAACGCATCGCCGATGCCAAGGAAGCGTTGCGCCGGGCGCTTGCCGACTGGCCGAAGGCCGAGGTCGAACGCCTGCTCAAGCGCCATTACGAGAATTACTGGTATTCGAACGACGCGGAGACGATTGCCCGCCATGCCCGCATGATGCGCGAGGCCGATGCCGAGCGCCGCCCGCTGACCATCGAGACGAAATCCGACCGCTTCCGCGCCGTGACCGAACTTACGCTGTATGCCAGCGACCATCCCGGCCTGTTCGCCCGCGTCGCCGGCGCCATCGCGGCCAGCGGCGCCAATATCGTCGACGCCAAGATCTTCACCACCAATGACGGCATGGCGATCGACACTTTCGTGATCCAGGATTTCGAGGGCAATCCGTTCGACCGGCCCGAGCGGCTGGCCCGGCTCTATTCGGCCATCGAGCGCGCCCTGTCGGGCGATCTCAAGCTGCGCCAGGCGATCGCCGCCGAAAAGCCCGGCCTGCCCAGCCGGGCGCGGGTCTTCAAGGTCGAGCCGCGCGTGCTGATCGACAACAACGCCTCGAACCGCTGGACGGTGATCGAAGTGAACGGCCGCGACCGGCCGGGTTTTCTTTACGACGTCACCCGCGGGCTGTACGAACTCAACCTCACCATCGGCACGGCGCGCATCGCCACCTATGGCGAGCGCGCGGTCGATGTCTTCTACGTGCAGGACCTGACCGGCATGAAGCTGACCGACAAGCGCCGCCTGGCGCAGATCGAAAAGCATCTGATGAAGAAGATCATGCCGGCGGAGGACAAGCCCGCGCCGAGCAAGGCCAAGGCGGCCTAGCGGCTCGGGCATAGTAGCGGCTCCGGCATATAAGGACGCGGCGGCCTGTCCGGGCATTGGCGCATTGCTTTTTCGGCTGCGAGGTAAAAAACCCATGGATGCCACGGCCCGGCCATGGCATGAGGGGGCAGTGTCGTTTAACGAATCGTCCCGATGTCCCTCTTCCGCGCCATCGCCACCGTCGGCAGCCTGACGATGCTCAGCCGCATCGCCGGCTTCGTGCGCGATCTGCTGATCGCCCGCTATCTCGGCACCGGGCCGGTGGCGGATGCCTTCTTCGTCAGCCTGCGGCTGCCCAATTTCTTCCGTTCGCTGTTTGCCGAGGGCGCCTTCACCGCCGGCTTTTTGCCGATCTTCGCCAGGACCGAGGCCACCGAGGGCCGCGCGGCGGCCAAGCGCTTTGCCGAACAGGCGCTCGGCATTCTTCTGCCGGCGACGCTGATCTTCAGCATCCTGGCGCAGCTGGCCATGCCGGCGGTCATCTTCGTGCTGGCGCCGGGCTTCAGCCATGCGCCGGATGCGTCCGACGGCCGTTTCGCGCTCGCCGTGGCGCTGACCACGATCACCTTCCCGTATCTGATCTTCATCAGCCTCGCCTCGCTCTACGGCGCCATGCTGAACAGCGTCGGGCGGTTCGCGGCCATGGCGGCGACGCCGATCCTGCTCAATCTGACCATGATCGCCGGCCTGCCGCTGATGCAGGCGCATGTCGGCGGGCCGGGCTATGCCCTGGCCGCCTCGGTGCTGCTCGGCGGCATCTTCCAGTTCCTCTGGCTCGCCTGGGAGGCGCGGCGCGCGAAGCTGGACCTGCCGCTGCGCCGGCCGCGCTGGAGCGGCAAGGTGCGCGAGCTGTTCCGCCTGATCCTGCCGGTGGCGATCGGCGCCGGCGCCACCCAGGTCAACCTCGTCGTCGGCCTGATGCTGGCCTCGCTGCTGCCGACCGGCGCGGTGTCGTATCTTTTCTATGCCGA
Source organism: Ferrovibrio sp. (assembly GCF_036381655.1). GTDB lineage: Bacteria > Pseudomonadota > Alphaproteobacteria > Ferrovibrionales > Ferrovibrionaceae > Ferrovibrio. Next base: position 35,767 of record NZ_DASVCJ010000041.1, read on the forward strand.
CCGCATCAACCAGCTCACCGTCGGCGTGGTCGGCGTCGCCATCGCCACGGCCTTGCTGCCGACCATTTCCGTGCAGCTGGCGCGCGGCGACCATGCCGCCGCCATCGCCAACCAGAACCGCGCCATCGAATTCGGTCTGCTGCTCAGCCTGCCGGCGGCGGCGGCCCTGATCACCGTGCCGTTGCCGATCATCGCCATCCTGTTCCAGCGCGGCGAGTTCGACCTGGCATCGGCGCATGCCACCGCCGATGCGCTGCTGGCCTATTCCATCGGCCTGCCCGGCTATGTGCTCTCGCGCAGCTTCACGCCCAGCTTCTATGCGCGGCAGGATACCAGGACGCCGGTGCGCGTCGCCTTCGTGACCATCGCGATCAATCTCGGCGGCGGCGCGCTCCTGATGCAGGCGTTCGCCCATGTCGGCCTCGCCCTGGCCACGGCGATGGCCGGCATCGCCAATACCCTGCTGCTGGGCTGGATACTGCATCGCCGCGGCCACTGGCAGGCCGATGCGCGGCTGAAAAGCCGGGCGCTGCGCATCCTTGCCGCCGCGCTGGTCATGGCCGCGGTGCTGTGGGCGCTCGACCGCCATCTGCTGCCGGGCTGGTATGCCGGCGGCCAGGCCGAGCGCCTTGCCGCCCTCGCCGCGCTGGTGGCCGGCGGCATCGCGGTCTTCCTCGCCGCCGCGCTGGCTTTCGGCGCGACCCGGCCGGCCGAATGGAAGGCGATGCTGCGCAAGCCGCCGAAATCCGAGGCCGGGCCGCAAGCCCTGCCGCCGGCCGTTGACGGCTAGGCCCGGCTCGGCGATAACCGCGCCGCACATCCCGATTTCCGGGATTCCCACGACCGGGGCCTTCCACCGCCCCAAACCACAGGGACTTCACATGGCCTTCCAACGGCGCATCTTTTCGGGCATCCAGCCCTCCGGCAATCTTCATCTCGGCAATTATCTCGGCGCGATACGCAACTGGGTCGCGCTGCAGAACGAGTTCGACTGCATCTTCTGCATGGTCGACATGCATGCCATCACGGTGTGGCAGGACCCGGCCGATTTGAAGCGTTCGACCCGCGAACTGGCGGCGGCGATGATTGCCTCCGGCATCGATCCGAAGAAGAACATCCTGTTCAACCAGTCGCAGAACCCGGACCATGCGACGCTGGCCTGGATCTTCAACTGCGTCGCCCGCATGGGCTGGATGAACCGCATGACGCAGTTCAAGGAGAAGGCCGGCAAGGATCGCGAGAATGTCTCGCTGGGCCTGTTCGCCTATCCGGCGCTGATGGCGGCCGACATCCTGGCCTACAAGGCGACCCATGTGCCGGTCGGCGAGGATCAGAAGCAGCATCTGGAACTGACCCGCGACATCGCGCAGAAGTTCAATCACGATTACGGCGTCGAGCTGTTTCCGCTCACCGAGCCGCAGATCTACGGCCCGGCGACGCGGGTGATGAGCCTGCGCGACGGCAGCAAGAAGATGTCGAAGTCCGATGCCTCCGATCAGTCGCGCATCAACCTGACCGACACGGCCGACGCCATCGCCGACAAGATCAAGCGCGCCAAGACCGACCCCAACCCGCTGCCCGGCGACGTCAAGGAACTGGAGGGCCGGCCGGAGGCGGAGAACCTGCTCGGCATCTATGCGGCGCTGTCCAACCGGTCGCTGGAACAGGCGGTCGCCGCATGCGCCGGCAAGGGCTTCGCCGAGTTCAAGAAGATGCTGACCGATGTTGCCGTCGCGGTGCTCAGTCCGATCACGGCGGAGATGCGCCGCCTGATGGAGGATACGGCCTATGTCGACGGCATCCTGCGCGAGGGCGCCGAACGCGCCCGCGCCATATCGGCGCCGATCATCAGGGAAGTCTACGACACGGTCGGTTTCCTGCGCCCGTGAGGCGGCGGGCGGGCATCTGATGCGTGACAGGCGCGGGGATGACCGGCAGGGGCATCCGCGTGTCTTGGCCCGTGTCTTGGCCTGGAGGAATACCGGCCTTGAATCCGCCGCTTTCCGCCCCCAGATTCGTCAGACCCGCCCCGCAACCGGCCTGTTGACATGACCGATCCTTCCGCTTCCTTCTCCGCCGGTCTGCGGCGCCGCTGGCCGCTTCTCGCCGCGGTCGCGCTCGTGCTGATCTTCGGACTGTATTACCCGGTCGGCATGCTGCTGACCCACAAGATCGACGACCGGCTCGACTACCAGGTTCCGGCCGCCGACATGACCCAGGGCGGCAGCTACAGCGTGGCGATGGCGGCGGCCCTGATCGACCGCGAGGTCAACCGCAACGGCTGGGTCGCCAACGATCCGTTCTTCCTGCCGGGCTCGGTGCTGGACAACATGCCGAATTTCCAGCTCGGCATGATCCATGCGCTCGGCCGCTTCGCCTTCCAGCTGGTGGATCAGATCGGCCGCACGCGCGGCTCGAGCCAGACCGACAGCGACCTGCAGGAGGCCGCCGGCCTGCTGCAATATTCCGGCACCAAATGGATCTTCGATTTCTCCACGTCCCTGCTGCCGACGGCGAAATCGGAGGACCAGTACCGCAAGGCGCGCCGCGCGCTGCTCAGCTACAATACGCGGCTGGCGCAGGAGAAGGCGGTGTTCGAACGCCGCGGCGACAATCTGCAGGCGACGCTGGAGCGCATCGCGCTCGATATCGGCTCGTCATCCGCGGCGATCGACCGCCGCATCCGCGAGGGCAGCCATCTGTGGATCGACATGCAGGGCGACGACGTCTTCTACAGCGTCAAGGGCCAGCTTTATGCCTATTACCTGCTGATGCGCGAGATGAAGCAGGATTTCTCCAATGTGATCCGCGACCGCGAATTGGGCGCCACCTGGGATCAGATGATGGCCTCGTTCGCCGAAGGCGCCTCGCTCAGCCCGCTGGTGGTCTCGAATGCCAAGGCGGATGCGGTGATTTTGCCCAATCATCTCGCCTCGATGGGATTCTACGTCGAACGGGCGCGCACGCAGATCTACGAGATCGTCAATATTCTGCAGAAATAACTCCGTTGCGGGAGCGTTTTTGCATGACATTGGGGATTGCTTCAGCCCGGAGAGCAATGGCAGCCTAGGCGCATGAGCGAAACGGCGGCAGCCAGAAAATCCGAAGCCAAGCGGCGCAGCAAATTCCTCGTCATCGTCGACGATACCGAGGAGGTGCGCGTCGCCGTGCGCTATGCGACGCGGCGCGCCCGCAACCTGCGCTGCGGCGTGGTGATGCTGCGCGTCATCGAGCCGGTCGATTTCCAGCAATGGGCCGGCGTCGCCGAGATCATGCGCGAAGAGGCGCATGACGCCGCCGAGGCGCTGCTGCAGAAACTGGCCGAGCAGGTGAACCAGGAATCGGGCATCATGCCCGAACTGATGATCCGCGAAGGCATGGCGCGCGAGGAAATCCTCAAGCTGATCGAGGAAGAGCCCGACATCCGCATGCTGGTGCTGGCGGCGGCGCCGAATGCCGAGGCGCCCGGCCCGCTGGTCACTGCCTTCGCGCAGATGGCCGGCACGCTGAAATTTCCGATCACGCTGATCCCCGGCCATCTCTCGGACGAGCAGATCGACCGGCTGACGTAGGAAGTGGAATTGTGAATAGTCGTCGCTCCCGCGAAAGCGGGAGCCCAGTCTCTGGATGCCCGCTTTCGCGGGCATGACGAAAAACGGGCATGACGAAAAAAGAGGGTGGGGTGCTTAGCTCATCTCGGATCGATCGCCCTGGCGTTCAATCTTCACATCATAGCTGGGCGGCTTTCCACGAAATGCGCTGCTAAGAAGGTTAAGTAGTGTAGTGCCGACTCTAACAAGGATGACTAGACCTAAATACCGTGAAAAAAATTTCGATGCGGCTGAATGCATAGGCGGCGGCACCGCCGGCAAGCAAAATCAAAATAAGATAGCATTGTACCGTCCATACCACATTGCCTATCCCCCAAGGGGTGTTTCTGTTGTATGCCTGCCATTTGCATATAGCGCAGGTGGTGCTTGTGGGCATCAGGGCAACAAGCCATGAATGGGCGATCGCCTCACTCGTAGCCCGCGAAGCTTTCGGGCGGCAGCGTGAACAGCTCCTGCGGCTCCTGCACGCCGCGCAGCACATGGAAGCCGAGCGAGAGGATGGCGCGGTCGCGCACTTCCTCGGCGAAGGCGGCCGACGCCAGCAGCGGCCGGTCCAGCACCTTGGTCTGGGTCTCCACCCGCGCCACCTCGTTGACGGCGCGGCCGATCACGGTGAAATCGAGCCGGTCCTTGGCGCCGATATTGCCGAACACCACCTTGCCGACATGCAGGCCGATGCCGATGCGCAAGGGCGGCGCGCCCTCGATGCCGCGGCCCTGGTTCAGCTCGTGCAGGCCGGCAAAGGCATTTTCGGCGGCGATGAGCGCGCGGCGGCAGGCATCGCCGCGCGTCTTGCCGTCCTCGACGCGGAAGATGGCGAGCAGGCCGTCGCCGATGAATTTCAGCACCTCGCCATCCTCGGCCTGGATCGGCTCGGCCATGGCGTCGAAATAGCTGTCCAGCGTCGCCACCACGTCCTGCGCGGTATGGCGGTCGGAATAGGCGGTGAAGCCGCGCAGGTCGGACAGCCAGATCGCCGCCTCCACCTCGTAGCCCTGGCCGCGGCGGAAATTGCCGTTCAGCACGCGCTTGGCCGGGCCGTGGCCCAGATAGGTCTCGAGCAGGTCGCGGGTCATGCGCCGCGCCGCCTCGATCTCCAGCCGGATCGAGATCAGCGGCATCAGCTCCATCAGATAGCTCAACTCCTCGGCGCGGAAGCCGCCGGGCCGGTCGGTGGTGAAGCTCATGAAGGAAATGTTGGCGCGGCCGTCGGCGCTCATGCCTGGACCCTGGGTGAAGCGCATCGGCAGCGCGATATAGTCGGTTGCCCCCAGCGCCTTCAGGTCGTGCAGCACGCCGAAATCGAGCGGCGCGCCGGGATCGTCCAGCCGGCGGCGCACGGCGGCGGCGCCCTGGTGGATCACGTAGATCGGCGAATTCAGATATTCGCCGGACTGGCGCACCTCGTGGCCGCGTTCGCTCGTCGCGACGCCCTGGCCGCGCGTCCAGGAGAAGCCGCGGGTCAGCGTCAGGGGGTGCATCGACGGCAGACCGGTATTGACCCGCAGCAACGGCAGGCCTTCATCGAGCAGGCGGCGGCAAAATCCGTCGATCAGCTCGCTCATCGGCAGCACGATGCCGGCATGATCGATCAGCCAGCGCGCCGCCGGCGACAGCGGAAGGCGCGAATCGGGCCAGCTCGGCACCCGCAGAACCCCCATCGGCTCCTGGCTCATGGATTCACAGCCCTGGGGAAAACCCTCGATTTTATCCACATTGGTTAAAAATCTTTCTACAGGCGTCTCGGCAGCGCAAGTTTGTTGCTCTGCCCCAGTATTGCCCAACTTATCTCCCTTGATATTTGCGGACCCCCCGACCAATTTCCAGTCACCTTTTTGCGGACCCATTGATGTTCATTCAGACCGAAACCACGCCCAATCCGGCGACCCTGAAATTCCTGCCCGGCCGCGACGTGCTGCCGGCGGATCATGCTGCCGGGCAGGCGGGCGCTAGCGCCAACTTCACCAGCGCCGAGGCCGCCAAGGTTTCGCCGCTGGCGACGCGGCTGTTCGCGGTGCCGGGCGTGGAGGGCGTCTATCTGGGCAGCGATTTCATTACCGTCACCAAGTCCGCGGCGCAGGACTGGACCGAACTCAAGCCGGTCCTGCTCGGCGCGATCATGGAGCATTTCATCGCCGGCCGGCCGGTGATGAACGACGCCGCGCCGCAGGCTGCGGCGGAAGACGAGCAATACGATCCGGCCGATCGCGAGATCGTGCTGCAGATCAAGGAATTGATAGACACGCGGGTCCGTCCCGCAGTGGCACAGGATGGCGGCGACATCATCTTCCGCGGCTTCGAGCGGGGTGTCGTCTTCCTGCACATGCAGGGGTCTTGCGCCGGGTGCCCGAGTTCCACCGCCACGTTGCGCTATGGCATCGAAAACATGCTGAAGCATTACGTGCCGGAGGTGTCCGAAGTCCGGGCCGTTCAGTAGTACCCCGGCCGGCTCGGGTCTAGAGCCGGCTGGTTTCACGCGTTTCCTGGTGGGGGATCGCACAAGGGCAACGCCCTCGTGGTCTCGACGATGTTGTTGTCGGGATTGCGCGTCGTTACGGCGTTGAGAACTGTGGAGGTTTGACCCATGTCGGCAAGTCGCGACCGGCGTTTGCTTGCTATAGGCTCTGATGTACGGCTGGTTCTGGTCGGCTTCGGCACGTTGCTTGCCGTCGGCCTGGCCTCCGGTATCGGCGTCGGCCTCCTGTCCAGCCGTCAGCTGACCCGCGCCCCGCAGGTCGCCATCGAGCCGGCAGACGCAAACGCCTCGCTCAGCGCCAGCGTGCATGACGCCTGGGACCGCCTGCGCCAGATCGCGCAGATGGACTGGCGCGCCGTGGTCGAGCCGGCACGCCAATTGGCCGAGCGCACCGCCGTTCCCGAGCCGACCGAGAGCGCCAATACCGCCGCCGTGCCGGTCGTCTCGCCGGAGGAAGCCGCCCGTCGCGTCGCCGAGGGCCGGCATCTGTCGCCGCGCCGCACGGCCTTGCGCGCCAATCCCGCGCGCACGGTCGATGCCATGCTGCGCCGCTTCGACCAGCAGGGCTTCGATCTCAGCGAGGCCAGCAGCAGCGGCCAGCTTGAAGTGCCGCGCATCTTCCTGACTTCGCTGCCGCTCGACATCGCCGATGTCAGCATCACCGAAAAGCGCAAGCGCGCCTTCATCAACGTCATGCTGCCGCATATCCTGCGGGAAAACGAGCGCATCACGGCCGACCGCCAGCGGCTGGAAGGCCTGCATGAGCGCCTGCAATTCGGCGGCAGCCTGAGCCAGCGCGATCAGGCCTGGCTGCAGCAGCTCGCGAACCGCTATGGCCTCGACGAGGTCGATATCGACGAACTGCTCAACCGCGTCGATGTGATTCCGCCGGGACTGGCGCTGGCGCAGGCCGTGGAGGAGTCCGGCTGGGGCACCTCGCGTTTCGCGCAGCTCGGCAACGCGGTTTACGGCCAATGGACCTGGAATACCGGCTCGGGCATCGTGCCGGAGAACCGGCCGGACGGCGAAACCTACGAGGTCCAGCGCTTCAGCAGCCTGGAGAACTCGGTCGCCGCCTATATGCGCAATCTCAATACGCGCTCCAGCTATCGCGAGTTCCGCGAGGCGCGCGCGAAGATGCGCGATGCCGGCGCCGATCTCGACAGCTACAGCCTGGCCAGCCATCTGCGCCGCTACTCGGTGCGCGGCGAGGATTACATCCGCACGCTCCGCTCGATCATGCGCTCGAACAGCCTCGATATGTTCGACGGCGCCAGGCTGGCGTCCCAGCCGGCCTCGATCCTGAGTACCATCGGCTTTTCCGAGAAATCCTAGCGCCGGCGCAAGCTAGCCGCGCGCGCTGCGGCGGCGAATCGCGCCGGCGAACCCTCGCGGCGAGGGAGTGGGGCTTGTCCGCCGATTTCAGTTTGTCGCGCCACCTTGCGGCGCATGGAGTCTGGCCAATATACTTTATGCGCGGGATTGCCGGCGCGAATCGCGCCGCTCCTGCTGCCGCGCGCTCGGCAGTAACGGTATAGGGCAAGGCTAAAGAGGTAATCTCAGTATGACATTCGGTTCGATCGCTGCACCCCGTGCGGTGCTTGCTGCCATGGTCGTTGCCGCCTTCGGTCTGGCCGGCTGTGAAAACGGCCAGGGGCCGGAGATGAACAAGGAGAATATCGGCACGGTGCTGGGCGGTATCGGCGGTGCGGTCATCGGCTCGGCCTTCGGCAAGGGGACCGGCCAGCTGGTCGGCGTCGCCGCCGGCGCCCTGGCGGGCGCCTATCTGGGCAACCAGATCGGGCAGTCGCTGGACAAGGCCGACCGGGCGGCGATGGAGCGCGCCAGCCAGCAGGCGACCACCGCCCCGGTCGGGCAGACGATTTCCTGGCGCAATCCCGATACCGGCCATTCCGGCACGGTGACGCCGACCCGCGAGGGCACCGCCAGCAATGGCGATTATTGCCGCGAGTTCCAGCAGACCGTGACGATCGACGGAAAGACCGAGAAGGCCTATGGCACCGCCTGCCGCCAGCCGGATGGCAGTTGGAAGATCGTCAATAGCTGACCGTCCGATGCAGCCCCGCCGCGCAACCCGCCCCCCGGCAGCCATAGCGATGGCTGCCGCGGCCGTCGGGATGTTGCTCGCCGCGCCGGCCGGGGCACCGCCCGCGTGGGCTCAGGATGCCAGGATCGAAAACGCCAGGACCGAAGCCCGCGACGCGGCCCCGACGGATCCGTTCAGCCGCGGCGTGAAGGCCTTCGAGGCGGGCGACTATCAGACGGCCTACCAGGCCTGGCTGCCGCTCGCCGAGCATGGCGACGTCGCGGCGATGCGCAATATCGGCCATCTCTATCGCTGGGGCCGTGGCGTGCCGAAGGATATCGGCCAGGCGATCACCTGGTATCGCCGCGCCGCGGAAATGGGCTTTGCGCGGGCGCAGGCGAATCTCGCCGACATCTATCTGCAGGGCGAAGGCGTGCCGGTCGATTATGCCGAGGCGCTGAAATGGTTCGAGGCGGCGGCGCGCCAGGGCCATGCGGTCGCACAGTATAACCTGGGCCTGATGTACGAGCTCGGGCTTGGAGTGGAGAAGAACGAGGCGATTGCGCTGGGCTGGTACAACAATGCCGCCAAGGCGGGCCAGCCGGATGCGCTGGAACGGCTGTCGCTGCTGGTGATGAACAACAAGATGGCGCCGTCGGACCGGCCGCCGGAGGACAAGCCCGAAAACAGCACCGGCGAAGCCTCGCCGGCGCAACCGACAGCGGCGCAATCGACAGCGTCCCAGGCAACGGCGGCGCAGCCAGCAGCGGCGCAGCCGATGCCCGCGCAATCCCCGCCGCCGCAGCCGGTATCCGTCGAGACCGCGCCGGCGCCTGTCGAATCGGGCGTTGCGGCCGCAACGAAAGAGTTGCCGGCGCAGCCGCCCGCCGAACCGCAGCCGGCGGCCGCGAAGGAACGACGCAGTCTGCTTGGCAGCATCTATTCGGCGATCAGTTCGGGCGGCGGCGTTTCGCTGCCCGATCTGTTCGGCGGCAACGCGCCGCCGGCCGAGGATGCGGAGCGGCGGCAGCCATGACGCGGAGATTCCACCATGCGTGACCCCTATGAGGTGCTTGGGGTGGCACGCGGGGCCAGCCAGGACGACCTTCGCAAGGCCTATCGCAAGCTGGCCAAGGAGTTCCACCCCGACCGCAATCCGGGCAATCCCAAGGCGGCCGAACGGTTCAAGGAGATTTCCGCCGCCTACGACATCCTCGGCGATGCCGACAAGCGCGGCAAATTCGACCGCGGCGAGATCGATGCCGCCGGCCAGCCGCGGGCGCAGGGCTTCTATCGCGGCGGCCCGGGCGGGCGGCCGGGTGCCGGCGGCCGGCAAGGTCCGGGAGCCGGCTTCGATTTCGGCTTCGGCGCCGAGGGCGCGGAAGACATCTTCGATGAAATCTTCGGCCAGATGCGCCGGCCGCGCGGCCCCGGCGGCTTCAATGCCGGCGGGCGGCGCACCACGATGCCGCTGCGCGGGGCCGACCGTCATTTCAACCTGAAGATCGGCTTTCTCGATGCCGCCCGCGGCACCAAGCGGCGCCTGACCCTGCCCGAGGGCAAGCAGATCGACGTCACCATCCCGGCCGGGCTGGCCGATGGCCAGCAGATCCGCCTGCGGCATCAGGGCGAGCCGGGCCGCAATGGCGGCGAGGCCGGCGATGCGCTGATCGAGGTCACGGTCGAGCCGCATCCCTTCTTCACCCGCGAGGGCGACGACATCCATCTCGAACTGCCGATCACCCTCGACGAGGCCGTGCTGGGCGCCAAGATTCCGGTGCCCACCATCGACGGCATGGTGGCCGTCACGGTGCCGAAAGGCGCGAGCTCGGGTACGACTTTGCGCCTCAAGGGCCGCGGCTTGCAGATCAAGGGCGGCGCCCAGGGCCAGCGCGGCAATCAATATGTAAAGCTGAAGATCGTCCTGCCGGACAAGCCGAACTCGGCGCTCGAGAAATTCATCGAGGGCTGGGTGAAGACCAACAAATACGACGTCCGCGCCAAGTATACGGTCGAAGGCTGACCCGGCCCGGGCCTGCCGCCGAATTCGGATTAACGAAGTCTTCACCATTCCGCTGCAGCTTAAGTGGCGGACAACGTTCGCATTACAGGCTTGCGGCGGAGTCCGGCGGGCAACTATGGTTGGTCCCGCACATACCGATTCGCGTGGGGATTCGATCGGTTGGTAGGACACATGTATACGCGGCGGCTCGTCATCACCTCTTTGCTCGGCCTGCTGGGGACGGCGGCTGCCGGAACGCCCGCCGCGGCGGCGCGCCGCGCGCGCGCGCCGCTGCCCGAGAGCAAGCCGCAACCGCCCGCTGCGAAAATCGCCCGCCGTCCGGCCGTGCTGGTTCTCGACCCCGGCCATGGCGGCCGCGATCCCGGCGCCATCGGCGTCACCGGCACCGAGGAAAAGGACGTCACGCTTTCGATCTGCAAGCACATCCAGCAGCAACTGGCGCCGCGCAAGGACATCAAGGTGCTGCTGACGCGCGATCGCGATGTCTATGTCACCCTGCCCGGCCGCGTCGCTTTCGCCCATGAGCATGAGGCCGATCTGTTCATCTCGATCCATGCCGATGCGGCGCCCAATCATGCCGCGCGCGGCCTGTCGGCCTATTCGCGCTCGGAGCGGGCTTCCGATACCTTGGCGCGGCAGCTGGCCGACCGCGAGAACAGCGTCGATACCATATTCGGCTTCGATACCTCGCATACCGACAAGCAGACCACCGCGATCCTGATCGACCTGGCCCGGCGCCATAGCCGCAATGCGTCGCTGCTGGCGCAACGCCGCATCGTCAAAGGCATGGGTCATGAGGTGCGGCTGCTCGAGAATCCGATGCGCTCGGCCAATTTCGCCGTGCTGCGCTCGCCCGCCGTGCCCTCCGTGCTGATCGAGACCGGCTTTTTGAGCAATCCGCAGGACGAGCGCATCCTGCGCAATGCGCAGAGCCGTGCCAAGCTTGCGCATTACCTCGCCAAACAGATCGCCTCGGTGACGCTCGATCTGCGCGAGGCCTGAGCCAGCGCCGCGTGGCGCCGGCGCGGCGTCTAATTCGCCGTTTCCAGCAGGGACCAGAAGCCTTCCGCCGCCGCCGAAAGCCGTTCGCGCGGCCGATAGAGACGGATTTCGACCGGGATGCTCCAGTCCGCGTCGCCGGCCGCCACCAGGGCGCCATGGGCAAGATCCTCGTCCAGCAGGCTCATCGGCAGCCAAGCCAGGCCTCTGCCGTCGCGCGCCATCGCCTGCAGCATGGTGGCAAGCGGCGAGATGAAGACGGCGCGCAGCTTCGGCGTGCCGGCCTCGCGGGCCGCCAGAACGCCGGCGACGATGCGGCCCATGCCGGATTCGTCGCTATAGGTCAGCTGCGGCAGCGCCTCGGCGCCGCTGTCGATGGCAAAGCGCGGCCGGCCATCGGCGGCCGGAGCGCTGACCGGCACCAGCCGGTCTTCCGCCAGCACCTGATAATGGAAGCGCTCCGCCGGCAGGCGGTTCGCCACAATGGCATGGCCGTGGCAGAGCAGGAATTCGGCCTGCCCCTGCAGCAGCGCATCCTCGCAGGCGCGCATGCTGTCCGACAGCAGGCGGATGGCGCCGAAGCGCTGGCGCTTTTCCAGCTTGCGCAGCCAGTCGGGAAAGAAGGTCAGCGACAGGGCATGGGTGGCGGCGAAGGCGAGGCGGGCATCGGCCTCGCGGCCGGCCTGGCGCGCCTCGTCGCGCGCCTGGTTCAGGCGCCGCAGCGTCTCGCGCGCCTCGGGCTGAAAGCGCCGGCCGGCTTCGGTCAATGCCACCGGCTGGCTGCCGCGGTCGAACAGGGCGGCGCCGATCCAGTCTTCGAGGGCGCGGATGCGGCGGCTGAAGGCCGGCTGCGTCATATGCCGGCGTTCGGCGGCCCGGGAGAAGTTGCCGCTCTCCGCCAGTGCCAGAAAGTCCTCGAGCCAGTTCAATTCCATGGTTGCTGCGATACGGGATCGGAATAAGACCATCCGAATCTGGCATTGGCCGAGCCGCGCTGTCCATGTTTATGCTGCGGCCGAGCGCGCGATTTCCCGTCTCGCCTTTCTGCCGAGGATGCCATGCGTATTGTCGAAGTCCGTGAAAAGACCGTCTCGATCGCTTCCCCCATCGCCAACGCCTATATCGACTTCTCCAAGATGACCTGCTCGGTGGTCGCCGTGATCACCGACCAGGTGCGGGACGGCAAGCCCGTCGTCGGCTACGGCTTCAATTCCAACGGCCGCTACGGCCAGGGCGCGCTGCTGCGCGAGCGCTTCCTGCCGCGCCTGATGGAGGCCAAGCCCGACAGCCTGATCGATGCCGAGCACGCCAATCTCGATCCGTTCAAGATCTGGGCGACGGTGATGACCAACGAAAAGCCCGGCGGCCATGGCGAGCGTTCGGTCGCGGTCGGCACGCTGGACATGGCGGTGTGGGATGCCGTGGCGAAGATCGAGGGCAAGCCGCTCTGGCGCCTGCTGGCCGACCGCTACCGCAACGGCGTCGCCGACGGCAGGGTCTGGGTCTATGCCGCCGGCGGCTATTATTACCCCGGCAAGGATCTCTCCGCGCTGCAGGACGAGATGAAGAGCTATCGCGACCGCGGCTATCGCGTCGTGAAGATGAAGGTCGGCGGCGCGCCCCTGGCCGAGGATCTGAAGCGCATCGAGGCGGTGCTGAAGATCGTCGGCGACGGGCAGAATCTGTGCGTCGACGTCAACGGCCGTTTCGACATCGAGACCGCCATCGCCTTCGGCAACGCGATCAAGCCCTACAATCTCTTCTGGTACGAGGAGGTCGGCGATCCGCTCGACTATGCGCTGCAGGCGGAATTGTCGCAGCATTACGAAAAGCCGATGGCGACCGGCGAGAATCTCTTCTCGATGCAGGATGCCCGCAATCTCGTCCGCTATGGCGGCATGCGGCCGGACCGCGACTGGCTGCAATTCGACTGCGCGCTCAGCTACGGCCTGGTCGAATACCTGCGCACCCTCGCGATGCTGCAGGAGCATGGCTGGTCGAGCCGGCGCGTCGTTCCGCATGGCGGCCACCAGATGTCGCTCAACATCGCCGCCGGCCTGCATCTGGGCGGCAATGAAAGCTATCCCGACGTGTTCAAGCCCTTCGGCGGTTTCGCCGATGGTATCCGGGTGGAAGATTCCTATGTGGGATTGCCGCAGGTGCCCGGCGTTGGCTTCGAAGCCAAGGCCGAACTCTACAAGGTGATGCAGAGCCTGCTGGACTGATTGGCCGGCATTCCGCTTCCTAGGTCTCCTTCCGCACCGCGGCGATGAAGAAGCCGTCCATGCCGCCGCGCTCGGGCCAGAAGCTGGGCAGCGTGCGCAGGCAGCCGTCCTGCGTCGTCGCCTGATCCGGCAGGCCGAAATCGGCCGCCGACAGCGGCTGCAGCCGGGCCCGGGGCAGGGCGCGCAGCGTCTCGAGCTGCGCTTCGCCTTCCTCCGGCTGCAGCGAGCAGACGCAGTAGATCAGATAGCCGCCGGGCTCGAGGATCGTCCAGGCATGCGCGATCAGGCGCCGCTGCAACTGGCTGAGCTTGGCGATATCGGCTTCGCTTTTCAGATGCGGCAGGTCGGGATGGCGGCGGATCGTGCCGGTGGCCGAGCAGGGCGCATCGAGCAGCACGGCATCGAAGGTCTCCGCCGGCAACCAGGCTTCGACATCGGCGCAGACCACCGAGGCCATCAGCCGCAGGCGGTCGAGATTGGCCTTCAGTCTCTGCAGCCGCGATTCCGAGCGGTCGATGGCGGTCACCGCCGCACCGAGCGAAGCGAGCTGCGCCGTCTTGCCGCCCGGGGCGGCGCACAGATCGGCGACCGTGCGGCCCTGCAGCGCGCCGCCGGGCAGCCGCGCCAGCACCGCGACCGGCAGCGCGGCTGCGGCATCCTGCACCCACCAGCCGCCCTCGTCATAGCCGGGCAGCATTTCCACCGGACCGGGTTTCATGCGGCGCAGCGATCCGCTCGGCAGCACCTCGGCATCCAGCGTCGCCGCCCAGTCATGCAGATCGCGGCCCGGCCGGTTGCTCTGCACGCTGATGTCGAGCGGCGCCTCCTGCAGATGCGCCTGCGCAATGGCGCGCGCGCCGGCCTCGCCGTAAGCCGCCGTCCAGCTTCGCCACAGCCAGTCCGGCGTGTTCAGCCGGGCAGCATCCTGACCGGCAAGCAGCGCGCCGCCCTCGTTGGCGATCCGGCGCAGCACCGCGTTGACCAGTCCGCGCGCCTTGCTCTGGGCCGCCGGCAGAATGTCGACGGCACCGTGCACGGCGGCATGGGGAGGCGCGCTCAGGAACAGCAGTTCCGCCGCGCCCATGCGCAGCGCCTCGCCGGGCAGTCCCTTGGGCCACTGGCTGAGGAAATTGCGCAAGGCGGCGTCGATCTGGCCACGCCGGCGCAGCCCGGTGGCGACCAGCCGGCGCACGAAGGCGCGGTCGCGTTCGGCCAGCCCGGCGAAGCCGCTTTTCGGATCGGCCAGGGCGTCGTCCAGGGCGCGGCCGCGTTCCAGCACCATGCCGAACAGGCCGGCGGCGACCATCCTGGGATTTGGCGAAACGGACATGTTTTTGTTCTAGACCCGGATTTCTGCTCCGTCGAGGCGCCAGGGCAGCCGGCCAAGGCGACATGCAAGGGATTCGTGGCCAAAGGAAGGCAGTGGCTTCGCTTGGCGCAGGGGCGAGAAACTGCTAAGCCTCAGCCCATGCCGCAGCAGCCTATCCGAATCGCTCCGTCCATCCTGTCCGCCGATTTCGCCAAGCTGGGCGAGGAAGTCGCCGCCATCGACAGTGCCGGCGCCGACTACATCCATATCGACGTGATGGATGGCCATTTCGTTCCGAACCTGACCATCGGCCCGGCTGTCGTCGCCGCCCTGCGGCCGCATACCAAGAAGCCCTTCGACGTGCATCTCATGATCTCTCCGGTCGATGCTTTTGTTCCGCAATTCGCGGAAAGCGGCGCCGATATCATCACCGTGCACCCGGAAGCCGGCCCGCATGTGCATCGCACGCTGCAGCTCATCCGCAGCCTGGGTAAGAAGCCCGGCATTTCGCTCAATCCGGGTACGCCGGTGGAGGTGGCGCTGAGCGTGCTGGACATGGTCGATCTGGTACTGGTGATGAGCGTCAATCCTGGCTTCGGCGGTCAGAAATTCATCGCCAGCCAGCTCGAGAAGATGCGCATCCTGCGCCGCGCCATCGATGCCTCGGGCCGCGCCATCGACCTGGAGATCGATGGCGGCATCAATGCCGAGACGGCGCAGCTTGCCGTCGATGCCGGCGCCGACGTGCTGGTCGCCGGCACCGCCAGCTTCCAGGGCGGGCCGGCCGCCTATGCGCGCAACATCGCGCGGGTCCGCGCCGCGCCCAAAGCTGCGTGACCGTTGGCGTGGTCGCCGCGCCATTGCAGGATAGCATCTGGCTGAAGCTGCTGCGGCGCCTCGCCGCCGCCCTCTACAGCCGGCGCGCCTATGACTGGCTGCTGCCCGGCAAGGCGCCGGTCGAATTGCCGGTGTTGCCGGAGGAATCCTGGCCCGGCCAGCCCGCCAAGGCCGACCGCCTCTTCCAGGGCCGTTTCATTTTCGCCGGCCTGGAAGTGCGCTCGCCGCATACGGCGCCCTGGAGCGTCAGCGCCGAGCAGCTCAAGGTCGACGAAGCCAGCTTCGCCGCCTGGGCGGCCGAACTGCATGGCTTCGGCTGGCTGGCCGACTTCGCCGCCCAGGGCGGCGAGATGGCGCGCCGCATGAGCTGTTCGCTGCTGGTTTCCTGGCTGGAGCGCCATCGCCGCATCCAGGGCCTGCCCTGGCGCGCCGACCTGGCCGGACGGCGGCTGGTGAACTGGCTCAGCTATGCGCATTTTCTGCTGCAGGATGCCGACGAGCGTTTCGCGCATGATTTCCTGCTCGCCATCGCGCGCCATGCCGCGCATCTGGGCCGCGCCGCCCGGCTGGCCCCGCCGGGATTGCCGCGCTTTTCCGCCCTGCTTGGCCTGGCCTATGCCGCCGAATGCCTGCCGCCCGATGCCAGGCAGGACAGCGCGCAGCACAAGCAGGCTGCGATCCGCGATCTTTGCGTGGCGCTGGATGCGCAGGTGCTGGCCGATGGCGGCCATGTCAGCCGCAATCCCGCGCATGTGCTGGCGCTGCTGCGCGACCTGGTGCCGCTATGGCGCTTTTTGCGAGCGATCGATCCCGAGCGGGCCGGCCTGCTGCAGCCTTATCTCGACCGCATGGCGCCGATGCTGCGCTTCTTCCGCCACGGCGATGGCGGCCTGGCGCTGTTCCACGGCAGCGACGAGGGGCGTGCGGCCGAGATCGAGCGCGTGCTGGACGCCTCGGAGGCGAAGGGCAAGCCGCTCAGTTCGGCCAGCCTGAGCCGGTTCGAGCGCGCCGTCGCCCGGCGCAGCCTGCTGCTGCTCGATACCGGCAACCCGCCGCCGGCCATCATCGGCGCGCAGCCGCATCGCGGTCTGCTCGCCTTCGAATTCAGTCAGGGCAAGGATCGCCTGATCGTCAATTGCGGCGCGCCGCGCCGGGTCGGCAGCGGCCGTACCGCCGATTGGGCGAATGCGCTGAGCGGCGTGGCGGCGCATTCGACCCTGGTGCTGGGCCGCGTCGAGCCCGAGCCGGCGGCACGGATCAGCGCCGTGCGCCATGAACAGGACGGCAATATCTGGTTCGAGCTGGAACATGACGGCTGGGCGGCAGCCTATGGCGGGCGCCTGTATCGCCGCCGGCTGTTCCTCGCCGCCTCCGGCGAGGATCTGCGCGGGGAGGAAACCGTGACCGCGGGGGCGGCCAATGCCGTGCCGGTCGAGGCGGTGCTGCGGCTGCATCTGCATCCCGGCATGCAGGCCTCCCTGCTGGGCAGCGGCGATACCATCATCCTGAAGACCGCCAGCGGCCAAGGCTGGCGTTTCCGTAGCGGCGGCGGCGTGCTAAGGCTGGAGGACAGTATCTATTTCGGCCAGGGCGAGGCCCAGCAGGGCGGCGGACTGGGCGCAGAGGCGCGCCGCACGCAGCAGATCGTCATGGCCGGTTCGGCGGGCGGGGAAGATCTGGTTTTCAAATGGGCTCTGACCAAGGTGGGATGAAGCGAAGGCCAGCAGGCGACGCAGCGGCAGGGGGCGGGCAGAAAGGCGGCAGCCGGCTGATCCGGCTTTCGGATCTGCAGCCGCAGCCCTGGCAGAATGGCGGCGGCGTCACCTACGAGATCGCCGCCGATCCGCCGCTGCGGCCGGGCGCGCCGGTCAATCCCAAGGATCTGCTCTGGCGGGTCAGCCGCGCCGAAATCCGCCAGGACGGCCCCCTTTCCGCCTTTCCCGGAATGACGCGCTGGATCGTCCTGCTGGACGGCGCCGGCCTCACCCTATCCTTTGCCGAGCGCGGCAAGCTTACGCTGGGCGAGACCTGCAAGCTGGAGCAGTTTCCCGGCGGCAGCATCGCGCATTGCGCCCTTTTGAGCGGCCCCTGCACCGTGCTCAATCTCTTTGCCCATGAGGAATTGCCGATGCGGGTCAATCTGGTGCACAGCCGCGCGCCCTTGCCCTCGCTCGATCACGCCATCGTCTCGGCCCACGGCGTCTCGCTCCGGCTGGACGAGCGCCATGTGCTCAACGCCGCCGTCGCCGTGGTGTGAGGCATAATCAAATTGAATCGGACAGACTGTGGTCATCCGGCGCCGCGCGCGCCGGAATGCCATCCGCCTATCCCTGCAGCGCCAAATCGATAAAGGGTTTCAGCGGCTTCTGCGGCCGCGGGCCGATATGGCTGATCACTTCCGCGGCGCAATGGCTGCCGAGCCGGCCGCAGGCATGCGGGTCGAAGCCATGCGCGAAGCCATAAAGAAAGCCGGCCGCATAGAGGTCGCCGGCGCCGGTGGTATCGATCACGTTCACATCGGCTATGGCGTCGATGATATGCACCGCGCCGTCGGCGAGGATCACCGAGCCTTTCTCGGAACGGGTCAGGACGGCGATGTCGACATGGTGATGCACATGCTGCAGCGCTTCGTCGAAATCCTGCGTCTCGAACAGCGATTTGATCTCCGCCTCGTTGGCGAACAGGATATCGATGTGATGCTCGACCAGGTGGCGGAATTCGGCGCGGTGGCGATCGACGCAGAAGCTGTCCGATAAGGTCATCGCCACCTTGCCGCCGGCGTCATGGGCGAGCCGCATCGCCTTGCGCATCGCATCCTTGGCCTGCGGCTGATCCCACAGATAGCCTTCCAGATAGGTGATCTCGGCCTGCGCGACGGCGGCGGGCTCGACATCGTCGGGCGACAGGTCGATCGAGGCGCCGAGATAGGTGTTCATGGTGCGCTGCGCGTCCGGCGTGACCATGATGAGGCAGCGCGCGGTCGACGGCCCGTCGGTGGCCGGCGGGGTGTCGTAATGCACGCCCAGGCCGCGAATGTCGCGGATGAAAACCTCGCCCAGCGGGTCGTTGCGGACTCTGCCGATGAACTGCACCTTGCCGCCCAGCGCCGCGAAGCCCGCCGCGGTATTGGCGGCCGAGCCGCCGGAGCATTCCACCGTTTCGCCCATGCTGCCGTAAAGCTGCTCGGCGCGGCCGCCATCGATCAGCGCCATGCTGCCCTTGGTCATGCCGTTTTCGTCCAGGAAATCGTTGTCGACCCGGGCGAGCACGTCGACGATGGCATTGCCAAGCGCAAGCAGCTGGAACGGTTTATCGGCCATATGGAAGCTTCCCCGATGCGGTTGATTGCCGGTAATCTCCACTTCTGTAGCGGTTCGCCAGGAGGAAGGCAAATATGGACGATGTGATCCGGATGACGGCGCGGCAGGCGGTGGCGGCGCTGAAAAGCCGCGAGGTGAGCCCGGCAGATCTGATTGACGCCGCCGCCAAGCGCATCGCCGCCGTCGAGCCGCAGGTGAATGCCCTGCCGACGCTCTGCCTCGACCGCGCCCGTGCCGCTGGTGGCGCTCTCACGCCGCCCGATCCGGCGCCGCCCGGCTATCTCTACGGCCTGCCGATCGCCATCAAGGACCTAAGCGAGGTCGAGGGCGTGCGCACCACCTGGGGCAGCCGCGCTTACGAGACGCATATCTCGACGCGCTCCGACTATTCCGTCGAGCGGCTGGAAGCCAATGGCGCCATCGTGATCGCCAAGGCGAATACGCCGGAATTCGGCGCCGGTGCCCAGACCTTCAACGCGGTCTTCGGCACCACCACGAATCCCTGGAATACCGCGCTTACGCCGGCCGGCTCGTCCGGCGGCTCGGCGGTGGCGGTGGCGACCGGCGAAGTCTGGCTCGCCGATGGCTCCGACCTCGGCGGCTCCCTGCGCACCCCCGCCAGTTTCACCGGCATCGTCGGCCTCAGGCCCTCGCCCGGCCGGGTTCCCTTCGGGCCGCGCGCCATGCCGTTCGACACCATGTCGGTGCATGGGCCGATGGCCCGCAATGTCGGCGATTGCGCCTTGCTGCTCGACGCCCAGGTCGGCAGCGATGCCCGCGATCCGCTCAGCCTGCCCAGGCCGGAAAAGGCTTATGTCGATGTCGTCGACCATGCCCTGGCGGTCGGCCGGCTGCCGTCGCGTTTCGCCGGCGGCTGCCGCCTCGCCTTCTCGCCCGATCTCGGTCTGTGTCCGGTGGATGCGGAAGTGGTGGAAATCTGCGCCGCCGCGGTGAAGAGGCTGGTGCAGCTCGGCGCCCATATCGGCGACGATGCGCCCAATTTCAACGGTGCCGAGGAATGCTTCCAGGTGCTGCGCGCCGCCAATTTCGCCGCCTCGGTCTGGCCGCGCATCGCCGGCAAGACCGACCTGATCAAGCCGGAAGTGATCTGGAACGCGGAAAAAGGCCTGAAACTGACCGGCGAGGAGATCGCCAGGGCGCAGCAGCTGCGCGGCGCGATCTACAATCGCCTCACGGCTTTCTTCGAGAAGCACGATTTCCTCGCCCTGCCTGCCGCCGTCGCGCCGCCTTTCGATCATCGCCTGCGCTATCTGGAGGAAATCGGCGGCCGCAAATTCGACACCTATATCTCCTGGCTGGTGCTGACCTTTGCCATCACCCTGACGGGCACGCCGGCGATTTCGATCCCGGCCGGTTTCACCAAAAGCGGCTTGCCGGTCGGATTGCAGATCGTCGCAAGGCCGCGCGGCGAGGCCGAATTGCTGGCGTTTTCCGCCATTCTCGAAGCCGAACTCGGCCTGGCCGCGCGGCTGCCGATCGATCCGGTCGCCGGTGCCGCCTAGATGTCGATGATCGCCGCATCGATGCGTCTGGCACTGGCGCAATTGCCGGATCCGGCATTCCGCCGCGTGCTGGTCCGCTCGCTGCTGATCAGCATCGCCGTTTTCGCCGCTTTGGCGCTGGTGCTGTGGTTCGGCATCGCCAGTCTTCCGGAGACGGATCGCACCTGGCTGCACTGGCTGATCGGCTTCGTCTCGGGCCTGGGCTTTTTCGTCGGCATGCTGCTGCTGTTTCCCGCCGTGATGACGGCGGCGATCGGCCTGTTTCTCGACGACATCGCCGATGCGGTGGAGCGCCGCTATTATCCGCACGAGGCGCGTGGTCAGCCCCTGGCATTCTGGCCGGCTTTGTGGGGCAGCGTGCGTTTCCTGCTGGTCGTCATCGGCGTCAATCTGCTGCTGCTGCCGATCTATGGCGTGCTGATCTTCTTTCCGCCGCTGATGTACGGACTGTCGTTGCTGGTGAACGGATTCCTGGTTAGCCGCGAATATTTCGAAGTGGTCGCGTGGCGCTACCTGCCGCGCAAGGAGGCGGATTACCTGCGCAAGCGATATCGCGGTGATTTGTGGCTGTGCGGTGTAATTATTGTGCTTCTATTAACCATTCCTCTGATAAACTTCCTTGTGCCGATTGTAGCGACGGCCTTCATGGTTCACGTCTATAAGAGGTTGCGGGCAACGGAATGACCGGAGGGGTTTTACCGGGGGATTAGAGGAGTCTGTGCTAATGTTTGGTCGCAAAAAACCGAACACCCAGGAGGCGGCGTCGCAAAAACACGAGCCGCCCAAGACTGAGAAAGTTGACGACGTTCCGCCGATGCCCGCGCATCTGCGCCCCGTCAACAAGCCTGTTCTGCCATCCAATACCTCTGCGTCCAGCAGCAAACCGGGAAACGCCGCCATGACCGAATCTTCCACGCCGACCTTCCGCCCCGAAATCGCCAAGCGCCCCGCCGTCGACCTGCCCAAGGCGGTCGTTCAGGCCACGGCTTCGGCCATGCCCTCCTCGGGCGCGGCCGCGAGCAAGAGCGAGCATCCCGATCCCAAGGTGCTGCTGATCGGGCGCGAGATTTCGCTGAGCGGCCAGATCACCGCCTGCGACAAGGTGATCGTCGAAGGCAAGGTCGAGGCGCAGCTGACCGACAGCCGCTTCGTCGAGGTCAGCGAGAGCGGCCAGTTCAAGGGTTCGGCGGAAGTGGAAGAAGCGGAAATCCGCGGCCGCTTCGAGGGCCGCCTGAGCGTGCGCGGCCGGCTTCTGATCCGCGGCAGCGGCAAGGTCTCGGGCGAGATCGCCTACGGCCAGATCGAGATCGAATGCGGCGGCGAGATTTCCGGCACGGTGCAGACCGTTGCCGCCGGCAGCAACCGTTCGTCGTCCTCCGCCGCGGCCGAGTAAGCCGCCGGTCGCAGTCCATCGATTCAGGCGCGGATTCGCCATGACTGGTCACGGCGCGCCGCGCCTGCTTGTTTTCGCTTGTCTTCTGCTGGCGCTGGCGGCCTGCGGTCAGCCGGCGGCCCCGGTGGCCGAGTCCCAGGAGCCGCTCGATCTCGCCCTGCATCCGGCGCCGGACCGTCCGCAAACCAGCGGTCCGCGCCGGCCGGTCAGCGCCGACGTGGTGCGCAAGAGCGAGGCCGAAGCGCGCGCCCTGTTCGGCGCGCCGGCGGCGGTGCGGCGCGAGCCGCCGGGCGAGGTCTGGCAGTATCTCGCCGAGACGCCGCGCTGCGCGCTTTTGCTGTTCTTCTATCCCGACGAGCCGGGCGCCGAGGGCCGGGCCGGCCGGCTGCGCGTGACGCATGCCCAGGTGCTGAGCCGCCGGCGCGGCCAGACGGTCGACGATTCCGAATGCCTGGCCGCCCTGCTCAAGACGCCGATCCCCAGCGTCGAGCCGGCGCCGCCTTCGCCAGGCTCCTCTTCGTCAGACGCCTCTCCGTCAGACTCCCCTTCGCCCGGTTCCTAGGGTGTGTCGTCAATTGTATGAGAGGATGGCGGCGGCGAGCTTTGTGGCTGCTGCGAAATGGTCGGCTCGTTTGTCGTAGCGGGTGGCGATGGCTCGGAACTGCTTGAGGCGGCAGAAGAAGCGCTCGATGCGGTTA
>NZ_DASVCJ010000042.1:0-5490 GCF_036381655.1 Ferrovibrio sp.
GCTGACCTCCTACCAGCAGGGATGGTGAATCTGATTCGTCGAAAACCCGAAACCCAAAACCGGCGCCGACTCACAAAGGACTCACCACCGTCTCAAACAGGTCCCAAGACACGATTCAGAGACATCGAACTACGCTCTAGGGCGCTCCGCTTCCTTGTCGTTCTGTCAGGCCTGCCTGGCGCCGCTCTTGGGCCGGGCCAGCGGGATCACCAGATAGACCATTCCGAGCACCATCGGCGGCACCGCCAGGGCGGTCACACCCGGAACCGGCCAGCCTGCGGTCAGCGGCGCGGTGATGAACAGGATCAGATTGATCAGCCCATAGGCGCCGGCCATCAGGATGGCCAGGAAGCGCAGGCGCGGCCAAACGGATACGAGCTTGTGCAATAGCATTGGCGACTCCATTCGAAACGGAACGGTTCGTTCCGTTAGTTGATATAAACGGATCGTTCCGTTATGACAAGAGGGAATCTCAAGGAGCCCGCCATGGCCGCAGCCAAAGCCGCCCCGCATCGCACCTCGATCGGCGCCCGGCGCAATCCGCAGACCGAGGCGGCGGTCCTTCAGGCCGCCCGCAACCTTTTGATTGAAAAAGGCTACGCCGGGTTTTCCATCGACGAGGTGGCGCGCCGGGCCGGCGCCGGAAAGCCGACCATCTACCGCTGGTGGCCGACCAAGGCGGACCTCTTCATTGCTGTCTATACCGCCGACAAGGATGCCGCCTTCGTCGTGCCCGATACCGGCAATCTGCGCCGCGACCTTGTCGCTTATACCAGCGCCCTGTGGTCCTTCTGGCGCAACAGCCCGTCGGGCCGCGCTTTTCGCGCCCTGATCGCCGAGGCCCAGGGCAGCGAGGCCGCGCTGGCGGCCTTGAAGGAGAAATTCCTCGCCACCCGGCTTGCCCCGCTGCGGCGTCTGTTCGAGCAGGCCGCCGCCCGCGGCGACATTCCCGCCGCCGGCATCGCGGCGCGGCTGGCCCTTTACGTCGGCTTCAACTGGTACCGGCTGCTGACCGGCGAGCTGGACGAGGATGCCGGCCTGATCGCCGCGGTCGCCGCCGTGATCGGCACCGACAAAGGCTGACCGCCGAAAGCCGGCCGCTCAGGCCGCCGGCTGGATGCCGAGCCTGGCGTCGCGGTTGCGCAGCAGCCGGATCGCCGGAATGGACAGCACTACCATCCAGGCCTTGCCGACGATCTGGCCAAGGAGGAAATCCAGGCTGCCGAAGGCGAGATGCAGAAAAACGACCGAATCGACCACCAGACCGGCCAGGCTGGAGGCGACCACCGCCAGCACCAGGCCGCGCCGCTGCAGCGGCGTGTAGACGGCGAAGTCGGCCAATTCCGACAGCAGGAAGGCGGCCGCCGACGCCACCACCCAGGCCGGCGGCGCGATCAGGCCGGACAAAACCGCGCCGACGGCTATGGCGCCGACCGACCACCATTTGCCGAGCCGGCGCTGCACCAGGTCGCGCAGCACCAGGGCCAGGCCGATCATCAGCACGCCGCTCGGCGCGGTAAGACTCCGCCCACCGAAACTGGGCGCCACCGGAATGAGGCAGGGCCCCTGTGGCACGCAGACGGTTCCGACATGGCCGATCAGCCAATTGGCGAGGGGCACGCAGGCAATGAAGCCGGCGAGAAAGACGAAACCTTCGAGGCGGATCCGCGACATATCAGGCTCCCGGGTAGCGCCGGGGGTATACGGCCTGCCCTGCCCCAACGCAACCCTGCTGCCCCGACACGGCCCTGCCGGCCAGTGCACCCTGGCTGCGTCAGTCCCTGATCCGGCTGAGCAGAGCCTCGAGCCGGTCGGCTTCGGCGGCGGGCTTGTCCCAGCGGATGCGGGCAATGCGCGGAAAGCGCAGGGCGATGCCGGATTTATGCCGCGGCGACCGCCGCAGGCCCTCATAGGCGATTTCCAATACCAGGGCCGGCTCCAGCCGCCGCACCGGGCCGAAGCGTTCGATGGTATGGCTGCGCACCCAGCGGTCGAGTTCGCGCAGTTCCTCGTCGGTAAAGCCGAAATAGGCCTTGCCGACCGGCACCAGCTCGGCCCTGCCGTCCGCCTCCTCGCGCCAGCAGCCGAAGGTGAAATCGGAATAATACGAGGAGCGCTTGCCATGGCCGCGCTGGGCATAGAGCAGCACGGCATCGACCGTATCCGGCGCGCGCTTCCATTTGAACCACAATCCCTTCGGCCGCCCGGCGACATAGGGGCCGTCACGCCGCTTCAGCATCAGGCCTTCGGCGCCAACCGATTCCGCCAGCGCCCGCGCCTTGGCCAGCTCCTGCCAGCTGTCGAACCGCAGCAGGGCGGAGAGATCGAAGCGCTCGATCATGGGCGTTCCAAGCACGCGCCGGCGATACCATTCTTCCAGTCGCTCCCTCCGCTGCACGAAGGGCTGGCCACGCAGATCCTCGTCGTCATCGAACAGGATGTCGTATAGCCGCACGAAGGCCGGCCGCGCTTTGATCTGTGCGGCGGAGACCGTCTTGCGGTTCAGCCGCTGCTGCAATTCATTGAAACTGCCATGCACCTCGCCCAGCCGGATCAGCAGTTCTCCATCCAGCACCGCGCGCAGGCCGGCCAGCTCCGCCAGTTCGGGAAAGCTGGCGCCGATCTCATCGCCGCCGCGCGAGATTATACGCGTCTGGCCCATGCCGCCCAGAAGCTGCACGCGGATACCGTCCCATTTCCATTCGGCGCAGAAATCCTCCGGCTTGAGCCTGGCGGCATCCGCCTCCTCCAGCGCCTGCGCCAGCATCAGCGGACGGAAGGAGGCGAGATGGTCGACCGCCGGCCGGGCAGCGCCGCGCTCCAGCCATCCGAACAGGCCGGCATAAGGCGGCGCCACTCCCGGCCAGACCTCCTCCACCTCGTCGATCGCGACATCGCC
Organism: Ferrovibrio sp.; assembly: GCF_036381655.1. GTDB lineage: Bacteria > Pseudomonadota > Alphaproteobacteria > Ferrovibrionales > Ferrovibrionaceae > Ferrovibrio. Next base: position 2,900 of record NZ_DASVCJ010000042.1, read on the forward strand.
GAACGCGGCCAGGGCCATCTTGACCAGACGCTGCGAGACGCCGACCCGCAACTCGCCGGTGAACAGCTTGATCAACGCCCAGCGGCTGGTCGCATCCAGCCGGTCCAGCCAGTCAGCCAGCAGCATCGGCGCCTCGCTGCGGGCGGCAAGGCGCGCGCGTTCGACGACTTCGGACAGGCTCGGCGGCGCAGCTGTCGCCGCGCGATGCCGCGGCCAGATCAGCGCCACCGTCTCGGCCAGATCGCCGACGAAATCGAGCGACCAGCCGAACAGCACGGCATCGCTGCGGCTTTCGGCCAGGGCGCGGATCGCCGCCGGCTTGATCGCGGCTATATTTAGCGATCCGGTCAACGCCGCCAGAGCCCAGCCGCGGTCCGGATCGGACGTGGCGCGGAAATATGCCTGCAGATGGGCGAGCTTGGCATTGCGGCCCGGCGTGAAGATCAGGCGTTCGAGCAGGGCCGCAAAGGATTTCACGGCGCATCCTCTTCGTAGCCGAGCAGGGACAGCGCCCGCGCGCGGATGCCGCGCTGACCTGCGGCGTGGATCAGCGCCTCCTCCCGGCCATGCGTAACCCAGACCTCCGGCGCGGCGACCTCGTCGAGGGTTGCATTCAACTCGTCCCAATCGGCGTGATCGGAAATCACCAGCGGCAATTCCAGGCCGCGCTGCCTGGCGCGGAGCTTGACGGCGAACCAGCCCGAGGCCGCGGCGTTGACGGGGTCGGGCAAACGCCGCGCCCAGGGCTCGTCCCGCGCCGATGGCGGCGCCAGCACGATCTGCCCGGCCAGTTCCGCCTTCGCCGCGGCGGCGACAGCGCGCAGATCGCCCAAAGCCAGGCCGAGATCGCGATAGAGCTCGCACATCGCCGTCAGACCGCCATGCAGATAGATCGGCACGTCATAGCCCGTCTCGCGCAGCAGCATGATGACACGCTGCGCCTTACCCAAGGCATAGACGCCGACGAGATGCGCGCGGTCGGGAAACAGGACTACCGATTGCAGCAGCCTGGCGATCTCGGCCTTGTCATCGGGATGGTGGAAAATCGGCAGGCCGAACGTCGCCTCGGTGACGAAGACATCGCAATGCTGCACGGCGAAGGCGGCGCAGGTCGGATCGCGCCGCCTCTTGTAATCGCCCGAAACCACGGCACGAAAGCCCTGCCATTGCAGCACGGCCTGCGCCGAGCCAAGCACATGGCCGGCTGGCGCCAGCATCAGTTTCACGCCCTTGATGTCGATCGCTTCGCCATAACCCAAAGCCTGCTGCTGCCGGCCGGCCTGAGCGCCAAGCCGCAGCCGCATGATCGCCAATGTCTCCCTGGTGGCCAGCACATGCTCGTGGCCGGGCCGCGCGTGATCGCTATGGCCATGCGTGATCACCGCACGGTCAACCGCAACCGCCGGGTCGATATAGAAATCGCCAGGTTCGACATACAGGCCGCGCGGCGTCGGCTTCAGCCAGGAGGATGGATGATTCGTGCGGTCCATCCTTGCCGATCTAGCGCCAGGACCGCGGCCCGCAAGAGCCTATGCCCCCGCCATGCCGGCCCAGGGCTGCGCGATCTCCGTCATGCCGATGCGCGTGCCATCCGCTTCGATCATCACCGCCGACGGACAGGCATAGGCGAGCGGATAGGGATCGCGCCGCTTCTCGTCCGTCTGCGCAAATCGCGCCTTCACGGCTGTCTTGCTCGCCTCGTCCAGCAACGGATCGCAGAACGGCCGCCCGGGCGCGCTGACATCGATGCGGGGCTGATGGAAGGCTTCGTCCAGCGGCATGTTGTAATCGGCCAGGAAGGAGATGATCTGCATGATCGCCGGCATGATGCGCCGCCCGCCCGAAGCGCCGATGGCCAGCCATGGCCTGCCATCCTTCAGCGCCAGGCTGGGCAGCATGTTGCTCAACGGCCGTTTGCGCGGTCCGATGGAATTCGGCCGGCCCGGCCGCGTATCGAACCACATGACGCCGTTATTCATCAGCACGCCGCTATCGGGCAGCATCACGCGGCTGCCGAACAGCGAGAGCAGCGTCTGCGTCAGCGCCACCATGTTGCCGTCCTTGTCGATCACGCAAAGATGCGTGGTGCAGCCGCCCTGGTTCTCGGTATCGCCCATATTCGCCAGCCGCTTCTCGTAGGCCTCAGTCAGCCCCTCGGCATAGGCGACGAAGCTTTGCGGCCCCAGGCCTGCGCGGTCGAGTTTCGGTGCCGCGGCCGTCAGCGCGTCGCGCAGGCTCGGCCCTGCGGTCAATCCGGGCGGCAGCAGCAGCGTCTTGCCGGCATAATCGTAGCGCAGCGGCTCGACCAGCCGCGCGCGATAGCCGGACAGATCGTCCGCCGTGATGACCGAACCGCCGGCCGCGAGATCTCGGACCAATCTGCGGGCCAATTCGCCCTCGTAGAAATCGCGCGCGCCCGCCTGACTGAGCCGGCGCAAGCTGGCCAGCAGAGCCTCGTTCTTCAGCCGCGGCGCGACGCCGGTCCAATCGGCAAAGGGCGGAAAGCCGTCCGGCAGGAACATCGCGCGGGAAGCGGGGAAGCGCGCCAGGTCCTTCGCAGCGCTCGCCACAATCAGACTGAGGAACCAGTC
>NZ_DASVCJ010000043.1:0-1220 GCF_036381655.1 Ferrovibrio sp.
GCCTGGCGCAAGCTCGGCGTGGCCCTCACGAACTCGCAGGCAGGCCAGGCCTCGGTGGACTCCGCACTGGAAAAGGCCGCGCGCTATGCCGACAAGCTGCCGGACCGCGAGAAATATCTTGCGCTCGGGTTCTACTACGAGCAATCGAGTTCCGCCGCCGATCGCGGCAAAGCGCTCGCCGCCTATCAGGCCGCATACCGTGCCGACTCCAACAACAAGGCCGTCAATCGCGAGATGTGGCGCATCTACATCTCCCGGCAGCAGACGGACAGCGCGCTGCGGTACGCACGGCGGGAAGCGGCAGTCGAGCATGACGCCAACAGCCAGTTAGCGCTGGCCAGCGTGCTGGCCTTGGCGGGCCAGCCGGACTCGGCCCAGGCCCTGATCGCGCGCACGCTGCAAACCGATCCGGCGGCGGCCAGCACGCCGATGCGATACGTTGCCGAGAACCGACTGGCGTTCGCAAGAGGCCTGCGTGACTCTGCCGATGCGCTGACGGTGACGACCAGTCGCCTGGCCAACCCGGTCGCCCAGGCCCAGGGACTGGGATTCTCGGCGCAGGACGCCGCCCGCCGGGGCAAGCTGACGAGCGCCGCTGCCCTCGACAACTCCCGTGCCGCCTTGCTTTCCAGTCGAGGCGCCCCGGCGTTTCACGGTTTGGCGCTCGCCAACCTGGATATCGTCTTCCGCGCCAACGGCACGGCCGGCGTCAGGCAGCTCGACAACCTGATGGCCTCGCGCGAGTGGACGTCGAGCGATCCGCGGGACCGCCCGTACCTCGATGTGGCCGGCCTCTACGCGATGGCGGGGCGGCCCGACCGCGCCCAGGCGGTGATGAGCCGGATGGACGCCGAAGCGGCGGGCCGGAGCAAGGCGCCGGACATGCAGGATCACCTGGCGTCGGTCCGGGGAGAAATCGCGCTCGCTTCCGGCAATGCGACTGAGGCAGCGCGCCAGTTCCGGGCTGCGGGCGTCGGGCCCGATGGTGCCCCGGGCGAATGCCAGGCATGCGTTGAGTACGGCCTCGCTCGCGCGTTTGACCGTGCGGGTGAGGCCGATTCCGCGATCGCCGCGTTCAACCGCTATCTCGCTGTCGGATTGCCCTGGCGCATCCAGATAGACTGGATGGCGGATGCCGCGGTGCAGAAGCGCCTGGGCGAGCTCTACGACAGCAAGGGCGACACCGCTGACGCCGTGAAACACTACGCCGCCTTCACCGA
>NZ_DASVCJ010000044.1:0-1470 GCF_036381655.1 Ferrovibrio sp.
GGTGGCGGGCGTGCAGATCAAGCTGCCGCCGGTGGCCGTCAGCCGCAACGACGCCCACACCTTCAAGCCGTACAACCCGGCCGAGAGCATCGGCAGCCAGACGCCGGCGCTGCCTTACATTGCGCCGCCGCCGAGTCAGCACTGCAATACGTTGGCGATGATCGTGATCGTGGCCGTGGTCATCGTGGCAACTGTATTTACCGCAGGCGCCGCGCTGACGGCCATGGCGCCCGAAATGGCTGCCTCGGCGGCGGCGACCGCAGGTGCCACCGCCGGGACCCTGGGCGCCACCATGGCAGCAGGCGCCGCAGCGATCACAGGAGGGGTGGGTCTCAGCGGTGCAGTAGCAGCGGCAGCCTTTGCCGGCGGTGTCGCCGGCAGCGTGGCCGGCCAGCTCACCGGCAAGGCGCTGGGCGTGCAGGAGCATTTCTCATTGCGCGAGGCGTTTGCGACCGGGCTGACCACGGCTGCTACGGCAGGGATCAGTAATGCAGTCGGAGGCGGAAAGACCGCGGCCGAGCTGGCAAAGCTCGGCGAATACGGCAAGGTCGCCGCCACCGGCGTGGCCAGCTACGGAGCGGGCTATGCTGCTGATCGCATCGCAGGGCTCGATGCGCACTTCAGTTGGGCGGGCGTGGCTGCCTCGGCAATTGCGAGCGTCGCCTCCTCCAAGCTTTCATCCGAAGAACTGGGAGCGCTGCATCTCGATGCGAATTCGGTGACAGGCGATTTCGTGCAAGGGTTCACCGGCGACGTCGTCGGGGTGCATGCGCGGCGGAAGTTCGGATTCGACGACCGCATCGATTACGGCGCCATGGCGACAGATGCCTTCGGCAACGCGCTGGGTAACGAGATTGCCGGAGTGCACGCCTATCGGAAAGGTGTGCAGGAGCAGTTCGAACAACGCATTGCACAGATGACCCCGCAAGAGCAGATCGCCTTTGACATGGCCATGGAAAAGGGGGCAAACGAAGAGCAGGCGCTGGCGGCGGCCGAGCAGTTCTCGAGATTGACGGATCGCCCCCTCGATGCGAAACATCCGACCTTCAGCGTGCAATCGGCGCCGGGAGACGGGTACAGTTCGGAACAGATCGACGCGTTCTGGGACGTCGTCGGCCAGACGGCTGGCTCTGACGGTTTCGCATCAGCATTCGTGAATGCCAAGGAGGTGGCGAATCTGGTGCCGATCCGCGACCGCGTCGACGTGCTTGGCGACATGCTTGCGGAGATGAATCCAACCGATCCCAACTATGCGGGCTTGAAACAACTGCATGACGTGATGACCGATGCGCTGCTCGCCAAGGACGTGTACTACGATCACAGCATTCCGGGGTTGCTGCCGGAAGGCATCACGCGCATCGAGAGTCCGGAGGAACTGCAGAAGCTCTATCTGACCCCCGCCATGCTGAACGACCCTAAGTCGGGGTACTTCGCGGCGGTGTACCGCAATGATGCGACCGGCGGCTACAT
>NZ_DASVCJ010000045.1:0-31235 GCF_036381655.1 Ferrovibrio sp.
CTGGCGCATCGACTACAATACCAACCGGCCGCATACCAGTCTGCGCGGCCTTACGCCAACCGAGTTTGCAACCCGCCCCGTAATGGGGCATCTTGAGAACAGACTCTCCCCATAAACGAGGGCATCAACGGGAGCAGGTCAGCTCTACTCGCACGTAAAGCCCACTAATAATCTCATGCGCTTTCATAACGAGCCAGAAGGACATAGCTTCAAAGTATTCAAGCTATGCGCTCGGCGAGATTCCCCCTCATCGACATTTTTATGCAGCGGCGAAGAGTTAGTTTCGCGGCTGCCCCTCTGTATCGGTCATCGCCGCAATGGCATGCATAATGCGCAGCCAAATTCTCTGGCCAGCAAGGTCGCCAGTCTGAAGAAACTGATCGGCTTTTTTGCCTGCTTCGATCGCCGCCAGGTCGCCATGCCTCTTGATAAGCAAAACGGCGCTTGCCCAGATGTCGCGCGCTGAAATCTGTGCGGCGCTCACGTCCTTCATCCAAACACCTCAAATAATCTCACTAAGTGCTCGGTTGATTTACCTCGATTTATCAAGACCGTGATGTTTTGCGATTAGGCCACGAACCCCGCTATTTATGCTGACCATAGTGATCGCCAGTTTATGAGTTATTGTATGTGCCGTCCTTATCGTACAGGCCAAGGGCCATCACGGGCTGCGGCAAGCCGCGCTCGATGAAATCCGGCATCCGTTGGGCAAACTGCTTGTCTGTCATGCCAAGATAGACAGCGAGCATTGAGGTCGTGAGGAGGCGAGGTGACAGTGCGACCTCGTGGATGATGTCTGCGCACATAGGCAGCCTCCACTTCTTTGTTACGGCGCTAGATTTTAGTCCATATTTGTTCCCATCGTACGAGCTAATAGGTCCTATTTCGGCCATTCCTGGGGATAAGTACCTGTTTCTATGGGCTATTCCGCCATGTCTTTTGGCGCTAATTTACCTGCCAAGAGGCACTGATGGATCCGCACCCGCTCTATCCAACTGATTTTCCCAGTCGCGTGCCGAACCTGGCCGATCCGGCCGAGCGTTTGCGCCTCACGCCGGCCGCCATCAAAGGCATGGTCATGCTGGCCGAGATCTGGCGGCTCGACGCCAATGAAGCTTCCGCTCTGCTCGGCGATCTATCCGAGCGAACTTGGTTTCGCATGAAGAAAAGCCAAACGGTCGATGCGCTGTCACAAGACGTGCTGATGCGCATCAGTTTGCTGATCGGCATCTTCAAAGGGCTGCGGCTGATCTTTTCTGCGCCATTAAGCGACGATTGGATCCGGCTGCCTAATCGCGGTGCGATTTTTGGCGGCCAGGCGCCGTTGGATTTGATGATCCAAGGCGGCATCCCTGCCATGGTGAGAGTACGCCAGCATATCGATGCATTACGAGGCGGTCTTTGAAGTTACCGGTTACGAATATCGCCGAACCCAATACTGTCCGCTTAATCCCAACTGGCCGCCTCAAAGGACCCATTCTCGCTGCATTGGTCCGCCATCAAGGTGATCTGGACGATCTGGCCGAGCTCGAAAGCGCGACCAACGATCGGCTGATCGCCGAGAATGCCGGCATGCCGGAACTACGGCGCGAAGACCTCATCTACAGCCGGCCCTATCGCACGTTTATTAATGCCGCCTTCGCTCATACGCGACCGGGCGGCAATCGGTTCAATAGCGAGCGGCGGGGTGCCTGGTATTGCGCTCTCGAGATCGAGACGTCTTTAGCCGAGATCGCCTTCCACCTGACCCGCGAGCTCATCAACATTGGCCGCTTCGACAATCGCACCGACTACACCGAGCTCTTTGCCGGCTTTATCGGCCCATTTCACGACCTGCGCGGCACGGCCGAGCAGACCTGTCTCGATCCCGATCCTTCCATCGGCTACCCAGCCGGCCAGGCTTTGGCAGCCGAGCTCATTGCCCAAGGTGGTAACGGCCTTCTCTATCCGTCCGCTCGCCGTCCGGAAGGCACCTGCCTCGTCGCCTTTCACCCACATCTTGTCCAAGACGTGCGTCCGGGTGCTATCTGGCGCCTGGAATGGGCTGGCTCACCAGAGCCGACGATCTATAAAGCCTAGCATTAGATTTCGACTGGTATTTTGCTGGGCATCGAGCGGTTCGATCAACAAAATGCCTCGGCTTCAATAGATCTTCCGCTACTTTTAATGAGCGCATACCTTCACGGTTCGCCCATCGCTTTGAATTTACGAAAGCCGCCTGGGCTAAATAGGCATGCCATAGCATGCAGTGTTATTCGCCCTGCACCGCTCGAGCCAAACCTCAAGATCACGCTGACGATACCGTATGCTCCGTCCGATACGCAGAAAGGAGGGACCATTCCCGCGCATCCTCATCTTCGCCAGCGTCACGGGGTGAAGACGCAAATAGGCCGCCGCCTCTTTCGGATGGAGCAGCGGTATATATGACGCTGAGTTCGAAGGCTTTTGCATAGCCGGTCGATTGAACATCTATAGTCCCAATATCCATATATCCCTTACTATCGCCCTTCTACTCCAACCCTGCCAAGGTGAAGGTCGAGAGTGCGAATCCCTTCACCCGCGTTATTATTGCTTCGGCTATCCGGTAGTTCTCGCTCCGCCAACCTAAGTGCATCAAGCATCTGAGAGTGGGCTTGCGCATTCCTTGCACCGCGCTTGTCCTTGAACATGATATAATGTCGCTTTACGACCGATTCACTCATATGCTGCGTCATTTCCAAGATCTCATTATCTGACAACCCCAGTTCATCGGCAGAATTGATGTAGGCGGACCGCATTTGACGGAGGTCAATATCGATCTTGGCTTCCCTCTGCACGCCAGCCCATGTCTTTGCTAGCCAGTTACTCGCCTTTTGCTTGGAGCGTCGCGGGAAACGCAACCTGAGCAATGGCTCAAGCTTGAGAAACAGTATGCGGGCAGCGCCGAGTCCGAGTTCTTCAAACAATTAGAGAAAGCGCTGAAGGATCGCGGCACTCTCGATGTGCTTCGCAGCGGTCTGAAGCTGATCCCGAATATCCGGCTCGCGCTTTGTTTCTTCCAGCCTGCATCTAATCTCAACCCCGCACTCACCAGGCTCTATGAAGCAAACATCCTGAGCGTCATGCGGCAGGTGCGCTACAGCCGGAAGAACGAAAACGTCATCGACGTGGTGCTGTTCGTGAACGGGATTCCGGTCGCCACCCTGGAACTGAAGAACCTTCTCACCGGATCGACCTTCCGCCACGCCGAAAAGCAATACCGGAGTGACCGGTCCCCTGCCGGGGAGCCGTTGCTCACCTTCAAGCGCGGTGCGCTCGTTCACTTTGCAGCGGACGAAGACAACGTCTCGATGACGACCCGTCTGATGAACGGGCGCACGCGGTTCTTGCCGTTCAATCATGGACGTGAGGGCGGGGCCGGCAATCCCGACGTGCCGGAGGAGTTCCGCGTCGCTTATCTGTACCACGATCTGCCCGACGGCCGGGCAGTGTTCGGACGCGAGAAATGGCTCGCCATCATTGGCCGCTTTATGCATCTGGAAAAGACCGACGGGAAAGAAGCGATGATCTTCCCGCGGTTCCAGCAGCTCGACGCCGTGACCAAGCTCATGCAGCACGCGCGGGCGAACGGGCCGGGGCAGAACTACCTGATCCAGCACTCCGCCGGGTCCGGGAAATCCAATACGATCGGCTGGGCCGCCCACCAGCTCATCAATCTCCACGACGATGCCGACCAGACCATTTTCAACACGGTGATCATCGTCACCGACCGGGTCGTACTCGATCGGCAGCTTCAAAATACGGTGGCGCAGTTCGAGCAGACCAAGGGCGTCGTCAAGAAAATCGACGGTACCTCGCGCCAGCTCAAAAAAAGCGATTCAGGACGGCGCCCGGATCATCATCACAACGATTCAGAAATTCGGGACCGAGCATCTCCAGGAGGTGACGGGGCAAAAGGGGCGAAAATTCGCCATCCTTGTCGATGAAGCGCACGGCTCGCAATCCGGTAAGAGCGCTCAGGCGCTCGCCAATGCGCAGACGCGCGAGGCAACCTCAAGCGATGATGTCGAGGATATCATCGCCGCCTACCAGAAGAGCCGCGGCCCGCAGCCGAATATCAGCTATCTCGCGTTCACCGCAACGCCGCGCAACGTAACGCTGGAGCGTTTCGGCGTAATGGGCGGGGACGGCCTGCCCCATCCGTTCCATCTCTACTCCATGCGCCAGGCCATCGAGGAGGGCTTCATCCTCGATGTGCTCCAGAACTACATGACCTACAAGGCATACTACGAGCTGGAAAAGGCGATCGAGGACGATCCGCAGTTTCAGGGGCGCAAGGCCCAGCGCCGCGTTGCCCGGTTCGCCTCGCTGCATCCCACCGCGATCAGCCAGAAGGTGGAAGTGATTGTCGAGCACTTCCGCCGCCATGTGCAAAACGAGATAGGGGGTCGTGCCAAGGCAATGGTCGTGACGCAGAGCAGCGAACATGCCTTGCGCTATTATTTCGGTCTACGCGAATATCTGAAGAAGCGCGGCTATCATGATCTTCAGGCCCTCGTCGCTTTTTCCGGGGATCTCCATCTGGATGGGGAAAGCTGGACTGAGGCAGCGGTTAACGGGTTCTCCGAAACCGAGTTGCCCCGCAGGTTTGACGGGCCTGACTTTCAGATTCTTATCGTCGCCGAGAAGTATCAGACCGGTTTCGATCAGCCCAAGCTCTGCGCCATGTATGTCGATCGCAAGCTTGCCGGCTTGCAGGCCGTCCAGACGCTCTCCCGCCTGAACCGGACCATGCCCGGCAAGGAACGCACATACGTTCTCGACTTCCAGAACACCATCGAGGATATCCAGGAAGCCTTCAAACCGTTTTCGAGATCACGGCACTCGAAGAAACGTCCGACCCCAATCAGGTCTATGCGCTTGAGCAGCGGTTGATGACGTTCGGCATCATTGACCGCGATGAGGTCGAGCGGTTTGCGAAGACCTATTACAAGGGGCCGCTTGACGGGTCCGATCGTATTCGGCTCGAAGGGCTGGTGCGCGAAGCCGTTAAACGGTTCGAGACGGAAGATGACGAAGGGCGGCAGGAAGAGTTCCGGCAGCTCCTCCGAAGCTTTATGCGGTTTTACAGCTTTGTCGCGCAGGTCGTGCGACTGGAAGACACCGGCCTTGAAAAACTCTACTCATACAGTGCCTGGCTTGCGCGTCTTCTGCCCAACCGACAGATCCCTCCCGACATTGAAGTCACCGATGACATGCTGCGCCTTCAGGCTTTCAAAGTGGTGCGGAAGGAGGAGGGGAACGCGTCGCTTGCGCCTGGTCAGACGGCGCCGCTCACCCCAATTCAGGAGTTCGGCGCAAAACCCTACACGGACGACGAGCGCCGATCCCTTTCGGAGATCATCAAATCATTCAACGAGCGCCACGGCACCTTGTCCACGGAAGAGGATTTCCTTCGCTTCGAGCAGGTGAACCGCGAGATTCTCGATGACGACATGGCGGAAATGCTGCGCAACAATCCGCCCGACGTGGTCTTTTCCGCTTTCTCGCAGGCGTTCTTCCGCGGCGCCATTCGTATGTTTCAGCGCGACACCGACATGAAGAGCATCGTGCTCTCCGATGCGCAGGCACGGGAGCAGGCAACCCGACACTTCTTCAACCGCGCACTTCGTGCAGTGCGGGAAGAAAAGAGACCAGGGACCTGACCGATGATCGATCTATCCGGTCCGCGGGCAACCCGTTTTACGCGGTGGCGCCGTCGGGGAGGCGAAGCCGGGCAAGCTCGCCTTCGGCAAACGCGCCGGTCTGCTCCAGCATGACTCTAGCTGCGCCGAGCGTGCTCCAGTCGATCGCGTGCGTGTAGCGCTGCGCATAGTCCAGCATGCGCAGGAGCGGGGTAGTCGCGGCGTTGTGCGAGATCGCCTTGAGTGCGCCGAGATAGTCGGTGCGATAGGCAGTCGGGATGATGATGCGTTCCTCGCCGCCGGCCACCAGTTCGGCATTCATCATAATGCGGGCGGTCCTGCCGTTGCCGTCAGTGAACGGGTGGACTTCGCTGACGAGGAACATCATGAAGGCCGCGCGCTGGAACGGTTCGGCAAGCGCCTGCACGAACGCGAACCCGCGCTCCAGAGTGCCCGTCACCAGCTCCGGCGCGACGAACACGGTTTCACCGGCCCGGTTCACCTTTGTTTTGAACGCGCCGGGGCTTTTGTCGGGGCGGCCTTCCATGATCGCGGCATGGCGGCGGCGCAGCAGGTCCAGGAACTGAGCGAAATCCGCCGGCAGCGTCTTCATCTCTGCCGTATCGGAGACTATCCGGTAGGTGCCGAGAATATCGTGCGCATCATCGGGGCGCTCTTGCGGGATCACGCCGCGGAAGACGATGTCCTCGGCTTCCTCAACGCTGAATTCCGTTCCCTCGATGAAGTTGGAAAAGTACGCTTCGAAGAACGCGAGATTGGCGTTCGCCGCCCTGCTCCGCTCGGGCGCGGGACGCGGGGCCGGGATCGTCTCCCTCAATGCGGCGAAGAGCGTTTCGAAAAGTCGGATGCGATCGGGGTCGAACGGGTTCCGCGCAATGCGCGCCTTGCCGACGGCGCTTTTGGCTTCCGCATCGCGCGTTCCGAGCAGCGCACCGATCAGGGTGTTAAGCTCTTCGAATTCCGCTTCGAGCCCCAGCTTCGGTGCGATAGTGCGCGCCTCATCGCGCAGGCGGTTCAGCGCGTGCTCGCCTTGCTGGCGCAACAGCGCATCCAGCCGCTCTTCGATTTCTTCCCGCGATAGCGTGCGGGACACACGCCCGCCGCGCGCCCGCGAGGGACGCATGTTCTCCAGATAGGACCGCGCATGGGAGGCAAGGCGGGCGCCGCCGATAAAGGTCTTGTCGCTCGGGAGCGGTCCGGTCCCCTGGCGGGGCCGGAAGGTCACGCCCGGCAGGGCGACCTCGCGCTTCTTGTCTGAGACCAGGAACACCGAGCCGTCCGCCGCCGGCTTGTTCTCCAGCGCCGTGCGGTCGGCAATGAGGGCGTCCGGATAATAGGCGGCGATGAGGTAATACCAGTTGCGCAGCACCAGCCGCTCCGGATCGTCCTCCAGATTGCGGGTATACAGGCGCGAGCCCAGCTTGCGGAGCTGGCCGCGGGCTACCGCGTCCGATACGGCCTTCGAGATCGCCGTATCGGAGACGAAGACCTCGGGCAGGGATTTGATCGAAAATTCGGGCATTAAGCGGTCCTCTCCCGATCATGATACGGAATTTTCGGGAGATATTAAACCGATATCTGGAAAAATCGGGTATTAAGAGTACGTTTTCGGATTTTTGGAGGATAAGCCGTCCGGGGCCACACGGAATCGCAATTTTCGGGGGTTTTCGTCGCCAGTTCCGGAAAAAACGCGAGTTAGCCAGCGATTTCCAGCCGGAACCCGCGCCGCACCCATGCCGGTGCTCCACCAGCGCTGGGGCATCCACAAGCGGCGAGCCCCTATATCTTGACGCCGGCCTGCCCGATGCCCATGTATCAGGGTCTAATATCAATCGGGGGCAGGGCCATGGCGGCTTCACTCACCTTTTTTCCCGTGTCCAACGGCGACATGACCCTGGTTCGCCTCGACAATGGCCAGATCATCCTCATCGACTGCAATATCCGCGGCGCCGCAGACGACGATGACGACGACACGCCTGATGTTGCCACCGCGCTGCGCGAGCGGCTCACGCGCGATGGCAAGGGCCGCCCTTACGTGGACGCCTTCCTGCTGAGCCACCCCGATCAGGACCACATCACGGGCCTGCGCAACCACTTCCATCTCGGGCCGCCGGACGAGTGGTCGAAGGACGACGACAAGATTTTCATCCGGGAAATGTGGTCCTCGCCGATCGTCTTCCGCCGTGCCGGGCCGAACCATACGCTGTGCGAGGACGCCAAGGCGTGGGCGACCGAGGCGCGTCGGCGCGTCGCCAGGTTCCGCGAGGATGGGCTCGACACCGCCGAGGGCGATCGCATTCTCATCATGGGAGAGGACGTGGACGGCAAGACCGACGACATCCTGGGCATCGTCGTCAAGCTCGACGACACCTTCTCGGCCTGCAACCGGGCCGACGGCGGAGTATTCGAGGCGCGGCTGCTCGGCCCGCTTGCCGCCGAAGGCGAGGAAGACGAGGAGGAACTGGAGAAGAACGACTCATCGGTGATCCTGCGGTTTTCGCTTAAAGGCGGCGGCATCAGCGACCGGTGCCGATTCCTGACCGGCGGCGATGCCGGCGTGGCGATCTGGAAGCGCCTGTGGGAACGCCATGGCGAGGACAATGCCGACTGGCTCACTTACGATGCACTCCAGACGCCGCATCATTGCTCGTGGCGCAGCCTGAGCTTCGACCGCTGGAGCGAGCTTGGCGAGAAGGTCAAGGTCGATCCGGACGCGCGCAACGCGCTCTCGCAGACCCGCAAGGGCGCGATCATCATCGCGAGTTCCAAGCCGATCAAGAAGGACGACGACAATCCGCCGCACGAGCGAGCCAAGCGCGAGTACATCGACATCCTCGGCGACGACGACGAACGCTTCACCTGCACCGACGAATACTGGGCCGACGAAAACCAGCCGCTTGAATTCGAGATCAAGGCGAGCGGCATCACGCGCAAGCTCGCCAAGGCCGCCGCCCTCGCGGCGCCGGCGCTCGGCATCGGGGCAACGGCGGCGCACGCCCGGCAGCACGGCTAGCTCGTGCATGTCCGGCGAGGCCCTGCGCGCCCATGCACAAACATTCGTGGCCGCGGCGATCCGGCATCCGCAATGCCGGGGCGCGCGGCTTGCGCAGGTAACCGACACCGCCGCCTGCATTGAACTCGACCTCGCCGTCGAGATGCCCCAGCACATGAAGGTGGACGGAATTAGCGAGAGCGGCGTGCGCCGGATCGAGACCGCCGCCGTCAGGCTCGGGCCGTCCTACCCTTGGTCGCCGCCAACCTTCTATCTCCGTTCGGATTTTCCACGCGATCTGCCCCATCTTCAGCCCGGTGCACCCGACGCGCTCCCCCGGCCATGCCTTATTGACGGCAATCAGCGGGAATACTTCTTCCAGTATGGCCTGGTGGAACTCGGGGTATTCCACCTTGTGCACCAGCTCATCGTCTGGCTCCAGCACGCCGCCGAGGGCGCGCTGATCGCCCCGGAGCAGGGATGGGAGCCGACGCTACGGCGCGACCTTTCCCATTTTCTGGTCATCGACGCGCAAGGCTGCCGGGCGATGGTAGATCGCAATGGCGGCTACCGCGTTCTCAAGGCGACTTACTATCGCTCAGGTCCGCCGGAATCCGGTCCCGCCGACGGCGTCTTTTCCATCATCGAAGCAAGCATGGACACCGTGCCGCTCAAGCGCGATGACAAAGAGCTGTTCACCGCCCGGCGGTCAGACGATGCAGGTCATGGCAACACCGTTTGCTGCGTGCTCTGGCCGGACAAGCTTGCCACCGGCGCCCCGTTCGTATCCGGCACCTACATGCCGGAAACCGTCACCACGCTCGCGGCGCTTCGGCAGCGCGCCGCCGACCTGAATTGCGCCCGCGCGCTCGATGCCTTTCTCGGCAGCGTCGAGCGGTGCTTTTCAGGATATTTTCTTGAGCGGCCCGTGCCGATTGCGATCGTGCTCTGCGCCCGGCGGCCATACCACCTCATCGGCTCTTCTTCGGATATCGAGCTTTTGCCGTACGTGCTGGAGGTTCGGGCCATGAAGGGCCGATCGTCTCTCTTCGCCGCCGGTGATGAAGAGCCCGTCGCGCCCGCCATGCAACTCGACCGCACCAACCCCGCGTTGCTGCGCAGCGTCTCCGGCGCGCCCGAGACCGGCCCCGTTGCCATGCTCGGCTGCGGCAGCGTCGGCTCGAAAATGGCGATGCACCTTGCCCGTTGCGGCATCGAGATTCCCCTGCTTTGCGACGAGGATACATTGATGCCGCACAACATGGCGCGGCACGCGCTCGCGCGCTCGCCCCTTGCCGCGTACAAGGCACCCGAGCTTGCCGCCGAACTCTCCCATCTCGGCCAGTCCCCGCAAATCCACAAGGGCGATCTTGTCGCCGATCTTGCGACGCGCGAAGGCCGGCAGGCCGCATTGCCGCGCCGGGCCGTTTACGCGGTAAACACCACCGCCTCGCTGTCGGTGCGCGAAGCGCTTTCCGCTCTTTCGCCGAAGGACGTGAAGCCGCGATTGGCAGAGGCGGCGCTGTTCGGGCGTGGTCACGGCGGCTTTTTGCTGGTCGAGGGCGCCGGCCGCAATCCCACCCTGTGCGATCTGATCGCGGAGCTGTACGCCACCACCCGGTCGGACCGGCTGCGGAGCCTGCTGTTCGATCCGCAATTCGGGCTCGCTGAAGTGCAGATCGGGCAGGGCTGCGGCTCGCTGACCATGCCGATGACCGACATGCGCCTGTCCGCCATGACCGCAGGTCTGACTGAAGCGCTGGTCGATCAGATGCATGCGGCGCACGAGGGGGGTCGCATCATCCTCGGCGCGACCGATGAAGCCTCGCCAGACACCCGTTGGCACGCGCAGAATGTCGCTCCCTTCGAAGTGGTCCCGATTGAGCCGATGGCAGGCTGGACGCTGCGCATATCGCAGCGCGTGCTTGATGGCATCAGCACCGAGATGGGCCGCTACCCCGCCGTCGAAACCGGCGGGGTCATGATCGGCACGTGCAGCGCGCGCCTGAAAGCCGTCACGGTCGTTGATGTGCTTGCAGCGCCGCCGGACAGCGTCCGTTCGGCAGGCCGCTTCGTTCTCGGCACACGCGGCCTGAAAAAGGCGATTCGCGCCCGCCATCGCGAGAGCGGCGACACCCTGTTCGATGTCGGCACATGGCATTCGCATTTGACCGATCAGGGGCCGTCGCCGCTGGATCGGCAAACCGCACGCGAACTTGCCGCCGAGCGCCCGCCACCGTCCGTCCTGCTTATCGCGACGCCGGGCCGGCTGTACGCTCTCATGCATCCGCCGGCAGTGCCATGACCGATCGTCCGCAATCGCTCAAAGCGCAAAATGCCTGGCTTATCCGCGCGGCGCTGATTCTTCACGGCATCGCCTTCGTCTATGTCGCCTTCGAGCCTTTTGTCCTCGCGCAACTCTCCGGACCGGACGCGCTGGAGAAACTCAAGACGGCGCTTGCGCCCGGCTCGCTCTCGCTCGCGATCATCGTGCTCGCCAAGCTTGTCTTGCTCGGGCTCATCCAGGCGCGCCTGCGCGATCGTGTGATTCATTGGCGCTGGCGGTACCCGCTGCCCGGTTCGCGCGCTTTCACGCGGATCGGCCGCGCCGACGCGCGCGTGGATATGGCCCGGCTGGAGCAGCGCTACGGCCCGCTGCCGACGCAGCCGGGCGAGCAGGATCGCCTCTTCTATAAGGTGTACCGCGCCCATGCCGACGAAGTCGGCGTTCTCGACGCCCACAAATCCTATCTCGCAGCGCGCGATATCGGCATCATCAACCTGATCTTGTTCATTCTCCTGCCGGGCTTTGCCTGGTGGGCCACTGGCAATCCCGAGCGCGTGGCGGTGTACAGCGCAGCGCTGTTCGCCTCTTATGTTCTGATGGCGCTCGCGGCACAGGTCTATGCGGGCCGATTCGTCGAGAATGTGCTGGCCACGGCCTCAAGCCCGAGCGGCCAGGTTTAGCCGACGCCTCCGGCCGCTTGCCAACGGGTCTTGTTGATCGGCGCGGTCCCCAAAGCCGGAGAGTCCTGCTACGCGGCTGAACCGCTTGCCCCGCGTGTTTGTCACGTTCTTCTCAAACCTGCCTGGTCCACAGCTTTTATCCGGTTATTGCCTCGTATTTCTGGCAACAGGGACTGTGCCGCGCCAAACCTGATCTCGATGGACAAAGATGAAATACGAAAAGTAATGTGGCTTACGCTCTACAAGCTTTGGAAAGACGGCGAGCTTAATGTGCCTCCGGGCAGCGGGGATGAAGCCGAATTTTGCCATGGATATGCCCTTTGCATCACCTTCGCCCCCGTGCTTAACTTTTCCCAAAAAATTGCCTGCAATTTTTGTCGACATCCGAAAAGTAAGCACGAGGTAAGCAATGAAGGGCCACCGGGAACGACTACCTACTATCGGCTGCTCCCGATCTAACCGACTGATCCGCAAGTCCTTCTGAAGCGATAGAGGTCATTTCCGCAGAGCAGCTTCATTGCCCATAGAAGGGCAGGATAGTTATGGTGCACAACCATCCCAGCGGCGATCCCACCCCGTCGCACGCCGATATCGAGATGACGAAGCAGGTCCGCGATGCCGCCGCCGCGCTGGGCATCGCCGTGCACGATCACCTGATCATCGGCCGCAAGGGCCATGTCAGCTTCAGGGAGCGCGGGCTGATCTGACGCTCGGCGCGGCCTAAGCGCGATCCTGCGGCCTGGTCGAGCCGTTTTCCGCCGATCCGTAAGGGTTTCATTAGGATGTGAGCGCTTACACCGGTACTCGGATTGCATGCTTTCTCGAGGTTGCAGGGAATGAAGACGGTCCTTCATGTCGGCTGCGGGCCGGCGAATCCGGGCGCGCTGCATCACACTTTCCGACACCCGGGATGGCGCGAACTTCGCCTCGACATCGACCCGGATGTCCGGCCGGATATCATCGGCTCCATCACCGACATGTCCGCCGTGGCCACCGATTCGGTCGATGCCGTCTGGTCATCGCACAATATCGAGCATCTCGAAGCGCATGATGTCCCGGTTGCCCTCGCCGAATTCCGGCGCGTGCTGCGTCCGGACGGCTTTGTCCTGATTGCCACGCCGGATCTGCAGGAAATCTGCCGCCATGTGGCCGAGGGGCGCCTCGAAGACGAACTCTACAAATCGGCGGCCGGCCCCATTGCGGCCATCGACGTCCTGTTTGGCCTCCGATCCGCACTGGCCCGCGGCAGGACCTACATGGCGCATCGTACCGGTTTCACGCGGGAGACCCTGAAGCGCAAACTCTCGGATGCCGGTTTCGGCTACGCTGCCGTTCAGGCCCGCCCGAAAGCCTTCGACCTGTGGGCCATCGCCTTCAAGACGAAGCCGGCCGACGAAGAGCTGCTTGCCATCCTGAAAGCCCTTTAGCCGTAAACCGGGCCCGCCAGCAGGACTGGTGCAGCCGCTTTACGCACCAGACCAGGGTTGCATCGTTGACGAATCGCCCCGGCTGCTTCACTCTATCGGGCACCGAGGGGAGCGCCGCAGGGCGCTGAGATTCGGCCGGCGGAGAGAACTTCGCAGCGCCGTGACCCTTACAACCTGATCCGGGTCATGCCGGCGGAGGGAACGGTCATCCAGGCATGTCAGCGAGCATTTCGACAGCCTGCTTTCCGACACACCATCCACCACCCGGGTCTCCAGTCGCCAGCCGTACAGGAGATCCCCATGGATAAAGTCACCGATGCGCCAAATTTCCGCATCACCACCGGACCGCTGCCGGCGTCGCGCAAAATGTACCAGGCCGGCAGCCTGCATCCCGAAATCCGCGTGCCGCACCGTGAGATCGCCACGCATCCCACCGCGAACGAGCCGCCGCTGCCGGTCTACGACACCTCGGGGCCGTATACGGATCCTGATGTCGAGATCGACATCAACCGCGGCCTGCCGCGCTGGCGCACCGCCTTGATCATGGCACGCGGCGATGTCGAGGCCTACGAGGGCCGCGCCGTGCAGGCGGTCGATAACGGCGGCAGCACCGCCGTGCCGCCTTTCCCGCAGACGCCGCGTCCCCTGCGCGCCAAGGCGGGACAGGCGGTAACGCAGCTCGAATACGCCCGGCGCGGCATCATCACGCCGGAAATGGAATACGTCGCCATCCGCGAGAACGAGGCGCGCAAGGAACTCGGCAAGCGCGACGGCGAGGATTTCGGCGCCTCCATCCCGGATTTGGTGACGCCCGAATTCGTGCGCGAGGAGATTGCCCGCGGCCGGGCCATCATCCCCTGCAACATCAATCACCCGGAACTCGAGCCGATGATCATCGGCCGCAATTTCCTGGTGAAGATCAATGCCAATATCGGCAATTCCGCCGTGACCTCCTCGGTGGCCGAGGAAGTCGACAAGATGGTCTGGGCGATCCGCTGGGGCGCCGACACGGTGATGGACCTCTCGACCGGCCGCAACATCCACAATATCCGCGACTGGATCATCCGCAACTCGCCGGTGCCGATCGGCACCGTGCCGATCTACCAGGCGCTGGAGAAGGTCGGCGGGCGCGCCGAGGACCTGACCTGGGAGGTCTACCGCGACACCTTGATCGAGCAATGCGAACAGGGCGTCGATTATTTCACCGTCCATGCCGGTGTGCGGCTGGCCTACATTCCGCTCACCGCCAACCGCGTCACCGGCATCGTCTCGCGCGGCGGCTCGATCATGGCGAAATGGTGCCTGGCGCATCATCAGGAGAGCTTCCTCTACACCCATTTCGAGGAGATCTGCGACATCCTGCGCGCCTATGACGTGTCCTTCTCGCTGGGCGACGGATTGCGGCCGGGCTCGACCGCGGATGCCAACGACGCGGCGCAATTCGCCGAGCTGCAAACGCTGGGCGAGCTGACCCAGATCGCCTGGAAGAAGGGCGTGCAGGTGATGATCGAAGGGCCTGGCCATGTCGCCATGCACAAGATCAAAGCCAACATGGACAAGCAGCTCAAGACCTGCGGCGAAGCCCCCTTCTATACGCTGGGCCCGCTCACCACCGATATCGCGCCGGGCTACGATCACATCACCAGCGGCATCGGCGCCGCCATGATCGGCTGGTATGGCTGCGCCATGCTCTGCTACGTGACCCCGAAGGAGCATCTCGGCCTGCCGGACCGCAACGACGTCAAGGTCGGCGTGATCACCTACAAGATCGCGGCGCACGCTGCCGATCTTGCCAAGGGCCATCCCGGCGCGGCGCGGCGCGACGACGCCTTGAGCCGGGCGCGGTTCGAATTCCGCTGGGAGGACCAGTTCAACCTGGGGCTGGATCCGGAGACGGCGCGCGACTTCCACGACAAGACCTTGCCGAAGGAAGCGCATAAGGTGGCGCATTTCTGCTCCATGTGCGGTCCGAAATTCTGCTCCATGAAAATCAGCCAGGAGGTGCGCGACGCCGCCCGGCAGCAGAATGATGTCGCGGAAAACGGCATGGCGCAGATGGCGGAACGCTTCCGCGAGCAGGGCGGGGAGATTTATCATCCCGCCCAATGATCGACCGGCCGCCTGAATTCGACGCCGCCTTCCAGGAGAAGCTGACCACGCTTTTCCTGTGGCGGCGCGATGTGCGGCATTTCAGGCCCGACCCGGTCGATCCGGACCTGCTGCGGCACCTACTGGAAATCGCCGCGCTGGCGCCGAGCGTCGGCAACAGCCAGCCCTGGCGCTTCGTGCAGGTGCAGGATGCGGCGCGGCGCGCGAAAGTGGTGGCCAATTTCGAGCAGGCCAATGCCGAGGCGCTCGCCGACTACAAGGGCGAGCAGGCCAAGCTCTATGCGGCGCTGAAACTGGCCGGCCTGAAGGAAGCGCCGGTGCATCTCGCCATCTTCTGCGACGAGGGCACCGCCCAGGGCCATGGCCTGGGCCGGCGCACCATGCCGGAGATGCTGGACTATTCTGCGGTGATGGCGGTCTACGGCTTCTGGCTGGCGGCGCGCGCGCATGGCCTCGGCGCCGGCTGGGTTTCCATCCTCGATCCGGCGGCGGTCTGCCGCGATCTGGACGTGCCGGCGGCGTGGCGGCTGATCGCCTATCTCTGCGTCGGCTTTCCGGCGGAGGATCATATCGATCCGGAACTCGAACGCCGCGGCTGGGAGCATCGGCGTCCGGCGGGAGATTTCATCGTCCGGCGGTGACGCCCTGCGGTCTGCCTATGGGAATTTGCCATTTCCGATAGGGGGTGATCGCGTTATGCTCACCACTGAAGATTGTTTAATGCGCTTGCAGATAAGCCGCCTTTGGGGGTCCCATGTATCACAGCCAGGCCGTATTCGGGCTGCTCGAGCTGCCTTTTCTGTTCATCGCGGTGATCTTTGCCTTCCGTGTCGCCACCAAGCTCAAGGGCGGCGCCTTCGGTACCGGCATGCAAATGCTTGCCTGGGGCTTCGTCGTGATGGCGGTGGGCCATCTGCACATGCAGATCCAGCACTTCACCGGGATCAACCTGTTCGGCTCGATCTTCGGCGAGCCCGGCGGCGATGTGGTCTGGGTCCTGGCGCTGGCGGCGACCTGGGGATTGTCGGCCTACGGCTTCCATCAGATCTACAAGGCCGCAAAAGGCGGCTGACGATCCCAAGCCCGCATGATCGGCAGGTTTCTCACTCGTCTCGTCGGAGCTGCGCAGCCAGCCCGCAGCATCCCAGTCGAGGCGGAGATCGAGGCTCTGCTGATCGACCTGTCGCTGCGGCTGCCGGCGACGGCAGTGGCCGAGCTGCGGCCTGAGATCGACGCCCTGCGGACACTTGATCCGAAGGAGCGTCTGCGCAGGCTTCCGGCGCTGTTCTGCCGGGTCGAGGATGTCCTCGCCGACCGGACCGACGAACCGCGCGGATTCCGCGCCCAGTTCCGCAAGCAGACGGCGCGCCGCTGGCCGGCCCTGGCCGGGACCGAGGAGATGGCGCTGCCCCTGCTGGATCCCGACCATCAGGAGGCGGCGCTGCTGCGGTATTTCCTGCAATCGGCGGTGGACCAGCTGCGGCCGGTTCTGGGCGCCGCAGGTGGCGACAGGCTGGGCGCGCTGCGCGACTGGCTGAATGACGGCTTGGAGCGGAAAAAGCCCTGCCCCTTCGTTGCGCCGCCGCCGGGCGAGAGAGCCCTGCATGACACCGAAATCCTGCAGCAATGTTCGCAGGCCCTCTATGCCTGGGCGCACCAGCTTCTCGGTGCCCGCGCCCGTGCCGCTTACGAGGATTCCTACCGGCTGACGGCGCGGCGTTTCGGCGCCATCGACAGTTTTCCGATCCTGCTCGGCATGCTGCCGAACGAACTGATCACCGCCGACAAGCTCGGTCTGCTGCGCCGCGGCCAGATCGAGGCGGTGCTGCGCGAGAAGATCGCCCAGCTCGAAAGCGCGAATTTGAGCATCCGCGACGCCCATGACACGCTGGAGCGGCGCGTGCGCGAACGCACGCTGGAACTGCAGGCGGCCAACCGCGAGCTGACCAAAAGCCTTGCCGCGCTGGCCGAGGCGAAGCGGCAGAGCGAGGCGGCCAGCCGCGCAAAATCGGAGTTCCTGGCCAATATGAGCCATGAACTGCGCACGCCGCTGAATGCCATCATCGGTTTTTCCGAAATCCTCAAGGACCCTGCCCTTCAGGCGCTGGCCGCCGGCCGCTTCGTCGAATACGGCCAGCACATCCATGCCAGCGGCGTCCATCTGCTGAACATCATCAACGACATCCTCGACATCGCGAAGATCGAGGCCGGCCGGCTCGAACTGATCGAGGAGGTCGTGGAGATCGCCGAGGTGGTCGAAACCTGCCGCACCACCATGAGCCGGGCGGCAACCGACGCCGGCCTGACGCTGCATGCCGCCATCGACCCGGCATTGCCGCCGGTCTTTGCCGATCGCCGGCTGCTGATACAGATGCTGCTCAATCTGCTCAGCAACGCCGTCAAGTTCACCGCGGCCGGCGGCGAGGTCCGGATCGCGGCCCAGCTCGGCGACGATGGCGGGCTGGAGCTTGCCGTTCACGATACCGGCATCGGCATCGCCCAGCAGAATCTCGCCCTGGTCCTGGAGCCATTCCAGCAGATCCGCTCGGCCTATCGGCGCAATGCCAAGGAAACCGGCACCGGGCTCGGTCTGGCGCTGGTGGTCGGCATGGCCCGTCTGCATGGCGGCGATTTCAGCCTGCGCAGCGAGCCGAACAAGGGCACCACCGCGACCATCCGCCTGCCGCCGCATCGCATCCTGCCGTTCCCATCGGCGCAGCGCCGCTGAGCCGCGGCAGCTGAGCCGCAACAGCTGAGCCGCGACAGCTGAGCCGCGGCATGACGGATCGCTGCTTGCAAGCCTTATCGACGATGTCCGACAGCCGAAAACAGAACAGGTACATTCCGATCCAAAATCAAGGCCCGGTTTGAAGGGGCCTTGAAGGAGGCCGGGCGACGCCCGGCGGCAATCGGAACTTGCTTACGCCACTGCCTCGAGCATGGCGGCGAACTTGTCGACGATCACCTGGCAGCGCGCCCGGGCATGGTCGTCCTTGGCGTCTTCCAGGTCCTCGCGGGCGTCCTTCAGCTGCTGCTCGACCTTGGCGCGGTCGATCTTGTCCACCGGCACGGCCTCTTCCGCCAGCACGGTAAGACGGTCATTGGCGACCTCCGCGAAGCCACCGGCGACGAAGATGCGCTCCGACACCGCGCCGTTGCTGCTGACCTCGATCACGCCGTTGCGCAATGTCGAGATCAGCGGCGCATGGCCCGGCAGCACGCCGAAATCGCCGGCCTCGCCGGGCACCACCACCATCTCGGCATCGACCGAAAGCAGCAGCTTCTCCGGCGATACCAGTTCGAACCCGAAGGTCTCGGCCATGATCGGCTCTCCTTACGCAGCCGGGCCTTAGGCCGCCTCGGCCGCCATCTTCTTGGCCTTGGCGATCGCCTCGTCGATGGTGCCGACCATGTAGAAGGCCGCTTCCGGCAGATGGTCATGCTTGCCCTCGGCGATCTCCTTGAAGCCGCGGATCGTCTCGGCCAGCGGCACCTGCACGCCGGGGAAGCCGGTGAAGACCTGCGCCACGTCGAAGGGCTGCGACAGGAAGCGCTGGATCTTGCGGGCGCGGGCGACGGTCAGCTTGTCCTCTTCCGACAGCTCGTCCATGCCCAGGATGGCGATGATGTCCTGCAGCGACTTGTAGCTCTGCAGGATTTCCTGCACGCGGCGGGCGACGGCGTAATGCTCCTCGCCGACGATGCGCGGATCCAGGATGCGCGAGGTCGAATCGAGCGGGTCGACCGCCGGATAGATGCCCAGCTCGGCGATCTGCCGGCTCAGCACGGTGGTGGCGTCCAAGTGCGAGAAGGAGGTCGCCGGCGCCGGGTCGGTCAAGTCGTCGGCCGGCACGTAAATGGCCTGCACCGAGGTGATCGAGCCCTTGTTGGTCGAGGTGATGCGCTCCTGCAGGGCGCCCATGTCGGTGGCCAGCGTCGGCTGGTAACCCACCGCCGAGGGGATGCGGCCGAGCAGCGCCGACACTTCCGAGCCCGCCTGGGTGAAACGGAAGATGTTGTCGACGAAGAACAGCACGTCCTGGCCTTCCTGGTCGCGGAAGTATTCCGCAAGCGTCAGGCCGGTCAGCGCGACGCGGGCGCGGGCGCCCGGCGGCTCGTTCATCTGGCCGTAGACCAGCGCCACCTTCGAGCCCGGGCCGTCGGTCTTGATGACGCCCGATTCCATCATCTCGTGATAGAGGTCGTTGCCCTCGCGGGTGCGCTCGCCGACGCCGGCGAACACCGAGTAGCCGCCGTGGGTCTTCGCGATGTTGTTGATCAGCTCCATGATCAGCACGGTCTTGCCCACGCCGGCGCCGCCGAACAGGCCGATCTTGCCGCCCTTGGCATACGGCGCGAGCAGGTCGACGACCTTGATGCCGGTGACCAGCACCTGCTGCTCGGTCGACTGATCGATATATTCAGGCGCCGGCGCATGGATCGGCGCGGCCTGCTTGGCGTTGACCGGACCGCGCTCGTCGATCGGCTGGCCGATCACGTTGATGATGCGGCCCAGCGTCTCCGGACCGACCGGCACCGAGATCGGCGCGCCGGTATCGGTGACTTCCATGCCGCGGACCAGACCGTCGGTCGAGTCCATGGCGATGGTGCGCACCGTGTTCTCGCCCAGATGCTGCGCCACCTCGAGCACCAGGTGGTTGCCCTGGTTGGTGCAATGCAGCGCGTTGAGGATCGCCGGCAGGTGGCCGTCGAACTGCACGTCGACGACGGCGCCGATGACCTGGGTGATGCGACCGACCTTGTTGGTAGCCATGATTCTGCTCCGCTCTCTCTGTCCCTTCGCTCCGGCGGACCTTATACGGCCTCGGCGCCGGAGATGATTTCAATAAGCTCTTTGGTGATCTGCGCCTGACGCGACCGGTTGTAGTTCAGCGTCAGCTTCTTGATCATTTCGCCGGCATTGCGGGTGGCGTTGTCCATCGCCGACATGCGCGCGCCCTGTTCGGAAGCCGCATTCTCCAGCAGCGCCCGATAGACCTGCATGGCGAGATTGCGCGGCAGAAGCTGGGTGAGGATCGCTTCCTCGTCCGGTTCGAACTCGTAGATCGCGCCGCCCAGATCGGGGGAAGCCGGGGCTTCCTCGGTCGCCGGGCTGGCCACCATTGCCGGGATCAGCTGATGCACGGTCGGCACCTGGCTGATCACCGATTTGAAGTTGTTGAAGAAGATATGGGCGACGTCGAACTCGCCGGCCTCGAACATGGCGAGCACGCGGTCGGCGATCTCCTGCGCCTCGGCGAAGCCGACCTTCTTGGCCTTCGACAGATCGACGGTATCGACGATCTTCGCCGCATGGTCGCGGCGCAGCTGGTCGCGCCCCTTCTTGCCGACGCAGAGGATCTTCACCGTCTTGCCGGCGCCGGCCAGCTCGTCGATCTTGCGGCGGGCCAGCTTGACGATCGAGGAGTTGAAAGCGCCGCACAGGCCGCGCTCGGCGGTGGCGACGACCAGCAGATGCACCTGATCGCTGCCGGTGCCGACCAGCAGCTTCGGCGCGTTCTCGGCATTGGCCTGGCCGGCCGCCAGCGAGGCGAGGATCTTCGCCATGCGCTCGGCGTAAGGCCGGGCCTGTTCGGCCGCCTCCTGGGCGCGGCGCAGCTTGCTGGCTGCCACCATCTTCATCGCCTTCGTGATCTTCTGGGTCGATTTGACCGAGTTGATCCGAATGCGGAGACTCTTAAGGCTGGGCATGGCGCTATCCCCTATCCAGCCGCCTTACGCGAAGGTCTTCGCGAACTCGTCGAGGATCGCCTTCAGCTTGGTTTCGATCTCCGGCGTCAGCGCCTGGGCCTCGCGGATATCCTTCAGGACATCGGCATGCTTGCTGCGCATCAGCGTCAGGAAGGCCTGCTCGAAGCGGGTTACGGCATTGACCGCCACCTTGTCGAGGTAGCCCTTCACGCCGGCATAGATCGAAACCACCTGCTCCTCGACCGGCAGCGGCTGATACTGCGGCTGTTTGAGCAGCTCGGTCAGGCGCGCGCCGCGGTTGAGCAGACGCTGGGTGGCGGCATCGAGGTCCGAACCGAACTGGGCGAAGGCCGCCATTTCGCGATACTGAGCAAGCTCGAGCTTGATCGAGCCGGCAACCTGCTTCATCGCCTTGATCTGCGCGGCCGAGCCGACGCGGCTGACCGAGAGGCCGACGTTAATCGCCGGGCGGATGCCGCGGTAGAACAGGTCGGTCTCGAGGAAGATCTGGCCGTCGGTGATCGAGATCACGTTGGTCGGAATATAAGCCGAGACGTCGCCCGCCTGGGTTTCGATGACCGGCAGGGCGGTCAGCGAGCCGGCGCCGTTCTTGTCGTTCATCTTCGCGGCGCGCTCGAGCAGGCGCGAATGCAGATAGAAGACGTCGCCCGGATAGGCTTCGCGGCCCGGCGGACGCCGCAGCAGCAGCGACATCTGGCGGTAGGCGACGGCCTGCTTGGACAGATCGTCATAGATGATGACGGCATGCATGCCGTTGTCGCGGAAGAACTCGCCCATGGCGCAGCCGGTATAGGGCGCCAGGAACTGCAGCGGCGCCGGCTCGGAGGCGGTGGCAGCCACCACGATGGAGTATTCCATAGCGCCGGCTTCTTCCAGGGTCTTCACCACCTGGGCGACGGTCGAGCGCTTCTGGCCGACCGCGACATAGATGCAGTACAGCTTCTTCTTCTCGTCGCCGCCGGCATTGACCGACTTCTGGTTCAGGATGGTGTCGACCGCCACGGCGGTCTTGCCGGTCTGACGGTCGCCGATGATCAGCTCGCGCTGGCCACGGCCGACCGGCACCAGGGCGTCGAGCGCCTTCAGGCCGGTCTGCATCGGCTCGTGCACCGACTTGCGCGGAATGATGCCCGGCGCCTTCACTTCGACGCGGGTGCGGGTGACGTCCGTGAGCGGCCCCTTGCCGTCGATCGGATTGCCGAGGCCGTCGACCACGCGTCCGAGCAGGCCCTTGCCGACCGGAACGTCGACGATGGCGCCGGTACGCTTGACGGTATCGCCTTCCTTGATGCCGCGGTCTTCGCCGAAGATCACGACGCCGACATTGTCGGTTTCGAGGTTCAGGGCCATGCCCTTGACGCCGCCGGGGAATTCGACCATCTCGCCGGCCTGCACCTTGTCGAGGCCGTAGACGCGGGCAATGCCGTCACCGACGGAGAGCACCTGGCCGACTTCGGAGACCTCGGCTTCGGCGCCGAAATTCTTGATCTGCGTCTTCAGGATTTCGGAAATCTCTGCGGCGCGGATGTCCATCACGCAACCCCTTTCATGGCGGTCTTTAGATTGTTGAGCTTGTTGCGGATCGAGGCATCGATCATGCGCGATCCGAATTTCACGACCAGGCCGCCGATCAGCGACGGATCGACCTTGGACTGGATGACGAGATTGCCGGCAGCGGCGGGGGCCAGCGACGCCTTGAGCTGCTGCAACTGCGCATCCGACAGCGGCGTGGCGGAGATCACCTCGGCGATGGCCTCGCCGCGATGCTGGCTGAGCAGCGCCTTGAAGGCGGCGATCGTGTCGCCGAGCGCGAACAGGCGGCGGTTCTGGGCGGCGACGCCGAGGAAGCGGCGCACCAGATCGCTCAGGCCGGCGCGTTCGGCAACGGCGGCGATCGCCTTGGCCTGCTCCTCGCGGCTGAAGGCCGGCGAGCGCACGAGGCGCACCAAATCGGCTGACTCGGCCAGCATGGCCGACAGCGTATCCAGATCCTTGGCGACGGCATCAAGCTGGCCGGCATCGCGCGCCAAATCGAACAGCGCAGTCGCATAGCGGCCGGCGATGCCGGTGACGAGCGTAGTTTCCTGAGCCACGAACGACCTTCTTCTTTTTGGGCGCCGGCACAGCGGACCGGGACTCGAATGGGTTGCATCCGAACGAACCCCGACGAGGCCAGCTAATACTTTGATCGGCCTGGGGAATTTACGAGCCGTTGAGCGCATACCCGCAGCCCCCCGGCGCGAAAGCCGCGCTTAGTTAGCATATGGGTCTGGTGCGCGCAACAGCGAGGCCGGAGCGCAATTATCCGGCATTTCGCCGCGGCCCCCGCCGGGTGCGGCGGGGCCGCGCAGGATGCCGGTTCGAGCCTGTCCGGAGCCGCGCGGTGGCCAGTTCGAGCCTGCTGAGGCCGGTCCATCGATTGCCGAGTTTCGCCTCGCCGTCGAAAACCGCAGGACCGCGTTCTCGCCGGTGGCGCCGAAGCGGAGTTGCGCCGCCAGCCGCCGGCTTTCGAGATCGCGCTCGATCCGCTGCCGGAATTTCCGGCTACGGCGCAAATCGCGGCGGATCGCCTGCGGCGGACAGCCCTGGTCTGCGGCGATGCGTTCAATGCTGTGGCCGCCGGCCATAGCCGACGGCGCTGCCGGGGTGCCGACGAAATCCCCGGGCGCTTCGATATTCAGCATGACAGTTCCTTTCGCCGGGAGCGGCTGGTTCGCTGGGAGCGGCTGGCCTTCTGGTGAAGCCTGCGCCCGCCATGCCATAGATTTGGTGCATATAAAGAACAAAATGGGATTATCGACCTAAATCGATCGCCATGAAAATTCAGCCACTTAGCGCCGGGACGGGTTGGCAAGCGCTGCCGCAGGCGACAGATTGGACCGGCCCGTCCGTCCCGCCGATCCCATCCGTTGAGTCCGCATGCTCTCGCGCCTGTCCATCGACCTCTGGTCGCTCCTGATCCTGATCGGCCAGCCGGCCCTGCTGATCGGCCTGCTCCTGTCGCTACTGGCCGTGTTCGGCCTGATGCTGACGCGCAAGCATCGCCTGCCGGAATCGGGCCGCGCCAACCTGAAACGCGGGGTGATCCTGCTGAACGGCTTTCTGGCCCTGCTGCCGCTGGTCAGCGTCATGCTGCTCGCCTTTTTCGAGCCGCGCGGCGTGAGCATCCTGCATCGGCCCTGGCTGCTGCATCTGGCGCAGCTTCTGCCGAGCGGCGAAGTGATCGCCGCCGTGCTGCTCGCCTGGCTTACGGCCGGACTTGCGCCGGTGCGGCGCAATTTCTATGCGCTTTATGCGATAAGCTGCGTGCTGATCGCCTTCGGCGGCAGCGTCATGCTGGCCTATGTGCTGCGGTGACGCCGCGGGACGACGACGGCTTAATCACTTGGTCAGCACGCGGCTGACCGCCTTCTGCCAGCCGGCATAGAGCTGCTCGCGCGTGGCCTTGTTCATGCGCGGCTCGAAGCGGCGGCCGAGATTCCAGGCATAGGCCACCGCATCCAGGCCGCCATAAACGCCGGTGGCCAGTCCGGCGAGATAGGCCGCGCCCAGGGCGGTGGTTTCGATCACCTTGGGCCGCTCGACCGCGACATCGAGCATGTCGGCGAGGAACTGGCAAAGCCAGTCATTGGCCACCATGCCGCCATCGACGCGGATCGCCGTCGGCGGCTGCGCGCCATCGGCCTTCATCGCGTTGGTGAGGTCGCGCGTCTGATAGGCGACCGATTCCAGGGTCGCCCGCGCGATATGCTCGAAGCCGGTATCCAGCGTCAGGCCCAGGATGGCGCCGCGCGCATCCGGATCCCAGTAGGGCGCGCCCAGGCCGACGAAGGCCGGCACCAGATACACGCCGTGGCTTTCCGGCACGCTGGCGGCCAGGGTCGCCGTTTCGGCGGCGTCCTTGACGCAACGCAGCCTGTCTCGCAGCCATTTCACGGCGGCGCCGGCGACGAAGATCGAGCCCTCGAAGGCATAGGTCGGCTTGCCGTCAAGCCGGTAGGCGACCGTGGTCAGCAGGCGATGCTCGGAAGCCAGCGGCTTGTCGCCGATGTTGAGCAGCGCGAAGCAGCCGGTGCCGTAGGTCGATTTGACCATGCCGGGCGCGAAACAGGCCTGGCCGAAGGTGGCGGCCTGCTGATCGCCGGCGATCCCGGCGATCGGCAAAGACTGGCCGAGGATATCCGGCGTGCTCGCGCCGAAGATGCCGCTGCAATCCTTCACCTCGGGCAGCATTTCGCGCGGCACGTCGAAAATCTCGCACAGCGTCGCATCCCAATCCTGCTTGTGGATGTCGAACAGCATGCTGCGCGAGGCGTTGGTGGCGTCCGTCGCATGTACCCTGCCGCCGGTGAGCCGGAACAGCAGGAAACTGTCGATGGTGCCGAAGCAGAGTTCGCCCTTCTCGGCCCGCCGGCGCGCGCCGGATACGTTGTCGAGCAGCCAGGCGATCTTGGTGGCCGAGAAATAGCTGTCGATCAGAAGGCCGGTCTTGCCCTGCACCAGCGTGCCGGCGCCATCGGCGACCTTGCGGCGGCAGAGTTCGGCGGTGCGGCGGTCCTGCCAGACGATGGCGCGGTGGATCGGCCGGCCGCTGTCGCGCTCCCAGACCACCGTGGTTTCGCGCTGGTTGGTGATGCCGATGCTGGCGATGTCATGTGCGCTCAGATTGGCGCGCGCGACGGCCTCGCGCATGACGCTCTGCACGTCGCGCCAGATTTCCTCGGCGTCATGCTCGACCCAGCCATCGGCCGGATAATGCTGGGTAAGCTCCTTCTGCGCGATGGCGACGACCATGCCGCGCGCGTCGAAGACGATGGCGCGCGACGAGGTCGTGCCCTGATCGATGGCGAGGACGTATTGCGGCGCCGCCATGGTTCAGGCCGCGCTCTGCCGACAGCCTTCGGCCTTGAAGACGCGCTTGGTGCTGGCCGGGTATTTGGCCAGCAGCCGCGCCGGACGGATCGGCCGGGGCGCGAAATTGCCGCCGCAATTCGGGCAGACGCCGCCCAGCGCGCCTTCGGCGCAATCGCGGCAGAAGGTGCATTCGAACGTGCAGATCATCGCATCGCCAGCCGCCGGCGGCAGGTCGCGGTTGCAGCATTCGCAATTGGGGCGCAACTCGAGCATGGCCTATTGTCCTTTCGCGATTTGCACGGCCTTTTCGGCGATGGCGATAATGCCATCCCAGTCGCCGGCCGCAACCTTGTCTTTCGGCGCCAGCCAGGAGCCGCCGGCGGCGAAGACATTGGGCAGCGCCGAATAGGCCGCGAGATTGGCTTCCGAGATGCCGCCGGTCGGGCAGAAACGCACCTCGGGAAACGGCCCGGCGAAGCTTTTCAGCGCCGCGATCCCGCCGGCGCTCTCGGCCGGGAAGAACTTGAAGCGGGTAAAGCCATGATCCAGGCCGCCCATGATCTCGCTGGCGGTGGCGGCGGCCGGAATGAACGGCAGGCCGGTCTCCTTCGCGGCGGCATAAAGCGGCTGGGTGGCGCCCGGCGCGATCACGAAACGCGCGCCGGCAAGCTGGGCGGCGGCGAATTGCGACGGATTGAGCACGGTGCCGGCACCGACGATGGCGCCCGGCACGCCCTGGGCGATGCGACGGATCGCCTCCAGCGCCGCGGCCGAGCGCAGGGTGATCTCCAGCACCGGACAGCCGCCGGCCACCAAAGCCTGCGCCAGCGGCACGGCCTGCGCGGCATCCTCGATGACCAGCACCGGGATGAGCGGCGCGCCCTGCATCAGGCTGTCGACGGCGGCGGCACGGTCGATGGTTTTCTGGCCGATGGCTTTCTCCGACATGGCTCCTCCCGTTTCCGTCTTATTTAGACTCATTCTTCCGCCTCATGCCACGCCTTGGGCGCGGCAGCCATGAGTTGTTTTTCTGCGGGCGGAAGGAACTCGCGGATGGCCTGTCCGCGGCGGCGGAACGGGGATAGCGCCTGACTATTCCCTCAGCCCGCCGGCCTTGAGGATGAAATCGGCGATTTCGGCGACGCCCTGCTGCGCCTTCAGGTTCGAGAAGATGAAAGGCCGCGCACCGCGCATCTTCCTGGCATCGCGGTCCATCACCTGCAGCGAGGCGCCGACCAAGGGCGCGAGGTCGATCTTGTTGATCACCAGCAGATCCGAGCGGGTGATGCCCGGCCCGCCCTTGCGCGGGATCTTGTCGCCGGCCGAGACGTCGATGACGTAGATGGTGATATCGGCCAATTCGGGCGAGAAGGTCGCGGCCAGATTGTCGCCGCCGGATTCGACGAAGACGATGTCGAGGCCGGGAAACCGCCTCTGCATCTCGGCCACGGCGCCGAGGTTGATCGAGGCATCCTCGCGGATCGCGGTATGCGGGCAACCGCCGGTTTCGACCCCGGCGATGCGCGACGGATCGAGCGCGCCGGCGCGGGTGAGGAATTCGGCATCCTCCTTGGTGTAGATGTCGTTCGTCACCACGGCGATGTTCCAGTCGTTGCGCAGATGACGGCAGAGCCGCTCGACCAGGGCCGTCTTGCCCGAGCCGACCGGGCCACCGATTCCCACTCGCAGGGTATTCGCGCTCATGATCGGAACAGCCTCGTATACTGGGTTTCGTGCATCATCGAAGCGATATCCACCATCATCGCCGCCGTGCCGCATTCGTCGATCTCGCAGGCGCGCGCGCAGGGCACGACGCTGTCGACCACCAACATAAGCGCCTGCAGCGCGCGCTGGCCGTCGGTCTGGCCGAGCGGAATCAGCCGCACGGCCGCCGAAACGAGGTTGGCGGCGAAGGCATGCAGATAGGCAGCCAGAACGGCATTCAGTTCCAGGCGATGCGCGGCGGCCGCCACGCCGATGGCGATGCTGAGCGCGACAGGCTTATCGGCGCGCATCGCGGCGAAGGCTTCCAGCGGCGCGGCGCCCCAGGCCGCGCGCGTGATGGACAGGAACGAGCCGCCCTGCTGGCTGCTTTCCAGCGCGGTCTCCTGCGTGCCGCGCCAGGCCAGCGCGAGATCGGCCAGTTCGTCGAGCCGCTGCGCATCCTCGGCGGCGGCATAAGCCTCCTTCAGCAGCACGGCATCGACCCAGCCCGCGCCATGGCGCAGGATATGGCCGATCCAGGCGGCAAGCGTCGCCACGTCCCTGATATGACCGACCTCGACCGCCTGTTCGATGCCGTGGCTGTAGGAAAAGGCGCCGATCGGATAGCTCGGCGAGAACCAGGCCAGCAGGCGATAAAGCTCAGTGGTCGTGGTCATGATGGTGATGGCCGTGGCCATAATGCGAACCGAGGCCGTAGGGATGCGCCGGGTCGTGATTATGCTGGCCGTAGGCGCCGCCTTCGGGATCGAAAGGGGCTTCGATATGGCGCACCGCGGCACCGAGGCCCTTCAGCATATCGACGATGACGTGATCGTCGCGGATGAGAATGCGGTCGCCATGAATCTCGGCCGGCAGGTGGCGGTTGCCCAGATGCCAGGCAAGCCGCGCCAGCAATTCAGGAAGCTCCGCGCGCACCTCTACCAGGGGCTCGGGCGCGGCGCGGACTTCGATATAGCCGCCGCCCTCGAGCTTCAGCCCATCGCCATGACGCAGAACGCTCGCTTCGGCAAGATCGAGCAGGAAGGCGGTGCCGTCATCGGCGGTCAGCCGGATGCGGCGGCGATGGCGGTCGTGATGCGCGAGGGTGACCGTGGCCCTGCATTCGGAGGCGGGCCAGCGGTCGGCGGGTATGACGGAGGAGGCTTTCAACATCTCTCAGAACAGGAAATACCGTTGCGCCAGCGCCAGCTCCCTGGCCGGCTCGCAGGTAAGAAGCTGGCCATCGGCACGCACGACATAGGTCTCCGGATCGACCTCGATCCTGGGCATGTAATTATTGTGCACCATGTCCTTCTTGCCCACCCTGCGGCAGCCCTTCACCGCCACCAGGGGCCGCTGCAGGCCGTATTTCTCCGCAATGCCGGCCTCGATACCCGCCTGGCTGACGAAGGTGAGGCTGGACTGCACCCTGTTGCGGCCGAAGCTGGCGAACATCGGGCGGTAATGCACCGGCTGCGGCGTCGGGATCGAGGCATTGGGATCGCCCATCGGCGCGGCGGCGATGCTGCCGCCCTTCAGCACCATGTCGGGCTTCACGCCGAAAAAGGCCGGCGACCAGATCACCAGATCGGCGAACTTGCCGGCTTCCACGGAGCCGATCTCGTGCGCCACACCATGCGCCAGCGCCGGATTGATCGTGTATTTGGCGATGTAGCGCCTGGCGCGCAGATTGTCGTTGTCGCCGGTCTCCTCAGGCAGCCTGCCGCGCTGCTTCTTCATCTTGTCGGCGGTCTGCCAGGTGCGGATGATCACCTCGCCCACCCGGCCCATCGCCTGGCTGTCGGAGGACATCATCGAGAAGGCGCCGAGATCGTGCAGGATATCTTCCGCCGCAATGGTCTCGCGCCGGATCCGGCTGTCGGCGAAGGCGACGTCTTCCGGAATTTTCGCATCCAGGTGATGGCAGACCATCAGCATGTCGAGATGCTCGTCCACGGTGTTGACCGTGTAGGGCATGGTCGGATTGGTGCTGGACGGCAGCACATTGGCCAGTCCCGCCAGCCTGATGATATCGGGCGCATGGCCGCCGCCGGCCCCTTCGGTATGGAAGGCGTGGATGGTGCGGTGCCCGAAGGCAGCGATGGTATCCTCGACGAAGCCGCTTTCATTCAACGTATCGGTATGGATCGCCACCTGGACATCGTGCTGTTCGGCGACGCTCAGGCAATTGTCGATGGCAGCCGGCGCCGTCCCCCAATCCTCGTGCAGCTTGAGACCGCAGGCGCCGGCGGCGACCTGCTCGATCAGGGCATCGGGCAGCGAAGCGTTGCCCTTGCCGAGGAAGCCGAGATTCATCGGGAAGGCCTCCGCCGCCTGCAGCATGCGCATGATATGGAACGGCCCCGGCGTGCAGGTGGTGGCTGCGGTGCCGGCGGCAGGACCGGTGCCGCCGCCCATCATGGTGGTCACGCCCGAATACAGCGCCTCCTCGATCTGCTGCGGGCAGATGAAATGGATATGCGCATCGAAGCCGCCGGCGGTGACGATCTTGCCCTCGCCGGCAATGGCTTCCGTGCCGGGGCCGACGACGATATCGACGCCGGGCTGCACATCGGGATTGCCGGCCTTGCCGATGGCGGCGATGCGCCCGTTTTTGATGCCGATATCGGCCTTGACGATACCCCAGTGATCCAGGATCAGCGCATTGGTGATCACGGTATCGACTGCGCCGGCGGCATCGGTGGCCTGGCTCTGTCCCATGCCGTCGCGGATCACCTTGCCGCCGCCGAACTTCACCTCCTCGCCGTAGGTGGTGAAATCCTGCTCGACCTCGACGATCAGATCGGTATCGGCGAGCCGGAGCTTGTCGCCCAGCGTCGGCCCGTACATGCCGGCATAGGCCGAACGGGGGATGCGTGCCATGATCTGTTCCCCTCTTCTCAATCCTGGGGCGGGAGCGTGCCCATGACCTCGGCGCGGAAGCCGAAGACGGCGCGTGTGCCGGCATAGGCCACCAGGGTCACCGTCCGCGTCTGGCCCGGCTCGAAGCGCACGGCTGTGCCGGCGGGAATATCCAGCCGCATGCCGCGCGCTTTCCCGCGGTCGAATTGCAGCGCCGGGTTTGTCTCGAAGAAATGATAATGGCTGCCGACCTGGATCGGCCGGTCGCCGGTATTGGCAACCTCGAGGGTCACGGTGGGACGGCCGGCGTTCAGCTCGATATCGCCGGGTGCACAGATGATTTCACCGGGAATCACGCGGACGCTCCTATCGGATCGGGTTGTGAACGGTCACCAGCTTGGTGCCGTCCGGGAAGGTCGCCTCGACCTGGATTTCGTGGATCATCTCAGGCACGCCCGGCATCACCTGCTCGCGGGTCAGCACCTTGGCGCCATCCTGCATCAGCTCGGCGACGGAGCGGCCGTCGCGCGCGCCCTCGACGACGAAGTCGGTGATCAGCGCCACGGCTTCGGGATGGTTGAGCTTCACGCCGCGCTCCAGCCGGCGCCGCGCCACCACGGCCGCCATGGCGACCAGCAGCTTGTCCTTCTCGCGGGGCGTCAGATTCATGCCGCGCGCCTCCCCTTTCTCGATGCCGGGCGATCAGACGGTAAGATACCGGCGGACATCAGGGTCATCCAGCCCATCCGCATCGCCGGCGACCACGACCTCGCCACGCTGCAGCAGGATGAAGCGGTCGGCCAGTTCCCTGGCGAACTCGAAATACTGCTCGACCAGCACGATCGCCATGGTGCCGCGATCGGCCAAACTGCGGATGACGCGACCGATATCCTTGATGATGGA
>NZ_DASVCJ010000046.1:0-7583 GCF_036381655.1 Ferrovibrio sp.
CTGGCGCATCGACTACAATACCAACCGGCCGCATACCAGTCTGCGCGGCCTTACGCCAACCGAGTTTGCAACCCGCCCCGTAATGGGGCATCTTGAGAACAGACTCTCCCCATAAACGAGGGCATCAACGGGAGCAGGTCACTGCTCCTGGCTAAGAGAGTGATCGTACTGCCGCAGTTTATCAGCGGTCGCCTGAATACTTGAATTTACCGCGGCGTTTAGATCGTCCCCCACCAGATGATCGATACCGACTGTGATAGCTTCTGCGGCAACCGCCTTCACCGGGCCAAGTAGAATTACTCCACCTATGAAGGTTCCAATCTGGATTGCCGTACCGTATTTGGCATTCACATCTGCGAAGGTGGTCAGCAGCCAAAAAGCCAAAGGTGGCGGCGAAAACGAAGGCATCAAAAAAGCCGAAGCTTAAATCTTCGGCGAGCAGTACGCCGGCTTCTGGCGCTTCGCCCTATATGATCACACCGCGAGGGGCAACGGCTGACTGAGCTTGACGCGCAATAAAATATGTCGCCAAAATGTCGCCAAAGCCGGGCTGGCTTGCGGAAATTGGTGGGCGGTGAGAGGGTCGAACTCCCGACATCCTCGGTGTAAACGAGGCGCTCTACCACTGAGCTAACCGCCCTTACCTGGCTCGGCCTGCTGGCAGGCGACAGGATTGCCGCAAACGTCTGCGACGGCCCGGCTCTATAGCAGATCGCCGGGGGCGACGCCAATCCTCAAGGAAGGTTTTTCGGGGGAATCCAGGAGGTATCCATCCCCGGATGAAAGGGGCCGGCCGGCGAGAGCGGCCCGCCGGCCAGTCCGTTTTTGCCCAGTGCGCTTAGGCCGCGCTTAGGCCGCGCTTAGGCCGCGCTCATTCAGCCGCTTACTCCGCCTGGGCCGCCGGCTGGTTCTCGGTCCGGCCAGAGGCCGTGGCGGGCCATGCCGGCACCGCATTCTGCATCATGCTGGCGATTTCGCTGCTGCATTCCTGGCATTCCTGAATATCGGCCGACAGGCGCTGCAGGCTGCCGCTCATGAACTCGCTGCAGATCGACGGGATATCGCCGGCCTGGCCATCCGAGGCGAACATCCGCTGGGTCGCTTCCATGGCGGCCTGGGTTGCCCGATGGCGGCGTTCCAGCCAGTGGTTCATGAAGCTGCCATAGATGTTCAAGAGGCGCTCCTGCGCCTTCCAGAAAGTCTCGGCCTGCACTTTCGCAGCCTGGGTGACATCGCCGTTGCCGTTCCCGCGCGGAGCAGTCGCCTTTGAGCTTCGTGTAGCGGTCATGGTCGTCTCTCCCTTTGCCTATCCTGATTCAAGCCAGTTGGCGCGAACATGGGCGCGAGCCAACGCTCTGCGTGATCCATACGGCCCTTATAGCGGCAGGCGCTCCGACGAAATTTGATTTGGATCGTGATTATGCTGTCGCGCGAGGCCGACAAGCCGCCGATCAGGGCCGTCGCATACTGAGACTCCGATCCGTCGGCTTGTCAAAAGCAATTTTCGGCTGCTCGTAAAACCGTAATTCTGCCGCCGCCGGCGCGCGGCTTCGAATGTTAGCGGCCAGCTGGAATTTGGAATTTCAAAATCGTTCCAATCTTAGGCCGCCTCAGAAGAAGAACGGCAGGCGATGGCGTGGCGCGGTTGCAGGGCGGCTTCCTCGATGCCGATGCGGTGCCGCAGCAGCAATGCATTCAGAACCGACCAGATCAGCGCGACGGGCCAGGCGCCGAAGGCGAGCGGCAGGACAAGGATCTCTGCCGCGACCACCCAGTAATTCGGATGGCGCAGGACGCGAAACGGGCCGCGCCGCACCAGTGGTTGATGGTCCAAGGTGATGATACGCGTGGTCCAGAAGCGGCCGAGCGTGGCGATGATCCAGACGCGGAGCAGCTGCAACAGTCCATAAATGCCGATCAGCGGCCAGACGGGTTGCGTTGCGAGCGGAACGCTTATGGCGATCGCCGCCAGCCAGGAGGCATGCAGAAGGATGAAAAGCGGGTAATGTCCTGCGCCGTATTCCCGGCCGCCTTGCGCCAGCAGGCGGCGGGTGTTGCGCCGCGCCAGGGCCAGCTCGGCCAGGCGTTGCAGCACCACGAAACCGAGCGCCAGGATCAGCGGCGGCCAATCGGACGGCGGCATGTCAGGCCAGATCGATCAGCAGCATCGCCGCGGTGAAACCCGGTCCGAGCGCGGTCAGCAACTGGACGCCGCGATCGCCGGCCTCCAGGGCCGCCTTCAGGACGAACAGCACGGTCACGGATGACATGTTGCCATGCCGGCGCAGCACATCGCGGGCATGCGCCAGCGCCCCGGGCTGCAACCCGAACGCCTCTTCCAGCGCATCCACCACCTTGGCGCCGCCGGGATGGCAAACGAAGCCGTCGATGTCGCCGATCGTCGCTCCGTGACGCGCCAGAAAGCCGTCCACCACCGGCCGCAGGTCGTTGCGCACCAGATCCGGAATGCTGCCGGAGAAGACGACTTTCAGGCCGTCCTCGGCAATGTCCCAGCCCATGACATCCAGGCTGTCGGGCCAGATATGCTCGGCCGAGGGCCCCAGACAGGGTTTGCCCGGGCCGGACTGCGATGGCCCGTATTCGCCACGGCAACTGATGATCGCGGCGGCGGCGCCGTCGCCGAAAAGGGCGGTGGCGACAATGTTGCTTTTCGACAGATCGCTATGCCGGAAGGTGAGGCCGCAGAGCTCGACCACCAGCAGCAGCACCCGGGAATCCGGTTGCGCCCGGGCAAGGGCTGCGGCACGGGACAGGCCCAGCACGCCGCCGGCGCAGCCCAGGCCGAAAATCGGCAGCCGCAGGACATCGGGCCGGAAGGGCATATGCTGCATCAGCCGGGCGTCCAGGCTGGGAGTTGCGATACCGGACGAGCAGACGGTGATCAGGACATCGATATCGCCTGCGTCGAGCCGGGCTTCGCTGAGGGCCTTGCGCGCCGCCTGTGCAAGCAGGTCGACGGCATTCTCCAGGAAGAGGCTGTTCCGCTCGGCAAAGCCGTGATGTTCGACATACCAGTCGAGCGGCACGCAGGAATGCCGCGTCTCGATTTCCGCGTTGCGGTAGATCGGCGTCAGGCGGCTGAAATTAGCGACCCTGGAGGCGAAGACATCGCCGGCGCGCGCGGCCACTTCGTCCTGCCGCAATTCGAATGGCGGCGTTGCGGTGGCCAGGGAGACGAGGCGGGGGGCGAGATTTTGGACCCTGTCGAAGAACATCGCGGCTCGTTGAATTCGCGTCGATCACCACCAACACCAGGGAGCGGCGCGGGTTCAACACGTGCCTAGACGATAGGGCGGGTGCCGCCGGCAGGACAATCAGATTTCCGCGAGCCAGGATGCCACGGCCAGCGCGGCGGACCAGGAGGCGCGTTTCGGCGCCGCCTGGCCGGGATGACAATACCTGCAGGCGGGCTATTCCGCTGCCTCCAGGACCGGATAGTCGGTGTAGCCCTTCGCGCCGCCGCCATAGAAGGTGGTGCGGTCGGGCGGCGTCAGCGGCGCATTGCGGCGCAGCCGCTCGACCAGGTCGGGATTGCTGATGAAGGGGCGGCCGAAGGCGACCAGGTCGGCCCGTCCGCCGCTGACGGCCTCTTCGGCCATTTGTCGCGAGTAACCATTGTTGACCAGCCAGGCATTGCGGAAGCGGCTGCGCAGGGCGCCGTAATCGAAGCCGGCGCCGAAATTGCGGTCGCCGCCGGTCTGGCCCTCGATGATATGGATATAGACAAGGTTCAGCCGGTCCAACTGCTCGACCACGTAATTGAACAGCGGCTGCGGATTGCTGTCATGCGCATCGTTGGCCGGCGTGACCGGCGAGATGCGGATGCCGGTGCGTTCCGGACCGATTTCCGCTGCGATCGCCTGCATCACTTCCAGCATCAGCCGGGCGCGGTTTTCGATGCTGCCGCCATATTCGTCGGTGCGCTTGTTGCTGCCGTCGCGCAGGAACTGGTCGAGCAGATAGCCATTGGCGCCATGCGCCTCGACGCCGTCGAAGCCGGCGGCGATCGCATTGGCCGCGCCCTTGCGATAGGCGTCAATGATGCCGGGTATCTCGCTCAGCTCCAGGGCGCGCGGCTCGGAAACATCGCGGAATTCGCCGTCCACGAAGGTCTTGGTGTTGGCGCGGATGGCCGAGGGCGCGACCGGCGCCTTGCCGCCCGGCTGAAGGGCGGTATGCGAGACGCGGCCGACATGCCAGAGCTGCAGGAATATGCGGCCGCCGCGAGCATGCACGGCATCGGTGACGCGCTTCCAGCCTGCGATCTGCTCGGGGCTATGGATGCCTGGCGTCGATTGATAGCCCTGGCCCTCGGGGCAGACCTGCGTGGCTTCGGCGACGATCAGGCCGGCTCCGGCGCGCTGGCTGTAATAGGTGGCCATCAATTCGGTGGGGACGTTCCCGGCGCCGGCGCGGTTGCGCGTCAGCGGCGCCATGACAATGCGGTTGGGGAGGGTGAGTTTGCCCAGACGAAAGGGGGTGAACAAGGCGCTCATGGTCGCTCCGGATTTTCTGGCTGTCAGGGAGGTACGCGGAAACTCGACGGATCAAAAGAAAAGGCAGCGTTGCGAAAAAGCAAGAGCCCCATGGCGGAATGCGGCGTCATGCTGCCGCATGCCGCGGCGTCACGCCGGCCGATTGGGCCAGATAGGCGTCGAAAACCGCCGAGACCTGCCGCAGCAGGGGTCGGCCGATATCCGGCACGATGACGCGATAGCCGTCACGCCGCACGACATCGTGGCGCATCAGCGGCTCCAGGCGCTCAAGATCGCTGTCGAACAGGGCCGCCGGCTGGCCATGCCCGGCGGCCAGCGCAGCCAGGTCGACCTGCAGATGGCACATCAGCTGCTCGATCACCGCGCGGCGCAGCCGATCTTCCGGACTGAGGTGCCGCATGCGGGCCACCGGCAGGCGGCCGTTGTCCAAGGCTTGGCGCCATGCGGCCACGGCGGGAATATTCTGGGCATAGCCTTCCGGCAGCGTGCTGATGGCCGAGGTGCCGAAGCCGAGCAGAACCTCGCCCACCTCGGTCGTATAGCCTTGGAAATTGCGATGCAGCGTGCCGCTTTGCGCATGCCGGGCCAGCGGATCGTCCGCGAGGGAAAAATGATCGAGCCCGATGCGGCGATAGCCCGCCGCCATCAGACGATGGCCCGCGGCGGCCTCCTGGGCAAAGCGTTCTGCCGTATCGGGCAGGGCGGCGGCATCGATGCGCGCCTGATGCGGCTTCATCCAGGGCACATGCGCATAGCCGAACAGCGCCAGCCGGTCGGGCCGCAGCGTCAGGCAGCGCTCGACGGTATCGGTCACATTGGCGACGGTCTGATGCGGCAGACCGTAGAGCAGATCGAAATTGATTCCGGCAATGCCGGCCTCGCGCAGGGCATCGGTGCTGCGGAGGATATCCTCGAAAGGCTGGATGCGGTTCACCGCCCGCTGCACCTGTTCGTCCAGGCTCTGTACGCCCAGGCTGGCGCGATTGACGCCCATGGCGGCAAGGCCGCGTGCCAGGGCATGGTCGCAATGGCGCGGATCGATCTCGATGGCGATCTCCGCGCCGGGCTGCAATGCGAAACGCTCGAACAGCCGGTCGGTGATGCGGCGCAGGCCCTCGGCGGCGAGGATGGTCGGCGTGCCGCCGCCGAAATGCAGTCCGCTCAGCCGCGGCCGGCGCGGCAGCAGGGCGCCGACGGCCTCGATTTCACGCAGCAGGTATCGGACATAACGCTCCAGTGCGTCGGCATTTTTGGTGATCTGGGTATGGCAGCCGCAATACCAGCACATCTGCCGGCAGAAGGGGATGTGGACATACAGCGCGAAGGCGCCGCCATCGGTCAGTTCCGAAAGCTGGCGGCGCCAGTCCGTATCCTCGGCGACGGCGCGGAAATGCGGCGCCGTCGGGTAGGAGGTATAGCGCGGCACCGGCCCGATCGCCTGGGCGAGGCTGGCCAGCTCGGCCAGCCAGCGCCGGTCCGCAGGGGTGGAGGTATCCGTTTCGGCAGGAGCTATCCGTGTCATCGTTGCGCCATTGAGCATGACCGAGCGGCCGAATTCTTTGACGTGGCTCAATATCGGTAAGGGACGGCCGGATCGACGCAGCCCGGGCACGCCGTGGGCAGCGCGTCGCATGGAGCAGTTTTGATTGGAAATTTTATGACTTTAGCAAGCTGTGACCCCGGTCACAGCCGGGGCGGGGCGTTCGTGCCATAAAAAAGCCGTCAGCGTCGAGGGACGATCCCTCGTGTTCCCCAACTGTGAACCCCGGAGCGTAATCCTCCGGGGTTTCTTTTGCCGATCATCGGCCCGGGGACGGACAGGCGCCAAAGCCATTGAACAGCATCGTGCCATTCATCATCCGCTAACCATCATTGATGGCGGGGGCTTGATTCAAATCAAGGTGGCGAAACAGGCATTCTATATGCCGCAATGACGTGACTCACCACGGGAGAAGCCCATGTCCGGCATTGCTGCACCGCGCATCACAGAACGTGTCGATGCGATCACCCATATCTCAAACGCCTATCTCACCAAAACGCCGCCCATCCCGCGCAGCGTCAAGATCGAGCTGACCGGCCGCTGCAATTACAACTGCACCTTCTGCGCGCGCTCCTTCCGCCTGCGGGCGCAGGACGAAATGGATCGCGGTCTGTTTGAACGCCTCTTGCGCGAGATGCGCCAGGACGGCGTCGAGGAGATCGGTCTGTTCTATCTCGGCGAGTCCTTTTTGTGCGACTGGCTGGAGGAGGCGATCGCTTTCGCCAAGCAGGAATGCGGCTTTCCCTATGTCTTTCTCACCACGAACGGTTCGCTCGCCATCGCCGATCGGCTGGAGACCTGCTTCCGCAACGGCCTCGATTCCCTGAAATTCTCGTATAACTATGCCGACGAGGCGCAGTTCGTCGAAGTCGCCCGGGTCAAGCCGCGCCTGTTCGACGACATGAAGGCGAATATCCTGGCGGCGCGCGCCGTGCGCGACAAGGTCGCCGCCGAGACCGGCCATTTCTGCGGCCTCTATGCTTCGTACATAGAATACGATGGCGAGCAGCGCGCCCGCATGATGGAGGCCGTGGCCGAGATCACGCCCTTCGTCGACGAGGTCTACGCGCTGCCGCTCTACAACCAGGCGGATCTGGTGACGGATCGGGAGAAGAAGCTGGGCTGGAAGCCGACGGCGGGCAATCGCGGCCGGCTGGAGGCGTTACGCGATCCGCTGCCCTGCTGGTCGATCTTCACCGAAGGCCATATCGCCTGGGACGGCAAGCTGTCGGCCTGCTGCTTCGATCACGACGGCCGCTTCCATATGGCGGATCTGACGCAGGTATCATTCCGCGAGGGCTGGAACAGCCTGACATTCCAGACGCTGCGCGATGCCCACTTGCGCAAGGATGTGACCGGCACCGCCTGCGAGCAATGCGTCGCCTACCGCTAGGGTGTGTCGTCAATTGTATGAGAGGATGGCGGCGGCGAGCTTTGTGGCTGCTGCGAAATGGTCGGCTCGTTTGTCGTAGCGGGTGGCGATGGCTCGGAACT
Organism: Ferrovibrio sp.; assembly: GCF_036381655.1. Classification (GTDB taxonomy): domain Bacteria; phylum Pseudomonadota; class Alphaproteobacteria; order Ferrovibrionales; family Ferrovibrionaceae; genus Ferrovibrio. Next base: position 7,552 of record NZ_DASVCJ010000046.1, read on the forward strand.
GCTTGAGGCGGCAGAAGAAGCGCTCGATGCGG
>NZ_DASVCJ010000047.1:0-103031 GCF_036381655.1 Ferrovibrio sp.
CAGTGGCGGCGACATCGCGGCTGGCGTCACGGCCGTGGCGTCGGGAATCCGGGTCACGGTGAGCGCGGGTGTGGCGGAATGCGTCAGCCGGGAACAATCCCCGGCCGATGTCATCAAGGCGGCCGATGAAGCGCTTTACAAGGCGAAACACGCGGGGCGCAATCGCGTGCAAAGAGCGGCCGGGGTGAAACGGGCGAAGTGATGGAGCGGCATCGGTAGCGCCGTCAGCCTGCCTTGCACGGCATTCAGAAGGGCATTCAGAAGCGCCGCGACAACTGCCGGCGTGCCTCGCGGACGGGAAGACTGACGAGATTCTCGGCAACGGCCACGGTCAGCTTGCGCTTGGTCGCGGAATCGAGCGCGGCTTGCAGGAGCTCGAGAACGTCGGGCGATGCCACCAGGATCAGGCCGTCGAAGTCGCCGCGCTTGCGCGCGATTCGCAGTTCACGCGCGAGGCGGTCGAGGAAATCGTCGTCCGGCACCCTGCCGGCAGTATCCTGAAGTTTCTGCATGGCCGACGGCAGGCGCAGTTCACGGCCGTTCCGTTCGTCGCTGCCGCCAGTACGGGTCAGGTCGCGAATGCTCTGCCAGCCGGCGCCGCCGATGCGCGCGAATATTCGCGCGCGCTGCGTGTCCGCGAGTACTGCCCACTCGGTTCTCATCGGCTCTCCCCTGGTAACGGCCAGCGCGCCCCTTTTCGACGCGGCGAGTCTACTCCTGTAACAGGTCGATTCAAGCCGGGCGATCCTGCAGGAAAAAACAAAACGCCGCCCTGAGGCGGCGTTTCGAGTCCGCGGAGGCGGTGTTCAATGACGGGTGATTTCCTGTTCCGCCTTCATCACCGCATCCTGGTCCTGCACGCCGGTCGCCGCCTGGGTGCCTTCCTCGCGCAATACCTTGCTGTGCTTCTTCGGTTCATCACCGAGAAGAAGGCCGGCTTCGCGGGTAACGACCGTCCCGTTTTCCTTGACGGCCCGGATGACGACGCGCAATTCGCGCGCCGCATCGCTGCCCGGAGTGACCTTCAACGGCATGGTGACCGCCTTGTTCGCGGCCACGCCGTTCACGCGCTTCTCCATGAGCCCGTTGGAAAGTACTGTCAGTCCCGCTTCCGGTTTCAGCAGCACGTCCAGGCTTCGAAGCGGCAGCGCGCTGTGAATCGACAGCCGGCCGGTGCTTTCCGTGCCGGCCTTTAATGGTGCATCCATGACGACATCCACGGAGATCGGATGCGACGGCTTGCCGGGCGATCGATACGGCATCGCCGATGTCGCCTCCGGCAATTCGGCAACCGGCTTTGCAGCGGCCGGTTGCACCAGGGGCGCGACAAGGAGCGTGCCCGAGATGGCGGCAATAATCAGTCTGCGCATGTTCATTCCTCCGCTCACTGCTGTACGAACGTGAGATCGAGACAGACGCCATCACCGCCGGTGGCATTGTCATCGTCGACGTTGAGATATTCGACGGCTTCGATCGTGTACAACTCGCCGGCGACCAGCGCAACCGTTGCCGTCTCGATGCCCGGACCGACGCCATCCGGATTCGGATCCGCCGCGGAGTTGTCGACGCCGGAAGCGGGCTCCTCCTGAACGAAATCCGCCGTGACAGGTTCGCCATTCAGGGCGATGAAAAAGTCCGGATCCGTGTTGCCGGGCGCGGTACCGCCGAGATTTCCGTTGTTCGCCGAACCATCCAGCGTCACCAGCCAGTTATCGCTGGCCGGCACCTGGAATGTCATGAAGCGGCGCGCGCCGATGCGGTTGTATTCGTTGCCGGCATCCGCGTATTCGTTCGTGCCGCAGACGACCGTTGTCGTCCCGCCTGCGACAGCCGCGGAAATGTCCGTGTAGATCGGCGACACGTAGCCCGCCCCCGCATCGGCATCCGGCGGCGCTTCATCGGCCTCGTCATTGCCGCGGCCAGCGCCCCACTCGTCCGTGATTATCGAAATATCATGCGACTTCACCACCGCATCGATCGCCGCCAGCGTTGCCACGTCGGCGGCAAAATCCTGCTTCAGGAAATGAATCAGCGGGAAGATGCTGGTGGCGGCCGCGGTGTTGCGCTGCTCGTCGGTCAGAACGGCGTGCAGCGGCGCGAAATCGAGTGCCGCGATGTCATCGTCGCCCACGCCACTGTCATAGAGATCGTAGAGAATCTCCTGGACTGACGACTCGTTCCACCAGCCCGGGTTGGTTTCCGTCTCGTCGTCGACGTTGAACGAAAAGCCGCCCGCCTGGCCGGAGCCGGACGTGTCGACGTAAACCGGATCGTCGGTCGCGATACCCGACCAGGCGTTGCCCCAGCCTTCGCCGAAGGCAACCCGCATATCCAGCCGGCTGCCGCCGGTGTGCTGTCCGCCGATGGAATCGGAACGCGCGAACGCGTCCTCATAGTAATGACCCCATTCGTGAACAATGATGTGGTCGTCGTATTCATCGGTGTCGCCGTCTTCACCGCCGAGAATGAAGATGTTGCGTCCGTCACTGCCGCCGAAATTCGAGAAGAAGCTCGTGCCCACGCAGCCGTCGGCGAACGGAAACGGCTGATCGCTGCTGCAGGCCAGGTTTTCCGGGCTCCAGTTGACCATGAGCGCCGGGAAACTGGCGGCGGGTTCCGCGCTCATCACCTTGAGCATCGCCGTGTAAATGGTGTCCATGATCGCGAACGGGCCGGCGGCGCGATCGTTGGCGTAGGACGAACCGTCCCAGCCGGACCCGGCACGCAGGTTCACCGTGGCGCTGCCGGTGCCGCTGTCGAAATCATCGCCTTGCACTGCCCAGACGGCCTGGCCGTTCGTGTTGTCAACGATCTGCAGGTCCCACGCGGGGCCGCCCGTGGCGGCAGTCAGCGCGCGAACACGGATCGCCACATCGACGTTCTCGGGCACGGACAGGCTGTATGCGCCCGAATCGTCCGTTACCCCGGTGTCATAGACACTCGAGCCGTCCGGGCAGATCGCCTGGATTTCCGCCTGGCGGATCGGTCGGAGCTTGGCGGCATCGTAATCGAGGTAGGGGCCGGAGGCGCCGCCTTCGACTGCCGGTACGAATTCGTACTTCGCCTTTCCGTCAATGACGACGTTGCCGGTACCGTCGCAGTTGTAGACGATCGCCGGATTCTCGTCATCGTCGTCATCGTCGTTGTCGTTGTCGGTGTCGGTACCGCCGCCACCACCACTACCGCCGCCGCAGGCGGCAAGGCTGGAAGAGGCCAGCAGGACATAAAAAAACCGCCGCAGGCGGAAGTTGTTCGGATTCATGACTCTCGATGCTCTCCCCAGAACTGTCGGAAGCTGGAAATTAACTGGTATCGGCGGCAAGTGCTACTGCAATTTCCTGCTGAAATACTGAAATCAATAAGGAAAAGGCTCATATTTGAGCGGGATTTACCCATTCCCGAAGCCTCGCTCCCGGCCGGCAAGCTCGGCTTTCAGCGTTTCCGCAAAACCCGCCGGCTTGATCGCCAGCACATCACTGTTGATGCTGTCGAGAATATCCTCCGCCGTGGCCCCCATCAGCACCCGTTCCAGTCCTGTGCGTTGCGCGGTTCCCAGCACAACCAGATCCGCGTTGATGTCCTCGGCCAGCGTGGCGATCACTTCCGCCGGCGGTCCGGCAAGCAAATGCATGCGGCCGGCCGGGACGCCGTACTTCTCGCCCAGAGCGATGAAATCCTGCCGGTGTTCGTCGCGCAGCTCCTCGAACAGCGCCGTGCCGATGCCGGCCAGCCCCGCATCCGGCGGCGGCGTGGCCGCAGCTCCGTACTGCCATGCGTGGACAAGGTGTACCGGCGCATCACACTGCCTGCCCAGGATCAGTGCCGCGCGCAGGATTGCGTCGTTGAGTCCGGCCGGCTTCCCGTGCGTATCGAAGGGGTCGACGGCGGCGAGAATGCGCTGCGGCCACGTGCTGGAATGCGGACTGACCACAAGCAGCGGCGCAGGACACAGGCGCAGCAGGTGCCAGTCAACCGGGGTGAACACCGCGCGGGAGAACCTGCCCGTCTCGGCGGCATCCTTGATGACGATATCCGGCGCCTGCCGCATCGCCTGGCGCGAGATTTCCTCATAGGCGGGTTTGTGCCATGCGGCAATACCGGCGGCCCGCATGCCCTGCTCCTGAAGTTTCGCGACCTCGAAGTCCAGCCAGCGGCGACGCACCGCAAGAAAGCCCTGCACGGCCTGGGCATGGGTCCCGGGATCGAGAATGCGCGCACGTTCCACCGCCGGGTTGTGATCCACGAGCAGCAATATCAGTGATGCGCCCGTCTTTCCGGCCAGCGCCACGCCCCGCTGGAACGCAGTGCTGTGGCGCATCCGCGTGTCGACGACGATCATGATCCTGTCCATGCGCTTCTCCGCTCGCTCTCCCTCTACTGCAATGTCAGCGGGATGGGCGGATTTCAAGGCATTGCACCCGAACCGGCGCAACAGGCATGCAAACGGGCGAAAAATCAGCCTGGCAGGCTTTCCGGCGGCAAATCGGCCGCTCTCCACAGATACCAGCTGGCAACGGAACGAAACGGCCGCCAGACTTCGCCGCGCGCCGCAAGCACCGCGGCATCGGGTTCGCCGCCGTAAACACGGCAGAAACCGCGATGTACGCCGAGATCGTTCAGCGGCAGGATATCTGGCCGTCCCAGCGCGAAGATCAGCAGCATTTCCACGGTCCAGCGCCCGACGCCGCGCACGGCCGTCAGACGCGCAATGATTTCCTCGTCATCCATGCCGCGCAGGCGGCGCAAGGAAGGCACCGTTCCGTCCAGCACCCGTTCCGCGAGATCGCGCACCGCGCGGGACTTGTTGTTCGACAGGCCCGCGGCGCGCAACGCGGTGTCATCGACCGTGAGGAACTGCGCGGGGGAAGGATGGCCGCGGCCGGGAAACAATTCCAGGACACGGCGGTGGATCGTCGCGGCGGCCTTGCCGGAAAGCTGCTGATAGACAATCGAGCGCAGCAAGGCGGGAAATGGCGCTGCGGGACGGCGTGGAACCAGCGTGAACGGACCGGCCTTGCGGATCAGTTCCCGCATTGCCGGATCGCGGCGCAAATGACGCAGGGCGGCGGCGGGTTCATAAGCGAGAGGGTTCGCGCGCGGCATTGGATCCGTCAGTTGAGGCGCATTTCTTCGGCGGCAATGGACGCGATATCGATGCCGTAATCGGCCGGCGCAACAACGCGCGAAACCGTCCACGCCTGCGCGCTGCGCTGCCCGGAAACCGTCGCGAGGTTGACCAGTTTGCGTGGAAAGACGTTCCTGCCATCCTCATCGCGGACGAGCAGGATCAGCGGCTTGAGACGCGCATCGGGGTTCGAGGAAACAACGACGCCAAGCGCGCCGGTGTCGAGCAGCACGAGACTGCCGATCGGATAGATGCCGACGCACTTGATGAATTCTTCCATCAAACGCTTGCCGAAATCCGATTCGGCGCGCTTGTGCATGGCGGTCAATGCATCCTGCGGCGTCATTGCCTTGCGGTATACCCGTTCCGTCGTCATCGAATCGTACATGTCGGCGATGGCGACGATGCGCACCGGCTCGCGGATCTCGTCGTCCTTGAGCCCGTCGGGATAACCGCTGCCATTCACGCGCTCATGATGATGCAGCACGATGTCCAGCGCGGGCGCCGGAATTTCACGCGTGAGTTTCAATACGTGGTAGCCATCGCGCGGATGCTTCTTGACGATCTCGAACTCGTCTTCCGTCAGATTGCCCGGCTTGTTGAGCACCGCGTTGGGCACGCGGGCGATGCCAAGGTCGTGCAGCAACGCGCCCATGCCGACCTCTTGCAACTGTTCCAGCGGATAGCCGAGGTGGCGCGCGAATGCCAGCGCGAGAATCGACGTGTTCAGACAGTGCGCCGCCGTTGCTTCATGCTGCGTCCGCAGATTCGTCAGCCACAGCGCGGTGTTCACATTCGAGGAAATCGTGGTGACAAGTTCGCTGACGATCGCCTTCGCGTCCTCGGTTTCGACGCTCTTGCCAAGGCGCATGTCATTGAAAAAACGGATTACCCCGTCGGTGGACTTGCGGAAGGATTGCGTGGCGTGGCGCAGATTGCTGCGGAAGCTGTCGGCACTGCCCTGCTGTACGCGCTCGGCGGTCTGCCGGTCGGTTTTGCCCGTGGCGTCCGCGGTCGTGCCGACCGCGTCGATCAGACGGCGCACTTCATCGCTGTCCCTTGACTTCACGTCATCGATGAACACGTAATTGCAGTGCTTGCGGAGCGTTTCGAGATCGTCTTCCGTCTCGACGAGAAAACCCTGGAACAGAAACGGACTTTCCAGCCAAGGGCGGTCCAGCGCGGCGATGTACATGCCCACCCGTATCTGCTCGACATCCAGCTTGATTCGCACAACACCCCCCCGGGTCAGACCTTCCGGAAAAAGATACGCCATCCCCGCAGGGGATGTCACCGGATCTGTTCAAGGCTTTCCGAAACAAACGAGAAGAGAAGTGGCGTCCCCTAGGGGATTCGAACCCCTGTCGCCGCCGTGAAAGGGCGGTGTCCTAGGCCTCTAGACGAAGGGGACGCAGAGAACTGCGTCGTGGAGTCCAAGCTCCGGTAACACTTTCATTTTGGTGGAGCTAGGCGGGATCGAACCGCCGACCTCCTGCATGCCATGCAGGCGCTCTCCCAGCTGAGCTATAGCCCCACGCGAGGAGGCGGCATTCTGCTGTAAGGCCCCATTCAAGTCAAGCCTGAATCTGCGGTGATTCCGGCGTGAAATGCGCGTGTCATGCGCTTGCGCGCCGCGGTTGTCCGCGCGTTTCACCCGCCGTTTCGGCGGAAGATTCATCCGGCGTGTAGGCAAGCGACGGCGCCAGCCATTGCTCGGCCAAAAACAGCGAAACGCCGCGCCGCCGGGCGTAATCCTCGACCTGTTCGCGCGTGATCCTGCCGACGCCGAAATAGCGCGCTTCGGGGTGCGAGAAATAGAAACCGCTCACCGATGCCGCAGGCCACATCGCGAAGGACTCGGTGAGCTCGATGCCTGCCGACGCGTGCACGTCCAGCCATTGCCACAGCGGCTGCTTTTCCGTGTGATCGGGACAGGCGGGATAACCGGGCGCCGGCCGGATGCCGCGATAACGTTCCGCGATCAGAGCGTCGTTGTCCAGGTGTTCGGCCGGCGCATATCCCCAGATCTCACGCCGTACGCGCTCATGCAGCCACTCCGCCGAAGCTTCCGCGAGCCGGTCGGTGAGCGATTGCGCGAGTATCGCCGTGTAATCGTCTTTCGCGGCGCGGCAGGATTGCACGAACGCATCGAGGCCGATGCCCGCGGTCACCGCGAAACCGCCGAGCCAGTCGCGCGGACCCTCGCGCGGCGCGACGAAGTCCGCGAGACAGCGATTGGGCTTGCCTGCCGGACGCTCCGTCTGCTGGCGCAGGAAATGAAATACGTGAGCAACGCTCTGCCTTGTTTCATCCGTGAACACTGCTACATCGTCACCCTGGCGCGCGGCCGGATGAATGCCCGCGACGCCGCGCGCCTGCACGACATTGTCGCGAATCAGCCGGTCAAGCAGCCGGCGACCGTCGTCCAGCAGCGTGCGCGCCGCCGCGCCCTGCTCCGCGTGCTCGAGAATGCCGGGATAACTGCCGCGCATTCCCCAGGCCTGGAAGAACGGCGTCCAGTCGATGTACTCGCGCACGACACCCAGCGGAATATCGAATGCGCGCGTGCCGGTGTGGCGCGGCACGGGCGGCACATATGTTTCCCAGTCGGTGGCATGCGCGTTCGCACGCGCATCGGCCAGGGAAACGAAAATCTCCTTCTGCACGCGCCCTGCGTGCTGCTCGCGCACCGTGGCGTATTCCTGCTTGAGTTCGCGGTGCTCGCCTTCCGCGTTGCCGAGCAGCCGCGAAACGGTCGCGATGCAGCGCGATGCATCCTTGACGTAGCTCACCGTGCCCTTGTACGCCGGATCGATCTTCACCGCCGTATGGCTGCGCGACGTCGTTGCGCCACCGATCAGCAGCGGCAACTGAAAATTCTGGCGCTGCATCTCGCGCGCCACATGCACCATTTCATCCAGCGACGGGGTGATGAGACCCGAAAGCCCGACGACGTCCACGTTCTCGGCGCGTGCGGTATCGAGAATCTTCTGTGCCGGCACCATCACGCCGAGATTGATCACCTCGTAGTTGTTGCACTGGAGCACGATGTCGACGATGTTCTTGCCGATGTCATGCACATCGCCCTTCACTGTCGCGAGCAGCACCTTGCCCTTGGCGCGCGCGCCCGCGTCCTTTTCCGCTTCGATGAATGGCGTGAGATACGCCACCGCCTTTTTCATCACGCGCGCGGACTTCACCACCTGCGGAAGGAACATGCGCCCGTCGCCGAACAGGTCGCCGACAACGTTCATGCCGTCCATCAGCGGACCTTCGATGACGTCGAGCGGCCGTTCCACCTGATGGCGCGCCTCCTCCACGTCCTGGTCGATATAGTCGGCGATGCCGTGCACCAGCGCATAGGTCAGACGCTCGCGGACATCCTTTTCGCGCCAGGACAGATCGGCTTCCTGCGTTTTGCCCTTACCCTTGAACCGCTCGGCAATCTCCAGCATGCGCTCGGTGGCGTCCTCGCGGCGATTGAGCAGCACATCCTCGACGCGCTCGCGCAGCTCCGGATCGATATCCTCATAGACCGGCAATTGTCCGGCATTGACGATCCCCATATCCATCCCGGCCCGGATGCCGTGATAGAGGAAAACCGCGTGCATCGCCTCGCGCACCGGCTCGTTGCCGCGGAACGAGAAGGAGACGTTCGACACGCCGCCCGAAACATGGGCATGCGGCAGGTTCTCGCGGATCCGCCTGGCCGCCTCGAAGAATTCGGCCGCGTAGTTGTTATGCTCCTCGATGCCGGTCGCCACCGCGAAAATGTTCGGATCGAAGATGATGTCTTCCGGCGGGAAGCCTACCTTCTCGGTCAGCAGCTTGTAGGCGCGGGCGCAGATTTCGTATTTGCGGTCGGCGGTATCGGCCTGGCCCTGCTCGTCGAAGGCCATCACCACGGCGGCGGCGCCGTAGCGCAGCACTTTGCGGGCATGCTCCAGAAACGGCCCCTCGCCTTCTTTCAGGCTGATCGAGTTGACGATCGCCTTGCCCTGCACGCATTTCAGGCCGGCCTCGATCACCTCCCATTTGGAGCTGTCGATCATGATCGGCACCTTGGCGATATCGGGCTCGGCCGCGATCAGATGCAGGAACTTCTCCATCGCCGCCTTGGAGTCGAGCATGCCCTCGTCCATGTTGACGTCGATGATCTGCGCGCCGTTCTCGACCTGCTGGCGCGCGATGGCCAGGGCGGCTTCGTAGTCGTCGGCCTGGATCAGCTTGCGGAACTTCGCCGAACCGGTGACGTTGGTGCGTTCGCCGATATTGATGAAAACCGGAATTTGCTGGGTCATGCGGCAGAGGCGGTGAAAGGTTCGAGGCCGGACAGGCGCAAGGCCGGCGGGATTTCGGGGATCTTGCGCGGCTTCAGGCCGCGCACGCTGTCGGCGATCGCCTTGATATGCTCCGGCGTGGTGCCGCAGCAGCCGCCAACGATGTTGACGAGTCCGGCCTCGGCCCATTCGCGCAAATGCGCAGCCGTGGCATGCGGCGCCTCGTCGTATTCGCCGAACTGGTTGGGCAGCCCGGCATTGGGATAGGCGCTGACCGGCACATCGGCGACGCGGCTCAATTCGGCGACATAGGGCCGCATCTGCTGGGCGCCGAAGGCACAGTTGAGGCCGACCGAAAACGGCTTGGCATGGCGCAGTGAATTCCAGAAGGCTTCCGTCGTCTGGCCCGACAGCGTGCGGCCGGAGAGGTCGGTGATCGTGCCCGAGATCATCAGCGGCCATTGCTCGCCGAGTTCGTCGAACAGCTCATAGATGCCGAACACGGCCGCCTTGGCGTTCAGCGTATCGAAGATCGTCTCGACCAGGAGAAGATCGGCGCCGCCCTCGATCAGACCGCGCGCCTGTTCCTGGTAGGCCGCTTTCAGCTCGTCGAAGCTGATGTTGCGGAAATCCGGCCGGTTGACGTCGGGCGACAGCGAAGCCGTGCGGTTGGTCGGCCCCAGGGCGCCGGCGACGAAGCGCGGCTTGTCCGGATTCTTCGCGGTGTATTCGTCCGCCGCCTGACGGGCCAGGCGGGCGCCTTCGCGGTTGATCTCCGGCACGGCCGCTTCGAGGTGATAATCGGATTGGCTGATCCAGGTGCCGCTGAAGGTGTTGGTCTCGATGATGTCGGCGCCGGCTTCGAGATATTCGCGATGCACATCGAGAATGACATCCGGCCGGGTGATGTTGAGAATGTCGTGGTTGCCCTTCAGGTCGCCATCGGCGTCCTTGAAGCGCTCGCCGCGATAGTCGGCCTCGGTCAGCTTGCGCCGCTGCAGCATCGTGCCCATGGCGCCATCGAGAACGAGGATGCGCTGCCTGGCGGCGGCATATAGCGCGGTGCGGCGAACCTTGCGATCGGACCAATCGGTCATGGCATTCTCCCTCACGCCGCCGCTTCGCCGGCCTTGATCGCCGGCGGCCGCACGCCCAGCACATGGCAGATCGCATAGGCCAGGTCGGCACGGTTCAGCGTATAGAAATGGAATTCGTCGATGCCGGCCGCCAGCAGGCGGCGGCATTGCTCGGCGGCGACATGCGCTGCCACCATGCGCCGCGTCTCCGGATCGTCGTCCAGGCCGTCGAACATATCGGCCAGCCAGGCCGGCACGCTGGCGCCGCAGGAGCCGGAGAAGCGGACGACCTGCCTGAAATTCGTCACCGGCAGGATGCCCGGCACGATCGGCACGGTAATGCCGGCCGAGCGGGCCCGGTCGAGGAAGCGGAAATACACGTCGGTGTCGAAGAAATACTGCGTGATGCAGCGCGTGGCGCCGGCATCGACCTTGCGCTTGAGGTGTTCCAGTTCCAGCCGCGGCGAGGTGGAATCGGGATGCCCTTCCGGGTAGCAGCCGACGCTGATTTCGAAATCGCGGATTTTGCGCAGGCCGGCGATCAGCTCGGTCGAATTGGCATAGCCGTCCGGATGCGCAACGAATTTGCCGGTGCCCTCGGGCGGATCGCCGCGCAGGGCGACGATATGGCGGATGCCGGCGTCCCAGTAATGCTGCGCCACCTCGTCCACCTCGCCCTTGGCGGCGCCGACGCAGGTCAGATGCGCCGCCGGCTTCAGCCCGGTCTCCTTCAGGATGCGCACGACCGTGTTATGCGTGCGCTCGCGGGTTGAGCCGCCGGCGCCGTAGGTGACGGAAACGAAACGCGGGTTGAGCGGCGCCAGGCGCATGACGCTGCGCCACAGGCTCTCTTCCATCTCCGCCGTCTTGGGCGGGAAGAATTCGAACGAAATCTTCAGCGGGCCGGGACGGCGCGCGGCATAGGCCGAGCTATCGGGGATGAGCGTCATGCGGCGGCACTCTTCTGCGAGGACGGGATGGCGGCGGCAGCGCGCTTGCGTGCATGCCAGATATGGACGGTCAGCGGCTGACCCGGCAGGGCGATCACCGGATCGGTCTGCAGTCCGGCCTGCTGGCACCATTGCCGCAGTTCGGCATCGGCAAAACCAAGCCGGCGATGGGCATGGCGGGCGCGCAATTCTTCCAGGTCGTGCGGCGCGAAATCGACCACGACAAGCTGGCCCTCGGGTTTCAGCACGCGGGCCGCCTCGGCGATCGCCTTCTGCGGCTCGTCGGCAAAATGCAGCACCTGGTGGATCACGGCGGCATCGACGCTGTTCGGCGGCAGCGGCAGGGCATACATGTCGGCTTGGCGCACCTGGCAATGGCGGATACCGGCGCGCTCCAGATTGGCGCGGGCGATCGCCAGCATCTCGCGGCTCAGATCGATCCCGAGGCCATGCTTGACCGAGGGCGCCAGGATCTCCAGCAGCCGGCCGGTGCCGGTGCCGATATCGAGCAGGTCTTCGATCGGGCCGTTATCGCCGATCAGCCTGGCCACCGCGCTTTCGACCTGCGCCTCATCGACATGCAGCGAGCGGATCGCCGACCATTGCGCGGCGTTGTCGCGGAAATAGGCCTCGGCCGCCTCGGCCCGGGCGCGCTTGACCGCCAGCAGCCGCTCGGCATCGCGCGCCAGCGTCATGTCGTTCGCCGGCAGCAGCGCATTGAGGGCATGCACCAGCGGCGCACCCGGCAACCGCCCGCTGACGCGGTAAAAGGCCCAGGTGCCTTCCGGCACGCGCTCGAGCAGGCCGGCCTCGCAGAGCAGTTTCAGGTGGCGCGAGACGCGCGGCTGGCTTTGGCCAAGAATCTGCGTCAGCTCGGTAACCGTCAGTTCGCCCTGGGCGCAGAGCGCCAGCAGGCGCAGCCGCGTCGGCTCGGCCGCCGCGCGCAATGCCGCCATCAGGATATCCAGGGTCAGGGTCGGTTCCGGGCTCATCTTGCGTTAGATATAAACATATCTTTATGTATTTGTATAGATTGATATTGCCGCGCCGCTGGGAAAAAAGAGCATGGCCTTATCGGGGTGGGCGAGCTATCTATCTGTTCGCCATCCGGCCATATCGTGGCGGCAAAACCTATTTTCGTTCTGAGTGTTACACAAATATGCGACAACCATCGGCGATATCGACCATGTCTTTCATCAGCCTGCAGCGCCGCAGCTTTTTCGGCGCCCTCGTTGCCGTCGGCCTTGGCCTGCTGGCCGCCGCCCCGGCCAGCCGGGCGGCACCGGCAGCCAACGACTTCGTGCGCCAGATCGGAACGGAGACCCTGGATGCGCTGCGCGATCCGAGCCTGACCGACGAGAAGCGCGAGGCGCTGGTCCGCAACCTGCTGGACTCGCATCTCGATCTCGAATCCGTCGGCCGCTTCTGTCTGGGCCGCTACAGCCGCAGCCTCAACGACGCCCAGCGCCAGGAATACAGCGGCCTGTTCAGGGATTACCTGGTCAAGGTCTACTCGCAGCTTCTGGCGCAGTATAACGGCGAGACGCTGGATGTCCGCCCGACCTCGCAGCAGGCCGGCAGCGAGACGCTGGTCGAATCCTTCATCAACCGCCCGAGCGGTCCGCCGATCCGCGTCGAATGGAAGCTGCACGACAAGAGCGGCAAATTGCTGCTGACCGATGTGATCGTCGAAGGCGTGTCGATGGCCTTCACGCAGCGCCAGCAGTTCGAATCGGTGATCCAGAATAACGGCGGCAAGGTCGACGCCCTGTTCAGGGCCATGAAGAAGCAGATCGCCCGCCGCTGAGCGATCTTCCAGCGGCGCGTCGGCCCTGGCGCGTCGGGCCTGGCGCGTCGGCCCTAGGCCGGCAGCGCCGCCGAGGGCGTCAGTTCCAGAGCGTAGCCGGCCGAGCGGACGGTACGGATGATGTCCGTCTCGTTATTGGCGTTCAGCGCCTTGCGCAGCCGGCGGATATGAACATCCACCGTGCGCTGCTCGACATAGATGTCGCGGCCCCAGACGGCATCGAGAAGCTGATCGCGCGACAGCACGCGGCCGGGGTGTTCGAGGAAATAGCGCAGCAGGCGGAACTCGGTCGGGCCGAGGTGCACGTCGCGGCCATTGCGCGTGACCTTATGCGTCGCCACGTCCATCACCAGCCCGCCATAGGTCAGCACTTCCTCGGCCAAAGCCGGACGGATGCGGCGCAGCACGGCGCGGATGCGGGCCAGCAATTCGCCGGGCGAAAACGGCTTGGCGATATAATCGTCCGCGCCGGCATCCAGCCCCCGCACGCGGTCGGCCTCCTCGCCGCGCGCCGTCAGCATGATGATCGGCACGTTGCGCGCATTCGCATCGCGGCGCAGCTGGCGGCAGACCTCCAGGCCGGAGAGCCGCGGCAGCATCCAATCGAGCAGGATCAGATCGGGCAGATGCTCGGCGACCTTGAGCAAGGCCTGCTCGCCGTCGGTCGCCTCGTCGACGATGTAATTCTCCTTTTCGAGATTGTAGCGCAGCAATGCCAGCAGCGCCGCCTCGTCCTCGACCACCAGAACGCGCGGCCTGATCGCCAGGCTCATGGCTTACCTCCGGGCGCGGACAATACGGCGTAGGCAGTGGCGTCGCCCTTGGGCCGTTCGCCAGACGGCATCTGCCCCTTGACCGTATAATGGATCAGCTCGGCGATATTGGTGGCATGGTCGCCGATCCGTTCGATATTCTTGGCAATGAAGAGAAGATGCGTGCATGGCGTGATCGAGCGCGGATCCTCCATCATATAGGTCAGCAACTCACGGAACAGGCTGGTATAGAGTTCGTCCACTTCCTCGTCGCGGGTCCAGACCGCATTGGCCTTGGCGGCATCGCCGGTGATATAGGCGTCCAGGGTATCCTTGATCAGCGCCTGCACCAGCGCCGCCATGCGCGGAATCGCATGCACGGGCCTGACCAGCGGCGACTGATTCAGCGCCACGCTGCGCTTGGCGACATTGGCGGCATAATCGCCGATCCGCTCGATCTCGGATGAAATGCGCAGGGCGGAAACGATGACGCGCAGATCGTTGGCCAAGGGCTGGCGGCGCGCCAGCAGCTCGATGGCGAGATCGTCCACCTGGTTGCGCAGCGCGTCGATCTTGGCATCGTTCTGCACGACCTGATTGGCCAGGTCGCTGTCGCGCTTGACCATGGCCTCGACCGCATTGGCCAGCTGCGATTCCGCCTGGCCGCCCATCTGCACGATCAGCGTGGCCAGCCGGCGCAATTCGTCGTCGAAACTCTGGACTATGTGTTGGGTTGGCATCGTTCAACCTCGTCTGGCTCAGCCGAAGCGGCCGGTGATGTAATCCTGGGTCTGCTGCTTGCCAGGATGCGTGAAAATCTGCCGCGTCTCGCCGAACTCTATCAACTCGCCGAGATACATGAAGGCGGTGAAATCGGAGGTACGGGCGGCCTGCTGCATATTATGCGTGACGATCGCGATCGTGTAGTCATCCTTCAATTCGTCGATCAGCTCCTCGATTTTCGCCGTCGAGATCGGGTCGAGCGCCGAGCAGGGCTCGTCGAACAGGATGACCTCCGGCCGCACCGCCACCGTGCGGGCGATGCAAAGCCGCTGCTGCTGGCCGCCGGACAGGCCGAGCCCGGACGAGTTCAGCTTGTCCTTCACCTCGTTCCACAGCGCGGCGCGGCGCAAGGCGTCCTCGACCCGGTGATCCATCTCGTCCTTGCCGATGCGCTCGTAAAGCCTGATCCCGAAGGCGATGTTCTCGTATACCGACATGGGAAACGGCGTCGGCTTCTGGAACACCATGCCGATCTTGGCGCGCAGCAGGTTGAGATCCTGCCTGGGATCGAGAATGTTCTCGCCGTCGACGATGACGCGGCCCTCGGCGCGCTGCTTGGGATACATCTCGTAGATTCGGTTCAGCACGCGCAGCAAGGTCGACTTGCCGCAGCCCGAGGGCCCGATGAAGGCGGTCACCTTGCGCTCGTACAACGGCAGGCTGATCCCTTTCAGGGCCCTGGCGTCGCCGTAATAAAAGGCGAGATTCTCGATCGAGACCTTCGGGGTCGGGGGATCGCAGGCCGGCACGGCCTGGTCCGCCATGACGGAATCTGCTGTCTGAAGATTCATTTGCTGGACTTCCTTCCGGCCAGGGTGCGGGCGCCGATATTCAGGGCAAGGATTGCCGCGGTGATCAGCAAGGCGCCGACCCAGGCGAGCTTCTGCCATTCTTCATACGGACTCAGCGCGAATTGGAAGATCGCCACCGGCAGATTCGCCATCGGCGCGTTCATATCGAAGCTGGCGAACTGATTGTTGAGCGCCGTAAACAGCAGCGGCGCGGTTTCGCCGCTGATGCGGGCCACGGCCAGCAGGATGCCGGTGATAACCCCGTTGCGCGCCGCGCGATAGGCGACCCGCCGGATCACGAAATAGCGCGGCGCCCCCAGGGCCGTCGCCGCTTCGCGCAACCCGTTCGGCACGAGGTTGAGCATGTCTTCCGTCGTACGCAGCACGACGGGAATGACGATGATCGCCAGCGCGACCGCCCCGGCCCAGGCCGAGAAATGCCCCATGGTGATCACCATCGCCTGATAGACGAACAGGCCGATGATGATCGACGGCGCACTGAGCAGCACATCGTTGATGAAGCGGACGACCATCGACAGCTTCCGCCCACGGCCGTATTCCGCCAGATAGGTGCCGGCGAGGATGCCGACCGGCGTGCCGATCGCGGCGGCGATCGAGGTCATCAGCAGGCTGCCGACGATGGCGTTGCGCAAGCCGCCATCCTGACCCGGCGGCGGCGTGGTCTGGGTAAAGACCTGCAGGTTGACGCCGCTCAATCCCTCGAGCAGCAGGGAAGCCAGGATGAGAACAAGCCAGGTCAGGCCGAAACCGGCGGCGGCGATCGAGAGGATCACCAGCAGCCGGTTGAGCAGGCGCCGTCTCGCATAGAGCGTCATGGCGTCACGCTCCCTTCAGGTTCATGCGCAGCAGCATCAGCCGCGCCGCCGCCAGCACCAGGAAGGTGATGACGAACAGGATAAGCCCGAGGGCAACCAGCGACGAGGTATAGAGATCGCCAACCGCCTCGGTGAATTCATTGGCAATCGCAGCCGAAATCGTCGTACCCGGCCCGAGGATGGAGGCGTGGATCCTATGCGCATTGCCGATGACGAAGGTCACCGCCATCGTCTCGCCCAATGCCCGGCCCAGACCGAGCATGATGCCGCCGACCACGCCGCCCCGGGTATAGGGCAGCACGACATGGCGGGTGACCTCCCAGGTGGTGCTGCCCAGGCCGTAAGCCGCCTCCTTGAGCACCGGCGGCACCGTCTCGAAGACATCGCGCGTCACGGCGGTGATGAACGGCAGCACCATGATCGCGAGGATGAGGCTGGCGGTGAAAATGCCGATGCCGTAGGGCGGCCCGGCAAAAAGATCCTGCAGCAGCGGCACGTCGCTGAAAGCGGAGATCAGGAAAGGCTGGACATGGCGCTGCATGACGGGCGCCAGCACGAACAGACCCCAGATGCCGTAGATGATGCTCGGGATGCCGGCAAGCAGCTCGATGGCGATGCCGATCGGGCGGCGCAGCCAGAGCGGGCATATCTCGGTGAGGAATATGGCGATGCCGATGCTGACCGGCACGCCGAGCAGCATGGCGAGAAAGCTGGTGATCAGGGTGCCGTAGACCGGGGCGAGTGCGCCGAACCGCTCCTTGACCGGATTCCAGGCCTCGGTGGTGAGAAATCCGAAGCCGAATTTGGCAAAGGCCGGCAAGGCGCCCTCGGCCAGCGCGACAATGACGCCGCCGAGCAGGATGAGGACCGCAAGCGCCGCCGCCAGCGTCAGGCCGTGAAAAACCCTGTCGGAAGGGGCGAAGCGACGGGAGATCGCTGCACGCTGGCTGGCCGTCGATGGCGGCGTCACTGCGAAATCGGTCACCGTTGCCTCTTGTCCGTCAACACTCTGCAGCCCTTCGGCCATTCCTGCTCGCTTACCAAAATCGGGACGGCCGGATGACGCGGACCGGCCGTCCCGGCGCATTTACTTGTTGGCGATCTGGCTGGACCAGGTCTCCTCGACCAGCTTGACCACCGAATCCGGCATCGGGATGTAGTCCAGTTCCTCGGCCATCCTGTCGCCGTTCCGGTAGGCCCAGGCAAAGAACTTCGTCGCCTCGGCCGAGGCGGCCTTATCCTGCGGCTGTTTGTACATCAGGATGAAGGTCGCGGCGGTGATCGGCCAGCTCTTGTCGCCGGGCTGATCGTTCAGGATCACGGCATAGCCCGGCGTGCCCTCCCAGTCGGCATTGGCCGCAGCCGCGGCAAAGGCCTCCGGGGTCGGAGCCACCTTCCTGCCCGCCTTGTTGATCATGGCCATGTAGGTCAGCTTGTTCTGCTTGGCGTAGGCGTATTCGACATAGCCGATGGCGCCGTCGGTCTGGCTGGTCATGTTGGCGACGCCCTCGTTGCCCTTGGCGCCGATGCCGGCCGGCCACTGCACCGCGGTGCTGGCGCCGATTTCATCGGCCCATATCCTGCTGACCCGGGACAGGTAGTCGGTGAAGTTGAAGGTGGTGCCCGAGCCGTCCGAGCGATGCACGATGGCTATCGCCTGCCTGGGCAGGTCCACGCCCGGATTCAGCTTTTTGAGGGCCGCGTCGTCCCAGCGCCTGATCTCGCCCATGAATATCTTGGCGAGCGTCTCGCCGTCGATGGCGAGTCGGCCCGGCGCGATGCCCTTGAGGTTGACCACCGGCACGATGCCGCCGATGACCATCGGGAACTGCACCAGACCGGCCTTTTCGAGTTCGCCGGCCTTCAGCGGCGCATCGGAGGCGCCGAAGGTCACCGTTCTGGCCTTGATCTGCTTGATGCCGCCGCCCGAGCCGATCGACTGGTAGTTCACGGCGATGCCGGTTTCCTTCTTATAGGCATCCGCCCATTTGGCGTAGATCGGATAGGGGAATGTCGCGCCGGCACCGGAAATATCGGCCGCCTCGGCATTGCCGAAGCCGATGGCCGTAACGAATGCGACCGCCGCCGCCTTCATTGCGATGGATTTGCTGTGAAACACAGGTTTTTCCTCTGCTTGTGACATCCAGGCCCGATCTGCCCGATCGAACCGCGGCGGAAGATAGGGATGTCATATGACGGGTAATTTGCAGGAATATGACAGTTGCAATAATCGTCGCCCGCTCCGCATGGATGCCGGTCGGCAGCGGCAGGAAAAACGCCGGTTTTTCCAGTTCGCTAAAATACTTGCTCAGTATTCCCTGGGGGCTGATTCCCGATGCGCTGTCACGATGCGGCCGAGATCGGCAGGCGGACAAAGAACGTGCTCCCCTGCCCCGGGCTCGACTCGATGCTCAGCCGGCCGCGATGGCGATTGAGAATGTGTTTCACGATCGCCAGCCCCAGGCCGGTGCCGCCCAAATCGCGACTCCGCGCCGAATCGACGCGATAGAACCGCTCGGTCAGCCGCGGCAGATGTTCGCGCGGAATGCCCTCGCCGTGATCGCGCACGGCGACTTCCAGCCAGTCGGGATCGAGCCGGGCCAGCCGTATGTCCACCGGCGTTTCCGCGCTGCCGTATTTGATCGCATTGTCGATCAGATTCTGGAAAACCTGCATCAGTTCGTCGCGGTCGCCACGGATCGGCGGCAAGGTCTCGTCCAGGTCGAGGTTGAGCGGCATCTGCTTCGCCTCGGCCTGGGGCTGCAAGGCCGCCACGGTGTCGCGCAGCAGCGGCGCCAGGGCCACGGCATCGGCAGGCCGGTCATGCTCGCGCAACTCGATCTGCGACAGCGAGAGCAGATCCTGGACCAGGCGCGACATCCGCCCGGCCTGCTCGCGCATGATGCCGAGAAAACGGATGCGCGCGGCTTCGTCGTCCTTGGCCGGACCGAGCAGCGTCTCGATGAAACCGACCAGCGAGGAGAGCGGCGTGCGCAATTCATGGCTGGCATTGGCGACGAAATCGGCGCGCATCTGCTCGGCCTTGCGCAAGGCGGTGACGTCATGCAGCGCCAGCACGGCCACGGCCCCCTCGCGCGTCGCAGGCAGCGCGAATGCCCGCAACGAGAAGCTGCGCCCATCCGGAACCGGCAATGTAAGCTCCGCCCCGACCAGTCCGGTATCGCCGCGCAGTACGGTATCGGCGGCATCGAGTACGACGGGGTGCCGCAATGCGACGGCAAGGTCGTGGCCGACCATGCCATCGCCGAAGAACTTGCGTGCCGCGACATTGGCGCGGGCAATGCGGCGGCGCGTATCCAACAGCAGGATCGGGTCGGGCAATGCGTTCAGGATGGCATCGGCGGTCGTGCTCTGCAGCGCGACCTGGCCTTTTTCATCCAGCAATGTCTGGCGCAGACGCTCGACGGCAATGCCAAGCGCGCCCAGCATGGTAAGCGCGTTCCGTTCCGAGGCGGCCTCGTCGACCTCGCCGCCGATGATCTCGTCGGTGCTGCGCAGCACCAGCCATGCCGCGCGGGTATGCCAGATGGCGAACGCGCCGACCACGGCAAGCTGGGCCAGCAGCAATCCCGCCGCCGCGCCCGGCGAGAGGGCGTCGCCGAGATAGGCGAGCCAGATGACGATGGCGATCGGCAGACCGAGCATCAGAAACAGCGTCAGTCCGCGCGTCAGCAGGATGCGCCAATGGCCATTATCGTTTCGATCGCCGCTTTCGGACATGCCGCCTCGGTTCCTCAAGCCGGCTGCCAGCGCAACAGCGTTTCGACCAGCCGCCGCAGCACCGCGATCAACGGCGCGGCATGCTGGGCGTCCCAAGCCTCCGGCCGGGTTTCGTCCATGTAACAGCGCTGGCCGATCTCGAGTTGCAACGCATGCACGCCGTCGGCGGGCCGGCCGTAATGGCGGGTGATATAGCCGCCGATGAAGCGGCCGTTATGAACATGGCTGAAACCCTGCGCCGCGGCCAGCACCGCTTCGGCCTGCCCGGCCAGCCCGGGGGCGCAGCTTCGGCCGTTATTCGTGCCCAGATTCAGATCCGGCAGCCGCCCGGGAAAGAAGCGCGGCACTTCGGAAGGGATGCTGTGGCCGTCGAGCAGGATGGCGAAGCCGTGCCGCTGGCGGATCGCGGCCAGCTCGCCTGCCAGCCTGGCGTGATACGGCTGCCAGTATTGCGCCACACGTTCGGCAATCTCCGTCTGATCGGGAGGAGCGGCGCCCTCGTCATAGATCGGCGCGTTGTCGAAGCTGCGGGTCGGGCAGATTTCCGTCGTATCCGCGCCGGGATAGAGACTCTGGCCGGAGGGATCCCGGTTGAGATCGACGACGTAGCGCGACTGCGTCGCCACCAGCAGGCCCGCGCCGAGCGCCGTCGCAAAGCCATAGAGCTTTTCGACATGCCAGTCGGTATCCGGCAGAGCCCGCGCAGACGGGCTGAACCGCCTGCGCAGATCGTCCGGCAATCCGGTGCCGGCATGCGGCACGCTGATCAGCAGCGGCGTGCGCGCGGGAACAAGAGTGAACAGGGGCGTATCGGCGGGCATGGCGTCCATAGGTAACAAAGGCGCGGATCGAGTCCAAGTCGAACCCGCAGCCGCGGCGGCAAATTGCTGATCTGGCAATATTGTGCCGGCGCGATATTTGAGGCTTTGGAGCCTTTCTCCTAACATGCGGCCTTTGCACGATTCATTCCGCCGGCGGGCGACGCTCAGGTTATTCGATGGACATTTCCCTATTCGGCCACACACTCGGCGCAGCGCAGCTCAGTGCTTTCCTCCAGGTGATCATGATCGACGTCATCCTGTCGGGTGACAATGCGATCGTCATCGGCATGGCCGTCGCCGGCCTGCCGCGGCATCAGCGCAACAAGATCATCGTCTACGGCATCATGGCGGCAACGGTACTGCGCGTGCTGTTCGCCGGCATTGCCGTGCAACTGCTGCAGATCATCGGTCTGACGCTGGCCGGCGGCATCCTGCTGCTCTGGGTGGCATGGAAGATGTGGCGCGAATTGCGCGCGCAAGCCAAGGCGGACAAGGACGAGGATTCGCCGCATGCCGAGGCCAAAAAGCCGCCGCCCAAGACCCAGCGCGAAGCGGTGATGCAGATCGTCATCGCCGATCTGTCGATGTCGCTGGACAACGTGCTGGCGGTCGCCGGCGCCGCCAGGGAGCACCCCTACATCCTCGGCTTCGGCCTCATCCTGTCGATCGCGCTGATGGGCGTGGCGTCGAAGTTCATCGCCCGCCTGCTCGACCGCTTCCACTGGATCGCCTATATCGGCCTGCTGATCATCGCCTATGTCGCGTTGCGCATGATCTGGGATGGCGGCTGGCAGGTCGCGCCCGCCGTCGCGGCGCTGGTGACGGAGTAGCGGCGCTACTCCGTCCAGAATGACGCGATCGCATCGGCCAGATCTTCGCCGTAGAGATCCTGGAACATGTGATCGGCGCCATCGACGGTCACGAGCCGGAAGCCGGCCGTCTTGGCAACGCCGGCCAGCCTTTGCGGCAGGTTGCGCACCACTTCGTCGCCGCCGGCGGCGACCAGCAGCACCGGACGCTTTATCCCGGCCAGCTGGCTCGGCGCGTCGTTGCGCCCGTCCGTCGCGTGATAATCGACGAAACTTGCCGCCGCGACCTTGGCCTTCGGGCAATAGAGGAAATCCGTATCGGTCAGCAGTTCATCGCCCTTGCCGGCCCTCACCATTGCCTCGGCCTTGGCCAGCGCGGCGTTGAGATCGGCGCCGTAATGCGCCTTGTAATCCTGCGCGGCAGCGGCCAGATCGAAGGTCATCGGCGCCACCAGTACGATCTTCTTGATCGCCGGGTTCAGCCTGTCGCCGGCGCTGGCCGCGTAATGGGCCACTTGAGCACCGCCACGCGAATGACCGAGGATGCCGATGCTGGCCGCGCCCTGCTGCTGCGCCCAGGCAACCCAGGCATCGATCTCGCGCAGCGCCTGCGCATTGCTGTGGCGATGCGGCTGCGCGCAATCATACATCCCCTTGCGATCCGAGATGCCGAGCGACAGCGTGATGGCCAAAGTCGAAACGTCGCGCTGGGCCAGGCCCTGTTGCAGCGCCCGCATGATCTCCATGCGGCTATGCGCGAGCGTGCCATGTACCAGAATCAGCAGACCGTCCTTGATGCTCTTGCCGCCGGCAAGGGCGAGTTCGCCATCCAGGCCGCGGCCGTCCTGCACCAGGCGGACCGGCTCGGCGCGGGCGGACAGCGCGAACAGCAGCAGGACAGAGGCAGCGAAAGGCAAGGCTTGGCGCAAAAAACCACGCATCGATGTTTCCTCCCATGAAAACAATTGATCGTACTCGGAAGATCAAATAACATTCCAGAGATATGATTTTCCGCATTGCACAATTTTTGTCTGTTCTTACACTGACGATTATGGCCATTGCGCCGGCTCGGGCACAGCCGGCACAACTGGTCATGTTCGAGCGAAGCGACTGCCGCTGGTGTCTGGCCTGGCATCGCGAGGTTGGAGGGGGCTACCCCCTTTCCGACGAAGGAAAAACCGCACCGCTGCGCCGCGTCGATCTCGACGGCGAGCGGCCCGGGGATCTGGCAAAATTGGCGATTCTATATACCCCAACCTTCGTGCTCGTGGCCTGTGGGCGCGAAACCGGCCGAATCACCGGCTATCCCGGCGCGGATTTCTTTTATCCGCGACTCGACAACTTATTGGAACAAATGGAATCCGCCGCTAAACAGGGCTGTGCGGATGTTCCGCAAGGGAAATTACCCATTGCAAATGTAGAATGAGTTCTGTTATGGACGGTCGAACAGCAGCAACAATGCTGACCGGGTCTCCGTCGAATGAGAGGCGCCGAATGGGAGGAAAGATGCGGCAGATCAGCTTTGCAATAACCAGTCTTGTGGCGACCGCCGCGATATCGGCAGCCTTTTTGGCGCAGCCGGCCCGGGCGCAAGAGGGCAAGGTCAACGAACCCGGCCTCGTCAGCTACGAGATCAAGGATTACCAGATCCCGAAATCGCTGACCGGCAAGCCGGGCGATCCGGCCCAAGGCCGCAAATGGGCGATCACCAGCGGAACGGGCAATTGCGTAATCTGCCACCGCCTGCCGATCCCGGAAGTGGATTTCCGCATCGGCAATATCGGGCCGGACCTGACCCATGTCGGCGCGCGGCTGAGCCCGGGCGAAATCCGCCTGCGCATCGTCAATCCGAAAGTGGTCAACGAGGATACGATCATGCCCGCCTATTACCGCGTGAGCGGCCTGACGCGGGTCGACCCGAAGCGTGCCGGCAAGCCGATGCTGACCGCCGAGCAGGTCGAAGACCTCGTCGCCTATCTGTCCAGCCTGAAATAACCGGCGCCACGTTCTTGATCAGGAGATTAGTAATGACTACCCGCAGCCCCCTGCCCATCCCGACGCGGACCGGCCTGAGCCGCCGCCAGGCCGTCGCCGCTCTTGGCCTGGGCGGCATCGCCGTCACGCTCGTGCCGCTGAGCGCCGAGGCGACGCCGGAAAGCGCCAAGAAGCTGCTGAGCGATCTGGTGAAAGCCGAGCCGAAGGCCGGCAAGGTGCAGATCAAGACACAGGAAATCGCCGAGAACGGCAATACCGTTCCGGTCACCATCTCGGTCGACAGTCCGATGACCGACAAGGACTACGTCAAGGCGATCCATATCGTCTCCGACAAGAACCCCTCGCCGGGCGTCGCCAGTTTCCTGCTGACGCCGGCCAGCGGCAAGGCCGAGGTGCAGTTCCGCATGCGCATGGCCGAGACGCAGAACATCATCGCCGTGGCCGAAATGAGCGACGGCAGCGCCTGGACCGCTGCCCGCGAAGTGAAGGTCACCATCGGCGGCTGCGGCGGCTGATCGGCGCAGGAATATACGGAACGGATTTCAGAGAGAGGAATTGCACCATGGCTGACGTCAAGCCGCGCATCCGGGTTCCCAGCGAAGCCAAGAAGGGCGAAGTGATCGAGGTGAAGACCCTGATCTCGCATCCGATGGAATCGGGCCAGCGCAAGGATTCCAAGGGGCAGTTGATCCCGCGCAAGATCATCAACAAGATGAGCGTCACCTATAACGGCAAGACGGTGTTCGAGGCGAAGCTCGAGCCGGCGATCTCGGCGAATCCATACATCTCCTTCTATATGAAGGCGACGGAGAGCGGTGAGATGGCATTTGCCTGGACCGACGACGACGGCAGCGTCTATAAGGCGACTCAGCAGATCAAGGTCGCCTGAGCGGATGTCCGGCCAGCAATAGAGACGGGGGAAACATGACCAGGACCAGCAAGTTCCTTATCACGGCGGCATCTCTGGCGATGGCGGCCGGCCTGGCGGCCTGCAACAACGATCCGCCGAAGAGCGCCTCGGCCGCCGACAGCAACGATGTGATCGCCCAGTACAAGGCCAATCCGAAATACGCCGACTTCATCAACGGCGACAAGATTTCGGGCTACGTCTTCGCTTCGCCGGAAACGCAGGCGATGCAGGACGACGAGTTCGAAAATCCGGGCATGCTGGCCGTGCAGGATGGCGAAGCGGAATGGAACAAGGTGGAAGGCGCCGCCGGCAAGTCCTGCGCCTCCTGCCATGGCGATGCCGCCAAGAGCATGAAGGGCGTCGCCGTCACCTATCCGAAATACGAGCCCAAGATGGGCAAGCTGGCGGCGCTCGAACACCGCATCAATCTGTGCCGCACCGAATACATGAAGGCGCCGGCGCTGAAATGGGATTCCAAGCCCCTGCTCGGCCTCGACGCCTATGTCGAGTATCAATCGCGCGGCATGCCGATCAATGTGAAGATCGACGGCCCGGCGGCGCCCTTCTTCGAGAAGGGCAAGGAATTCTACTATACCCGCCGCGGCCAGATGGACATCGCCTGCGCGCAATGCCACGAGCAGAATGCCGGCAAGAACCTGGGCGTCGAAAACGTCAGCCAGGGCCAGTCGAACGGCTATCCGACCTACCGCCTGAAATGGCAGTCCTTCGGCTCGCTGCATCGCCGCTTCCAGGGCTGCAATCAGGAAGTCCGGGCCCAGCCCTACCCGCGCGGCTCCGACGAGTATACCAATCTCGAACTCTATGTGGCCTGGCGCGGCAACGGCCTGAAATCCGAAGCCCCCAGCGTGCGCCGCTAAGCCCGATCGCCCCCTTTACGGGGGCGATTCTTTGTCTATTTTGTACAGAAATTTTCTGGTGAAAAAGTTGACCGTCATGTCTGCTGTAGCCGTTCCCAGCGTCGCAAGGACAAGGAAAAGCCCCTTATGTTGAGCCGCCGCGATATCCTGCAAGCGAGCGCCGCCGCCGCCGTTCTGCTCGGCGGCAGCGGTTTCACGTCGCGCCTGGGCGCGGCGGCGGCGGCCCAGAAGATCACGCAGGCCGACCTGCTGCGTTTCGAGCCGCTGGGGCAGGTCACGCTGCTGCATTTCACCGATATCCATGCGCAGCTCGTGCCGCTCTATTTCCGCGAGCCGAGCGTCAATATCGGCGTTGGCGAGGCGCTTGGCCTGCCGCCGCATCTGGTCGGCGAGCATTTGCTGGAGCATTTCGGCATCAAGGCCGGCACGCCGGAAGCCTATGCGCTCGCCTATAACGACTTCACCCAGATGGCGAAGGATTACGGGCGGATGGGCGGCGTGGCGCACCTCGCCACGCTGATCAAGGCGATCCGCGCCGAACGGCCGAACAACACGCTGCTGCTCGATGGCGGCGATACCTGGCAGGGCAGCTACACCTCGCTCGCCACGAAGGGCGCCGACATGGTCAAGGTCATGGAGGCGCTCGGTGTCGACGCCATGACCGCGCATTGGGAATTCACCTACGGCCAGGATCGCGTCAAGGAGCTGGCCGGCGGGATGAAGATTCCCTTCCTGTGCGGCAACGTAAAAGACACCGCCTTCGGCGATCCGGTCTTCGAAGCGACCAAGATGTTCGAACGCGGCGGCGTGAAGATCGCGGTGATCGGCCAGGCCTTCCCCTACACGCCGATCGCCAATCCGCGTTACATGATCCCCGACTGGTCCTTCGGCATCGACGAAGAGAAGATGCAGGAGCATGTCGACGAGGCCAAGGCCAAGGGCGCCGACCTGATCGTCGTGCTGAGCCATAACGGCTTCGATGTCGACCGCAAGCTGGCGGCGCGGGTCAAGGGCATCGACGTGCTGCTGACCGGCCATACGCATGACGCCATCCCGGCCGTGATCAGGATCGGCAGCACCTTGCTGGTCGCGCCAGGCAGCCATGGCAAGTTCCTCGCCCGTCTCGATCTCGACGTGAAGAACAAGCGCGTCGCCGATCACCGCTTCCGGCTGATCCCGGTCTTTTCCGATGCCATCGCGCCGGATCCGGAGATCGCCAGGCTGATCGAGGAAGCCCGCGCGCCGCACAAGGCGGTGCTGGACAAGGTCTATGGCCGCACGGATTCGCTGCTCTATCGCCGCGGCAATTTCAACGGCACCTTCGACGATCTGATCTGCCAGGCGATCATGGCCGAACGCGATGTCGAGATCGCGCTGTCGCCCGGCTTCCGCTGGGGCGCCACGCTGCTGCCCGGACAGGAGATCACCGGCGACATGCTCTATTCGCAGACGGCGATCACCTATCCCAACGTCTACCGCAACGAGATGACCGGCGCATACCTGAAGACCGTGCTGGAGGACGTGGCCGACAACCTGTTCAACCCCGATCCCTATTACCAGCAGGGCGGCGACATGGTCCGCGTCGGCGGCCTTGCCTATACGATCGACGTCTCCAAGCCGATCGGCCAGCGGATTTCCAACATGACCCTGCTGCGCGACGGCAAGCCGGTCGATCCGGATAAAAACTACACGGTCGCCGGCTGGGCCTCGGTCAACGAAGGAACGCAGGGCCCGCCGGTCTACGATCTGGTCGGCAAATACATCGCCGGACAGAAGAGCATTTCGATCGGGGAAAACCGCAGCGTGAAGGTGCTGGGCGCCGATCCGCGCGGAATCGGCAGCTGATTGCCGCGCAAAAAAGGGCGGGAGGATCGCAATGAAGAAGACCGTTGGGCAGACTGGCAATGATGGCGCGCTGCTGGCGCCGTCACGGCGCAGCTTCCTGAAGAAATCCGCTGCCGCCGGCGGCCTGACCCTGCTGGCCGGGGCCGGCGTCGGCGAGGCCATGGCCGCGGGCCCCGACAATCTGCCGCCCAATGTGCCGGAATGGATGAAGACGCTGGGCTCGAACGTGGCCGCCCATCCCTATGGCATGCCCTCGCCTTATGAGAAGGACGTCATCCGCCGCAACGTGCCATGGCTGACGGCAACCGAAGAATCGTCGATCAATTTCACCCCGATCCACGAGCTGGACGGCATCATCACGCCGAACGGACTCTGCTTCGAACGCCATCACGGCGGCGCGCCGGAGATCGACCCCGAACAGCATCGCCTGATGATCCACGGTCTGGTGGACCGGCCGCTGATCTTCACGATGGACGACCTGATGCGCTTTCCCTCGGTCAGCCGCATCCACTTCCTGGAATGCCCGGCCAATGGCGGCATGGAGTGGCGCGGCGCGCAGATGGATGGCGTGCAGTTCACCCATGGCATGGTGCATTGCTGCGAATGGACCGGCGTGAAGCTCTCGACCCTGCTGGCCGAGGTGGGCGTGCAGAAAGCGGCGAAATGGATGCTCGCGGAGGGCGCCGATGCCGCGGCGATGACCCGCAGCATCCCGCTCGAGAAAGCGATGGACGACGTGATCGTCTGCTATTCGCAGAATGGCGAACGCATCCGGGTGGAGAACGGCTATCCGCTGCGTCTTCTGGTGCCGGGCTGGGAAGGCAACGTCAATGTCAAATGGCTGCGCCGCATCAAACTCGGCGATCAGCCCTGGCATCATCGCGAGGAAACCTCGAAATACACCGACTTGATGCCGGACGGCATCGCGCGGCAATTCACCTTCGTGCAGGAGGCGAATTCCGTCATCACCTCGCCCTGCCCGGAAAAGCCGATGAAGTTCGGCAAGGGGTTTTACGAGCTGCGCGGGATCGCCTGGTCGGGCCGCGGCAAGATCAAGAAAGTCGACATCTCGATCGACGGCGGCATGAACTGGCATTCCGCCGACCTGCAATCGCCGGTCTTTTCCAAATCGCTCACCCGTTTCCGCTTCCCGCTGCAATGGGACGGCCGGCCGCTGCTGCTGCAAAGCCGCGCCATGGACGAAACCGGCTACGTGCAGCCGACCATCGAAGCCTTGCGCGCCGTGCGCGGCCGCAATTCGATCTACCACAAGAATTCCATCCATACCTGGCGGGTGCTGCCCAGCGGCGAGGTCGAAAATGTCCAGATCGCTTAATCTCGTCGCCCTGCTGATAGTGGCCGCTCTGGCGCTGCCGGCATTGGCGCAGGAAAAGGCGCACAAGCCCTTCGGGTTCGGCAAGCCCGCCACCAAGGAAGAGATCGCCGGCTGGGATATCGATGTGCGCGGTCCCGACGGCGCCGGCCTGCCGCCCGGCAAGGGAACCGTGGCGGAAGGCGAGAAGCTGTTCATGGATAATTGCGCGGCCTGCCATGGCGAATTCGCCGAGGGCGCCGGCCGCTATCCGGAGTTGATTGGCGGCCGCGGCACGCTGAAATCGGACGATCCGCGCAAAACCATCGACAGCTACTGGCCTTATGCGCCGACGGTGTTCGACTATATCCGCCGCGCCATGCCCTTCGGCGCGCCGCAGAGCTTGACCAACGATGAGGTCTACTCCATCGTCGCATGGTTGCTCAATCAGGGCGATCTGTGGCCGGCCGACAAGCCGCTCGACGCCGAAGGCCTGCGGAAGGTGAAGATGCCCAACCGCGATGGCTTCCTCGCCGGCGATCCCCGGCCCGACGTGAAACCAGACACATGCATGACGAATTGCCGCACGACTCCGCCAAAGATCACCAGCGACCTGGCCGCCAGGCTCGGCGTCACGCCGACCGACCGGAAGGGCGACTGACCGCCCCCTCGCGCCGCAATGTGCTGGCCGGCGCCGGCGCGATCGTCGGCGCCGGCAGCGTGGCCGGCGCTGCCGGCCCGGTGCAGGCGCAGGTCCAGGCGCAGAGCGGCACCGGCGAGCGGCGCGGCAAGTTCGCCGATCCGCAGCCGAGCATCGACAATCCGCGCAGGATCGTGATCAGCCTTGCGGAGGACGATCCGAAGCGGATCAACGCCGTGCTGAGCAATATCGTCAATATCCAGAAATACTACGATGCCGCCCTGGTGCGGCTGGCGGTGATCGCTTACGGACCCGGCGTTGCCGCGGTGCTGAAGGACCAAAGCCCGGTGGCGCAGCGGATCGAAAGCCTGCAGGCATTGGACGTCGAATTCATCGCCTGTGGCGCGACGCTGGAAACCTTGCACAAGACAAAGGCCGATCTGCTGCCGGATGTCGGCGAGGTGCCGAACGGCCTGCCGGAAATCGTCGAACGCAGCCTGACCGGATGGGTCCATCTGCGGCCATAGGCGATCATAGGGGAAGACCGCAATGCCGATACTGACACGCCGCTCCCTGCTGGCTTTGCCCGCTGCCCTCGGCCTGGCGCCCGTCGCTGCGCAAGCGGCCAGGCTGACCGACGACGGGCTGCATACCGAGGAGTGGTTTCTCGAAAGCTTCCTCGACCTGAAGCAGGATATCGAGGACGCGGCCGCGAAAAGCAAACGCCTGGCGCTCACCTTCGAGCAGCGCGGCTGCCCGGCCTGCGCCGAAATGCACGAGAAGCAGTTGGCCGATCCGGCGATCAGCGGGTATATCCGCCAGCATTTCGAGATCATACAGATCAACATGTTCGGCGCGCGCGAGGTCACCGATCTGGACGGCAAGGTGCTGCCGGAGAAACAGATGGCCCGCCGCTGGGCGATCACCGCGACGCCGACCATTCTCTTCCTGCCCGAGAAGCCGGCTGTGGGATCGGCCCGGGATCTCGCCTCGACGCGCATGCAGGGCCTGTTGCCGCCGCCGGCCTTCCTGGCCATGTTCCGCTTCGTCGCCGAGCGGGCCTACGAGAAGATGGAATTCCCCGCCTATCTGGCGCAGCAGCAGCCCGGCGCAAGCAGCGCGGCGTTCAGCACGCCCGCCAACTGAGCGACATCCGTGAGTTTCCTACGGCAAAGCGGCTACGGCCTCACGCTCTTTCTTACCTCCGCCGGCGCGCTGATCGTCGAGATCGTCGCCGGCCGCATGCTGGCGCCCTATGTCGGCATGTCGCTCTATACCTGGACATCGGTGATTGCCGTCGTGCTGGCAGGCCTTTCGGTCGGGCACTGGATCGGCGGTCGCCTGGCGGCGCCGCATGTTGCGGTGGCGATTGCCCTGCGCGGCATTGCCGTGGCGCTTGGTCTGGCGGCGCTCACCGCTGCCGGCGCGGCGCCGCTGCTGCGCTGGCTGGCGGCCCTGCTTGGCGAAAGCGGCACGCCGCCGCTGCTGCTGATCACCCTGCTGGCCGGCGGCGTTTTCCTGCTGCCCAGCCTCTTCGTCGGCATCGTCTCGCCGGTGCTGACCAAGCTGGCGATCGACGATGCGCCGCAGATGCAGGGGCCGATCATTGGCCGCATGTTCGCGCTCGGAGCGGCCGGCAGCATCCTGGGCACGCTGGCGGCCGGCTATCTGTTCATCTCCTGGATCGGCTCGATCGGCACCCTGCTGGCGGTCGCGGCGCTCTATCTGGCCTTCGCCGCCGCCTATTGGCTGCGCGGGCGCAAAAGCTTCGTCGCGGCGCCGATTGCGGCGCTTATCGTACTGGCCGGCTTCGGCGTTGCGCGCCTGCCTAGCTTTGCCACGCCCTGCGACATCGAAAGCAATTACTACTGCATCCGCATCGTCGATTTCTCGCCGCAGAGCGGCCGTGCCTCGGCCGCGATGGTGCTGGATCACCTCGCCCACAGCATCAACGACCGCGACGATCCGACCCTGCTCTACAGCCCGTATCTGCATTTCGTCGCCGAGCGCACCCGGCGCCTCCTGCAAGGCCGGCCGCCGCATGCCTATTTCATCGGCGGCGGCGCCTTCACCCTGCCGCGCGCCTGGGCGGCCGAGTATCCGGACGCGGAGCTCACCGTTGCCGAAATCGATCCGGCGGTGACCCGTGCCGCCGCCAAGTTCATGTGGCTGGACGAGCAGGCGCCGGCCTTGCGCATCATTCATGCCGATGCGCGCAGCACGCTCGCCCGCCTGCCGCCAAACGAACGGTTCGACCTGATCCTGGGCGACGCCTTTCACGATTTCTCCATTCCGCCGCATCTGGTGACGCGGGAATTCCATCAACTGGTGGAACGCCGTCTGGCGCCCGGCGGCGCCTATGCGATCAATGTCATCGACCAAAGCGAGCAGCCGCGCTTCACCTTCGCGCTGGTAAAGACGATGCAGCGCGATTTCCCGGTGGTGGAAGTCTGGCTCGACGACGAAAGCCGGCGCCGCGGCGGCCGGGTCACCTTCGTCGTCCTGGGCCTGCGCGAGCCGAGCGCCAGCCCCATCCTGCGCGCCTCGCTTCCCGATCCGCATCTGGGACAGCGGACCTGGCTGCGCTGGCCGCCCCAGGATCTGGCGGCGCGGATTGCCGCAGCCGATGTGCCGATCCTGACCGACGATTTCGCGCCGGTCGACCGCCTGATGGCCGGCTTCCTGCTGCGCCCCGACGAGGCGCTGCACTGATCGCTCAATCGAGCGGCAGTTCGCCGGCCGCCTGCGCCGCCTTGCGGGCGCGGAACCGGTCGATCGCCTGCGTAACCTCGCGCGCCAGCGCCGAGGCATCGCGGTCGGGGTGAAAGAAGGCCAGCACCGCATCGCCCAGCGTTTTCATCAGATCGAAAGTCTTCTGCCAGTCCGGCATGAACTCGAAGGCCTCGCCGCGTTCGAGCATTTGCCGCGCCGGCAGCAGCATGCGTTCGCACAGCTCGGCGACATGGGCGAAATCCGTATGTGCAACGCGTCGCTGGATATCCTCGATCGAAACGATCAGGTCCCGCAGCATGACAAGCGTGCCGTGGTCGGGCTGCAATTCCGCCTTGTAGAGCGGCAGGATCTGCTCGGCGACGAAGGCGATGCGGAAGGCATCCGCACGTAGGCGCTGCTCGTTCACCTGCCGGTTCGCCGCGTGGATCTCTTGCTGCATTGCCTTGGCATCCAGCGCCGCGCCGGACAGCTTGAGACGCATCGTATTGGGCACCTCGATCAGCGGCACCGTGCTCTCGCGGCGGTCGGCGGCCTTGCGGCGGTCCGGCCCGATATAATCCGAGGTCACCACGAAGGGCTTGCGCTGCCATGCCAGCGTCTCGATGCGCTCGAGCAGCGCGCGGGTCGACAGCGGCTTCAGCAGCAGATCGTCGGCGCCGGCATCGATCGCCCGCCGCACCATGGCTGCCGCGCCTTCCCAGGCTGTGAGAATGACCGGCAGATAGGGATTGACGCCGAGCTTGCCATGCCGAAGGTCGCGCACCAGGGCAATCGCATCGCCGCCGCGCATGGCCACGTCCATGAAAACCAGGTCCGGCTGGCTTACGGCCAGAAGATCGGCAAAGCCTTCCAGAGTGTCGAAATCGCGCAGATGCGAATATCCCGCGGCGATCAATGCCTGACGATAAAGGATGCGCGTGCTTTGGCCCGGATCGCCGAACAGGAGTCGCACATCGCCGCGGTGCTCGGAATGCATTCCGCGATCCTAGAGAGGCAATATCGCCGCAACAAGGCATCCGGTGGACCATCGGGAACCACAAGATGATTTTAGTTATTAAGAACGCCCTCGCTGCAACTGCGGCGCTACGTTCGCAAAAGCGCCACCGCCCCGCTCAGCGGCGATCTAGCTGCGTGGCCGCGGCTTGGCGCGATTGGTCGGCGTCGCGGCCAGCGGGTCCTCCGGCCAGTCATGCTTCGGATACTGCCCGCGCATCTCGGCCCGCACCGCGCGATAGCTCGATTGCCAGAAACCGGCCAGGTCGCTGGTGACCTGCAAGGGCCGCCGCGCCGGCGACAGCAGATGCAGCACCAGCTTGACCCTGCCGCCGGCGAGCGCCGGCGTTTCCGCGCAACCGAACATCTCCTGCAGGCGGACGGCCAGCACCGGCGCCTCCCCCATCGTGTAGTCGATCGGGATGTGCGATCCGGACGGCACGCGCCAATGGGTCGGCGCCTCGCGATCGAGCAGTTTCTGCTGGGCATAATCGAGCTGCTGCGTCAGCGCGGCGTGCAGGTCGATATCCGCCAGTTGCGACAGTTTCATGATGCCGCCCAGATACGGCAGCAGCCAGCCTTCGAGACGCTCGCTCAGGGCGGCATCACTCATGTCGGGCCAGTCGGCCGCAGCAGGCAGATGCCGCCGCAGCAGGGCGAGCCGCGCCTGCCATTGCCGCAGGGCCGGCGTCCAGGGCAGCACGGCGTCCAATCCCTTCTTGCGGATTGCCGCCAGCAAGGCTCGCTGAACGGCGTCCTGCGCCGGATCGCTCAGCGGGGCTTCGCGCAGCACCAGGGCGCCGATGCGGCGCTGACGTCGCGCCAGAACGGCCTGCGAGCGTTCATCCCATTCCACCGCGTCGCGGGTTTCGATGATCGCCTCGAACTGCGTTTCGATCTCGGCCTCGCTGATGGGGGCGGCGAGAAAGATGCGGGCGTCGGCCCGGGCGCCATCCACCTCGGCCACGGCAAGGTATGCCTCCCTGCTCAATGCGTCCAAGGGATCGAGCCTGGCGCCGCGGCCATTGCTCAACAGAAAGCTGCCTTCGCTCCCGCCGCGCCGCCTGGCGATGCGGTCGGGATAGGCCAGTGCCACCAGCAGGCCGGCCTCCTCGACCGGCCCCTGATGAGAGGGTGCGCCGATCTGGCGCCGCCAATCTGCGGCCAGCCGCCGGATCTGGCGAACGGCATTCATGTCGACACGCATGCCATGCGGGGCGGTATCGCGCTCGCCCTCGCCGACGACGATTTCCAGACGCCAGCGCAGATCGGCATCGCGGATGTTGCCGCCTTTGGCGATGTCGCGCTCGCCCAGCAGGGCCGCCAGGGCGCAGGCCAGGCCGCCCAGTCCAAGCGCGTGTCCCCGGATCACCATATGCGCCAGCCGCGGATGCAACGGCAACTCGGCCATTGCGCGGCCATGCGCGGTGACGACGCCGTCACCGTCCAGCGCGCCAAGTTCGCGCAGCAGTTCATGCGCATAGGCCATGGCCGCTTCCGGCGGCGGATCAAGCCAGGCGAGGTTGCGCGGATCACGCACGCCCCAGGCGGCGAGATCGAGCGCCATCGGCGTCAGATCGGTGACGGCGATTTCCGGCGCAGTGAATTTCGGCAAGCCGCCATGCGCGGCTTCGGCCCAGAGCCGGTAGCAGACGCCCGGTCCCAGGCGGCCGGCGCGGCCGCGGCGCTGATCGGCCGAAGCCTGGCTGACGCGCAACGTCTCCAGCCTCGCCATGCCGGTACTCGGTGAAAATCGCGGCTGGCGCATGTAGCCGCTGTCGACGACGACGCGCACCCCCTCGATGGTCAGCGAGCTTTCGGCGATCGCCGTCGACAGCACCACCTTGCGCTGTCCCGCCGGGCTCGGCCGCAGCGCGCGATCCTGTTCCTCGCCCGGCAGATCGCCGTAGAGCGAGAGCATCGACACGCCCGGCGGCAGCGGCCTTTCCAGCAGCCTGGCCTCGACGCGGCGGATATCGGCCACCCCGGGCAGAAAGACCAGCACGTCGCCATCCGTCTCGGCCAGCGCCTCGCGCACCGTATCGGCGACGGCCTGATCGATCCGCATCTGCGGCGATGGCGGGCGCCAGCGCGTCGCGACGGGAAAGCTCTGCCCCTCGCCGGTAACGATCGGACAATCTCCCATCAGCCGGGCGAAAGGCGCGGCATCGAGCGTCGCCGACATCGCCACCAGCTTCAGATCGGGCCGCAAAGCCGCCTGCGCCTCCAGGCACAGCGCCAGGCTGAGATCGGTCTCCAGGCCGCGTTCATGGCATTCGTCGAACAGGACCGCAGCAATCCCCTTCAGCTCCGGATCGCGCTGCAGGCGCCGCAGGAACACGCCATCGGTGTTCAGTTCGATGCGCGTTTTCGGCCCGGCCTTGCTGTCCAGCCGGACGCGGTAGCCGACGGTCTCGCCGACCGCCTCGCCCAGCAGGTCGGCCATGCGCCGCGCCGCCATGCGGGCGGCCAGGCGGCGCGGCTCCAGCACGATGATGCGTCCGGCCTGCGCCCAGGCCTCGTCCAGCAGGGCCAGCGGCAGCAGCGTCGTCTTGCCCGAGCCGGGCGGTGCCTGCACCACCAGATTGTTCGCGCAAGCAAGCGCAGCGGCGACATCGGGCAGAATCGCCTGAATCGGCAAGGCATGGGAGAGTTGCAATTTTTGCAATTTTCGCGGTTTCCCGACTCTGAAATGGTACAATTTTCGCGCGTCGACACGGATAAAATGTTCGGATACTCACTGCCTGCTGCCCTGACCGGGGCTCATCCCGTGGCCAGGGCGATGGCGATGATGCTGCTTTCCTCCCTCAGCTTCATCTGCATGCATGCCTTGGTTGCCCGGGCATCGCAAGATTTGCCGGCTTTCGAGGTCGCGTTTTTCCGCAATCTGTTCGGCTTCCTGTGGCTCCTGCCCGCGCTGCTGCGCGGCCGCTTCGCGGCGCTCAAGACGAAGAAGCTGCATCTGCATGCCCTGCGCGGCGCCGTGAACAGCGCCTCGATGCTGATGTTTTTCAGCGCCCTTGCCTTCACGCCGCTGGCTCAGGCGACCGCGCTGGCCTATACCTCCCCGCTCTTCGTGACCATCGGCGCCGCGCTTGTCCTGGGCGAAACCCTGCGCCTGCGCCGCCTAACCGCCCTGCTGTTCGGCTTTGCCGGCATGCTGCTCGTACTCCGTCCGGGCGTGATCGAGATCGGCACGGGCCCGCTGCTGGTGCTGGGCTCGGCCCTGCTCTGGGCGGTGGCGATGATCGACATCAAGATTCTCTCGCGCACCGATTCCAGCCTGACCATCGCCGCCTACATGGTCGTCTTCCTTACGCCGATGACCTTCATCGCGGCGCTGTTCGTCTGGCAATGGCCAACCTTGCCGCAGATCGGGCTGCTGATGCTGATCGGCGCCTTCGGCACCATCGGCCACCTCCTGTTCAACGAGGCGTTCCGCCAGGCCGATGCGACCATTCTGGCGCCGCTGGATTTCACGAAGCTGATCTGGGCCTCGGTGATCGGATTTTTCGCTTTCGGCCAGGTGCCCGATCTTTGGACATGGATCGGCGGCAGCGTGATCTTCGCCAGCGCCACATACATCTCCTATCGCGAGCATCAACTGGCGCGGCAGGCCACGAAGGCCGCCGCAGCCGCCCAAACGCCGAGAAATTAGGCACCTGGGCGAACTGATATATCAGCCAAAGTCTTTGCCCGGCCTAGCTATTTACAAGATGGGCCGAATCCGGTTCCATGCGTTCCGCATACAGCTTAGGCGGTATGCTTTGGGAGGCAGCAAGGGGACGGTCAAAAATGACCGAGGATTATATCCTCACGACCGAGGGACTCACAAAGGAGTTCGCCGGCTTCGTCGCCGTCAAGGACGTCAATCTGAGAGTCCGGCGTCATAGTATTCATGCGTTGATCGGCCCGAACGGCGCCGGCAAGACGACCTGTTTCAACCTCCTCACCAAGTTTCTGAGCCCGAGCCGGGGCCGCATCGCCTATAACGGCCATGACATCACCAGCGCCAAGCCGGCCGATATCGCGCGCAGCGGCATGGTGCGGTCTTTCCAGATCTCGGCGGTATTCCCGCATCTCAGCCTGCTGGAGAACGTCCGCGTCGCCCTGCAGCGGCCGCTGGGAACGTCGTTCCACTTCTGGAAATCGGAAAACTCGCTGAACGCGCTGAACAGCCGCGCGGAAGAGCTTCTGGAAGCGGTCGGCCTGATCGAATACCGCCATCTGACAGCGGTCGAGCTGCCCTATGGCCGTAAGCGCGCCCTGGAAATCGCCACCACGCTGGCGCTCGAGCCGGAGATGATGCTGCTGGACGAGCCGATGGCCGGCATGGGCCACGAGGATATCGAGCGTATCGCCGACCTGATCAAGAAGGTCGCCGCCAACCGCACGGTCCTGATGGTCGAGCACAACCTGAATGTGGTGGCCAAGCTGTCCGATACCATCACCGTGCTCCGCCGCGGCGAGGTGCTGGCGGAAGGCAGCTACGATATCGTGTCGCGCAACCCGGAAGTGATTGAAGCGTATATGGGGACCGGCCATGCCTGAGACCACAGCCTCGACATTGGCGGTAAAGGGCCTGCATGCCTGGTATGGCGAATCGCACATCCTGCATGGCATGGACTTCGACGTCTATAAAGGCGAGGTCGTCACCCTGCTCGGCCGCAATGGCGCCGGCAAGACGACGACGATGAAATCGATCATGGGCATGATCCCGAGCCGGCAGGGATCGGTGGTGTTCGAGGGGGGCGAACTGATCCAGTTGCCGTCGAATCGCATCGCCCGCAAGGGCATCGCCTTCTGCCCGGAGGAACGGGGCATCTTTTCCGGCCTGGATGTGCGTGAAAACCTGACTTTGCCGCCGGTCGTGAAGCCGGGCGGCATGGGGCT
This sequence comes from Ferrovibrio sp., assembly GCF_036381655.1. GTDB lineage: Bacteria > Pseudomonadota > Alphaproteobacteria > Ferrovibrionales > Ferrovibrionaceae > Ferrovibrio. Next base: position 37,971 of record NZ_DASVCJ010000047.1, read on the forward strand.
GGATGAGATCTATCAGATTTTCCCGAATCTGAAGGAGCGGCTGAAAAGCCAGGGCACCAAGCTGAGCGGCGGCGAGCAGCAGATGCTGGCCATCGGCCGCATCCTGCGCACCGGCGCCAATTTCCTGCTGCTGGACGAGCCGACGGAAGGTCTGGCGCCGGTCATCGTGCAGCAGATCGGCGGCATGATCCGCCTGCTGAAACAGAAGGGTTATACGATCCTGCTGGTCGAGCAGAATTTCCGCTTCGCCAGTACGGTGGCCGACCGCCATTACGTGGTCGAGCACGGCAAGGTCGTCGACATGATCCCGAATGATCAGGTCGGTGCCAATACCGCCAAGCTGGAGACTTATCTCGGAGTCTGACCGAGCGAACGATCGTCAAAAGAGGAGGAAACTATGCGTTTGAAGTATTTGGCATTCTCGGCAGCAGTGATGCTTGCCGCAGGCACCGCCCACGCGCAATACAGCGATGGCGTGATCAAGATCGGCGTCCTCAACGACCAGTCCGGTCTGTATGCAGACGTCTCCGGCCCCGGCGGCACCTGGGCTGCCAAGAAGGCGGTCGAGGATTTCGGCGCCGCCAAGAAGGGCATGAAGGTGGAAGTCATCGCCGGCGACCACCAGAACAAGCCGGATGTCGGCTCGAACATCGCCCGCCAGTGGTATGATACTGACGGTGTCGACGTCATCGTCGACGTTCCGACCTCGTCGGTGGCTCTGGCGATCAACCAGATCACCAAGGAAAAGAACAAGGTCTTCCTCGCTTCCGGCCCGGCAACGGCCGACCTGACCGGCCCGCAATGCTCGCCCAACATGGTGCACTGGACCTACGACACCTGGGCGCTGGCCAACGGCACCGGCAAGGCGATCGTGCAGACCGGCGGTAAGACCTGGTTCTTCCTCACGGCCGACTATGCGTTCGGCCATGCGCTGGAACGCGACACCAGGGCGGTGGTCGAGGCCAATGGCGGCAAGGTGCTCGGCGCCGTCCGCACGCCCTTCCCCGGCAACGACTTCTCGTCCTTCCTCCTGCAGGCGCAGGCTTCGAAGGCGCAGATCATCGGTCTGGCCAATGCCGGCGGCGATACCATCAACTCGATCAAGCAGGCGGCTGAATTCGGCATCGTCGAAGGCGGTCAGAAGCTTGCCGGCATGCTGATGTTCATCACCGACGTGCATTCCCTGGGCCTGAAGACGGCGCAGGGCCTGAACTTCACCACCGCCTGGTACTGGGACATGAACGACGCCAACCGCGCCTTCGCGAAGGAATTCGCCGCGGCGAATGGCGGCAAGATGCCCACCATGGTCCAGGCCGGCATCTATTCGTCGGTGATCCATTACCTGAAGGCCGTGGAAGCGCTAAAGAGCGACTCCGATGGCGCCAAGGTCGTCGCCCAGATGAAGAAGATGCCGACCGAAGACAAGCTGTTCGGCAAGGGCACGATCCGCATCGACGGCCGTCACATGCACGACATGTACCTGGTCGAGGTGAAGAAGCCGTCGGAATCGAAGGGCCCGTGGGATTATCTCACCATCAAGAAGACCATCCCGGCCAACGAGGCCTTCCGTCCGCTCGCCGAGGGCAAGTGCCCGCTGGTCAAGAGCTGATCACGTGTAACGGTGCCGGCCGGGGCGGCCCGGCCGGCACCAATCTTCTTCGGGGGCTTACCGCATGTTCGAGTTGCTTGGCATTCCACCACAGATGCTGTTCGGCCAGATTCTGCTTGGCCTGATCAACGGCGCCTTCTATGCCATGCTCAGCCTCGGGCTGGCGGTAATCTTCGGCCTGCTGAACGTCATCAATTTCGCCCATGGCGCCCTGTACATGATGGGGGCCTTCGCCGCCTGGATGCTGCTCAACTGGGCCGGCATTCCCTACTGGGGCGCCCTGATTCTGGCGCCGATCATCGTCGGCGCAGTCGGCATCGTACTCGAGCGCCTGTTCCTGCGCCGGCTCTATCATCTCGACCATCTCTACGGCCTGCTGCTCACCTTCGGTCTGGCGCTGGTCATCGAAGGCCTGTTCCGCAATCAATTCGGCTCCACCGGCCTGCCCTATCCCAACCCGCTGCCCGGCGGCACGCGGCTGAGCTTCATGTTCCTGCCGAACTACCGCGCCTGGGTCGTCGTCGCCTCGCTGCTGGTCTGCTTCGGCACCTGGTTCCTGATCGAACGCACGAAGCTCGGCTCCTACCTGCGCGCCGCGACCGAGCGGCCGGACCTCGTGCAGGCCTTCGGCATCAACGTGCCGCGCATGATCACGCTGACCTATGGTTTCGGCGTTGGGCTGGCCGCCCTGGCCGGCGTGCTGGCGGCGCCGGCCTACAATGTGAGCCCGCTGATGGGCTCGAACCTGATCATCATCGTCTTTGCCGTCGTGGTGATCGGCGGCATGGGCTCCATCATGGGGGCGATCCTGACGGGGTTCGCCCTTGGCGTCATCGAAGGCCTGACCAAGGTCTTTTATCCGGAAGCATCCAATACCGTGATCTTCGTCATCATGGCGATCGTGTTGATGCTGAAGCCCGCCGGCCTGTTCGGCACGCCGAAGTGAGAGTTGCAGCATGATCAAGAAAAATCGCGACATGGTGATTTTCGCCATCTTCCTCGCTGTGGCTCTGGTGGCGCCCGCGGCGATCTATCCGGTCTTCCTGATGCAGGTGCTGTGCTTTGCGCTGTTCGCCTGCGCCTTCAACCTGCTGGTCGGCTATGTCGGCCTCCTGTCGTTCGGCCATGCCATGTTCTTCGGCGGCGCGGCCTATATCAGCGCCTACACGGTGAAGGTCTGGGGATGGAATCCCGAACTCGGCATCCTGGCCGGCGCGGCCTGCGCCGCTCTGCTGGGCCTGGTAACCGGCACCTTGGCGATCCGCCGCCAGGGCATCTATTTCGCCATGGTGACGCTGGCGCTGGCGCAGATGGTGTATTTCTTCTTCCTGCAGGCGAAATTCACCGGCGGCGAGGATGGCATCCAGGCGGTTCCGCGCCGGGCGGTCTTCGGCCTGATCGACACCACGAACGACCTCTCGCTCTACTATGTCGTGCTGGCCGTCTTCGCCTTCGGCTTCCTGGTCATCTGGCGCACCATCCATTCGCCCTTCGGCCAGGTGCTGAAGGCGATCCGCGAGAATGAGCCGCGCGCCATCTCGCTGGGCTATCGCGTCGATCAGTACAAGCTGCTCGCTTTCGTGCTGTCCGCCGGCCTGGCCGGCCTGGCCGGCGCCACCAAGGCGATGGTCTTCCAGCTCGCCTCGCTGACCGATGCGCATTGGCAGATGTCGGGCGAGGTCGTGCTGATGACGCTGGTCGGCGGCATGGGCACTGTTTTCGGCCCGATCGTCGGCGCCGGCGTGATCGTCACCATGCAGAACTACCTCGCCAGCCTCGGCGAATGGGTGGTGGTGATCCAGGGCGCGATTTTCGTGATCGTGGTGCTCGCCTTCCGCAAAGGCATCGTCGGCGAGCTGCAGGCCTGGTGGCAGCGGCGAAGCAGCAAGAAGGCCTGAGCCGGGCCAGCCGACAGGCCGGATCGACCCGGCCCCGGCCTACCCCAGTCCGATGCGGCTGCGGTCGTAGGTCGCCGTGGCGCGGCGGCACCAGGCGCTGTTGTCGAGATACCACTGCACGGTGGCCTTCAGCCCGGTGGCCAGGTCATAGACCGGCTTCCAGCCGAGTTCGCGCTCGGCCTTCGCCGGATCGATGGCGTAGCGGGCGTCATGGCCGGGCCGGTCGGTCACGAAGGTGATCAGCTCGGCGTATTTGCGGCCGCCCTGCTGCGGCACCAGTTCGTCGAGGATGGCGCAGAGCTTGCGCACCAGGTCGATATTGCGCTGCTCGCCGCGGGCGCCGATCAGATAGGTCTCGCCCGGCCGCCCCGTCTCCACAGCCAGTTGCAGCGCGGCGGCGTGGTCCTCGACCTGGATCCAGTCGCGCACCTGCTCGCCCTTGCCGTAGACCGGCAGCCTCTTGCCCTCGAGGGCGTTCAGGATGGTGAGCGGGATCAGCTTTTCCGGAAACTGGTACGGGCCGTAATTGTTGCCGCAATTGGTCACCAGCACGGGCAGGCCGTAGGTGCGCCCGAACGCCCGCGCCAGATGGTCGGCCGCCGCCTTGCTGGCGGCATAGGGGGAATTCGGCTTGTAGGGGCTGTTCTCGTCGAAAAAGCCGGTGATACCCAGCTCGCCGTAGACCTCGTCGGTCGAGACCTGGAGATGCCGGAACTGGCCTTTGGCGGTGGCATCCAGCCCGCGCCAGTGATCCAGCGCCGCCTCGAGCAGTACGAGACTGCCGTTCACATTGGTCTCGATGAAGGGCGCCGGGCTGTCGATCGAGCGGTCGACATGGCTTTCGGCCGCCAGATGGTACACCGCCTGGGGCTTGGTTTCGGCGTAGATCCGCTTGATCGCCGCCCGGTCGCAGATGTCCACCTGCTCGAAACGGTGCAGCTCGGGATGCGGCAGGCCGGCCAGGTTGTCCGGGTTGCCGGCATAGGTCAGCTTGTCGATGGTGACGACGCGCCGCTTCTGGGCGTTCAGCCGGCGCACCAGCGCCGACCCGATAAAGCCGGCGCCGCCGGTAACGATCACGGTCATGGACGGGTCTCCTTGGCGATGTGTATACCGGAGCCGGCCGCCGGCCGGAAGCTTCGCCAAAAAGGCCTTCCGGAATGGCTTTCCGAACGGCTTTTGGCAGTTGGCGTCGGGCCCGGCCAGCCCCATATTGGCGCCATGAGCCAGACCACCGCCGCCCCCCAGACCATGGAACGCGAGATCGAGGATCCCGATCGGTTCGCCGATGCGAATTTCCCCGATTTCGTGCCGCATCGCCCGCCCCGCCCGGACAAGAGCGAGGGCGGCATCGCCTATGACCTGCAGGCACCCTATGAGCCCAAGGGCGACCAGCCGCAGGCCATTGCCGAGCTGACCGCGGGGGTGAACGGCGCGGAGCGCGACCAGGTGCTGCTCGGCGTCACCGGCTCGGGCAAGACCTTCACCATGGCCCAGGTGATCGCCCGCACCGGCCGGCCGGCGCTGATCCTCGCCCACAACAAGACGCTGGCGGCCCAGCTCTACGGCGAGATGAAGGCCTTTTTCCCCAACAACGCGGTGGAATATTTCGTCTCCTATTACGATTACTACCAGCCGGAAGCCTACGTTCCGCGGAGCGATACGTATATCGAGAAGGATTCCTCGGTTAACGAGCAGATCGACCGCATGCGCCATTCGGCCACCCGCGCGCTGCTGGAGCGCGACGATGTCATCATCGTGGCCTCGGTTTCCTGCATCTACGGTATCGGCTCGGTCGAAACCTACAGCGAGATGACCCTGGCGCTGGAGACCGGCCAGACCATTGCGCGCGACACCCTGCTGCGCCGGCTGGTCGACATGCAATATCGGCGCAACGATACGGATTTCTCGCGCGGCGCCTTCCGGGCGCGCGGCGACGGCATCGAGATTTTCCCGTCCCATATGGAAGACCGTGCCTGGCGGTTGTCGCTGTTTGGCGACGAACTGGAAAGCATCGTCGAGTTCGACCCGCTGACCGGACAGAAGACCGGCGAAATGAAGTCGGTCAAGCTCTACGCCAACAGCCACTATGTGATCCCCAAGCCGACGCTGCAGCAGGCGATGGAGCAGATCAAGATCGACCTGCGCGTCCGTCTGGACCAGCTCACCCGGATGGGCCGGCTGCTGGAAGCGCAGCGGCTGGAGCAGCGCACCAGCTTCGACCTGGAGATGATGGCGGCAACCGGTGTCTGCGCCGGCATCGAGAATTATTCCCGCTATATCACCGGACGCAAACCGGGCGAGCCGCCGCCGACATTGTTCGAATACCTGCCCGACAACGCACTGCTGTTCGTTGACGAAAGCCACCAGACGGTGCCGCAGATCGGCGCCATGTTCCGTGGCGACTTCCGGCGCAAGGCGACCCTGGCGGAATACGGCTTCCGCCTGCCGTCCTGCATCGACAACCGGCCGCTGCGCTTCCGCGAATGGGACCGGCTGCGGCCGCAGACCATCTTCGTTTCGGCCACGCCCGGCAAATGGGAACTGGAGCGGACCGGCGGCGTCTTCGTCGAGCAGGTGATCCGCCCGACCGGACTGATCGATCCGGTCACCGAAATCCGCCCGGTCGAGCATCAGGTCGACGACCTGCTGGCCGAATGCAAGGCGGTGATCCAGAAAGGCTATCGCGTCCTGGTCACCACGCTCACCAAGCGCATGGCCGAGGATCTGACCGAGTACATGACGGAGGTCGGCCTCAAGGTGCGGTACCTGCATTCCGACATCGATACGCTGGAGCGCATCGAGATCATCCGCGATCTGCGGCTCGGCGCCTTCGACATCCTGGTCGGCATCAACCTGCTGCGCGAGGGCCTCGATATTCCGGAATGCGGCCTTGTCGCCATCCTGGATGCCGACAAGGAGGGCTTCCTGCGCTCGGAAACCTCGCTGATCCAGACCATCGGCCGCGCCGCGCGCAACGTTGACGGCCGCGTGATCCTCTATGCCGACCGGATGACCAACAGCCTGCAGCGGGCGCTCGACGAGACCGCGCGCCGCCGCGCCAAGCAACAGGCCTATAACGACGAGCACGGCATCACGCCGCAAAGCGTGAAGAAGCAGATCGGCGACATCCTGCAATCGATCTACGAGCAGGATCACTATACCGTCGATGCCGGCGAGGCCGCCGAAGGCCATCTGGTCGGCCATAACCTGAAAGCGTATATTGCCGACCTCGAAAAACGCATGCGCGAAGCGGCTGGCAACCTGGAATTCGAGGAGGCCGCCCGCCTGCGCGACGAGATCAAGCGCCTGGAGATGAGCGAACTGGAAGTGCCGACCGGCGGCTTCGCCTTGAAGCCGCTCGGGATGGCGGAGGACGCGGCGGCAGCGCCGCGGCCGACCGGCCGCTCCACCGCCGGCCGCGCCGGGTCGCGGCGCGCCTATCGCGGACGGAAGCGCTGATGGCCGTTTCCGCCTCCGCTCCCACGGCTCTGGTGACCGGCGCCGGCATCCGTATCGGCCGGGCCATCGCGCTGTATCTCGGCCGCCGCGGCTATTCCGTCGCCGTGCATTACCATCGCTCTCGCGAAGACGCCGATGCCGTGGTCGGCGAAATCACCGGCATCGGCGGCAAGGCGGCAGCCCTGCAGGCCGACCTTGCCGACCATGCCGCCGTATCGGCGCTGGTGGGACAGGCCGCCGACGCGCTGGGCCCGCTATCCGTCCTGGTGAACAATGCCTCGCTGTTCGAATACGATCATATTCAGACCGCCACCGAGGCGAGCTGGGACAGCCACCTCGACATCAACCTGAAGGCGCCCTTCTTCCTGTCCCAGGCCTTCGCCGCCCAATTGCCGGACGGGGTCGCCGGCAACATCGTCAACATGATCGACATGAGGGTCTGGCGGCTGACGCCCCATTTCGCCTCCTATACGACGGCCAAGACCGGGCTCTGGGCCCTGACCCAGAGCTTGGCGATCGCCCTGGCGCCCCGTATCCGGGTCAACGGCATCGGTCCCGGGCCGGTTCTGCCCAACAAACGGCAGACCCCGGAGCAATTCGCCAGGCAATGGGAAAGCACGCCGCTCAGGCGCGGCGCCCACCCGGACGAGATTGCCGCAGCCGTGGGTTTCCTGCTTGACGCACCGGCCATGACGGGCCAGATGATCGCCCTCGATGGCGGCCAGCATCTGCCCTGGCAAGGCAATGCCGCTCCGCTTTCGTCTGGCCCCCGGGGCCTGAGCCATGCGGAGCCGGGCCAAGCGGATCCGGAGGAATGAGATGACGATCCACGAGCGTGCCCGTGCTGCCTGGGCGGAAATCCCGCTTCCCAGCCTCATTCCGGCGCAGCCGGCGCAGAACCGGCCGGAACGGCGGGTTTTCGTCCGCGATCTGCTGCTGGATGCGCTGATCGGCATCTACCCCCATGAGCGCACGGCACCGCAGAAGGTGCTGATCAATCTCGATCTCTGGGTGGCAGACACCCCCGGCGAGCCGCCGCGCGATTACGCGGATGTCGTTTGCTATGAGAAATTGGTCAAGCAGACCAAGGCCCTGCTGGCTGAAGGCCATGTCGACCTGGTCGAGACCCTCGCCGAGCGGCTGGCCGCTCTGTGCCTGGCGGATCAACGGGTGCTGCGCGCCCGGGTGCGGGTGGAAAAACCCGATGCGATTGCGGAAGCGGCCGGAGTCGGCGTCGAAATCGAGCGGCGGCGGAGTTGATCTTGAAGGTTGCAGTCGCGAGCTTCAAATAAAACTTGACTCTGCGTGGCATTTCGGCTTGAGCGCAATGTTGTGCACAGGCTTTGCCGATTCTCCCGGCCGGGGGAACGCCGCTCAGCGCGATCTGAATTTTCTGTGGATAAAGGTAAATTCGCACGCAGTATCAATATTTTATGGAATGGCTTGAATGCGGCATCTGCGCGTTATCATTGATCTTCGGGGGAAAACTTCGATCAGTGGACCGATTTCCCCACAAAGTTATCCACAACCTTGGGACCTTTTTGTCAACATCACGTAATCATTGGCGTTTTATTGTGTAGGGTGGGTGTATGAGTGAGCCGGACAGCATTCCCCCTTCGCCGCCATCGCCCGCTGCCCCGGGCGAGATCGGCGCGGCGGCGATACTCCGCCACCTGCCGACCCTGCCATTCGGACCTGGCGTCTATCGGATGCTTGATAGCCGCGGCGAGGTTCTCTATGTCGGCAAGGCCCGCTCGCTGCGCAAAAGGGTCGCCTCCTATACCAAGACGAATGGCCTGACCATCCGCATCCTGCGCATGGTGCGGCAGGTTGCGAGCGTCGAGATCACGACGACCCATACCGAAGCCGAGGCGCTGCTTCTCGAGGCCAACCTCATCAAGAAGCTGCAGCCGCCGTTCAACGTGTTGCTGAAGGACGACAAGTCCTTTCCCTACATCCTGGTGGCGCGCGATCACCCCTATCCCAGCATCAACAAGCATCGCGGCGCCCGCGACATACCCGGCGAGTATTTCGGCCCCTTCGCCTCGACCGGCGCGGTGCATGTCACGCTGAATGCGCTCTCGCGCGCGTTTCCGTTGCGAAGCTGCACCGACAGCGAATTCGCCAGCCGCACCCGCCCCTGCCTGCAATATCAGATCAAGCGCTGCTCGGCGCCCTGCGTGAACCGGATCTCGGAAGCCGATTACGCGCGCATCGTGGACGAAGCCTGCCAGTTCCTGCGCGGACGGAATCACAAGATCCTCGATGCCTGGCGGGACCGCATGCAAGCGGCCTCGGAAGCGCTCGACTTCGAAACGGCGGCGGAATTGCGCGATCGCATCCGCGCCCTGGCCCATATCACCCAGAAACAGGATGTCAGCCTCAGCGACATCGAAGATGCCGATGTCATTGCCGTGCATGCCGAGGCCGGCCTGGTCTGCATTCAGATCTTCTTCTTCCGCGCCGGGCAGAATTTCGGCAATCGCGCCTATTTCCCGGCCCATGCGCGCGATGTCGAGATCGACGAGGTGATCGACGCCTTCATCGGCCAGTTCTATGCCCAGCGCGATCCGCCGCGCCTGATCCTGCTCAGCCACCCCGTCGGCAATGCCCAACTGATCGAGGAGGCCCTGAGCAAGCATGCCGGCCGCAAGGTGGAACTGCATTGCCCGCAGCGCGGCACCAAGCGCGACCTGGTCGAGCACGCCGTCACCAATGCGCGCGACGCCCTGCGGCGCCGGCTGGCGGAAACCTCGTCGCAGCAGCAATTGCTTGCCGGCGTCGCCGAACTCTTCGGCCTCGAAGCGCCGCCGAACCGGATCGAGGTCTACGACAACAGCCATATCATGGGCCGGCATGCCGTCGGCGCCATGATCGTCGCCGGCCCCGAGGGCCTGCGCAAAAATGCCTATCGCAAGTTCAACATCCGCGGCGAGGAGATCGAACCGGGCGACGATTATGCGATGATGAAGCAGGTGCTGTCGCGCCGCTTCCAGCGGCTGCTGAAGGAGGATGCGGAAGGCCACGATGCCGACTGGCCGGACCTTTTGCTGATCGACGGCGGCAGGGGCCAGCTCAACGCCACGCTGCAGGTGATGCAGGAATTGGGCATCGACGACGTTCCCGTCGTCGGCATCGCCAAGGGCCCGGACCGCAATGCCGGGCGCGAGCAATTCTTCCTGCCTGGGCGGGAGCCGTTCATGCTGGAACCCCGGCACCCGGTTCTGTTTTTCCTCCAGCGGCTCCGCGACGAGGCGCACCGCTTCGCCATCGGAACGCACCGCGCCAAGCGGTCGAAAGACCAGATCCGCTCGCCGCTGGATGAAATTCCCGGCATCGGCGCAGTCCGGAAGAAGGCGCTTTTGCTGCATTTCGGTTCGGCCAAGGCGGTATCCCGCGCCGGCCTGGCGGACCTGGAAGCGGTGCCCGGTGTCAGCAAGGCGGTGGCGAAGCGCATCTACGACTATTTCCATGGCGGTTGACCAGGATGCGGCCCTAGTCCCCCCGCCCTCAACCATGCGATAGTTGCTCTGTCATGCTGAACGGCCTGCCCAATATCCTCACCGTCTCGCGCATTCTGGCCATCCCGGCGATCTGCGCGGCTTTCTTCCTGCCGCATGCCTGGAGCGCCTGGGTGCCGCTCGCCCTCTTCGTGGCGGCCGGCATCACCGACTGGTTCGACGGCTATCTGGCCCGCAAATGGGGACAGATGTCGGACCTCGGCCGCTTTCTCGATCCGGTCGCCGACAAGCTGCTGGTCGCGGCGGTGATCCTGATGCTGATCGCCTTCGAGCGCATCGACCGGGTGACCTCGCTGGCCGCGGTGGTCATCATGTGCCGCGAGATCACCGTAACGGGCCTGCGCGAATTCCTCGCCGATCTGCGCGTGAAGGTCCCGGTTTCCCGCCTGGCCAAGTGGAAGACCACGGTGCAGCTCATTGCGCTCGGCATCCTGATCGTGGGCGATTACGGGCCGGCGGCGCTGCCGGTCCGCCTGATCGGCGAGATCGGCATCTGGCTGGCGGCGGTACTGACGCTGTATACCGGCTGGGACTACCTGCAGACCGGGCTGCGGCATATCGCGGCGGAGCCGACGGCATCGCCCGGGAAGGAGACCGGCGCGGAATGATACGCGTGCTCTATTTCGCTTCGCTGCGCGAGCGGGTCGGGGTCGCCGAGGAAACGGTCGCGCCGCCGCCAGAGGTCCGCACCGTCGCCGAGCTGATCCAGTGGCTGCGCGGGCGCAGCGACATTCACGACAGCGCCTTGGCCAATCCCGCCATGGTCCGCATCGCCGTCAATCAGGATTACGCTCAGGCCGACCATCCCGTCCGCGCCGGCGACGAGATCGCGATCTTTCCCCCCGTCACCGGAGGCTAGCCATGCCAGCGGTCGATGCGAAGGTGCGCGTGCAAAAAGAGGATTTCGATACCGCGGCCGAGCTGGAAAAGCTCACCGCCAACAATCCCCGCATCGGCGCGGCGGTCACCTTCACCGGCCTGGTGCGGGATTTCGCCGACAATACCGCCGTCCGGCGGATGACGCTGGAACATTATCCCGGCATGACCGAGAAGCAGCTCGCCGCCATCGTGGCCGAGACCGAGCGCCGCTGGCCGCTGGATGGCTGTCTGGTGATCCACCGTTACGGACCGCTGGAGCCGGGCGAGCGCATCGTGCTGGTCATCGTCACGTCGGCGCATCGGCAGGCGGCCTTCGAGGCCTGCGCCTTCCTGGTCGATTGGCTCAAGACCAAGGCGCCGTTCTGGAAGCTGGAAGAGCATGGCGGCGAACGCCGCTGGGTCGAAGCCAAGGCGAGCGACGACGAGGCCGCGGCGCGCTGGCGCTAGCAAAGCAAATGGCCGCGGCGATGAACCGCGGCCATTGTCGTTATTGCCTTAGCTTCGCCGATCAGGCGGCAGCCTTGCGATGCGTCGCCGCATCGAAGTCGGCCAGAAGCTGCTGGCAGATCCGGCCCGGCTTGAAGGTGTAGGGCCCGATCTCGGAAACCGGCGTGACCTCGGCAGCCGTGCCGGTGAGGAAGCATTCCTCGAAACCGGCCATCTCCTCGGGCATGATCGCCCGCTCGATCACCTCGATGCCGCGAGCCTTGGCCATCGCGATCACCGCCCGGCGCGTGATGCCGTCCAGGAAGCAATCCGGCGTCGGCGTATGCAGCTTGCCGTCCTTGGAGAAGAAAATGTTGGCGCCGGTCGCCTCCGCCACCTGGCCGCGCCAATCCAGCATCAGCGCATCCTGATAGCCGTCCCGCTCCGCCTTATGCTTGGAAAGCGTGCAGATCATGTACAGGCCGGCAGCTTTCGCCCGGGTCGGCGCCGTGTTCGGCGCCGGGCGGCGCCAGTCGCTGATCTGCAGACGCAGCCCCTTCATCTTCGCTTCCGGCGAGAAATAGCTCGGCCATTCCCAGACGGCGATGGCGAGATGGATTTTGTTCTGCTGCGCCGAGACGCCCATCATTTCCGAGCCGCGCCAGGCCACGGGCCGGATGTAGCAGTTCGGCATCTTGTTGGCCGCCACCGTTTCCTTGGTCGCGCGGTCGATCTCTTCCACCGAATAGGGGATGGTGAAGTCGAGCAGCCTGGCCGAATCGTACAGGCGCTGGCTGTGTTCGGTGAGATGGAACACCTCGCCGTCATAGGCCCGCTCGCCCTCGAACACACAGGACGCATAATGCAGGCCATGGGTCAGCACATGCAGCTTGGCTTGACGAAACTCGATCAGCTTGCCGTCGAACCAGATAAAACCGTCGCGGTCGTCGTAGGGGATGAGAGACATGGGCTGCTCCTTTGGCGAAACGGCGCTTGGGTATTATTATTACCCAATGATTTACGCAGAAGTAACAATATGATCAATATATGTCAATACTGCTGACATATTTTTCGCGGCGCCGCCCCGGCCCACGCCGTCAGCGGCTACCTTGCTACCGGCTATCACTTTGCCCCATATAGGACGTCATGAGCGACCTCAAATCATTGGCCAACCCGCTGTTTCTGCGCGAAGACGAGCTGCGGCAGGGTATCGAGCTGCTTTTCTACGCCTACCGCGATTTCACCCGCGGGCCGGACGAGATCCTCGCCCGCTACAATTTCGGCCGTGCCCATCACCGGGCCCTGCATTTTATCGGCGGCAATCCGGGCATCACCGTGGCGGACCTGCTGGGCATCCTGCGCATCACCAAACAGAGCCTGTCGCGCGTGCTGTCCGCCCTGATCGAAGGCGGCTTCGTCCGCCAGCAGCAGGGCACCCGCGATCGCCGCCAACGGCAGTTGTTCCTCACCGAGCAGGGCAAGAACCTGGAACGCCAGATCAGCACCATCCAGCAGGCCAAAGTGGCTCAGGCCTATCGCGAGGCCGGTGCCGAGGCCGTCGCCGGCTATCGCAAGGTCCTTGCCGGACTGATCGACGAACCCGATCGCGCCGCCATCCTGCGGGCGATCCAGCGGCGCTGACGGATCGGCATGGACCCCAACGCGCCCCATATCCTGGTCATCGACGACGACGAACGCATCCGCACGCTGCTGTCGCGCTTTCTTGCCGGGCAGGGTTTTCGCGTCACCAGCGCCGAGCATGCCGAAGATGCCGCGGCCAAGATCGCGGCGATCAGCTTCGACCTGCTGGTCGTCGACGTCATGATGCCGGGCCAGAACGGTTTCGAATTCGTCAGCGAATTGCGCCGGCGCGGCAATCAGGTGCCGGTGATCCTGCTGACGGCGCGCGGCGACGCGGAAGACCGCATCAAGGGCTTCGAGACCGGCGCCGACGACTATCTGCCGAAGCCGTTCGAACCGCGCGAACTGACGCTGCGCGTGCAAGCCATCCTCAAACGCGCCGAGCGCGCGCCGCCCGCGGCCAATAGCGAACCCGCCCGTTTCGGCGAGTTCGTGTTCGACATCCAGCGCGGCGAGTTGAAGCGCGGCAACGACATCGTTCCTCTGACCACGGGCGAGGCGCAATTGCTGCGGATTCTGGCCCGCTCGCCCGGAACCACCGTCTCGCGGGCGGCCCTCGCAGAACCGGGTTCCGGGGGAGAAAGCCGGGCCGTCGACGTCCAGATCACGCGCCTGCGCCGCAAGATCGAGGCCGATCCGCGCAATCCGCGCTATTTGCAGACGGTCTGGGGCGAGGGCTACGTCCTCTGGGCCGAATAGATGGCAACGATCATCAAGCGCTTCCTGCCACGCAGCCTGTTCGGCCGCTGGCTGATGCTGTTGGTGGCGCCGATCGTCATCCTGCAGGCGCTGCTGACCTACATCTTCTACGAACGCCACTGGGACATCGTCACCCGGCGGCTGACCCTGGGCGTGGCGGGCGAGATTGCCGTGCTGATCGATACGCGCCGGGAGAATACCGATCCGACCGTATTGTCGGCGCTCATCGAGCGGATGCAGCGCTCGCTGGAAATGCATGTCACCTTCCAGCCGGGCGGCAAGCTGCCGAGCGACCTGCCGCCGCCGCGCCGCTTCTCGATCCTCGACCGCATGCTGATCCAGGCGCTCGGCGAGCGGCTGAACGATCCCTATATGATCGACACCCAGCGCAGCTCGCATTGGGTAACCATCTACGCACAGCTTCCCGACGCGCTGATGACCGTCGTCGTTCCGGAGAGCCGCGTCTTTTCGAGCAGCACCTATGTCTTCATGATCTGGATGGCCTCGGCCTCGGTGCTGCTGCTCGGCATCGCCGTGCTGTTTCTGCGCAATCAGATCAAGCCGATCCGGCGGCTGGCCGAAGCGGCGGACGCTTTCGGCAAGGGCCGCGAGATCACCGATTTCCGCCCCGCCGGCGCCGAGGAAATCCGGGCAGCGGCACGCGCCTTCCTGGCCATGCGGGACCGCCTGCGCCGCCATATCCGTGAACGCACCGACATGCTTGCCGGGGTGAGCCATGATTTGCGCACGCCGCTGACCCGCATGAAGCTGCAACTGTCGCTGATGCCCGCCGGGACGGAAATCGAGGAGCTGAAGAGCGATATCAGCGAAATGGAAAAGATGGTGGAGGCCTATCTTTCCTTCGCCCGCGGCCATAGCGAACAGCCCGCCCAGCCGACCGACCTCGGCGGCCTGATCGCCGAACTGGCCGAAGATGTCCGGCGGCGAGGCCGCGAGCTGAAGGTCGAGCTTGATGAGCCGATCACGCTGCCGCTGCGGCGGCTGAGCTTCAAACGCGCGCTGTCCAATCTGGTGGAGAACGCTCTGCGCTATGGCCGCAATGTGCGCCTGACGACCGCGCGCCATGGCAGCCGGATCGAAATACGCGTCGAGGATGACGGCCCGGGCGTGCCCGAAAAAGAGCGCCACAAGGTGTTTCGGCCGTTTTACCGCCTCGACCAGTCGCGCCATGGCAGCGGCAATGTCGGGCTCGGCCTGACCATCGCCCGCGATGCCGTCCTCGCCCATGGCGGCGAAATCTTGCTGGGCCAGTCGGAAATGGGCGGCCTGCAGGTGACGATCCGCCTCCCGGTCTGAAGCAGCTGGAGGCCGGCGGCCGTCTACGGCTTATTCCGCGTCCGGCTTGTCCATCGAAAAGCGCTGCTCGGCCTGCAATCGGCCTTCGCCATCCTTGAGCTGAACCGTCCAATCGCCGGGGAAAATACGGGACTGCGACCAGATACGCCAATTCGGACTGACGTCTACCCGCGCCTTCGACTTGCCCACTTCGCGGTCGTTGTACAGCCAATGGAACCAGAAGGTCTCGCCCGCGCCGACCTGCGTGCAATTCAGGCGCGCAAAGGCATAGGCGCGCTCAGTGCCGGGCCGATACGCCTTCTCGACCACCCCTTGGGGTTCGAGATTGACGACATTGTTGGTCATGATGAATTGCCGGACGACGCAGTCATGCTCTTGCGCTGCGGCTGGCAGCATGGGGGCAAGCACCAGAGCTGCCAGGATGATTATTATTCTTTTCTGCATCATGGGACGTTCCTGGGGAATTCTCGAACGATCCGCATGACCGCGTCAATACATTCGGCCGCCATTCGGCACCGGCTGATCGGGGCCGAGCAGCACGACTTCCCCCGCCGCATCCGGCAGGCCGAGGACCAGGACCTCGGACAGGAATGAGGCGATCTGGCGCGGCGGAAAATTGACCACCGCCACGACCTGGCGCCCCACCAGCGCCTCGGTCTGGTAGTGGCGCGTGATCTGGGCCGATGATTTCTTCACGCCGATCTCGCTGCCGAAATCGACCCAGAGTTTTATTGCCGGCTTGCGCGCTTCGGGAAACGGCTCGGCCTTAACGACGGTGCCGACCCGGATATCGACCTGATGGAATGTCTCGAGGCTGATTGCGGCCACGCTGCCCCCCAGTGCCACGCTTCCATAAATGAACGGGCGGGAGTCTTACCCGCCCGCTCTCGGTCTGGCAAATGGGGCACGGACGGCTTGAGGCGCCTTACTTGGCCAGCCTTACTTGGCCAGCCTCATTTGGCCAGCCTCATTTGGCCAGCCTCATTTGGCCTGGGCGAAGCTCCGCTTGAGCTCTTCGAGGTTTTCGCTCAGCCGCCGGTTGATCGTCTCGAAAGCCTCGGTATTGGTCTTCGAGGCGATCTCCGTCAGCTCGCGGATATTGGCGAGCGCCTTCTCGATCGACTGCTGCAGCAATTCGGATTGCTTGCCGAGGCCACCCTGGGCCGCGCCAGCCGTCGCGTTCTGCTGCGCGATCCGGGCGATCTCCTGCATTGTTTCCTGGAAGATCTCGGCCTGGCGCTTGACCAGAGCCTGATAGCCTTCCAGGGCCCGCTTGTTGGCGGCCGCGACGGCGTCGAGATTCTTCTGCTGGGCCGCCGCCAAGGCGGAGGGATCGAAGCCCGGCATCTGGAGGTTGCCGAACAGCTTGGTGAAGTCGAAAGCGGCGAAGGGATTCTCAGTGGTGGTCTTGCTCATGGTTGGCTCCGGGGTGCGAGGATCTAGGGGCTAGCTTACCGGTAACCGCTGCAAGGTCAAGCATTTTATTGTGCAATGCACAATAAAATTAAACATTACAATTCAAATGCTTATTCATTTTTAGACTACATTTCTTCGCAATCGCGAGAGGAAACCTCCTGCGTTGAGGCAATTCATCGCCTGCCGCAGCCGTTTATCCAGATGGGCCATCGTGGTTTCCATGTCGGCGCTCTCGTCCCGCAGCCAGACCCGCAGCGTGTCCAGATAGATGGCGCCGAGGACCTTGCGGCGGAGAATGCCGGCAAGCCCCGGGCTATCGAGCTCCGCCGCCGCCAGGGTCCAGTCGATCCCCCGGCGCAATCCGCCATACAGGAAACACATCAACGCCGCCGGATCGGCCGGCAATTCCCGCATCAGCACCCGCACCGCCGCCTTATGCGGCGCCAGGGCATCAAGCCGGGCCATGATGGCCTCGAACAAGCGGTCCTTGACGGCGGCAGCCTCGGCCTCGGCCGGCATCGGACCGAGCGCTTCGAGCATCGCCGCATCGATCCGCTTGGCATAGGCGATCAGCAGATCGGTCTTCGAGGCATACCGGCCATAGAGATCGCTCAGCGACAGGCCGCAGGCCGTCGCGATCCGCCCCAGGCTGACCGCCCGCCAGCCTTCGGCCGCGACCAGCAGCAGCATGGCCTCGACGGGGTCGCTGCTGCGGCGCATGCGTTCGCCGGAAGCCGCTCCGCCAGGGGTCTTCTGCGTCTTTGCCTTCCGCTTTGCCGCCTTCGCCATGCCGCTCTCCCCGGAACCAATTTCTGGACCTGCCCGACGCGGGCTGCGCCAGGTCCAATTCTGATAATGTGGGCGCGCCGGCACCAGCGGCAAGAGCGCGCAAGAGCGCCCTTATCCGGCCAGCTCCCTGGACCGCCGCGCGGCGGCGGCGACCGCACGCTCCATCAGCGGGCCCAGGCCATCGGGCGCCATCAGCACATCGAGCGCCGCCTGCGTGGTGCCGTTCGGGCTGGTGACGTTCTTGCGCAGCTGCGCCGGACTTTCGGCGCTCTGGCGCATCAATTCGCCCGCACCCGTCACGGTGGCGCGCGCCAGGCGCGCCGCCAGCGCGGCATCGAGCCCGGCTTTCTCGCCCGCAGCCGCAAGGCATTCGGTCAGCCAGAAGACATAGGCCGGCCCCGAGCCGGAAACGGCTGTCACCGCGTCGATCAGCGCCTCATCCTCGACCCAGCCGACTTCGCCGACCGCTTCCAGCAACGCGGTGCAGGTCGCGCGCTGCCCGGCCTTCACCTCGGCATTCGCGCAGGCCACCGTGATGCCGGCGCCGACAGCCGCCGGCGTATTCGGCATGCTGCGCACGATGGCGGCCTTGCCGCCGAGCAGGCGGTCGAGCGCCGCGATGGTCTTTCCGGCCGCGATGGAAAGGATGCAGGCGCCCTGGGCCGCGTATGGCGCGTAGGCGGGCGCGACCTGGTCCATCACCTGCGGCTTGACCGCCAGCATGACGATTCCGGGCCGGATGGTCGCGGGAATTGCCGATGGCTCGGCAAATTGCCGAATGCCGGCGGGCAGGTCGGAGACGGGCGCGGGTTCGACGACGACGATGTCGGCGGCCGCGATGCCGCGGCGCAGCCAGCCGGTCAGCAGGGCCTTACCCATCTTGCCGCAGCCGACCAATACAATTCCCTGATTCATCCCGACCTCCTGCTGCCGATACGGTGCCGGAGGTTACCCGGATGCGGGGAACGGGTTAAGCGCCAGCGGCCTGGATTACGCCTCCCCGGCGCATTCGAACATGGCCGCCGCCACGGCGTCCTCGGGCGAGCGTCCGCCCCAGATCAGGAACTGGAAGGCCGGATAGAAGCGCTCGCATTCCGACAGTCCGATTTCCATCAGGTCCTCGATCTGCTCGCTGGTGGCACCAGGGCCGCCGCGCAGCAGCAAAGCCTGCCGGAACACCAGCATGCCTTCCTCGACCCAGTGATCGAAATGCCCGATCAGCGCCTTCTCGTTCACATAGGCCAGCAGCGAATGAAGGTCCTTGCGCCGGTTGGCCGGAATCTTCATGTCGAAGGCGCAGGTGAAGCTCAGCGCGCCAAGCTCCTCGCGCCAGGAGAACCACATCTGATGCTCGCAGTAACGACCGGTCACGCCGACCGTCAGTTCGTCCTGACCCTGACGGTCGAAAGGCCACTCGTGATCGCCAACGATCTGTTCAACCAGATCGAGTGGATTGAGGCGGCTGGAGGTTTCAGTCTCGACTAGAGTCCGCATGCGCTAGCGCTCCCCTCTGCGGCGGGCCGTTTCTCGGCGGGTCGTCCGGAATGGCTCTTCATGGCTGGGAATTTCGCCCCAAGAAGGGGCGAGACGGCCATGGCCGAGAAAGCCCCCTTCCCCTCGGCTGACCATAGATGTTGGTGTCGCGAAACAAGACGCACCATAGATCTAGAGTATTCGCGGCACTGACATGGTGCAAGGGCGGATTTACGAAAAATTCATGAAATCGTCTGTTCTGGCTTCAATTTAGCTGCCGTTGCCCAATCCGCTATTTTGCTTGGATTCGAGCGCCGCCAGCCGCTCGGCCAGGCGGATATTCTCCTCGCGCGCCGCCTGGGCCATGGCTTTCACGGCCTCGAATTCTTCCCGCGTTACCAGGTCCATATCGGCCAAAGCGCGCTCGCGACGCTGGCGAATCGCCTGCTCCACCTCGCCCTTGACCCCCTGCAGGGTGCCCAGAGCGCCCGTGGCGATACGGCTGAGATCGTCCAGAAGGCGATTATCGGTCTGCATGGCGCGACTCCATCTTCGGATGCCTTCCCGATATGGCCACCTGCGGCGCCGGCCGCAAGCATTCCAATTCCTTATCCACAGGTATTCGGGCCGGGTGGACCGGTTGGAATGCGGCTATCCCGGTGCTAGGTTCCCCGCCCAACCTTTTAGATTTGCGGCCGAATATCGTGACCGACCAAAATCCCTCAGCCCATCCGACCCCCGAGGCCTCATCCGGCGAGCGCGCCAATCGCGAGGCGAAGCTGGAGCAGCTTCGTCAGCTTGGCCTTGATCCGTACACGGCGCCGAAATTCAACAAGACTCACAAGAACGCCGCGGTGCACGACGCCTATGCCCATCTGCAGCCCGATGAGCGGACCGGCGATACGGTGGCCGTCGCCGGCCGCATCATGGCGATGCGCAACAGCGGCATGTTCATCGACCTGGTCGACGACACGGTGAAGCTGCAGATTTATACCGCCAAGGAGGAGTTGCAGGGCCGCCTTGCGCCGGTAATGAAGGCGCTGGATCTCGGCGACGTCATCGGCGTGCGCGGCACCGTCCGGCGCACCAAGCGGGGCGAGATCACGGTCGACGCCAGCGAAATCGTCGTGCTGGCCAAGGCGCTCGAGCCGCCGCCGGAGAAGTGGCACGGTCTGAAGAATGTCGAACAGCGCTACCGCCATCGCGAATACGACCTGATCAGCAACGAGGAAAGCCGGCAGACGCTGCGCACCCGCTTCCGCGTGATCCAGGCGATGCGGCAATTCCTCGCCGGCGAGGATTTCCTCGAAGTCGAGACGCCGATGCTGCACACCATCCCCGGTGGCGCCATCGCGCGGCCGTTCGTCACGCACCACAACACGCTCGACATACCGCTGTTCATGCGCATTGCGCCGGAGCTGCATCTCAAGCGGCTGGTGATCGGCGGCCTCAGCGAGAAGCTGTTCGAGATCAACCGCTGCTTCCGCAACGAAGGCATCTCGCCGCGACACAATCCGGAATTCACCACGCTGGAGCTGTATCAGGCCTACGCCGATTACAACGACATGATGTCGATTGCCGAGCGGCTGATCGCCCATGCCGCAATCACCGCGACCGGCAGTACCAAGGTGAAATTCGGCGAGCACGAGATCGATTTCACGCCGCCCTTCCGGCGCGCCTCCATGCTCGACCTGATCAAGGAACATGGCAGGATCGAGCTTGCCGGCCTCGATGACGCAGCCGCGCGCAGCATCGCCAAGCAGGCCGGCGTTCCGGTCGACGACAAGGCGAGCTGGGGCAAGGTGGTGGAAGCCAGCTTCGAGCATTTCGTCGAACCCAACCTGATCCAGCCGACCCATGTGGTGGCCTTGCCGAAGGCGATCTCGCCGCTGGCCAAGGCCAATCACGAGAATCCGGAGATCGCCGAGCGCTTCGAGACTTTCTGCAATACCTGGGAAATCGCCAACGCCTTCTCCGAGCTGGCCGACCCGCAGGAGCAGCGCGCCCGCTTCGAGGATCAGCAAAGCCAGCGCGATGCCGGCGACGAGGAAGCCCATCGCATCGACGAGGATTTCCTCAAGGCGCAATCGGCGGGCATGATGCCGATGGGCGGCCTGGGGATAGGCATCGACCGCCTGGCGATGCTGCTGACCAATTCGCCGACGATCCGCGAAGTCATCGCCTTCCCGACATTGCGGCCCCGCACCGGCGCGTCCGGCACAGCCGACACATCCGGCGAACCCGGCGAAGCGTGACGATGTTCGCAACGCTTCCCGCCATCGCCTTCCCGGTGATCGACCCGGTCGCCTTCGCGATCGGGCCCTTCACCGTGCGCTGGTATGCCCTGGCCTATATCGTCGGCCTGATCGCCGGCTGGCAGATGGCAATGCGGATTGCCAAGAAGCCCACCGATCCGGACCTGACGCAAACGGTCACGCCGCAGCAGATCGACGGTTTTCTCGTCTGGGCGACAGTGGGCGTGGTCGTCGGCGGCCGGCTCGGCTATGTGCTGTTCTATAACCTCGAGATGTATCTGCGGAATCCGATCGAGATATTCGAGGTCTGGCACGGCGGCATGTCCTTCCATGGCGGCATGCTCGGCGTCATCATCGCGATGTTCGTCTATTGCCGCGCGATCCAGACGCCGTTCCTCGCCTTCACCGATATCATCGCCTGCGTCACGCCGATTGGACTGTTCTTCGGCCGCATCGCGAATTTCGTCAACGACGAATTGTGGGGCCGCGTCGCGCCGGACCTGCCCTGGGCGATGGTCTTCCCGACCGGCGGGCCGGAGCCGCGGCATCCCAGCCAGCTTTATCAGGCCGGTATGGAAGGCATTCTGCTCTTCCTGCTGCTGAACCTGGTGCGCTGGAACAGCGGCGCCCTGCAGAAGCACGGTCTTCTGTCGGGCCTGTTCCTGGTTGGCTACGGCGTCGCCCGCATCGTCGGCGAATTGTTCCGCCAGCCGGACGCCCAGATCGGTTTCCTGGCCGGCGGCATGACGATGGGGCAGTTGCTGTCGCTGCCGATGGTACTGTTCGGCCTCGGCCTGATGTGGTGGGCAAGCCGACGCACATCGTAATCGGAGGATCGCCTTGGGCGTAGAAGCTCCGCTTCGCGACATCCTGCGCCGCCGCATCATGGCGGAAGGCCCGATCACCGTGGCGGCCTTCATGGCCGATTGCCTGCTGCATCCCGAACACGGCTATTACCGCAGCCAGGAAGCGATCGGGCTGGGCGGCGATTTCATCACCGCGCCGGAGATCAGCCAGATGTTCGGCGAGCTGCTTGGCCTCTGGGCGGCGGATTACTGGCAGCGCATGGGCGGGCCCGGCCGCTGCTATCTGGTCGAACTCGGCCCGGGCCGCGGCGCCCTGATGCGCGACGCGCTCCGCGCCGCCCGCGCCCTGCCCCCGTTCCGCGCGGCGATCACGCCTGTGCTGGTGGAGGCGTCGCAGCGCATGCGCGAAGCGCAGCAGAAAACATTGGCCGGCGAGGCGGCGATCTGGCTGGAAGACATCAGCGCCATCCCGAAGGATGCGCCGATCATCCTGCTGGCCAACGAATTCCTGGATGCCCTGCCGGTGCGCCAGTTCCAGCGCGGCGATGACGGCGCCTGGCATGAACGCTGTGTCGGCCTGGCCGAAAACGGCACCGATCTGCAATTCCAGCTCGATCCGCGGCCGCTGCCATTCGACGCGCTGCTGCCGCCGGAATTGCAGGACGCTCCGCCGGGCGCCATCGTCGAGTCGAGTCCGGCCATGCGCGCGACGGCGGGCGACATCGCCGCTCGCCTGCGGCTGCAGGGCGGCGCCGCCCTGTTCATCGATTACGGCTATGACCGCCCCGGCATCGGCGAGACGCTGCAGGCGGTTTACCGGCACGCCTATACCGACCCCCTGGCCGAGCCGGGTTTGGCGGACCTCACCGCGCATGTCGACTTCGCCGCTTTCGCCGTCGCCGCAAGGCATGGCGGCGTGGTGGTCTATGGCCCGGTCGGTCAGGGCCAATTCCTGCAGTCGCTCGGTATCGAAGCGCGCGCCATTCGGCTGAAGCAGAGCGGCAGCAAGGCGCAAGGCATCGAAATCGACGCAGCCCTGCATCGGTTGACGGCCCCGGAGGAGATGGGCACCCTGTTCAAGGTCCTGGCTCTGACGCCGCCCGAATCCGTGGCACCGGCAGGTTTTGCATGATCAGTTCCGCCTCCGTCGATCTGGCACCCATTACGGCTGCGTCCCTGGCGGATGTCCGCCACGGTTTCTTCATGCGGCGCGGCGGCGTCTCGTCCGGCATTTATGCGTCGCTGAATTGCGGGCCGGGTTCTTCCGACGATTCGGATGCCGTACGCGAAAATCGCCGCAGGGTCGCCGCCGCACTGGACGCGAGCGAAGGCCTTGTCTCGCTGTACCAGGTGCATGGCCGCGACGTGGTGATCGTCGACGACGGCTTCGATCTTGCGCAGCGCCCCAAGGCCGACGGCATGGTCACGCGGCGGCACAATGTCGCGCTGGGCATTCTCACCGCCGACTGCGCGCCGGTACTGTTCGCCGACGCCGAAGCGGACTTGATCGGCGCCTGCCATGCCGGATGGCGCGGCGCGCTCGCCGGCGTCACCGATGCGACCATCGAAGCCATGGAGCGGCTGGGCGGCCGGCGCAGCCGCATCCGCGCGGTCATCGGCCCGGCGATCGCGCAGCGCTCCTACGAAGTCAGCGCGCCGTTCCGGGATACGTTCATCGCCGCCGCTGCCGACAATGCCGCTTTCTTTGCCGAAGGGCGCCGCGCCGGACATTGGCAGTTCGACCTGCCCGGCTATCTCATGCACCGGCTGCGGCAGGCCGGGGTCGCAGCGGAGAATCTCGATCTGGATACCCGCTCCGATCCGGAGCGCTTCTTCAGCTACCGCCGCACAACATTGGCCGGCGAGCCGGATTACGGCCGCCAGATTTCAGCAATCGCCTTGCCGGGATGATGGTGAGCCGTGTCGTACCGTAACATTCTGAGCCTTCTCCTGATCGGTGCCGCCCTTGCGGCCTGCCAACCGCTTCCGCAACCGTTCCAGCCTGAAGTCAAAGGCCGCGCCGTCAACCCGCTGATGCGCCCGATCGGCGAGACCAGCCTGTTCGTTGCGCCGGTCGCCGGACTGCCTGCCGAGCAGGGCGCGCGGCTGGCGCAGAGCCTGGCGGATGCCCTGGCGGAGCAGGAAGTGCCGGCCAGCAATGACGCCCGCAGCGTCCTGTCCTCCACCCTGACGGTCTCGCTGGCGCCGCAGGGGAGCCAGACTGTCTGGCGCTGGAGCAAACAATCGCCCGACAAAAGCGTGCAGTCCGGCGGCGATCGGCCGCTCGGCATCGCCATCGACCGCCTCGATGCCGGCGATGAAGGCGCCATCAAACAGGCCGCCGCCGCCATGGCGGCGGCAATCGCGGCGAAATTGAACGAAGACACCGCCGGCGTTCTGGCCCAAGCCAAGCAACCCAGGCTTTCCGTGCTGGAATGCGATGGCGCCCCTGGCGACGGCAACCGCAGCTTGCGCCAGGCCCTGCGCGAAATCCTGATTCTGACCGGCCAGCCGCCGGTGGCCGACCCGGCCCAGGCCGATTACCTCATCGCCTGCCATGTGAAGGTCTGGGCCGACGGCCCGAATTCCGAACGGGTGGCGATCGAATGGGCGCTGATGACCAACGACGGCCGCCGTCTGGGCGAGGTAAAGCAGGGCAACCGCATCCCCCGCGGGCAGCTTGCCCAGGCCTGGGGGAATACCGCCCATATCATCGCCGAAGGCGGCTGGCAGGGCCTGAGCAAGATTCTGGAGACGCAGCAGCGCCCGACCCTGCCGCCGAAGCCGGCAAGATCCTGAAAATCTTGTCCTTTTGCCGGTTTACAGGGGGCTGATCGGCGGTTATAGTCCGCGCGGTTTTCTCCCGGGTCCGGCATCCATCGAGCTCTGTCATGAAAGTTTTGGCGGGTAATTCCAATCGTCCGCTGGCGGAAGCCATTGCGGCATATCTTTCCGTTCCTCTCGCCAAGGCGAGCGTGCGCCGGTTCTCCGACATGGAGGTCTTTGTCGAGATCCATGAAAACGTCCGCGGCGAGGACGTCTTCGTGATCCAGTCGACTTCCTATCCCGCCAATGACCACCTGATGGAACTTCTGGTCTGCATCGATGCGCTCAAGCGGGCATCGGCGCGGCGCATCACGGCGGTGCTTCCCTATTTCGGCTATGCCCGTCAGGACCGCAAGCCGGGTCCGCGTACGCCGATTTCGGCCAAGCTGGTCGCCAACCTGATTACCGCGGCCGGCGCCAACCGCGTGCTGACGCTCGATCTGCACGCCGATCAGATTCAGGGCTTTTTCGACATCCCTACCGACAACCTGATGGCCGCTCCGGTGCTGACCGCCGACATCAAGCAGCATTTGCAGGGCAACGACCTGATGGTGGTCTCCCCCGATGTCGGCGGCGTGGTGCGCGCCCGCAACATCGCCAAGCGCCTGGACGTCGATCTCGCCATCGTCGACAAGCGGCGCGAGCGCGCCGGCGTGTCCGAGGTGATGAACATCATCGGCGACGTCGAGGGCCGCCGCTGCCTGCTGGTCGACGACATCGTCGATTCCGCCGGTACGCTCTGCAACGCCGCCGAGGCGTTGAAGAAGCACGGGGCCAAGGCGGTCTATGCCTATGTCAGCCATGGCGTGCTGTCGGGCGGCGCGGTGGCCCGCGTCACCGCCAGCCAGCTCGAAGGCCTGGTCATCACCGACTCGATCCTGGCGACCGAGGCGGTCCGCCTGGCGCGCAACGTCCGCCAGGTGTCGATCGCGCCGCTGATCGGCGAGGCCATGCGGCGCATCAGCGAGGAGACTTCGGTCTCCAGCCTGTTCGACTGAACGACTTTCCGAGTTTCGGCGTACGGCACCCCTGGAGGCCGGCGCCGGAAACGGTTCGGCAATGGTGCCGCACCGTCCGTCAACCAAGGAGCGTGTTATGCGTGAAGTAACCACCATCGCCGCCGAGGCGAGGTCGAGGGCCGGCAAGGGGACCGCCCGTGCGACGCGACTGAAGGGTCGCGTACCGGGGGTCATCTATGGCGAGAAGCTCGCCCCGGAACTGATTTCCATCGACGGCCGCGACCTGCTGAAGGAGCTGAGCAAGGGCAGCTTCTTCTCGCGCCTGTTCACCGTAGAGTTCGCGGGCAAGACCGAACGCGTTCTGGCGCGCGACGTACAGCTCGACCCGGTATCAGACCGGCCGATCCATGTCGACTTCCAGCGCGTCGGCAAGGGCTCGCGGGTCCGTATCTTCATCCCGGTGCATTTCCTCGATCAGGATCAGTCGCCGGGCCTGAAGAAAGGCGGCGTGCTCAACATCGTCCGTCACGAAGTCGAATTCTTCTGCCAGCCCGATTCCATCCCCGAGGCGATCTCGATCAGCCTCGCCGGCATGGAGATCGGCCATTCGATCCACATCTCCGCATTCCAGTTGCCGGAAGGCATCCGGCCGGTGATTCAGGATCGCGACTTCACGGTTGCGACCATTGCCGCGCCGATCAAGGAAGAAGAAGCGGCTCCGGCGGCCGCAGCCGCTGCTGCCGCCGCTCCGGCAGCCGGCGCTGCCGCTGCGGCACCTGCCAAGGCGGCGGAAGCCAAACCCGCTGCCGGCGGCAAGAAGTAAGGCGTATCGGGACGGCGCATCGATGGTGGGCCGTCCCTCCCCTTTTCTGCAGGCGAGTTGAACCAGCATGCTGCTTCTCGTCGGACTGGGCAATCCCGGCAACGAGCATAGGCGGCAGCGTCACAATGTCGGTTTCCTCGCTGTCGATGCCATCGCCGAACGGCACAAGTTTCAGCCTTTCCGCCGGCGCTTTCAGGGCGAAATCGCCGAAGGCCTGCTGGATGGCGTCAAGACGCTGATCCTGAAGCCGATGACCTATATGAATCTGTCCGGCAAATCGGTCGGAGAGGCGGCGCGCTTCTACAAGATTCCGCCGCAGCAGGTGGTCGTCGTGCATGACGAGCTGGATCTGGCACCCGGCAAGATCCGGATGAAAACCGGCGGCGGTCATGCCGGACATAACGGCCTGCGCTCGGTGGATGCCGCGATCGGCCCCAATTACCGCCGCCTGCGCGTCGGCATCGGCCATCCTGGCAAGGATTATGTCCTGAGCTATGTGCTGCAGAACTTCACCAGCGACGAGCATGCCTGGCTCGATCCCCTGCTCGACGCCATCGCCGATCACGCCGGCTATCTGGCGCGCGGCGACGATCCGGGCTTCATGAACAAGGTGGCGCTGCAGTTGCAGCCGCCCAAAGCGAAAAAACCGAAGGACTAGCGTATCATGGGTTTCAAGTGTGGCATCGTCGGCCTTCCGAACGTGGGCAAGTCGACCCTGTTCAATGCATTGACGCAGACGGCGGCGGCGCAGGCGGCGAATTATCCCTTCTGCACCATCGAGCCGAATACCGGCCTGGTCGGCGTGCCGGACGAGCGTCTGGATGTGCTGGCGCAGATCGCCGGCTCGGCCAAGATCATCCCGACGCAGCTCACCTTCGTCGATATCGCCGGTCTGGTGCGGGGCGCTTCGAAGGGCGAAGGCCTCGGCAACCAGTTTCTCGCCCATATCCGCGAGGTGGATGCGATCTGCCATGTGCTGCGCTGCTTCGAGAATGGCGACATCACCCATGTCGAAGGCAGGGTCGATCCGATCGCCGATGCCGAGACGGTCGAGACGGAACTGATGCTGTCCGATCTGGAAAGCCTGGAGCGCCGCGCCGAACAGACCGCCAAGCGCGCCAAGCAGGGCAATGAGGAAGAGAAGGCGCGCCTCGCCGTCATGGAGAAGGTGCTCGCGGCATTGCGCGAGGGCAAGCCGGCCCGCACCGTGAAGCCCACGGCAGACGAGCAGCGTTTGTATAAGGAACTCATGCTGATCACCGCCAAGCCGGTGCTTTATGTCTGCAATGTCGAGGAAGCCGCGGCGGCGGACGGCAATGCCTTCTCGGCGCGGGTGAAGGCCAAGGCCGAAGTGGAGGGTGCGGCGATGGTGGTGATCTCGGCCGCCATTGAAGCCGAGGTCGCCCAGCTCGACAGCGAAGACGAGAAGCAGGCCTTCCTGGCCGATCTCGGCCTGACGGAAACCGGCCTTGCCCGCGTGATCCGCGCCGGCTACCGCCTGCTCGATCTCTTGACCTTCTTCACCGTCGGGCCGAAGGAGGCCCGCGCCTGGACCGTGCGCAAGGGCGCCAAGGCGCCGGAAGCGGCCGGTGTCATCCATACCGATTTCGAAAAAGGCTTCATCCGCGCCGAAACCATCGCCTACCAGGATTACGTGGCCTGCAAAGGCGAGGCCGGCGCGCGCGACGCCGGCAAGCTGCGCCTGGAGGGAAAGGATTACGTCGTCCAGGACGGCGATGTCTTCCACTTCCGCTTCAACACCTGAGCGAACCGGCTCAGCTATCGAAATCCGTGCTGCGCGCCAGCGCCTCCCATTTCGCGAGATCCTTTAGCAAAGCCTCGCCATGCGCGCGGACGGCATCCACCGCCTTACCTAGCGGAATCGGACGAAGAAGGCATGATCGGCATTTACAGATGCCCGCAACATTGCTTCTCTACCTGAGGCGGCGGCTGACTGAACATCGACACCGGAGGGAAATGATCGAAGACGATGACGGCATCGCAACTTGACCCACAATCGACACAGGCCGCTGGCCAAAAAGCTGATCTTAAATATCTGGAGGATTTTACCGTCGGAGAGGTGATGGAATTTCCCCCGCGGAAGGTCAGCGAGGACGAAATCATCGCATTCGCGCGGGAGTATGATCCGCAGCCTTTCCACCTCGACAAGGAAGCCGCCAAACGCTCGCTGTTCGGCGGCCTCTGCGCCTCGGGCTGGCATACCGCCGGCATCATGATGCGCCTTTTGGTCGACAACATGATCGGCTCGGCGGCCAGCATGGGATCGCCGGGCGTCGATCAGCTCCGCTGGGTCAAGCCGGTCCGCCCCGACGACACCCTGTTCCTGAAGGGAGAAATCATTGCCGTGAAGCCGTCGCAGTCGAAGCCGGATCGCGGCGTAATCACAACGCGCTACGAGATGCGCAACCAGAATGGCGAGATCGTCCTGACCATGCAGGCCAAGGGGATGTATCGCCGCCGCAGCGCCGGCGGAACGGCGCCAGCCTAGGAAGCCTCCGATGCAGTATTATGAAGACGTCGTCATCGGCGCGACGCGGGAAACCGGTCGCTATACCTTCAGCGAAGATGCGATCATCCGCTTCGCCAGCCAGTTCGATCCGCAGCCGTTCCATATCGACCCCGAGGCGGCCAAGCACAGCAATTTCGGCGGCCTGATCGCCTCGGGCTGGCATACCGCCGCAACCGTGATGCGGCTGATCGTCGATTCGGCCATCGATCTCGAAGCCAGCCTCGGCTCGCCCGGCTTCGACGATCTGGCCTGGATCAAGCCGGTGCGTCCGGACGACACGATCCGGGCGCGGCTGTGCTGCACCGAAAAGACCCCTTCGAAAAGCCGGCCCGGCATCGGCTCCGGCCGCTTCCTGGTCGAGGTCTTCAATCAACGGGACGAGCTGGTGATGAAATTCACCAGCATCGGCCTGATGCGCTTTCGCGATCCGCAACTTCAGCAGGGATGAAACCGCCATGGGTACGATGACCAATCTGACGGCGGCGGACGGCCACCGTTTCGAGGCCTATATCGCCGAACCGAAGACGGCTGCCAAAGGCGGCCTGGTGGTGATCCAGGAGATTTTCGGCGTCAACAACCACATGAAATCGGTCTGCGACGGATTTGCCGCCGACGGCTACTACTGCGTGGCGCCAGCCCTGTTCGACCGCATTCAGCGCGGCGTCGATCTGGGCTACAGCCCCGAGGATATCGCCAAGGGCCGCGAATTGCGCGGCAAGATGAACTGGACCGACTGCATGCGGGATGTGACGACTGCCGTGGCCGCCGCCGGCGCCGCCGGCCGCGTCGGCATCACCGGCTACTGCTATGGCGGCGGCGTGACCTGGCTGGCGGCGGCGATCGTGCCCGGCCTGAGCGCCTCGGTCGGCTATTACGGCGGCCCCTGGGCCGAATTGATCGACAATGCGCCGCAATGCCCCGCGCTTCTGCATTTCGGCGCCAAGGATGCCATGATCCCGGTCACGCTCGCCCAAACCATGAAGGCGAAGCATCCGACCATCACCACGCATATTTACGACGCCGATCACGGCTTCAACTGCGATCAGCGCCCGGTCTATGACGGCTATGCCGCCGCGCTGGCCCGACGCCGCACGCTGGCCTTCTTCGACGCCATTCTCTAAAGGCGGGCGGAAAACTCCAGGAAGCAGCCATGCGCCGCCGAGGCGGGCACCAGCACGGTGCCGTCCAGGCTGCGCGCATGCTCCACGCCCACCGCCTCGAAATAGGCCGCGGCGGCATCCGGATTGTGCACGCCGAAACGCAGCCCGGCGATGTAGGGCGTCGAGCGCGGCGGATGATCGAGATCGGGGAACAGCGTCGCCAGATCGTCCTCGGTGACGAACAGAATCGTCTCCGCGCCGGTCCGCGCCGCAATCATGCGGTCGGTGCGCACCGCAGAACCCGCGCCAAGCAGCCGCTCGTAGGGCATCTCCAGGGAGGGCGGATCCTCCGCCACGACGACAACGCCGGCCAGGTTCTCGGCGCCGTTCGGATGGATCAGCCATTCCGGACGCCGCAACAGCCCGGGCGTCAGGTGCTGGCACAAGAACATCGAGGTCTGCGGCGTGGCTTCGGCCGGCAGATGCACCAGGCTGAAGGCCGGCATGACCGTGCCTTCGGGCAATTCCAGCGCCCGCTTCAGGTCCTGCACTTCGGAGGCGGCGATGCCCTCGGCCACCAGGGAAGCCCGTGCTGCGGCCGCATCGTCGATGCCAAGCACCAGCTTATGCACCCCCTCGCCGCGCCGCTGGACGGTTTCTTCCAGACCGGCCGTGAATCCGCCCGGCTCGGCAATCCCCAGCAGTTCGAGGTAATTGCCGCCGAACATGATGCAGTAATTGCCGGTCGCCCAGCCGATATGGCGGCCGCGCGGCGTCAGCGTGAAGCCGAGCTTGCGGTAGGTTGCGCGCGCCGCTTCCAGATCGGCAGCGGCCAATACGGCGTGATCGAGACCAGTGATATGATGCGCCACAGGGCCACTCCCTTGGCAGAAGGCTGTCAGTGGCCTTCGAAGTCGCAGAGCGCCAGCACCTTGACCCCCAGCGCCTCGAGACGCTTGCGGCCGCCAAGCTCAGGCAGATCGATGATGAACGAGCAGCCGATCACCACGCCCTTGTAGGCGCGGATCAGCTTGATCGCGGCCTCGGCCGTGCCGCCAGTAGCGATCAGGTCGTCGACGACGAGCACATTCTCGCCCGGCTGGATCGCATCGACATGGATTTCCATCGCATCGGTGCCGTATTCGAGCTGGTATTCCTGCTGCAGCGTCTTGTAGGGGAGCTTGCCGCGCTTGCGTACCGGCACGAAGCCGATCGAAAGCTGATGGGCGATGGCGCCGCCGAGAATGAAGCCGCGCGCCTCGATGCCGACCACCTTGTCGATGCGGGTACCGGCGAACGGCTGCACCATTTCGTCGATCGTCTTGCGGAAGCCCCGCGCATCCTGCAGCAGCGTGGTGATGTCGCGGAAAATGATCCCCGGTTTCGGATAATCCGGAATGGCGCGGATTTTGTCCTTGATGCCCTGCATGCGGCTGGTCTTTCCCTAACTCAGGCGTTCAAGACGCGGCCGGCGACCGCGTCGAGCTTCTTGATCAATTTCGGATCGCGCTTCTCCGGCGCCGTGATCAGCGCCGTATCGAGCGCATGATTGCAGCCTTGCGGACAATCCGCCGGGCGATGCTTGAGATGCGGGACGGCCTCGGCGACCAGAGCCTGCCCCTTCTCGGCATTTTCCAGCAGAACCTTTATCACGGCGGCGACATCGACATGATCGTGGTCGGGATGCCAGCAATCGTAATCGGTGACCATGGCGACGCTGGCATAGCAAAGCTCGGCTTCGCGGGCCAGCTTGGCCTCCGGTGCATTGGTCATGCCGATCACATCGCAACCCCAGCTCTTGTACAGGAAGCTTTCCGCCTGCGTGGAGAATTGCGGCCCTTCCATGCACAGATAGACGCCGCCGCGCTGAACCTCGATACCGGCGGCCTTCGCCGCCGCTTCCAGCGCGTCGCCCAGACGATGGCAGACCGGATGCGCCGCCGAAACATGGGCGACGAGTCCGGTACCGAAGAAGCTTTTCTGCCGCATGAAGGTACGATCAATGAACTGATCGACGATCACGAAAGTTCCCGGCGCCAGAATCTCCTTGAACGAACCGCAGGCCGAAACCGAGATCACGTCCTGGCAGCCGACGCGCTTCAGCGCGTCGATATTGGCCCGGTAATTCACCTCGGACGGCGAATGGCGATGTCCGCGGCCATGGCGCGGCAGGAAGACCAGTTCGGCGCCATCGAGGGTGCCGAACAGCAGCTCGTCGGACGGATCGCCCCATGGCGTCGAAACCTTCCGCCATTGCGTGTTCTTCAGGCCGGCCATGCCGTAGATGCCGCTGCCGCCCAGCACGCCGATCCGCACCGGATCGCCCGGCCTGGCGATATGCGGCTTGGAAATGTTGGCGCTCTTGCGGCCACCCTTGACGGATTTGGCGGCGACCCGCGCAATCGCCCCCGCGGATGCGCTGTTGCTGCCGCTGCGCCGGACGGCGGTTTTGCGCTTGGCCGCCGATCCGGAGGCGGCTTTGGCGCGGCTTGCCTTGCGCGGCGCGGAACTGCGCTTGGATGTCGGTTTTCTTGCTTTCGCCGCCATCGTCTATCCCCGTCGGAATCGGCTCAAATTGCCGCGCGACTTAAGCAAACCGCCTGTCGCGGCGCAACAAAAAAGGCCGCCCCGACCGTTTGGCCGGGACGGCCCTGAACCCGCGAAACGTCAGTGGACGTCGCGCCAGATCCGCTTCTTGGCGGCGAAGAACAGGCCGGTCAGGATGACCAGGAAGATCATCACCTTCAGGCCCATGCGCTTGCGCTCTTCCAGCTTGGGCTCGGCCGTCCACATCAGGAAGGTCGTAACGTCATGCGCCTCCTGCTCCAGCGTCGCCTTGGTGCCGTCGCTGTAGGTCACCTGATCGGCGGTCAGCGGCTGCGGCATCGCGATCTTATGACCGGGGAAGCCCTCGTTGTAATGCAGGCCTTCCGGCACCTGGAAGCCCGCCGGGGCTTCCTTGTAGCCGGTCAGGACCGAGTAGATGTAGTCCGGACCATGAGCCCGGGCCTTGGCCACCAGCGACAGATCCGGCGGCAGAGCCCCGCCATTCGCCGCCCGCGCAGCCTTGTCGTTCGGGAAAGGCGATGGGAATTTGTCGGCCAGGGTCGCCGGGCGCTGGAACATCTCGCCATCATCGTTCGGACCGTCGGTGACCTGATAGCCCGCCGCCAGCGCCTTCGCCTCCGCTTCCGAGAAGCCGATCTCGGTCAGATTGCGGAAGGCGACGTACTTCATGCTGTGACAGGCGGAGCAGACCTCTTTGTAGATCTGGTATCCGCGCTGCAGGGCGGCGCGATCGAAGGTGCCGAACGGACCGTCGAAGCTCCATTTCTGGGCCGGCGGGGCGCTGCCCTCGGCGGCCATGGCGGGAACGGCGCAGCCGAGGACGAGGGCCGCGAGGATCGCACGCAGTGACATCTTTTTCATTCTTCGATCCCCCAGCTTACGCTTTGCTGCCCGCAGCGCCCGGAGCGGCATCGCCCTTGAGCACCGCCTCGCTGATCGACGCCGGCAGCTTCAGCGGCTTCTCGAACCAGCCGACCAGCGGCAGCAGCACCAGGAAGTGCAGGAAGTAATAGATCGTGCAGACGCGGCCGATCACCAGGGCCATGCCTTCCGGCGGCTGGCCGCCGGCATACCACAGGCCGATGCAGGCCAGCACGAACACCCAGAACAGCTGCTTGTAGATCGGGCGGAACTTGGCCGACCTCACCTTGCTGGTGTCCAGCCAGGGCAGCACGAACAGGATCAGGATCGAGCCGAACATGGCGATGACGCCGGCCAGCTTGGCTTCGATGAACCAGATGTCCGGCACCGAACGCAGGATCGCGTAGAACGGCAGGAAGTACCATTCGGGCACGATATGCGCCGGCGTCACCAGCGGATTGGCCGGAATGTAGTTGTCCGGATGGCCCAGACCGTTCGGATTGTAGAACAGCCAGTAGCCGAAGAAGAGCAGGAACAGGCCGATGCCGAACAGATCCTTGATGGTGTAGTACGGATGGAACGGGATCTTGTCCTGCGGGCCCTTGGTGTCGATGCCCAGCGGGTTGTTGGAACCATGCTGGTGCAGCGCCAGGACGTGCAGCACCACCACGCCGACGATGACGAACGGCAGCAGGTAGTGCAGC
Organism: Ferrovibrio sp.; assembly: GCF_036381655.1. Lineage (GTDB taxonomy): Bacteria > Pseudomonadota > Alphaproteobacteria > Ferrovibrionales > Ferrovibrionaceae > Ferrovibrio. The sequence goes on from NZ_DASVCJ010000047.1 coordinate 72,533, forward strand.
GAGAAGAAGCGGTTGAGCGTCGGGTTGTCGACCGCAAAGCCGCCCCAGAGCCAATGCACGATCGGCTCGCCGATCACCGGAATGGCCGAGAACAGGTTGGTGATCACGGTGGCGCCCCAGAAGCTCATCTGGCCCCACGGCAGCACGTAGCCCATGAAGGCGGTCGCCATCATCAGCAGGAAGATGACGAGGCCGAGCCACCACAGCAGCTCGCGCGGCGCCTTATAGGAGCCGTAATACAGGCCACGGAAAATGTGGATGTAGACGGCCACGAAGAACATCGACGCGCCGTTCGAGTGCATGTAGCGCAGCAGCCAGCCATAATTGACGTCGCGCATGATGTGCTCGACCGAATCGAAGGCCAGCGAAGTCTGCGGCGTGTAGTGCATCACCAGCACGATGCCGGTCAGGATCTGAATGACCAGGCAGAGGCCGGCCAGCGAGCCGAAATTCCACCAGTAGTTCAGATTCTTCGGGGCCGGATACTGGCTGCCCACCACATGATCGAGGGTCGAGAAGATCGGCAAGCGGTATTCGATCCACTTGACGATCGGATTGCTGTAGAAGCCGGTCGTATTATTTGCCATCGGTTGGGGTCCTTAGCCGATGCGGATGCGGGTGTCAGTCAGGAAGGTGTATTGCGGCACCGCCAGATTCTTCGGCGCCGGGCCTTTCCGGATGCGGCCCGAGGTGTCGTAGACCGAACCGTGGCAGGGGCAGAACCAGCCGTGATACTCGCCCTGCTCGCCGAGCGGCACGCAACCCAGATGGGTGCAGACGCCGACCAGCACCAGCCATTCCGGCTTCTGGACCCGATCCTCGTCGCGCTGCGGATCCTTCAGGTCGGCATTGTCGTCCTTCTCGGCGGCCTCGATTTCCGCCTTCGTGCGATGGCGCACGAAAACCGGCTTGCCGCGCCACAGGACCGTCAGGCTCTGGCCGACTTCGATTTGGCTGAGGTCGACCTCGGTGCTGGACAGCGCCAGAACATCCTCAGACGGATTCATTTGATCGATGAACGGCCACAAAGCCGCCGCCGCCCCCACCGCTCCGAACGCGCCGGCCGCGACGACGATAAAGTCGCGGCGGGTCGGCTCGGTCGTGCCGGCCTTTTGGGTCGCTGTCCCTGCCATAGCTTCCTCGAGAAATAATAAGGTCCTGGAAACGAGAGGGGATATTTCTCACTATATGTTGACGAAGTCCAGCATTTAGCCCAATGCATGCGACAGGTTGCCGCAGGGGTCTTGAGGCTGGAAACGGCTTGATAAACCGCGAAAAACCTGACACCCCTCTCCCGCCTCGAAGGACCCGATGCGGATCGCACTGTTTGAGCCCGACATACCTCCGAACCTCGGCACGATTCTGCGCCTCGGGGCCTGCCTTGACGTGCCGGTGCATGTCATCGAACCCTGCGGCTTCCCTTTTTCGGTGCAGGCGATCCGCCGCAGCGCGATGGACTATCTCGAACATGCCGCGATCTTCCGGCATGAGAGCTGGGACCGCTTCCTGGCCGAGCGGCCGCCCGGCCGCCTGTTGCTGATGACGACCAAGGCCGCCGTTCCGTATACCGAGTTTCGCTTCGCCGCCGGCGACATAATAATAATGGGCCGCGAAAGCAAGGGAGCGCCGGACCATGTTCATGCCGCCGCCGATGCCCGGCTGGTGATCCCCATCCGCCCCGGGTTGCGCTCCATCAACGTCGCCACCGCCGCGGCCATGGTACTCGGCGAGGCGTTGCGTCAGTTGCAGGCCTTCCCCCGCCCGGCTTCCTGATCCCGCTTTATGAAGGAGAGAAATTCCATGAGCGATGCCGTCGTCTCCGACCGCCAGCAGCAGGCTCGCCTGTGGTTTGAGGAATTGCGCAATCGCATCTGCGCCGCTTTCGAGCAGCTCGAGGATGAACTGACCGGCCGACTGAGCGACCGGCCGGCCGGCCGCTTCGAGCGCAAGAGCTGGGAGCGGCCGGGCGGCGGCGGCGGCGTGATGAGCGTCATGCGCGGGCGGGTGTTCGAGAAGGTCGGCGTCAATGTCTCGACCGTGCATGGCGAGTTCTCGCCCGAGTTCCGCAAACAGATTCCCGGTGCGGCCGAGACGGGGCGCTTTTGGGCATCGGGCATCTCGCTGGTCGCGCATATGCAGTCGCCCAAGGTTCCCGCCGTGCACATGAACACGCGCTTCCTCGTCACCAGCAAGTCGTGGTTCGGCGGTGGCGCCGACCTGACGCCGATGATTCCCGACGCCGCGGATACCGACAGCTTCCATGCCGCATTGAAAGCGGCGTGCGATCGCTTCGATCCCGACTACTACCCCCGCTTCAAGAAATGGTGCGACGATTATTTCTTCCTGCCGCATCGCAACGAGCCCCGCGGCGTCGGCGGAATCTTCTTCGACAATCTCGACAGCGGCGACTGGGAACGCGACTTCGCATTCACCAAAGCGGTCGGCGAATCGTTCCTCGAATCGTACCCGAGAATCGTGCGCCGGCACCTGAATGATTCGTGGACCGAAGCCGAAAGAGACCATCAACTGGTCCGTCGAGGGCGCTACGTGGAGTTCAATCTGCTCTACGACCGCGGCACGACTTTCGGTCTCAAGACCGGCGGCAACACCGAAGCGATCCTCATGTCGATGCCGCCTGTCGTGAAATGGCCATGATCAAAATCACCAGTATTTATGCGGCTTCGCGCGCATTCGCGTTTTTCTCTGCGATCATCGTCGTATTACTTTGACGATGCGTTTTCGTTCGAGCGTTGCCCTCGAGTCTGCGACCAAAAGGACACGCTTTTAATAATTTTTTAGCACTACGCAAGATTTAGTGGTTAACGCCGCAATGTTGTGCTAGAGATACGCTCGTTCGAGAAACATTTCTCGAAACTTCGTTGCGGTATGTACCGCACTTAATCCATGGAGGAGAACATGGCTGCGAAGAAGAAGGCTGCTAAGAAGAAGGTAGCCAAGAAGGCCGTGAAGGCTAAGAAGGCCCCGAAGGCCAAGAAGAAGGTTGCCAAGAAGAAGGCTGCCAAGAAGAAGTAAAGTCCAAGTAGCGTAAGTTTGGTCTCGAGCTCCACATCGACGTCCGGATTACGGCGCCGACGTGGAGCTCGAGTTCTTTTAAGCGCCTGACAAATTTCAAGCGCCCGACCAAGCGGCCCGCGTTTGCCGCACCGACCGCCTCCCGACCGTTCCGCCTATCGTCGGATGCCCCTCACGAAAGGGCGGCGCTTTACCTCCTGGAAATCATTAAAACGCGCATTTTCCGCGGGCTTTGGTTCGCAGGCTTTGGTTTTCGGGCTTTCAGTTGCCCGGCGCCACCCGCACGCGCTCGCGCAACTGTGCCAGGCAAGCCTCCCGGTCGGCCTGGAAGCCGCCCTCCGCCCACCATGTTTCCAGCTCTCTCAGCAATGCGCTGACCGTCGGCCCCGGCGAGAAGCCGAGCGCCAGGATATCGGCGCCACGCAGGGGAAAGACCGGGCGGCGCCATTGCGTCGTCTCCACCGCCCTCTGCAACGCCGCCGCAGCGACATCTTGATCGCGCGCTCCCAGCAGCAGCACATGATCGCGGCAACGTTCTGCGCCAAAGCGATAGAGCGCCTGCCGGAAGCGTGCCTCGTCCGGCAGTGATTCGGCGGTGAAGGGCGCCGGCGCCATGGTCGCACCGAAGCGCAGCCGCTGCGCGTTCGACAGCTTCAAACGGTCGGCGAGGCGATCGGCAAGCTCGGCAGGACCGGGCGGAAAGAGCGCGGCCAGCCGCGGCCAGACTTCCGGGTAAAGCCCGCTCCGCTCCGACAATGCCGCCTGCAACCGGATCAGCGCCGATAGCTGGGCGGCATCGAAGCGCGCATCGGGCAGCAGGGCGGCCAGCACGCCGCTTTGCTGCATCAGCAGCAAAGCCTCAGGCGCATTCGGCAGCCCCAATATCTTCAGCAATTCGTCGCGGATGCGCTCGCCCGAGAGGCGCTCCAGCTTGTCTGCGGCATCCGCGCAGGCGGCCAGCGCAGCGGCATCCGGCGCGCCCCTGCCGAATCGGGCATGGAAACGGAAAAAGCGCAGGACGCGCAGATAGTCTTCCGCCACGCGCTGCCTGGGATCGCCGATGAAACGCACGATGCCGGCCGCCAGATCGGCCCGGCCGCCGGTGAAATCGTGCAGGCGGCCATCGGCGTCGGCGTATAGCGCATTGATGGTGAAGTCGCGCCGCTTGGCGTCCTCCGCCCAATCGGTGCCGTAGGACACCACGGCATGGCGGCCGTCGGTCGAAACGTCGCGGCGCAGCGTGGTGATCTGGAAGGTCGATGGCGGCGCCACCGCCGTCACCGTGCCATGCTCGATCCCGGTCGGCACGGCCTTCAGCTTCGCCTTCTCGAGCCGGCGGATCACCACCTCCGGCACCTCCGGCGTGGCGATGTCGATATCCTCCGGCTGCAGGCCCAGGATAGCGTCCCGCACGCAGCCGCCGACGAACCGGACGGTAGCGCCGCCCGCACCCAACGCCGCCAGCACGGCGAGGGTGGGCGGCGCCTGCATCCAGTCCGTCGGCTCGATGCGGTCGGGCAGATCCTGCTCTGGCTCGCTGGTCATCGATGGCAGCTCATCGCGTGATTCGGCCGGGTACGATGCGGCCGTCCTCAAACCGGGCGGGAGCATAGTCGCCCAGCTGCTGCTCGAAGAAAACGCCCCAGATGATGAAGCTGACGATGGCGAGGACCAGCCCGCTTGCCGCCAGCCAGAACCACGGCGTCGCCTCGGGGCCGTCCTTGCCGCTCCGCTTCACATGCCACAGGTACAGCCCATAAAGGATGAACGGCAGCAGCAGCGGAAGAAGGTTAAGAAGAAGACGGCTCATCCGGCGACTTCGCGCTCGTTGTTGGCCACATCGCCATGCAGAAGTTCATGCAGATTGCGCAGCATGCCGGCGGTCGCTCCCCAGATATACCGGTCGTCATACGGCATGGCCCACCATTGCCGCTCCATCCCGTTGAATACGCCCCTATGGCGCTGGTGATTTCGGGAATCCATCAGGAAGGCAAACGGAACCTCGAAAATCTCCGCCACCTCGTGCTGCTGCGGCATCAGGGTAAAGCCGGGGCGGACCATGCCCACCACCGGCACGATGATGAAGCCGGTGCCGGTAACGTAAGGATCGAGCGCGCCAAGAACGCTGACATGGACCCGGTCGAGACCGATCTCCTCCTCGGTCTCGCGCAGCGCCGTGGCAATCACATCGGGATCCTCCGGATCGATCCGGCCGCCGGGAAAACTGATCTGGCCGGCATGATTGGACAGATGCGCCGTGCGCTTGGTCAGGATGACGCGCTCGCCATCCTCATAGGCGACCACCGGCATCAGGACGGCCGCCGGAACCAGCGGACCGGGCCGAAGCGGCCGGAAATTCTGATTGAGCTGGAAATCGCCCTTCGGGGCGGCGGCATAGTCGCGCGGTATGTCGGCGAGCGGCGGCACCGGCCGAAGCCGCCGCCGCAGGCGATCGAGCACCGGCGTCGCCGCCGCGACGATCATGGGCGCCTCGGCCGTCATAGGACATCCCCGAGCGAAAAGAACTGCCCGGCGCTGAACACGCCGTAGGAGCGGCGAGCGTCCAGCTCGCGTTCCTCGGCAAGATCGGCCAGCTGATAATAGACCGGGCGGGTCAGCAATGCCTCGAGCCGGCCGCGCACGAGGACGTAAGGCGACGGCTCGCCGGTGGCCGGGTTGATGCTGACCCGCAGCGGATGCTCTGCATCGAGAGGGACGATATCGTCGACGTTGGTGCGGAAGGCGATCAGGCGGCTCTCGCCCTCGCCGGCCAGAGTCATTTCGACCGCAACAAAGGGCGCATCGTCGACCCTGATGCCGCATTTCTCCACCGGCGTGACCAGTACGTAACTTCCATCCGCCTCCCGGCGCAGGATGCTGGCGAAGAGCCGGACCATTGCCGGCCGAGAAATTGGCGAGCCCATGTAATGCCAGGATCCGTCCCGGGCGATACGCATATCGATTTCGCCGCAAAACGGCGGATTCCATTTTTCTACCGGCGGTTTGCCCTGCAGGGCAGTTTCGCTGCCGGCGCTGAAACGGGCAATCACGTCTTTGAGATTTGGTACTTTGGCACTAGGGACGGGCATATGCGATATCTGTGCTTTCGCTTCCCTTCTACTATATACTCGCCGGCATGCAAAATCTGAGTGATACTGCCGAACAGATCCTTCCCGAAATTGAGCGGATTGGCGGGCGGCTGGGCGCCGCGCGCGATGCGGTCGAGCGGGTCATCTTCGGCCAGGGCAACGTGGTCGAGGAAACGCTGATCACCCTGCTGGCCGGCGGACATGCCCTGCTGGTCGGCGTTCCCGGCCTCGCCAAGACCAAGCTGGTCGAAACGCTGGCCAAGGTGCTTGGCCTGGACGCCCGCCGGGTCCAATTCACCCCGGATCTGATGCCCGCCGACATTCTCGGCTCCGAGGTCCTCGAGGAAAGCGATGCCGGCAGGCGCTCGTTCCGTTTCATTCCGGGCCCGGTCTTCTGTCAGTTGCTGATGGCCGACGAGATCAACCGCGCCAGCCCGCGCACCCAGTCGGCGCTCTTGCAGGCCATGCAGGAGCGTCAGGTCTCGGTGGCCGGCCAGCGCCACGAATTGCCGGCGCCCTTCCATGTGCTGGCGACGCAAAATCCGCTGGAGCAGGAAGGCACCTATCCGCTGCCGGAGGCGCAACTCGACCGTTTTCTGCTGCAGATCGACGTACATTACCCGGACCGCGAGGCGGAACGCCGGATGCTGTTCGCCACCACCGGCGCGACCGAGGAAACCGTCCCGGCCGTGCTCAGCGCCGCCGATCTGATGGCAGCGCAGCGCCTGGTGCGGCGCGTGCCGGTCGGCGAAAGCGTCGTGGAGGCGATTCTGAACCTGGTCCGCTCCGGACGGCCCGAGGACACCACGATAGAAGGACTGGACGAACAGGTTGCCTGGGGCCCCGGACCTCGCGCCAGCCAGGCCCTGATGCTGGCGGTGCGTGCAAGGGCGCTGCTGCAGGGGCGGCTGGCTCCTTCGATCGACGACGTTCTGGCGCTCGCCGGCCCGGTCCTGCGCCACCGCATGGCATTGACCTTCGCGGCCCGGGCGGAGGGCGTCACGATGGCCGACGTGATTGGTCGCCTGACCCAGCCACTGCAATGAGCAGAGCGACGGCCGCCGGAGCGACAGCAAATGCCCGGCGCCAGCGCGCCGAACATTTTGCTGCTTTCCTGCCGCCGCTGCTGGTCGCCGCCGAGCGGGTGGCCGCCACGATCGAGCAAGGCGTGCATGGCCGCCGACGCGTCGGCGCAGGCGATGCCTTCTGGCAGTTCCGCCGCTACAGCCCTGGCGACCCGATCGCGCGAATCGACTGGCGCCAGACGGCCAAGCGCCCGCACCCCTTCATCCGCGAAAACGAATGGGAAGCCGCCGAAAGCGTCTGGCTGTGGCGGGATCCCTCGCCGTCGATGCGCTGGAAGTCGTCGCAGGCTCCGGAACAGAAGGACATGCGCGCCGACCTGTTGCTGCTGGCGCTGGCCAGCCTGCTGCTGCGCGGCGGCGAGCGGATTGCGCTGCTGGGCAATCCGGAACGGCCGGCCACCGGCCGGCTGGTCCTGGAAAGGATCGCCGAACAGCTGCTGCGCGCGCGCCTGAATACCGCCGAAGCCAGCCTGCCGCCGGCGCAGAGCCTGCCGCGCTATGCGCATGTCGTGCTGATCGGCGACTTCCTCTACCCGATTCCCGAATTGGCGGCCCGCCTGCGCGCCATTGCCGATATGGGCATCAAAGGCACGCTGATGCGCCTGGTCGACCCGGCCGAAGAGGATTTCCCCTATCAGGGCCGGACGCGATTCCTGGGGCTGGAGGGCGAAACGCCCCTGCTGGTACCGCGCGCGGAGTCGCTCGCCGACGATTGGCGCACCGCCTTTGCCGCGCATCAGCACGATCTGGCCGAGGTCTGCCGCCGACTGGGATGGCGGCACCTGAAGCACGGGACCGACCGGCCGCCGCAGACTGCTTTGCTGGCATTGTACCAAGCCCTCCAGGGCGAGCGGGCCGGACGGGCGAATATCATCATGCGGTAGGCCGCCATGCTGACGCTCGGCTCTCTTGCCTTCGCCACGCCCTGGGCACTCGCCGCGCTCCTGAGCTTGCCGGTCCTGTGGTGGCTGCTGCGGATCACGCCGCCGACGCCCAAGCAGGTCGAGTTCCCGCCGCTGCGCCTGTTGCAGCTTCTTCGCCCCAAGGAAGAAACGCCGGCCCATACGCCGCTCTGGCTGCTGCTGCTGCGCCTGCTCATCGCGGCACTGGCCATCCTCGCATTGGCGGAACCGATCCTGAACCCGCAGGTGGCGCAACGGCATAGCGGACCGCTGGTGCTGGTAATCGACGACGACTGGACGGCGGCGGCGCATTGGCGCGAGCACCTTGCCTATGCGGACAATGTTCTGGATCGCGCCGAACGCGAGGGCCGCCCGGCGCTTCTGGTGACGAGCGCTCCGCCCGAGAATGCCGAGACGGAGCAGGTGAGCCAATTGATGCCGGCCGGCGAATTGCGTCCCACCGTCGCCGCCTTGCAGCCCAAGGCCTGGCGGAGCGATCGCGCCGCCCTGGTCCAGACCCTGCGTGGAGCGAAACTGCCCGACAGCGCCGAAGTGATCTGGCTCACCGACGGATTGCAGGACGATGCCAGCGGCGAGGGCGCCTACACGCTTGCCGAATGGCTGCTCAGGCTCGGTCCCCTGCAGGTGGTCACCGACGAGCCGGGCAACGCGCCGCTGGCGCTCTTGCCGCCGGCGACCAACCGGCAGGGCGACATGATCACCGCCCGCCGGCCGCAAGGTGAAACGGGAGAGCGCCGTATGACGCTACGCGCGGTAACCGATCAGGGCCGCGTCCTGGCACGGAACACGATGACCTTCACAGGCGGCTCGGCCACCGCCGAGACGAAACTCGATCTGCCCAGCGAACTGCGCAACCAGCTCTCGCGGCTGGAGATCGAGGAGCAGCCGAGTGCCGGGACGGTGCAGTTGCTGGACGATCGCTGGCGCCGCCGCCCGGTCGGCCTTGTCGCCGGCGGCGCTCTGGAAACTCGTCAACCTTTGCTGGACGACCTCTTTTATCTCGACCGCGCGCTGAGCCCCTATGCCGAGCTGCGGCAGGGCCGCATCGCGGAATTGCTGGAGCGGGATATCGCCGTCATCATCCTGGCCGATGTCGCGCAGGTCGTCGGCGGCGACGAAAGCCGGCTCCAGGACTGGATCGACCGCGGCGGCGTGCTGCTGCGCTTCGCCGGTCCGAGAATGGCGGAAACCAACGATTCGCTGTTGCCGGTGAAGCTGCGCCAGGGCGCGCGCCAGCTCGGCGGGGCATTGTCCTGGTCTCAGCCGCAGAAGCTCGGTCCGATTCCGGAGAGCAGCCCCTTCTATGGCCTCCCCGGCGGAGAAGACATCACCGTCACCCGGCAGGTCCTGGCCGAACCGGAAGCGCAGCTTGGCGAGAAGACCTGGCTGCGCCTGGAGGACGGGACCCCGCTGGTTACAGCCGAACGGCGCGGCAAGGGTTGGTTGATTCTCGTGCACACGACGGCAAATACATTATGGTCCGATCTTGCCTTGAGCGGGTTTTATGTCGAGATGCTTCGCAAGGTGATCGATCTTTCTCAAGGCGTGGCGGCCAGCAGCGACGTGGCGGACAATCCCTTGCCGCCCCTGAACGTGCTGGACGGCTTCGGCCGCTCGATACAGCCAAGTCCCGCCGTGCAGCCGTTGCCTGCCCAAAGCGGCAGCAGCGTCAAGCCCGGCCCGGAGCATCCGCCCGGCTGGTACGGCCGCCTCGATGCGCGCCGGGCCTTGAATGCGACCAATGCCGAGACCGTCCTGCAGCCGATTTCCAAATGGCCGGCCGAGGCGAGCGTCGTGACGCTGCGGCAGACGGCGCATGAAGTCCGGCTGCTGCCCTGGCTGCTCAGCGCCGCCCTGCTGCTCATCCTTGCCGATTGGCTGATCGGCCTCGCCCTGCGCGGATTGCTGCCGCGCTTCCGGCCGGCGGCCGGGCTATTGCTGATCGGCGTTCTGGTCGGCGTCGGATCAGCGGCGCAGGCGCAGCAGCGCGGAAATGCAATCTCGCCGGCCGACGAATTCGCCATGAAAGCCTCGCTCGATCTGCGGCTGGCCTATGTCATCACCGGACAGCGCGACGTCGACGAGATGAATCGCGCCGGCCTGTACGGGCTGACCGAAATTCTGTACCGCCGGACCTCGATAGAGGCGGCCGAGCCGATCGGCATCGATCTGGAGAAGGACGATATTTCGCTGCTGCCGTTTTTATACTGGGCGATCACGCCCAGACAGCCGCAACTGTCCGATCAGGCGCTGCGCCGCATCGATCAGTTCATGAAAACCGGCGGCATGATCCTGTTCGATACGCGCGATCAGGCGACCGGCCTGAGCGGCACTGCCGCCAGCCCCAACACCGCCAAGCTGCGCCAGCTGCTGGCCAAGCTGGACGTCCCGCCGCTGATGCCGGTGCCTGAAGATCATGTCCTGACCAAGGCATTTTATCTTCTGCAGGATTTCCCTGGCCGCTATAGCGGCGGAACCGTCTGGGTCGAGCGCAATCCCGGCGGCGACAAGGACGGCGTCACCTCCATGGTCATCGGCAGCAACGACTGGGCCGCGGCCTGGGCGATGGATTCGAGCGGCCGTCCCCTGGCGGCTACGGTTCCGAACACGCCGCGGCAGCGTGAATATGCCTATCGCTTCGGCGTCAATCTTCTGATGTACACCCTGACCGGCAACTACAAGGCCGATCAGGTGCATGTCCCCGCCCTGCTGGAACGCCTGGGACAGTAAGGCTTTCCATGAACAGCACCTATACGCTCGATTTTGCTCCCCTGGTGCCCTGGCCTTTTCTGGCGGCCTGCATGGCAATCGTGGTGCTGCTCGCGATCTATGGCCTGTGGCATCGCGCGCGCGGAACGCTTCTGCGCACCCTTGCCGCTGCAGTCGCACTGGCCGCCTTGGCCAATCCGGTGGCCCGCAAGGAAGAGCATGCCGGACTGCCCGATGTCGCCGTCGTCGTGGTCGACGACAGCCCGAGCCAGGGCATCGGCGATCGGCGCCAGCAGACCGCCGCCGCCGAGGCCGCCCTGCGGCAGAGGCTCGGCGCCATCGAGAACCTGGACGTGCGTGTGGTCCATGCCGGCCAGCCGAGCGCGAACACGGCGCATAGAGACGAAGGCACCCGGCTGTTTTCCGCCCTGACGCTCGCCTTGAGCGACCTGCCGCGTCAGCGGCTGGCCGGCAGCATCCTGATCACCGATGGCCAGGTACATGACATGCCGGAGGTCGTCGCGGCGCAGGATGCGGCAAGCGCACCCGTCCATGTGCTGCTGACCGGCCGCCCCGACGAGCGGGATCGCCGTCTGGTCGTGCATAACGCCCCCACCTTCGGCATGGTCAATCAGGACCTCAGCATCACGTTGCGTGTGGACGATTCAGGCGCTGCGCCGGGCGAGACCGCCGAATTGCATTTCCACCAGCAGGATGTGGGCGATCAGACGATCACCGCCCCGATCGGCCAGGATGTCACCGTGCCGTTCCGGCTGCCGCGCGCCGGCCATAGCCTGCTCGAATTCGACGTCGCGCCTGTGGAAGGCGAACTCACGCCGCTGAACAACCGCGTCGCCCTGTCCGTCAATGGCGTACGCGACAGGCTTCGCGTGCTGCTGGTCACCGGCGAAGCCCATGCCGGCGAGCGCGTCTGGCGCAACCTGCTGAAGGCCGATCCGAACGTCGATCTCGTGCATTTTACCATTCTGCGGCCGCCGGACAAGCAGGACGGCACGCCGATCCGTGAACTATCGCTGATCGCCTTCCCGATCCGCGAGCTGTTCGAACTCAAACTCAACGAGTTCGACCTGATCATCTTCGATCGCTACCGGCGCCGCGGCATCCTGCCGAGCTCCTATTATGAAAACATCGTCAATTACGTCCGCCATGGCGGCGCCCTGCTCGACGTTTCCGGGCCAGCCTATGCGACCCCGCTGAGCATCTACCGCACGCCCCTGGCCGATGTCCTGCCGGGCCGGCCGACCGGCACCGTCCGCACCGAACCGTTCCTGCCGGAGTTGAGCCCGACCGGCTTGCGGCATCCGGTCACCGCCGATCTGCCGGGCGCAACCGACAACAACGGAAAGCCGAGCTGGAGCCACTGGTTCCGCGTCACCAATGTCGATGTCACGCGCGGCCAGACGCTGATGCAGACGTCGGACGGCACGCCGCTGCTGGTGCTCGATCGTTTCGAACAGGGACGGGTGGCGCAGATCTATTCCGACCAGATCTGGCTATGGTCGCGCGGCTTCGAAGGCGGCGGCCCGCAGGCCGAATTGCTGCGCCGCCTGGCGCATTGGCTGATGAAGGAGCCAGATCTGGAGGAGGAGGCGCTGCGCGCCGAAATCCGCGGCGGCGAGTTGCAGGTCGAGCGCCAAAGCCTGACCGAGCATCAGGAGCCGGTGACCGTCACCAAGCCGGATGGCAGCCAGGCCCCGCTCAAACTGACCGAACAGGGCAAGGGCTTGTCCAACGGCACGATGCCGGTGGAGATGCCCGGCATCTATCGCGTCGAGGATGGCGAGCATGAGGCGATCGCCACGATGGGGTCCGTCAATCCGAAAGAATTCGCCGACCCGCGCGCCACGCCGAACATATTGAAGCCGCTCGCCGATGCGAGCCATGGCAGCGAACATTGGCTGCGCGACGGTCTGCCCGATATCCGCATGCTGGACAAGCCGACGCGCAGCGCGGCCCGCGACGCCGCCGGGCGCGACTGGATCGGCCTGTACCGGCAGAACGATTACGTCGTCACCGGCCTGACGCTGACGCCGCTGGCGGCGCCGCTCGGCGTGCTGGCCGGGTTGCTGGTTGTCATGCTGCTGATGTGGCGGCGCGAAAGCCGCTAGGCCTCAGGCGGCGCGGCTGCGACGCCCGGCCTTCGCCTTGCCGACCATGCCTCTGACATCGGTCAGGGCACCCGGCGCCAGTTCCATCACCTGGAACCGCTCGCGTTCCACCCAGCCCGGCATTTCCAGGCCGCGGTCGGCGGCATTGCTGAAACCGAAGGGTTCGTAATACGGCTTATCGCCCACCAGGATGCAGATCCGGTGCCCCTGCCGGGTGGCGGCATAGAGGCTGTGCCGGATCAATGCCCGGCCGATCCCCTGGCCCTGATAGTCCGGATGCACGGCGACCGGCCCCAGCATCACCGCCGCCGTCTGCTCGCCGATCGTGACCGGCCAATAGCGGATCGAACCCAGCACCCGCCCTTCCGGATCGCGGACCACGAAAGCCAGCGACTTCACATGCGCAACGCCCTCGCGCAGGCGATAAACCGTCTTTTTCGTCCGCTCCGACCCGAAGGTGATGTCGAGCAGGTTTTCGATCTGGGCGGCATCGGTGGACCGCTCGGGAACTATGGGGAACATCAGCTTGCTTCCGGCAACGAGATCTGAAACCACTGGCGGACGGGCCGTCCGGGCCGTCCGTCCTTTCGGCCGGCGGTTCGCGGTCATCCTGGAAGCTGCTGGTGTCGTTTTTCAGAAATAGCGACTTGGACTCAGGCTTCAGCGCACGCGAACGGCCAACCGGCACCGCTTTCGCATTTGCGGTGCGGCTTGATGCGGTCGTCGATGTCGCCAAAGGCGTGTCATCCGGTGCGTCCTCTCGTCGCGCCCGTTCGATAGCACAGCGCTGCGGCGCCGTAAACCCGGTTTCAATCCCCGGTTCGCTGCTGCTTCCCGGGTGTGTTCAGCCAGACACGGTCCCAGGGCGGCTCCGGGCCGAACCGCTCGGCGAGGAAATCGATGAAGGCGCGCACCTTGGGGGTCAGATAGCGCTGCGCCGGATAGACGGCGTAGATGCCGCTCGGCGCCGGCGTGTAGGACTCGAGCAGCGGCACCAGCCGGCCTGCCGCGAGATCGGCGCCGACCATGAAGCTCGGCGAGAAGATGATGCCTGTGCCGGCCAGCGCGGCAATGCGGAGCATGTCTCCGTTATTGGCATGCAGGCGCCCGCTGACCTTGACTGCCGCGGCAGCGCCGGCTTCATTCACCAGCGGCCATATCTCGGGGGCCGGAAGATAGGAATAGACAAGACACTGGTGCTGGCGCAGGTCCTCCGGTTTCATCGGCACGCCGGCGCGGCGCAGATAGGCCGGCGCAGCGCAGATCACCATGCGATTGCGAGCCAGCCGCCGCGCGGTCAAAGTCGAATCGGCCAGCACGCCGATCCTGATCGCGACATCGACATCCTCCTCCAGCAGGTCGATCCGCCGGTCGTTGACGGTCAGCTCCAGTTCCAGTTCGGGACAGCGCGCCAGGAAATCCGGCAGCAGCGGCGCAACATGCATCTGCCCGAAATTGACCGGCATGTTCACCCTGAGGCGGCCGCGCGGCGTCGAATAAAGCGCCTGCACGGCGGTTTCGGCGGCCTCCGCCTCGGCCAGCAGACGCTGGGCATGGCCATAGACGATCCGGCCGGTCTCGGTGAGCGCCAGTTTGCGCGTCGTGCGCTGCAGCAGCTGCGCCCCGAGCCGCGCCTCCAGGCGGGCCACCTGCTTCGACACTGCCGACTTGGACAGCTTCAGGGCGGCAGCCGCGGCGCTGAAGCTGTTGTTCTCGACCACCCGGGCAAAGACCGCCAGATCGACCAGATGCTCCATACGCTATCGTCCACAATAGGAAACAATCATATTCCAAATCATAGATTGTTTCTGAAAATAGAGAAGCTAATTATCGACGCGACATCACGAAACCAATGGAGCCGACAATGACCAAGGTGCTGGTGCTGTATCATTCGATGTATGGCCATATCGAGAAGATGGCCGAGGCCGTTGCGGCCGGGGCGCGCGAGATGGCCGGAACCCAGGTCACCGTCAAGCGGGTGCCCGAGACCATGCCGGAAGAAGCGTTCAGGAAGGCCGGCGGCAAGTGGGAACAGGCAGCGCCGGCCGCCAGCCCGGCGGAGCTGGCCGATTATGACGCCATCATTTTCGGCACCCCGACCCGCTTCGGCAATATGAGCGGCCAGATGCGCAACTTCCTCGACCAGACCGGCGGTCTTTGGGTCAAGGGCGCGCTGATTGGCAAGGTGGCCAGCGTCTTCGTCTCGACCGGCACCGGCGGCGGCAACGAGACCACCATCACCAGCTTCCACAACACGTTGCTGCATCACGGCATGGTCATCGTCGGCCTGCCCTATTCGGCACCGGAACTGATGCAGCTCGGCGAGGTGAAGGGCGGCTCGCCCTACGGCGCCGGCACGATCGCCGGGCCGGATGGTAGCCGGCAACCGACCGAGATCGAATTGAAGCTGGCACGCTTCCAGGGCCGGCACGTTGCCGGCATCGCCGCCAAGCTGGCGGCCCAGAACGCCTGATCCCAACCGGCCGCGGCGGCCGCGCGCCGCTGCGGCACATGGAGATGATGATGATCCACGTCATTCCTTTCGACCGGCTGGGCCGGATGCAGATCGACTGGCTGAACAGCCGGTTCCACTTCAATTTCTCCGGCGTCGCCGCGCCGATGGGCAATGCCTTCGGGCCGCTGCGCGTCTGGAACGACGACGAGATCCAGCCCAAATCTGGTTTTCCCATGCACGGCCACCGCGACATGGAGATCATCACCTATGTCCGCCGCGGTGCCATCACGCATGAGGACAGCCTCGGCAACCGCGGACGCACGCCGGCCGGCGATGTCCAGGTGATGAGCGCCGGAACCGGCATCATGCACTCGGAATGGAATGCCGAGGACGAGCTGACGCATCTGTTCCAGATCTGGGTCGAGCCGAAGCAGATGCGGCTCAAGCCGCGCTGGGAGCAGGCGCAGTTCCCCAAGCATGACCGCGCCAATCGCCTGGTGCCGCTTGCCTCCGGCGAGGAGCCGATCCGGGCGGCCAATCCCGGCACCTTGCTGATCCATCAGGATGCCACGCTGTACGGCGCCTTGCTGGAAAGGGGTGCGGAGACCGGCTTCAACCTCAAATCCGACCGGATCGCTTATCTGGTTGCAGCCGACGGCAAGGTGACGGTGAACGGCACCGAAATTCCCACCCGTGCCGGTGTCGCCCTGGTCGGCGAGGACCCGGTGTCGATTGCGACCAAGGACGGCGCCGAGATTCTGCTCTTCGATCTGCCGAAGCCGAACTGACCCGCTGTCCGCCCGCCCGCCGGCGTCATGCCGGCGAGCGAATACGGGGCGGCTTCGGTGGCCCCGTTGGAAGCCAGAGGTTCACGATTGGGTGAAAGCGATGCTTTCCCGCCGCGCTCGCGTGCAATTTGCCGCTCTTTGCTGCCATATTGGGGCGAAGATCAAGGCTGGCAGCAGCGCTCTCCGACATGACTTTGAAACGCCTTCTTCCCCTGCTCGTGCTCGCCCTCGGCCTTGTACTGTTCCTGGCGTTCGACCTGGGACGCTTCTTCGATCTGGCCGCGCTGCGCGCGCATCAAAGTGACCTGCGGCTCTGGGTGGCGGCCCATCCCCTGCTCGCGCCGCTGGCCTATACCGGTTTTTACACGATCCTGGTTGCCTTCTCCCTGCCGATCGCCAGTTTCGTTACCCTGGCCGGCGGCATCCTGTTCGGCGCCTGGCTTGGCACCCTCTGGACCGCGATCGGCGCGACACTGGGCGCCGGTATCGTTTTCCTGGCCGCGAGGACCGCTTTGGCAGCCAGCTTGCGCGCCCGCGCCGGCCAGCGGCTGGCCAAACTGGAACGCGAAATCCGCGATAACGGCTTCCACTACCTGCTCTTCCTGCGACTGGTTCCGCTCTTTCCTTTCTGGCTGGTCAATATCGCACCGGCGCTCGTCGGCATGCGATTGATGCCATACCTTGTCGCCACCGCGCTCGGCATCTTGCCGGGAACCTTCGTCTTCGCCTATTTCGGGCAAGGCCTGAGCAATACGCTGCAAAAGAGCGATACATTGTCTCTGTCCATGATCGCCTCTCCGGAAATCCTGATTGCGCTGACCCTGCTGGCTCTGCTTTCCTTGCTGCCGATCTGGATCAAGCGGCGCCAGGCAGGCCGCAGCCGGCAAGAATGACGCTCGGGACGTGCAACCTGGAGAGATGACGGACCCAGATGGCTGATCGGATAGGCTGCGATATTGCGGTGATCGGCGCCGGCTCCGGCGGTCTGTCCGTTGCCGCCGGTGCGGCGATGATGGGCGCGAAGACGGTTCTCATCGAACGCGGGCACATGGGCGGCGACTGCCTTAATTACGGATGCGTCCCGTCCAAAGCGATGATCAATGCCGCGCGCCACGCCGTCGCCTGGCGGCAGGCCGCGCCGCTCGGCATCCGTTACGAAGAACCGGAGGTCGATTTCGCCGCCGTCATGCGGCATGTGAAGAACACCATCGCCGCCATAGCGCCGCATGACTCGATCGAACGCTTCACTGCGTTGGGGGTACAGGTCGTGCAGGGACATGGCCGCTTCTCATCACCGGATACGGTGACGGTCGGATCGAATGCGATCCGCGCCCGCCGCTTTGTTATCGCAACCGGCTCGCGGCCATCGATACCGCCGATCGGCGGCCTGGCCGATATCGGCTACCTGACCAATGAAACGGTGTTCAGCCTGACCGAACGGCCTGTGCATCTTCTGGTGATCGGCGGCGGCCCGGTCGGGATCGAACTGGCCCAGGCCTTCCGGCGGCTCGGCTCGAAGGTGACGCTGATCGAGCGGCAGCGCTGCCTGCCGCACGAGGATGGCGAGCTGTCCGGCATTCTCCTCAACGCCCTGCGGGACGACGGCGTTTCGCTCTACGAGCGGACGGAGGTGATCCAGGCAGCGAATACCGTCTCCGGCATTGTTTTGACGCTGCGCCGTCAGGATGGCAGTGAAGAGCGCGTCGCCGGATCGCATGTCCTGGTGGCGGCCGGGCGCATGCCGAATATCGAGGATCTCGGCCTGGAAAGCGCGGGCATCGCCATCCGCAAGAGCGGCATTGCCGTCGATGCCGGCCTGAAGACCACCAATCGGCATGTCTATGCCATCGGCGACGCCACCGGGCTCAGCCCGTTTACGCACAGCGCCAACTACCATGCCGGCGTGGTGCTGAAGAATGCGCTTTTCCGCCTTCCGGCGCGGGCCGACCACACAGCCATTCCGCGCGTTACCTATGGCGATCCGGAGCTTGCCTCGGTCGGACTGCTGGAGGAGGAGGCCCGTGCCCGCCACGGAAAGATCACCATCCTGCGTTGGCCGTTCGCCTTGAACGACCGCGCCCACACCGAAGGCCGGATCGAGGGCATGATCAAGGTGCTCGCCAGCCGCAGCGGCCGCGTGCTGGGGGCGAGCATCGTCGGGCCCGATGCCGGCGATCTGCTGCAGCCCTGGGTGCTGGCGCTGGAGAAAAGGCTGGGGATCGGAGCTTTGCAGGCCATGGTGGTTCCCTATCCGACCCGTGGCGAGGTGTCGAAACGGGCGGCGGGCGACTTCTACAAACCGAAACTGTTCAGCCCCCTTACGCGCAAGCTGGTGCAGTTTCTCGCCCGCTTCGGCTAGCCGCCGTATAATATTTCAATGCACGCACAGAAGCCCGAGACGCTAAAGCGGTCAGCCGGCCGCGCAAGACACAGCATAACCGGCCTGTCGGGCCGGCTGCTGGTCCTGACGGTCGCCTTCGTCATG
The DNA here is from genome assembly GCF_036381655.1 of Ferrovibrio sp. Classification (GTDB taxonomy): domain Bacteria; phylum Pseudomonadota; class Alphaproteobacteria; order Ferrovibrionales; family Ferrovibrionaceae; genus Ferrovibrio. The sequence goes on from NZ_DASVCJ010000047.1 coordinate 91,229, forward strand.
CTGGCGGAAGTGCTGATCTATCTGCCTTCGATGGCGCGTTTCCGGATCACCTATTTCGAATCGAAGATCGAGCTGGCCGATCAGGCGGCCCTGGCCCTGCTGGCGGCGCCGGACGGCATGGTCAGCGAGGAACTGGAAAACGAGCTGCTGCGCAATGTCGGCGCCAAGCTTGTCGCCATGCGGCGCAAGGCATCCAACGCACTGATCCTGAGCGACCGGCAGGAACTGCCGATGCTCGGCGCGCCCATGGATCTGTCGAATTGGATGTGGTGGGAAGCCATCATGGATGCCGTCAAGGCGCTGACCGGCCATGCAGACCAATATCTCCGCGTCATCGGACCGTCGCCGCGCGAGCCGCAAACGCGGATCGAGATCGTCCTGCCGACTGCACCGCTGACCAAGGCCCTGCAGGAGTTTTCCTGGCGGATTTTCTCCATGTCCCTGATCATCTCGATCGTCACCGCCTCGCTGGTCTACCTGACGCTGCAATTATGGCTGGTGCGGCCGATGCTGCGCCTGATCGACAGCATCGTCGGCTTCCGGTCGGCGCCGGAGGATGCGCGTCAGACCTTGCAGCCATCGCAACGAACCGACGAGCTTGGATTGGCCGAGCGGGAGTTGCAAAGCATGCAGCAGGAGCTGCGGCAGGCCTTGATCCAGCGCGCCCATCTGGCCCAGCTCGGCATCGCGGTCAGCAAGATCAGTCACGATCTGCGCAACATGCTGGCTTCGGCGCAACTCGTCTCCGATCGCCTGGCGGCATCCCAGGATCCGACGGTCAGCCAGGTGGCGCCGCGACTGGTGAATTCGATCGACCGGGCGATCAATCTTTGCGCTCAGACGCTGCGCTACGGCAAGGCCGAGGAGCGCGCGCCGGAGCCGGCGCGTTTCGCCCTGCGCCCCTTCATGGAAGAGGTGGCCGCCAGCCTAGGCATGGCCGACATGGCCGCGATCCGCTGGATCAACGCCGTCCCCGATACGCTGCAGGTCTGTGCCGATAGCGAGCATCTTTATCGGATTCTCAACAACCTGATCCGGAATGCCTGCCAGGCGATGCTGCCAAAGGGCGGCGAGGTCCGGGTCAGCGCGACCAATACCGGCGCTCGGGTCGTAATCGAGGTGGCCGATACCGGCGCCGGCTTGAGCGAGGCCGTGCAGACGCATTTGTTTCAGCCGTTCCGTGGCGGCCGCGATGGCGGCACCGGCCTTGGGCTGGCGGTCGCCCGCGAACTGGCCCGCGCCCATGGTGGCGATCTGGAACTGGCCCGCACCGGACCGCTGGGCACGACATTCCGGATCATCCTGCCCTACCCGGCCAACTGACGGCTATGGCTAACGCCGGTTAACCATATCGCTTAACTGTATATCCCTCCGCCGCTGCGCTATAACGCTTCGAGCCAGAATGGCTGAAATATCCGGATTACGGATCGCGCGGGAGAAGGCCATGCGCCTGATGTGTCGTTTGCTGATGCTTGCACCCTTGCTGACGGCCGGGCTGCTTGCCGGCTGTTCGTCGGAACGGGAGAATTTCACGCCGGCAACGCAGGCGATCGGCATCGGCCTCGGCATCGAGGTCATCAAGACGAAGATCGAGCGGCGCCTCGAAGTCACCTGCAATCCGCTCAACCTGATCAGCGACGGCACCTACTGCGTCAGCAACTACAAGCCGACCGACCGCCAGGAAGTCTGGTGCTTCCGCACGCTCGGCGATCCCGACTGCTACGGCGAACCCGATCCCTATTCGCTGCAGGGACGCGCCCTGCCGAAAGCGCCGCGTCCGCTGGCCGATCCCCGCATGCCGATGACGCCGCCGGGACGGCACCATCAGGCGGATAGCCAGATTGCGGTCGCCCCGATCGGCGCGGCAGCCGAGCCGGTGCCGGTTCCTTCCATCGTCGCGCCGGTCGGCATGCCGGCGAGCCAGATGCCGGCGCCGCAGCAAGCGCCGGCCGCCAATACGGCGCCGGACGACATCTACAAGCGCCTGGCGGAGTAGCGCCGCCCGGCCCGTTCAGTCTGCCGCCAGTGCCGACAACCCCAGCAGCGCGCGGCGGCGCAGCCACAGGCTTGGCCGATAGCGGTCATCGCCGGTGATCGCCTGTAACTGCTGCATGATGGTGTGAACCGCCGCCACGCCCATCGCATCGGCCAGCGCCAGCGGCCCGAGCGGATAATTCAGGCCCAGCGTCATCGCCTTGTCGATATCTTCCGGTCCGGCGATGCGGATCTGTGCCATTTCGCAGCCGAGATTGGCCACCATGGCGGCGATGCGCTGACCGACGAAACCGGGGCTGTCGAAAATCACGCTGATGGGGCGGCCGGCCTGATTGAACCGCGCCACGACCGCATCGAGCAAAGCCTGGCGCGCGCCCGGCGCGCGCATCAGCGTCAGACGCTTGTCGAACTTGCCGGTCAGGTCGAGGGCGAAGAGTCTCCTGTGATCGAGACCCAGACGGGCGGCATAGGTGGCGCAATCCTCGCCCAGCGGCGCGCCAAGGATCGGACAATCGCCGTCGTCAAAACCGCTCGCCTCGAAGCCGCAATCGCGCAGCAATTCGCCCAGGACCTCGTCCTCCTCGGCCAGGCAGACCCGGCTGGCAGGCGCTGCGTCGGACGATGCGTCCGCAGAGGGCAGGATCGCCTTGCCGTTACTGTCGTAATCGAAGAATCCGCGACCGCTCTTGCGTCCGAACTGGCCGCTTTCCTTGAGCGACTGATGCAGCGGTACGGTCGCCAGCCGGCGGTCGTAGAAATAGCCCTCATGCACGATCTGGCTGACCGGGAAATTCACGTCGATGCCGGTCAGGTCCATCAGTTCGAACGGCCCCATGCGAAAGCCCCAGACTTCGCGCATGATGGCATCGACCTGTGCCGGCGTCGCCACCCCTTCGGAGACGATGCGCAGCGCTTCCTGCGTATAGGCCCGGCCGCCGAGATTGACGAGAAAACCGGGGCTGTCCTGCACCACCACCGGCGTACGGCCCATGCGCTCGCCCACCTTGACCAGGGCGGCGACCGTCGCATCGCTCGTCGCCGGCGCGCGGACGACTTCCACCAGCCGCATCAGCGGCACCGGATTGAAGAAATGCAGGCCGCCGATCCGGCCGCGGCGCTCGCAGGCGCTGGCGATACTGGCGATGCGCAGGCTGGAGGTATTCGAGGCGAGCAGGCAGTCGGGCCGCACGATACCCTCGAGTTGCCGGAACACCTCCTGCTTGACGCCAAGATTCTCGACAATGGCTTCGACGACCAGATCGGCCGGCGACAGGGCCTTGAGCTCCTCCACCACACTAAGGCGGCGCTTCGCCTCCTCCGCGGCGCCGGCCTCGAGCCGCCCCTTGGCCACCATCTGGTCCAGCTGGGCAAGAATGGCGTCCCGCGCCCTGGCGGCGGCACCGGGCGCAGCGTCGTACAGTAATACCGTCATACCGCCGCTGGCGCCGACCTGGGCGATGCCCCGCCCCATCGCGCCCGCGCCGACGACCCCAACGATTCCAATATCTTGTGCGGAATTCGCCACAATATTCCTCCGGTTTTCTGCATCATCGCATCCTGCCCAGACGAGCCTTGATCCGCAAGGCGCGACACCCCACATCATTTGCGTCGGGGTGCCTGATAGGGCCCCGACGGCACTCGCTTAGCAAGGAGTCCGCCATGACCCGTGTGTCGTTGTTTTCCAGCCCGCTACTGCTCGGGTTCGATCATGTCGAACGGATGATCGAACGGGCCGCAAAGGCCGGCTCGGAAGGTTATCCGCCCTACAATATCGAGCAGATCGGCGAGGACGGTTTTCGCATCACGCTGGCAGTCGCCGGTTTCGACGCCGGCAGTCTCGCCATCAGCGTTGAAGATAACCAGCTCGTCATCCGTGGCAAGCAGACCGACGACAAGGACAGGGTCTACCTGCATCGCGGCATCGCCGCACGGCAGTTCCAGCGCAGCTTCGTCCTGGCCGACGGCATCGAGGTCATCGGCGCCGAATTGGCGAATGGCCTGCTGCACGTCGATCTGCGGCGGCCCAAGCCGGAACCTCAGGTACGCAATATCGCCATAAAAACGACCGACGGGGGGCGGAAGAGCACGCTCGGCGTCGAGAGTGGCAGCGGCGACGGCGCATAAGGCGGAATCCGAAAAGGAGACACAGACATGAGCACCCCCAGCAATCACGACGCCTACATCAACAACTCCCGCATCGGCACTCCCATGTCGGCGGAGACCTTCGCCAATCTTGGCGCGCCGGATCTGGCCTACATCCGCCCGATCGATACTCCGCAGGGCGTGGTATGGGGCATTTTCGCCGCCAACGGAACGCAGCTTGGCGTCGCGCCCGAACGCGACCTGGCCTTCGCGGCGGCGGTGCAGAACGACCTCGTGCCCGTCAGCCTGCACTGAGGGCTTGTGAACCGGCGGCTGAATCGAGGCAGCGCGTATCCGCAAGAGCGCAAGGCAGGAGGACAGTGCACACGGGAACAGAGCGCCGGCCGGGCCAGACCCGGTCGGCGTCCGCCGTTCTTATGCCGCGTGCGAAGCCGGACTATCGGTCAGCAGCGCATAGAGCGCATCACCGTTCTCCGCGCCGCGCAGCTTTTCGCAGATCGCCTTGTCGCGCAAAAGACGCGATACGCGCGCCAGCGCCTTCAGGTGATCCGCGCCGGCCGATTCCGGAGCCAGCAGCAGGAAGATGAGATCGACCGGCATTTCGTCGATCGAATCGAAGTCGACCGGCCGATCGAGACGGGCGAACAATCCATAGAGCTTGTCCAATCCCTGCAACCGGCCATGCGGGATGGCAATGCCGTTGCCAACGCCCGTCGTCCCCAGCCGCTCACGTTCCAGCAGGGTGTCGAAAATCACCCGTTCATGCTGCCCCGTAAGCTTGGAGGCACGCGCCGACAACTCCTGCAACGCTTGCTTCTTGCTGTTGGCTTTGAGATTGGCGACGACGCTCTCTGGGCTCAAAAGCTGATAGATTTCCATCGGAAAATACTGCCTCCGCGGGCTATGCCGAACAGCGCCTGATCGCGCGATCAGGCGGCATCCTCGGCATCCGGCATACGCGCGTGATGATTGCGCCGCTTGCGTTTGTCGCGCCGAACCTGCTTGGCCAGCCGATCCAGCGCGTTGTCGAAACTGCCATAAATCTCGGTATCCTCTCCCTCCGCCAGCATTTCGATGCCGGCGCCGACATGAACGGCGCATTGGCAGTAGTAGACCCCGCGTTCGCGGCGAAACACCACCTGCCCTTCAATCGCATTGTCCATATATTTGGATACCGCTGAGCTGAGCTTGTCGGCCACATAGGCGCGCAACGACTCGCCGAGATCAAGCTGCAGTCCAGACGTTTGGATTTTCATGATGCGTCGAAATCCGATTTCACTCGGCCATGGCATATTATAGTACGGCCTGCCGCAGCCGTCATGCGGTGGCGGACCATAGACAAGGCCCCCTGCTCTGTCAACCAGAGACAGGCACATGCAAGACATTGAAAGTTCTAGATTTTATTCCTCGCTGCATTCCGGATCAATTGTCGATCCACTGGCGCAGCAGATTCTTGCGCACTTTGTCCAGCATATCCTGCGCCGCAACGATGGCTCTGCGATCCGTCTGCTGGATCATGTTACTGATCATCGCCAATTCAAGGATGATCTCGCGCTGCACCTCATTGCGGATCATGCTCTGCAGCCAGGTGACACAGGCCAGGCGCTCTCCGCGCAGCACCGGCTTCACTTCATGAAAGTAGTAGGTCGGATAAACGATCATGTGGCCCGCGGGCAGCTTGTAGCTGTTCGATCCCAGGCTGGTCTTGATGACCAATTCCCCGCCGTCATATTCGCTCGGATCGTTCATGAAGATCGTGAACGACATGTCGACGCGGATCTTGTCGTCCTGGCCTCCCATGATGGCATTGTCGACATGGTCGCCGTAATACATGCCCTCGCGATAGAGGTTGAACCGCGGCGGCAGGATTCGTTTCGGCGCCGCGACGGTCTGAAACGTGCTGTTGCGCGCAAGCGCCGCCAGGATCAGGTCCTGCGCCTGTGTCATGCGCGGCGATTTCCTGTCGGTCTGCAGATTGTGCTTCACATCGCGCGCCCGGCCGGCCGCGGTCAGGCGTCCGTCGAGGAAATCGTCCGGCCCGAGCCCGGCCCTGAGCTTGGCAAGCTCTTCCCGGGTCAGAATATCTGGAATGACGACGAACACTTGCCCCTCCGCACCAATCCTTCAATGTGAACCGCGCCGTATGCTGCGGCGCCGCTTCAGCCTACCTTGAGCAATCCCGCGCGCTTCAGCCGACGCCGCTCCACCGACGAAGGAATATTCATCGCCTCGCGGTACTTCGCCACGGTGCGGCGCGCAATATCGACGCCCTTGCCGGCCAGAATCTCGACGATCTTGTCATCCGAAAGCACATCGTCCGGGTCTTCCCCGTCGATCAAGGCCTTGATTCGATGACGGATCGACTCGGCGGAGAAGGCCTCGCCGCCATCGGTCGCGGCGATGGAAGCGGTGAAGAAATATTTCATTTCGAAGATGCCGCGCGGCGTCGCCATGGTCTTGTTCGAGGTCACCCGGCTGACCGTGCTTTCATGCATCTCGATCGCCTCGGCCACCGCGCGCAGGTTCAGCGGCTTCAGATGCGCCACGCCGTGACGCAGAAAACCGTCCTGCTGGCGGATGATTTCGCTGGCGACCTTCAGGATCGTCTGCGCCCGCTGATCCAGCGACTTGACCAGCCAGTTGGCCGAGTTGAGGCAGTCGGAGAGATAGCTCTTGGCCTGCTTGTCCGCCCCATTCGCCTTGTTGTCACGCGATACCCGCGCATAGTAGCGGCTGTTGACGAGAACCCGCGGCAGAGTCTCGCTGTTCAATTCGACCAGCCAGTTTCCGTCCGCGGAACGCCGGACATAGACGTCCGGGATGAGCGTCTGCACCGGCTCGCCGCCGAACAGCAACCCTGGCTTCGGATTGAGGGCGCGAATCTCCCTGACCATGTCGGCGATATCTTCCTGATCGACGCCGCAGATGCGCATCAGCCCGGAAATGTCCCGCTTGGCCAGCAATTCCAGATTGTCGAGCAGGGCCTGCATGGCCGGATCGAGCCGGTCGCGCTCGCGCAACTGCAGAGCCAGGCATTCCCTCAGGCTGCGGGCGAACAGGCCACTCGGCTCTATCGTCTGCAGATCGAGCAGCACGGCTTCGACATCATCTACATCCACACCCAGACGGGCAGCGATTTCGCTGAGCGGCTCGGTCACATAGCCCGCCTCGTCCAGCGCATCGATCAGGGCCTGTCCGATCATGCGGTCGGCGGCATTTGCCGGCATCAGGCACCAATGATCCTGCACGTGCTCCCGCAGGTTCTTCACCTCCGACGGCGTCTGCTCGAACGAGCCGTCGTTCTCGAAACGCGGATCGCCCCCGCGGCCGGGCATGAAATTGCTGCTGAGGGCATTGCCCGGATCGCCGGCGTCATAGCCGCTGTCGTTGGTGAAGGTGCTGTCGCCGTCGGCGTCCAGCGCATCGCGCGCCTTCTCGACGACGCTGTCGGATGCAAGATCGAGCCGTTCCGCCGCAGCCGTCACTTCCTCGCCGCCTTCGAACGGCTCGCTGCCGTCATCGGGCCCGGCTCCGTCGCCTTCAACGCGCTCGAGCAGCGGATTGCGTTCCAGTTCCTGCTCGACATAGGCCTGCAATTCCAGATTGGAAAGCTGCAGCAGCTTGATCGCCTGCTGCAACTGCGGGGTCATGACAAGAGCTTGACCCTGCCTGAGTTCGAGACGGGGACCAAGGGCCATGACTAAGCCCCAGCTACCAACTGAAGCGTTCGCCGAGATAAACCCGGCGTACATTCTCGTCGGCGACGATTTCGCTTGGGCTGCCTTCCATCAGCACTTTGCCGTCGTGCAGGATGTAGGCCCGATCGATGATATCGAGCGTCTCGCGTACATTGTGATCGGTGATCAGCACGCCGATGCCGCGATCCTTCAGATGCGACACCAATTCGCGAATCTCGCCGACGGCGATCGGATCGATGCCGGCCAGCGGCTCGTCGAGCAGCATGAACGAGGGCTGCGTCGCCAGGGCCCGGGCGATTTCGCAGCGGCGCCGCTCGCCGCCCGACAGCGCCAGCGCCGGCGTGCGCCGCAGATGCGTGATCGAGAACTCGGCCAGCAGATCGTCCAGCATGGCTTCGCGGCGATCGACTTCGGCTTCGACCAGTTCGAGTACGGCGCGGATATTCTGCTCAACCGTCAGGCCGCGGAAGATGGAGGCTTCCTGCGGCAGATAGCCCATGCCGAGACGGGCGCGCCGATACATCGGCAAGCCGGTGATGTCGTGCCCGTCCAGGCTGATATTGCCGTGATCGGGCCGGATCAGCCCCGTCATGATATAGAAGGTGGTCGTCTTGCCCGCCCCGTTCGGCCCGAGTAGACCGACCGCCTCGCCACGCTGCACATAGAGCGAGACGTCGCGCAGGACGGGACGCTTCTTGAAGCTCTTGCCGAGGCGATGCGCCGCCAGTCCGGGAAACGGATTCTCCGAAACCAGGCGCAGTCCGGCGTCATTGGGATCGTTCCCGGCGTCGATCACCGTCATTGCTTGCTCTTCCCTGCGCCTGTCTGACCGGAAGCAGCCGGTCCGTTGCCGGCCGGAGCGGTCTGCGCGTCATTCGGCAGGAAAACGCCACGGACGCGCTCGCCCGGCAGAGGCTCGCAGATGCTGCGTCCGCTGTCTTGGAACATGACCGCCTTGGCGCAGCGCACCGTCGCCCGATCCGTCGTCAGCAGGACATTGCCGGTCAGCGTCACCGTCTTCTTGTCCACGTCATAGACGCCGAAATCGCCCTGCGCCCGTTCCTCCGGCGTCGAAACGAAGACCTTGCCTTTCGCCTCGATCCTGGTGATCGAGCTGGCGTCCGGCGCGCCGGTCGTGGAAGCCGGCTTGACGGCAGACTTGCCCTCGGATTGCGCCGAGCGCTCGCGATAATAGACGAAGAGTTCTTCCGAGCGCAGCCGCGTGTCGCCCTGTATGACATCGACATCGCCGCGGAAGATCGCCAATTGCTTGTCCTGCTGGACCTCCAGCGTGTTCGACGTGATCTCAATCGGCTTGTCGCTGTTGCGGTTGTTGCCCAGGTTGACCTGCGCAAGGCTTGGCGCCGCGATGGCGGCGAGCAAGAGGGCTACGAAAAAGATGACACGCATTCCCGATCAGCCCCGTTTCTTGCCCGGCAGGATCGTCGTATTGACGCCATTGATGAAAATGATTACCCGCCCCTTGTCGCGGATACGCAAACCGTTGGCCCGGATCATGCCCAGATCGGACTGACCCCAGACCTTCTCGTCGCTGGCCAGCTCGTCGGTGTTGAGATTCACCTCGGCGCTGGTGCCATGCATCTGATAGCCGTTGTCGCCATAGACATTGATGTTGCCGAACAGGTTCAGCAGCTTTGTTCCGCCATGATAAAGGCCGGTATCGGCCGTCAGCGACCACCAGGCGCCGTTATTCATCGTCAGGTCGGCCTGGACATTGTCCATCGTCACCTGCTGCTTATCCTGCGGGTCCTGGATGGCGCGATCGGCGGTCACCACGTAAGGCTGATCCTTGGCATCGGTTCCGCGATAGCGCGGATTGTTCATGACGAGCGCCGCCTCGGCGGTATCGACTTCGCTGAAGGTCAGCGGCAGCGCCACATGTCGCTTAGCCAGTTGCGGCCAGGCGACCAGCACGGCGACCGTGCCGAGGGCCAGCAAGGGCAGCACGAACTTCATGAAATGGACGTAGCGCCGGCGCTTGGTCAGCGTCGTCAGCGCCATTTCGGAGTTGCGCGGTGCGAATTCGGTAACACGACGATGCCGTGACACTGAGAATTCCGCTGCCTCTTCGATGCCGCCGGCCATCACGTGATTCCGGCGCGCACGCAATCGTGCATATGAACGATGCCGACCGGCCGGCCGGCTTCCACGACGAAGAACGCGGTGATCCGCCGGCGGTTCATCTCCCGCAGGGCCTCGACGGCCAGAATATTCGGGCCGATCGTGATCGGCGACTTCGTCATGACCGCATCAACCTTCTGAGCCAGCAGGTCGCCTTCGATATGGCGGCGCAAATCGCCATCGGTGACGATGCCGACCAGCCTGCCCCTGTTGCGTCCCTTTTCGGCAATGACGCCGATGCAGCCGAAACTGCGCCCGGCCATGGTGATCAGCGCCTCCCGCATCGGCGTGCCGCTTGCCACCAGCGGCATCTCCGCCCCGGCATGCATCAGATCCTTGACCTTGATCAGTTGCTTGCCCAAACGGCCGCCGGGGTGGAAGACCCGGTAATGCTCGCGCGTAAACCCTTTGCGTTCCATTAACGCCACGGCCAGCGCATCGCCGAGGGCCAGCATCATGGTCGTCGAAGTCGTCGGCGCCAACCCCATCGGGCAGGCCTCCTCGACCGGCGGCAAGGTCAGAACGACATCCGAGGCCTGGCCCAGCGCCGAACGCGGCTTCGAGGTCATGCCGATCAGCGGAATGGCGAAGCGTTTGGCATGGGCGATGAGGTCGGCCAGTTCGGGCACGTCGCCCGAATTCGACAGGCAGAGCAGGACATCGCCCTGGGTCACCATGCCGAGATCGCCATGGCTGGCTTCTGCCGGATGGACGAAGAAAGCCGGCGTGCCGGTCGAGGCCATGGTCGCCGCAATCTTGCGCGCCACATGGCCGCTCTTGCCCATGCCGGACACGATCACGCGGAAACGGCCGCCGGGCTGGCTTACGCCCATCAGAATGTCGACGGCCTTGGTGAAGGCGCCATCGATCTGCGCGGCCAGCGCCGCCAGGCCGTTCGCTTCCATCAGCAGGACGCGGCGGCCAACCGCCACATCCTCGCTGGCAGCCGGCTTCGGATTCGAAACCTGGACGACCTTTACCTCTGTCTTTGTGCTCTTGCGCCCGACGCGCTTGGCACGCGTGGCGGCTGGTGCGGATGCCATGGACTTACCCACCGCTTGCAACCTCTAACAAAAATCGTGCCAAATATGGGGGCTTAGCCCTGAAAATGCAAACCGGTTGATCTGTCAGGGCCCTTTTCGCCCGATACAATCAGTGGGCGAAGATATCTTCCTCTGCCCAACCTGCGAGATCAAGCTCGGCGCGGGTCGGCAGGAAACCGAAACAGGCTTCCGCCAAGGCCGTACGCCCTTCCCGGGCCAGCATCCCATCCAGCACGGTCTTGAGCTGATGCAGGTGCAGCACGTCCGACGCGGCATAGCGCTGCTGCGCCTCGGTCAGCTTCGGCGCCCCCCAGTCGGAGGACTGTTCCTGCTTGGAAATTTCGACGCCGATCAGCTCGCGGCACAGATCCTTCAGGCCATGCCGGTCGGTGAAGGTGCGGACAAGGCGGGACGCCGTGCGGGTGCAGTAGACCGGCGCGGTCTTCGCCCCCAGATAATGCCGCAGCGCCGCCAGGTCGAACCGGGCGAAATGGAATAGCTTCAGGATATTGGGGTTTTCCAGCAGGCGCTTGAGATTCGGCGCCCGATAATCCGTGCCGGCCTGGAACTGCACCAGATGGGCATTGCCGTCGCCGCCGGAGAGCTGGACCACGCAAAGCCGGTCGCGCAGCGTGCGCAATCCCATGGTTTCGGTATCCACGGCAACCACCGGCCCCAGATCGAGGCCGTCGGGCAAGTCGCCTTGATGAACGGTAATGGCCATGCCTGCGCTCTCTCTGGATGCGCTTGCCTTCAGAGGGTGCCCTGCCGGCAGGGCCCGATCATCGGCACGATACTCGGGAATTGGTGCCCAGGATAAGA